>NZ_DASTCS010000038.1:0-133433 GCF_035710885.1 Gaiella sp. | reverse complement strand
GGTGGTCCTGTCGACCCAGCATGCCGAGGGCTGCGCCACCGAGGAGATCCGCGAGCTGGTTCGGCCATACATCCGGGCCACGCTGCCCGACGGGTGGATGTGCCCCGAGGCCGAGCTCTACGTGAACCCGACCGGCAAGTTCGTGATCGGCGGCCCCGATGGGGACGCCGGCCTCACCGGCCGCAAGATCATCGTCGACACCTACGGCGGCGCCGCCCCGCACGGCGGCGGCGCGTTCTCGGGCAAGGACCCGACCAAGGTCGACCGCTCGGCCGCCTACGCCGCCCGCTACGTCGCCAAGAACGTCGTCGCGGCCGGGCTCGCCGACCGCTGCCAGGTGCAGGTTGCCTACGCGATCGGGGTCGCGCACCCGATGAGCGTGCTCGTGGACACGTTCGGCACCGAGGCGACGGGTCTGACGAACGAGCGGATCACCGAGCTGGTGCTGGAGCACTTCGACCTGCGCCCGGGCGCGATCGTACGCGACCTCGACCTCTTCCGCCCGATCTACGCGAAGACGGCCGCCTACGGGCACTTCGGCCGCACCGACTCGGCGGACTACACCTGGGAGCGCACCGACAAGGCGGACGCGCTCCGCGCGGCCGCCGGGCTCACCACTCCGACCTCCGTCTAGCGCCTCGCCGGCACGCGCTGGACGAGCCGCTCGACGCGCTCCGTCAGGCGTGCGAGCAGCGCGTCCGCCCGCTGCTGCGTGAGCCGTCCGTTCGTGACCGCCTTCGAGGCGCGCTCCTTCGCCCTGGCGAGCATCGCGGCGACGAGACCGTCGACGCTCTTGCCCTTGGCGACGGCGATTTGGGCCAGGGAGTGCCCGTTCCGAAGCTCCGCCCTGAGCTCGGCGCGCGTCATCCCGAGGTACGCGGCGGCCGCGCCGAGGCCGTGGCCCTTGGCGGCGACCCGCTTCACGAACGCCCGGTGCTTCTGCGCGAAGCCCTTCCGGATCCCGATCCCGAGCCCCTTCGCATTCGCGATGCGCTTCTCGAGCCTCGCGGCCTGCGCGGGAGTCAGCCTTCCCGCGGCCACTGCTGCATCGATCCGCGCCGCCAGCGCTGACCGGAAGGCCTCGCGGAGACGCTCCGGCGAGATTCCGAGCCGCGCCGCGACGTCGTCGGCGAGAGAGGGCCGCTCGGCTGCGGCTGCGGTGGAGGCTCCGACCGCGAGCGAGGCGACGGCGGCAACGGCGGCGACGAGTGCGACGATCCTGGTCACGTGACGAGCTCCTTCCCGACGAGGTCCTGCGTGGAAGCGAACCACGGCGCCGTTCGCATCCGGTGAGCGGAGCGTAAGCCGGATGTAAGCCGCGCGTCTACGCCGCCACGCGGACGTAGAGGCCCTGGGCGGCCTTCTCGCCGATCGCCCGCTCGCCGTCGTCGAGCACGACCTTGAGCTGCCCGGCGGCGGGCTGGGCCTCGCGCATCTCCACGTTGGAGCCGGGGACGTACCCCTCGTCGTAGAACCAGTGGAGCAGGTCGCCGTCGTGCTCGGCGAGGCGGACGATCTCGCCGCGCTGGCCGGGCGCGAGCTCCGCGAGCGCGACCAGGCCGACGTTCTCGGTCTGCTCGACCTCGGGCTCGACGGGCCACCCGTGCGGGCAGCGGTCGGGCCGTCCCAGGCGCTCGTACATCCGCTCGATCATCTCCTCGCTGAAGGTGTCACCCATCTCGTCTGCATGGACGTGCGACTCCGAGGCCGTGTAGCCCATGAAGTCGGTGAGGAACCGCTCGATGATCCTGTGCTTGCGGACGACCTTCTCCGCGCGCTCGATCCCGGACGGAGTGAGGATGGCCTCCTTCTGCTCGCCGCGCTCGACGAGGCCCTCGGTCTCGAGGCGCTTCAGCATCTCGCCCGCGGACGCGCGCGAGACGCCGAGCATCTCGGCGACGCGGGAGGCGATGGCGCTCTCGCCCGCGGGCCGGTACTCGCCGATCGGGAAGGCGAGGAAGTAGATCACTTCGAGGTACTCGTCGATCGAGTGCCCGTGGCCCGCCATCGGGGCGCAGTCTAACCGCCGGGCTCGGCGAGCTCCCTCCGGTCACCGTGCACGAGCCAGAGCACGGGCGCGGACAGCACGATCAGGAGGAGAGCCGGGACCACGGCCTGCGAGTAGGCCCCGACCTGCGTCGCGCCCCAGATCTCCGTCGCGAGCGTGTCGAAGCCGATGGGGCGCAGCAGGAGCGTCGCCGGCAGCTCCTTCATCGCAGAGAGGAACACGAGCGCGGCTCCGGCAAGCGCCCCGGAGCGGGCGAGCGGCACCGTGACGAGCCACATCGTCGCGAAGGGGCCCCGGCCCAGTCCCCGCGCGGCCTCCTCCACACGGGGGCTGACTCGGGCCAGAGCCGTGTCGAGCCCCGACAGGGCTTGGGGGAAGAACCTGACCGCGTACGCGAAGACGAGCAGCCCGAGGGTCTGGTAGACCGGCGACGCGTAGCGGGCGGCGAAGAACACGAGCGACAGGGCGATGACGATCCCCGGGAGGGCATTGCCCGCGTAGGAGAGCCGCTCGAGCACGCGCGACGTACGAGACGGGTACCGGTGCGCCAGCACGGCGACCGGGACCGCGGCGGCGAGCGTGACGACCGCCGCCAACCCGGATGCGCCGAGCGAGTGCGTCGCCTCGCTCCACGGCACGTCGAGCCCTCGCTCGTTCTCGATCCCCCGGGCGAGCCAGTAGAGCAAGACCACCGCGGGAAGGACGAGGAAGAAGCCCGTCACGGCCGCGCACCACGCCATGCCGAGGTACCGCGCCCTGCCGAGCTCGACGGGCCGGGCGCGTCGGGCCGCACCCGGGCTCGTCCGCCAGAGCCGTCCCCGCGTTCGTGTACGGAGCTCCAGCGCAAGCGCGACGGCCGTGAGCGCGACGAGCACCAGCGCGAGCACCGCAGCCGGTGTTCGGTCGAACAGGCTGCGGTACTGGACGTAGATCGCCCGGGTGAGCGAGTCGTAGCGCATCAGCGAGACGACCCCGAAGTCGGAGAGCGCGTAGAGCGCGACGAGCAGCGAGCCGAGGGCGATCGAGGGGCGCACGGCGGGCAACGTCACGCGAAGGAGCGCCCGGGACCGCGAGACGCCGAGGCCGCGTGCCGCCTCCTCGAGCGCCGGATCCAGATCGCGGAGCGCCGCCTGCGTGAGGATGAACACGTACGGGTACGTCGACAGCGTCAGCGCCGCGACGGCGCCCCAGTACCCGGTCGGGTCGGGGAGCCGCTCGACGCCGAGCGCCTGCTGGAGCAGGCCCCGCTCCCCGAAGAACCCGAGCAGGCAGAACGCCGCAACGTAGCTCGGGATCACGAGTGGCAGGGCGGCCGCGACCGCCCAGAGCCGTCGCCCGGGGAGATCGGTGCGGGTCACGAGCCAGGCGGTGGGAACGGCGACGACGATCGCCGCGACGACGACGCCGACGACGAGCAACACCGTGTCGACGACGAGGCGGAGCGTCGAGGAGTCCCAGAGGAGGTCGAGCGCGCGGCCGCCGTCCGCGACCCGGATCACGAGGTAGGCGAGCGGAAGGAGGAGGAGCGCGACCACCACGCTCGCGGCGAGCGCGAGGGCGAGTGGCGGCCGCGGGCCGTCCCCGGAGGGCCGGCCTCCCCGGGCCGTGCTCACGGAGGGAGCAGCTCCGCGCTCACGTTCACGTCAGCCAGCCGGTCTGGCGCAGGAGCTCGACCGTCTGCTCGAGCTCGGCACCGAACGCGGTCAGCGCGACGTCCGGCCCCTCGATCTCGGCGAGGGGCACGAGCCCCTCCGGCGGGTCGACCCCGTCGACGAGCGGGTACTCGTTCTCCTCGGCCTCGTCGACGTAGAAGCGCTGTGCATCGTCCGAGAGCAGGAACTCCACGAACGCCTCGGCGTCGTCCTCCTGGTCGGTGCTCGAGAGCACGCCCGCGCCCGCGACGCTGACGAGTGTCCCCGGGTCGCCGGCCTCGAACAGGTGGTTGGCGATGGGGGCGTCGGGCTGCTCCTCGAGCACGAGCGCGAGGTAGTAGTGGTTGACGAGGCCCACGTCGATCTCGCCGGACGCCACGGCCTCGACGATCGGGGTGTTCCTCTCGTACGTCTTCGCGCCGTTGTCCTTCATGCCATCGAGCCACTCGCGGGTGCGATCGTCGCCGAGGGAGAGTCGCATCGCCGTCACGAACGCCTGGAACGAGGCGTTCGTCGGGGCGATGCCCACGCGGCCCTGCCACTCCGGCTGCGTCAGCTCCAGGACGGAGCTCGGAAGCTCGCCCTCCTCGAGGCGATCCGTGTTGTAGACGAGCACGCGGACCCGGCCCGACGTTCCGACCCAGCGGCCGTCGGCGTCGCGGAATCGCTCCGCGACGCGATCCAGCGTCTCGGCCGGCAGCTCGGCGAGCTGCTCGTCGACCGCGCCGAGCGAGCCGGGGTCCTGCGCGAAGAACACGTCGGCCGGCGAGTTGTCCCCCTCCTCGGCGATGGTCGCCGCGAGCTCGGCCGAGTCGCCGTAGCGAACCTCGACGTCGATGCCGGTGGATTCGGTGAACCGGTCGAAGAGAGGCGCCACGAGCTCCTCTTCACGCCCCGAGTAGACGGTGATCGGGCCGTCCGACCCGTCGCTCCCGCAACCGGCGACCGCGGCCGCCGCGAGGAGCACAGCCAGCGCTGTCATGGCTCTCATTCGTCCTCCCGAAGCAAGGTGTGCCAAGGTAACTTTGTAAGGCGCACCTTACAACGAGGCGAGTCGACCTAGCGGAGAACCGCGACGCGCCCGTCGTGCAGGTGGACCGCGACGCGCGCCCCGAGCGGCACGACCTCGTTCGAGGGCCGCTGGGAGACGACCTCGAGCCCGTCCACGCGAACCCGGTAGAAGACGTCGTGCCCGCGGAACTCCCGCGCGACGACCTCGCCCTGCCCGTCGGGATCGGGGGCGAGCGCGACCAGCTCGGGCCGCACCAGCACCTCGACGGGCCCGGCGAAGCCGTTGGCCGGGAACACGCCGATCGAAGTGTGCACCGCTCCGGCCGCGACCTGTCCGGGGAGGACGTTGCCGGCACCGAGGAACTCCGCCGACCAGCGGTTGGCGGGAGCGAAGTAGAGCTCCTCCGGCGTCCCGACCTGGACGATCGTGCCGTCTCGCATCAGCGCGATTCTGTCGGCGAGCGAGAACGCCTCCTCGCGATCGTGGGTCACCAGGATCGCGGTGACCCGGAGCGGGCGGAGGACGGACGAGACCTCGTTGCGAAGCTCCGCGCGCAGCTGGGGGTCGACGTTCGACCACGGCTCGTCGAGCAGGACGATCGCCGGGGCCGGCGCGAGCGCCCGTGCGAGGGCAACGCGCTGCTGCTGGCCGCCGGAGAGCTCGTGCGGGTAGCGGCCGCCGAGCCCGCAGAGGTCGACGAGCGCGAGCAGCGCCGGCACACGGCGCGCTCGATCGCGCCTTGGTAGCCCGAAGCCGACGTTCTCCGCCACGGTCAGGTGCGGGAAGAGCGCGTAGTCCTGGAACACCATCCCGACGCCGCGCGCCTCCGGAGGCAGCCAGGCGCCGTCGCCCGCGACGGGCCTGCCGCCGATCTCGATCGCCCCGCCGTCGGGTCGCTCGAAGCCCGCGATCGTGCGGAGCAGTGTCGTCTTGCCGCAGCCCGACGGGCCCAGCAGGGCCACGATCTCGCCGCGCGCGACTTCGAGCTGGGCACCGTCCACGGCGACCACGTCGCCGAAGCGCTTCGTGACCGCGTCGAGACGGATTGTGGTACCGCTCATGTAAGGCAGACCTTACCCTCCTCCGCAGGCATGCGCGAGCGAGTCGCCACCGCCGGACGCGCGGGTACGTTGGTCGCCGATGCCCTTCGCCACCGTCTATCCCCTCGTCTCGACCCGCTCGCTCGCACGGCCGTTCACCTATGACGTCCCCGAGAGCGTCGCGAAGGGCGCGGTCGTCGCGGTGCGCCTCGGCCGGAGCGCGACCCGGGGGGTGGTCTCCGACGTCGGGGTCGAGGCTCCCCCCGGGATCGTCCCCGTCGCCGCCGGAAAGCTTCTCGACGAGATCCCCGCGCCGCTCGTCGATCTCGCCCTCTGGCTCGCGGACTACTACGGCTCGACACCGGCCCGGGCCTTCGAGCTCGTCGCCCCGCGTCGCCGCTCGCCGCGTGGAGAGCGCCCGTCGCCGGCGTCCCGCGAGTCCTTCGGCGGCGAGCCGGAGCCCTCCGCGCTGACCCCGGGCCAGCAGGCTGCGGTCGAGCGGATCGTCGCCGCGCTCGACGAGGGCGTCGGCGAGCACATCCTGCTCGATGGGCCGACCGGCAGCGGCAAGACGGAGGTGTACCTCCAGGCCTGCGCCACGGCACTCGCGCGGGGTCTGGGGACGATCGTGCTGGTCCCGGAGATCGGGCTCGCGCCGCAGACCGTGGGACGCTTCCGGAACCGGTTCGGCGACCAGGTCGCGATCCTGCACTCGTCGCTCGGCGACGCAGAGCGACGCGACGAGCGCGACCGGATCGCCCGGGGGGAGGCCAGGATCGTGGTCGGCGCGCGCTCGGCGGTGTTCGCGCCGATGCGCGGGGTCGGCCTGATCGTCGTCGACGAGGAGCACGACACCGCCTACAAGCAGGAGTCGGACCCGCGCTACGACGCGCGCACGGTCGCCGCCAAGCGCGCCGCCCTCGAGGGGGCGGTCGCCGTGTACGGCTCGGCCACGCCGAGGCCGGAGAGCTGGGCGCGCCTGCGGCGCTCGTCGCTCCCCGCGCGCATCGGCGCGCCGATGCCGCGCGTGGGACTCGTCGATCTGCGCCGCGAGGCCGGCTACCCGCTCTCGGCGCCGCTGCTCGAGGCACTCGGCGTGCTCGTGGAGGACGGCGGCCGGGCGATCCTGATGCTCAACCGCCGCGGCGTCGCGCCCGCCGTTCACTGCCGCGCCTGCGGCGTCTCGCGGCGCTGCACCGACTGCGACGTCGCGCTCACCCTGCATGCCGACCACGCCCTGCACTGCCACCATTGCGGGCGCAGCGAGCAGGTGCCACGCGAGTGCCCCGAGTGCGGCTCGGTCGAGCTCGCGCGCATCGGTGCCGGCACCCAGCGCCTCGAGACCGAGCTGGAGCGACGGATGCCGGAGCTCGAGCGCTTCCGGCTCGATGCGGACGTCTCGGGCCGCGGCGGGGCTGTGCGCGACGTGCTCGAGCGCTTCGGCTCCGCCGACCGTGCGGTGCTCGTCGGCACGCAGATGGTCGCGAAGGGGCACCACCTGCCGGGGGTCGCCCTCGCTGCGGTCGTCGACGCCGACACGGGGCTCTCCCTCCCCGACTTCCGGGCCGAGGAGCGAACGTTCCAGCTCGTGACCCAGCTCGCAGGGCGCAGCGGCCGCGACGCGCCCGGCCGGGTCCTGGTGCAGACGTTCCAGCCCGACGCCACGCCGCTCCGACACGCGGTCAACCACGACGTCGCCGGGTTCCTCGCGGGCGAGCTCGAGCGCCGTGAGGTCCTCGGCTACCCGCCCTTCCGCCACCTCGTCTCGATCCTGGTCGCCGGCCCCGAGCCGGGCGCCCCGCTCGCGGCGCTGCGCGAGCTGCGGGGACGGCTCGACGCGGACGACGCGGTGCTGCTCGGGCCGGCGCCGGTGCTCCGGCTGCGAGGGCGTCACAGGGCGCAGCTGATCGCGAAGACGACGCAGCCGCGGGCGCTCGCCCGTCGGGCGTCGGCGCTCCTCGCCGCGGCGGCGCGAACGATGCGCCGCGACGGGCTGACCGCAGTCGTCGATGTCGACCCCCAGTCCCTGTAGGACGCGCCGGATGGACGAGCGCGTCACCGCGATGATCCGCGAGGCGATGCCCCTGGCGGCGCTGCTCGGCTTCGAGGGTGTCGAGGGCAGCCCGGAAGCCGTCGTCGTCCGCGGCGCCTGGGCGCCCGAACGCTGCACGGCTGCGGGCGTTCTGCACGGTGGGTACCTGATGTCTCTCGCGGACGTCGCGGCCGCCACGCTCGCCTTCCTCAATCTGCAGCCAGGCGCGACGACGGCGACGATCGAGGCGAAGACGAACTTCCTCGCAGCGGTCCGTGAGGGCTCCGTGACCGCGCGCGCGGGGCTCGTCCACGCCGGCCGTATGACGATCGTCGTGCAGGTCGACGTCCGAGACGAGGCGGGCCGGCTCGTCTCCCGCACGCTCCAGACGCAGGCCGTGATCGGCCCCGCCGAAGGCTAGACTCGCCTCGTGGCAGAGCACGAGCACCATCACGGCGACGAGCACGACGACGACCCCGAGCACGACGAGCTGACCGAGGCCGAGGCGCAGGAGCAGGCGGAGCGGCTTGTCCGCAAGGAGATCGCGCTCTCGCAGATCCGCCAGTACGGGGACCCGGTGCTGCGCATGCGCGCCGACGTGGTCGAGTCCTTCGACGCCGAGCTCCGCAAGGTGAGCGAGCGGATGATCGGGCTGATGCACGACGCGGACGGGATCGGGCTCGCGGCGACGCAGGTCGGGATCCTGCGGCGCATGTTCGTCTGCACGCTCGACGGCGAGGACCACGTGCTGGTGAACCCCGTCGTGACGTCGGTCGGCGACGAGACCGAGGTCGACGTCGAGGGGTGCCTCTCGCTGGGTTCGGTGCGCGTCCCCGTCGAGCGTGCGACGCGGGTCTCGCTCGCCGCCCAGGACATCGACGGAGAGCCTGTTGCGCTCGAGCTCGAGGGGCTTCCCGCGCGGATCGTGCAACACGAGGCCGACCACCTCGACGGCAGGCTGATGCTCGAACGCAGTGACGCGGAGTCTCGCCGCGAGGCGCTGGGCCGGCTGCGCCCCCGGCTCGTGCTCACCTCGTAGCAGGGCTCGTGGCCCGGATCGCCGTTGCCGCCACCGCGCCGTTCGGTGCGGACGTGCTGGAGCGACTCGCCGAGCGGCACGACGTAGCTGCCCTGCTGACCCGCCCCGACGCCCCGGCCGGGAGGGGACGCCGGCTCGCGGCGCCACCTGCCAAGGAGGTCGCGGAGCGGCTCGGGATCCCCATCCTGCAGCCCGAGCGGCCGGCGGCCGGGCTCGAGCTCGACGCTGCCACGGTGGTCGTCTGCGCCTACGGGCTCCTCGTCCCGAGCGAGCTGCTCTCGCAGCGTGCCTGGCTGAACGTGCACCCGTCCCTGCTGCCGCGGTGGCGGGGAGCCGCGCCCGTGGAGCGGGCGATCATGGCCGGCGACGCGGAGACCGGTGTCACGATCCACGAGACGGTCGCCGCGCTCGACGCCGGCCCCGTCGCTGCACAGGATGCCTTCCCGATCGGCCCCGAGGACGATGCGGGCGCCGTGTACGCGAGGGCGGCAGAGGCCGCGGCCCTGCTGCTCAACGACGTGCTCGCCCGGCCCGAGCCGCGGTTCGAGCCGCAGCAGGGTGAGCCGACGTACGCGGAGAAGATCCGTCCGGAGGACCGATGGCTCGACCTCACCCGCCCGGCCGAGGAGCTGGTGCGCGTCGTCAGGGCGCTCAGTCCCCACATCGGCGCGAGAGCGGAGCTCGAGGGGCGGCGGGTGACCGTGTGGCGGGCCAGGGTCGGCGCCGACGGGCGGTTCGAGCCGCTCGAGGTGCAGCCGGAGGGCGGCCGGAGGATGTCCGCCGAGGCGTGGCGCCGCGGGCTCAGGTGAGCGAGGTGTCACCTGCCCGGCGCACGGCCTTCGCCGTGCTGCGGCGGGTCTTCGAGGACGGCGCGTACGCCGACCGCGCCTTCCGCTCGGAGTCGGCCTCGCTCGATGACCGCGACCGGGCGCTCGCCCGGCGGCTCGCGTACGGCTCCGTCCAGCGGGTGCGGACACTTGACCACGCGATCGAGGAGCTCGGCCGGCGACCCGTGCGAAAGCTCGACCCACCCGTGCGCGCGGCGCTGCGCCTCGGCGCGTACCAGCTGGCGTTCCTCGACGGCGTCCCACGCTACGCCGCCGTCAACGAGTCGGTGGAGCTCGTCCGCGGGGCGGGCCTGGAACGGGCAGTCTCGTTCGCGAACGCCGTCCTCCGCCGGCTCGCCGACGGGGCGCGGGTGCTCTGCGAGGCCCTTCCCGAGCACACCGCGAAGGAGGCCGCTCTGCGCCACTCCTACCCGGACTGGGTCGCGGAGACGTGGTGGCGCGAGCTCGGCCCCGAGGAGGCCCGCGCGCTGATGGTCGCCCAGAACGACGAGCCGGAGACGGCGGTCAGGCTCGTCCGCGGCACGATCACCGGCAGCGAGGACCCGCTGATCCCCGGGGCATGGGTCGTCGACCGCGTCGACGAGCAGGCGCTCGCGGAGGGGCGCATCTGGCCGCAGAGCCGCGGGTCCCAGCTCGTCGGGCACGCCGTCGGCGCGCGCGAGGGGGAGCGCACGCTCGACCTCTGCGCGGCGCCCGGGGGCAAGGCGACGATGCTCGCCGGCGAGGTCGTCGCCGTCGAGGTCGACGAGGCCCGGGCCGCGCAGCTCGAGAAGTCCGCGCGCCGTCTCGGCGCGTCGAACGTCCGGGTCGTGCACGCGGACGCGCGCGAGCTGCCGTCCGAGCTCCATGGCTTCGACCGCGCGCTCGTCGACGCGCCCTGCTCCGGTCTCGGGGTGCTCGACTCGCGCCCGGATCTCCGCTGGAGGGCCGAGCCGCTGCCGGAGCTCCAGGGAGAGCTCTTGCGCGCGGCGATCGAGCGCGTGAGGCCGGGCGGGACGGTCGTCTACTCCACCTGCACCGTCAACGCGGCGGAGAACGAGGAGATCGTCGACCAGGCCGTCGGCGAGGGCCTGGTCGAGCTCGACGCCTCGCTCGGCGATGAATGGCCCTCGTTCCGCCGTCGCTCCCGCCCCGAGCTGCTCCAGACGCTGCCGCACGTGCACGGCACCAGCGGCTTCTTCGTCGCGCGGCTGACCAGGCCCTGAGCGCCCCGACCGCGGACACCCTGTCACGGGCGCCGCTCGGCGCCCCGAGTACGATCGCGGCGTGGCGTGGAGCGACTGGATTCGCGGCGGAGCCGAGGTGGAGCCGTCGCTCTACGCGGCGGACTTCCGGCGGCTCGGCGAGCAGATCGACGCGCTGCTCGCGGTGGGGTGCCGCGTCTTCCACTTCGACTGCGGCGACGGCCACTTCGTGCCGCCCGTGACCATCGGGCCGGTCGTGCTCCGCTCGATCGCCCCGGTGATCCACGAGGCGGGCGGGGTGCTCGACTGCCATCTGATGGTGGACGACCCGGCACACCACTTCGAGGAGTTCGCGTCGTCCGGCGCGGACTCGGTCACCTTCCACGTCGAGGTCGCGGGCGACCCCGCGGCGGTCGCGGAGCGCGCTCGCTCGCTGGGGCTCTCGGTGGGGGTCGTGTTCAACCCGGAGACGAGCCCCGGGCGGGCGGCGGCCGCCGCTGCCGAGGCGAGCGCCGAGCTGATCCTCTGCATGGCGATCGACCCGGGTTACTCGGGGCAGGCGTTCATGCCCGAGGCGGTCGACAGGGTCTTCGAGCTCGCGACGCTCGTGGACGTCCCGATCCAGGTCGACGGGGGCGTGGGGGAGGTCAACATCGCTTCTCTCCGCCGGGCCGGGGCGTCGCTGTTCGTCGCCGGCAGCGCCGTGTTCGGTGCTGCGGATCCCGCGGCCGCGTACCTCCGCCTCGCCGCAGCCGCCGCGTGAGCATCGAACGCGCCCTCGAGCTGGTCGACCGCTCGCCGGGCAACGGGTACCCGAACCCCACGGTCGGAGCGGTTGTCGTCGCAGCGGACGGGACGACGCTCGGCGAGGGTGTCACCGAGCCGGCCGGAGGCAGGCACGCGGAGGTGGTTGCTCTCGACGAGGCCGGGGCCGGGGCAGGCGGCGCGACGCTCTTCGTGACGATGGAGCCCTGCGCCCACCACGGCCGCACACCACCGTGCGTCGACCGGATTCTCGAGTCGCACGTCGCGCGCGTCGTCGCCGGGTGCCGCGACCCGAGCCCGAGCGGAGGGGGAGGGGCGGTGAGGCTCCGGCAGGCCGGGGTCGAGACCGAGCTGCTCGACCTTCGGGAGGCGAGGCGGCAGAACGAGGCCTGGCGGACCTGGGCGGCGCTAGGACGCCCGTACGTGATCCTCAAGCTCGCACTCTCGGTCGACGGTCGTGCGGCGGTGCCGCGCCGTCGCTGGGTGAGCGGCGTCGCCGCCCGTCGCCGCGTCCACGAGCTGCGCGCCTCGGTCGACGCCGTCGGGGTGGGCATGGGCACCGTGCACGCCGACGCGCCGCGGCTCGACGCCCGCGACGTCCCCGTCGTCCGCCCGCCGCGGCGGCTCGCGTTCGGCCGGGGGCCGCTTCCGGACGGCTCGGAGCTCGAGCTCCGGAGCGGCCGTACCGAGGAGGAGCTGGGAGCCCTGGCCGCCGAGGGCGTCCAGTCCCTCCTGCTCGAGGGTGGGCCGACGATCGCGGCGTCGTTCCTGGCACACGGCTGGGTCGACCGCCTGCTCGTGTTCGTCGCGCCCGTGCTCGCGGGCGGCGGCCCCGCGGGGCTGGGCGAGCTGCCGGAGCCGCTCGACCTCGGTGAGCCGACCGTGGAGCTCGTGGGCGCCGATGTCCTGCTCGACTGGCGGCTGCGCGACGAGGTCTAGGGCGGTAGCCTCGCGTCGTGTTCACCGGGATCGTGCGCGAGGTCGGGCGCGTGGTCGAGGCGGAGGGCGGCGAGGCCGGGCGGACGCTCGTCGTCGAGGCCCCCGTGACCGCGGCGTCCACGGGTGTCGGAGACTCCGTGGCCATCGCCGGCGTCTGCCTCACCGCGGAGGCCGTCGACGAGGGTCGCCTGCGCTTCCACGCGGTCGGCGAGACCCTCGGGCGCACGACCCTCGGGCAGGTGCAGGACGGCGGTGAGGTCAACGTCGAGCCGGCGCTCAGGGCAGGTGACCCGCTCGGAGGGCACCTCGTCCAGGGCCACGTCGACGGCGTCGGGCGGATCGGCTCGGTCGAGGCGGAGGGAGAGGGCCTTCGCGTGGTCGTCGAGGCGCCGCCGGAGGTGCTCCGCTACTGCGTCGAGAAGGGGTCGATCACGGTCGACGGCGTCTCGCTCACGGTCGCCGAGCTCCTCGAGGACGCCTTCGCCGTCGCGCTCGTCCCGCACACGCTCTCGGCGACGACGCTGCGCGACCTCGTCCCGGGGCAGCCCGTGAACCTCGAGATCGACGTGCTCGCGAAGTACGTCGAGCGCCTCCTGGGGGCCAGAGGCTCTACTTGACCCAGGCTACGATGGCCCGGTGAGCGCAGTGACGACGAGCCCGTTCGCCAAGATCGAAGAGGCGATCGAGGAGATCCGCGCCGGGCGGTTCGTGGTCGTCGTGGACGACGAGGACCGCGAGAACGAGGGTGACCTGACGATGGCAGCGCAGTTCGTGACGCCCGACGCGGTCAACTTCATGGCGACGCACGGCCGAGGGCTGATCTGCCTCTGCCTCACGCCCGAGCGCTGCGACGAGCTCGGCCTGCGCCAGATGACCGACCAGAACGAGGCCCCGTTCGCGACGGCCTTCACCGTCTCCATCGAGGCCCGCGACGGCGTCTCGACCGGCATCTCGGCAGCCGACCGCGCCCGGACGATCCAGGTCGCTGTCGACCCGACCTCGACCGCCCAGGATCTCGTCCACCCCGGGCACGTGTTCCCTCTCCGCGCCCGCGCGGGGGGCGTGCTGAAGCGGTCGGGCCAGACGGAGGCGGCCGTCGACCTCGCCACGCTCGCGGGCCTCTCGCCGGCAGGGGTGGTCTGCGAGATCATGAACGAGGACGGGACGATGGCCCGGGTCCCGGACCTCGTCGAGTTCTGCGAGCGCCACGGGCTGAAGCTGGTGACCGTCGCCGACCTGATCGAGTACCGGCGGCGCACGGAACGGCTGATCGAGCGGGTCGTGTCGGTCCGCCTGCCGACCGATTACGGCGACTTCCAGGCCGTCGCCTACCGCGAGACGCTGACCGGGAAGCAGCACGTCGCGCTCGTCAAGGGCGACGTCGACGGCAAGGAGGACGTCCTCGTCCGTGTCCACTCCGAGTGCCTCACGGGGGACGTGTTCCACTCGAAGCGCTGCGACTGCGGCCAGCAGCTCGAGCGCGCTCTGGCGCGGATCGAGCAGGAGGGGATGGGCGTGCTCCTCTACCTCGCCCAGGAGGGACGGGGGATCGGGCTGCTCAACAAGCTCCGGGCCTACGAGCTCCAGGAGCAGGGTCGCGACACGGTCGAGGCGAACCTGGAGCTCGGGTTCAAGGCCGACGCGCGCGAGTACGGGATCGGCTCCCAGATCCTCACGGATCTCGGCCTGACCACGATCCGGGTGCTGACGAACAACCCGCGCAAGATCTCCGGCATCCGCGGCTACGGGCTGACGGTCGTCTCCCAGGAGCCGATCGAGGTGGAGCCGAACGACGAGAACCGCGAGTACCTGGCGACGAAGCGCGAGAAGCTCGGCCACACGATCGGGGAGAGGCTTCGCCACCAGGACGAGCGCTACGACCCGGACGACGTCTGAGGAAGGTGGGGTGAACCGAATGGACGATCGCGACCGGCCGGAGGACGAGCGGTCGTGGGCAGGCGAGGGCGACGACCTGGAGCGTGCGAGCGAGAACGTCCTCGGCGGATGGCCGAGCGACTCCGTCGAGGACCGAGACGGGTCCGCCCCGGAGCCGGGCTCCGGCGCCGGGCCGGTCGAGACGCGCGTAGCCGAGGACGCGCCGGCCGCCGCCGAAGATGTCGACGGGGAGCCGGACGCAGCGCAGGCCGTGGCCGCCGAGGAGGCCGTCGTCGAGACGGAGCGCGACGACGTGCCGGCCTCTGCAGAGAGCAGCGCCGAGCACGCGCCCGGCGAGCTCTCGATCCCACCGGGGTACCCGGTGCTCGAGGGCGAGCCTCGGGGAGGGCGACGGGCGGTCGGAATCGTGGTGAGCCGCTTCAACGGCCACGTCACGCGCCGCCTCCTCGAGTCCGCGCTCGACGAGCTCAGCGCCGCCGGCGTCGAGCGGGGCTCGATCACGGTGATGCCGGTCCCGGGCGCCTTCGAGCTCCCGATCGCGGCGATGGCGCTTGCGAAGACGCGACGCTTCGCCTGTGTCGTGGCGCTCGGGTGCGTGATCCGCGGGGACACGCCCCACTTCGACTACGTGGCCAGCGAAGCGGCCTCGGGGCTCCAGCTGGCCGCGATCGAGACCGGCGTTCCCGTGGCGTTCGGCGTCCTGACCCTCGACCGGCCGGATCAGGCGGCCCCGAGGGTCGACAAGGGCGCCGAGGCCGTGCGCACGGCGCTCGAGATGGCCGACCTCTTCGCGAACCTGCGGGCTGCCGCGGCTCGCTGAGCCGCCCGCCACGGCAGAGCGCTCCCGGGTCTACCAGCTGCAGGAGGGCGTTCGCGGGGGACCGCGGTTCCCCGACGTTGCTACCATGGCCGGCCGCATGTCGAGGGTCTGCGCCATCTGTGGGAAGAAGCCCGCGTCCGGGAACAACCGGTCGCACTCGATGGTGGCCACGAAGCGCCGCTTCAACCCGAACCTCCAGCGGGTCCGGCTCGTCCTCGACGGCAAGCCGACGCGCGACTACGTCTGCACGCGCTGTCTCAAGGCCGGCAAGGTCACCAAAGCCCTCTGACGCGACCGGCCGGCGTGCCCTCCCGGCCGCGGAGCCGGCCTCCAGGCCGCCTGCCTGACGTCGCTGAGCGCTCCCGGCGGCGGAGCCGGCGAGGCGCCGCGCCTCCCGGCACGCGGAGCGCGCGCACTAGACTCGCGCCGTGAAGAAGGGCACGGTCGTGCTGCGGGAGACCGACCTCGGGCGCGTGACGATGACCACGGGAGCGATCGCCGCGGTCGCCGGCCGGGCCGTCGAGGAGTCGTTCGGCGTCGTCGACCAGGCGGGCCGCCGGGGGCCGCTCCGGCTGCTCACCCGCGGCAAGCACGACCGGGGCGTCCGCGTCCGCCAGGCGGACGACGGGCTCGCCCTCGAGCTGCACGTCGTCGTCGACTACGGCGTCAACCTGGCCGAGGTGACGTCGATGGTGCGCTCCCGCGTCGCCTACGAGGTAGAGCGCCACACCGGCCTCCCCGTCAAGGCTGTCGACGTCCACGTCGACAGCGCGCGGAGGGCGAAGAGTTGATCGATCACGCCACCGTCATGCGGCTCACGACGTGCTCGCTCGAGAGCATTCGACGCCATCGCAGGCGGATCAATGCGTTGAACGTCTACCCGGTGCCGGACGGCGACACCGGCACCAACCTCGAGAAGACGATGGAGGGGATCGTCGAGGCCCTCGCGCGCTCGACGGCGACGACGACCGCGCAGCTGGCGGCCGACGCCCAGCGCGCGGCCACGATGGAGGCGAAGGGCAACTCGGGCGTCATCCTCTCCACGATCGTCCGCGGGCTGGCCCGTGTCCTCGGCGAGACCGACCGGGTCGACGCCACGGTCCTCGCCGGCGCGCTGCGCGCCGGGGCGACCACGGCGTACCAGGCGGTCAAGGTGCCGGTGGAGGGCACGATGCTGACGGTCATCCGCGAGATGGCGGAGGAGGCCGAGCTTCCCGACGCGCGCGCGCTCTCCGTCGTGGAGGCGCTCCGTCGTGTCGTGGCGCGCGGCGAGGACGCAGTCGAGCGGACGCCGGAGATGCTGGACAAGCTCCGTGAGGCCGGCGTCGTCGACGCGGGCGGCGCGGGGCTGCTCGAGCTCGTACGGGGCGCCCTCCACGGCCTGACGGGCGAGCCGCTGCCGGACGTGCCCGACGTGACCGAGGAGCTCACCGAGGACTCGATCCACCACGACGAGTCCGAGTTCCGGTACTGCACCGTGTTCGTCATCGAGGGGCAGGAGCTCGACCTCGACACGCTGCACGCGCAGCTCGAGCCGCTCGGCGACTCCCTGCTCGTGACGGGGGACGAGACCGTCGCGAAGGTGCACGTCCACACGGACGAGCCGGACGGCGCGATCGCGGTCGGCAAGGCGGTCGGCGTCGTCGACGCGGCGCGCGTCGAGATCGGGGACATGCACAGCCAGGCCGCCGAGCGCGAGGGATGGCTCGCACAGCTGCACGCGGCCGCCCAGGCGCCTCCGACGGAGGTCGGTCTCGTCGCCGTGGCGCAGGGCCCGGGCAACGCGAGGATCCTCCGGAGCGAAGGCGCCGCGATCGTGATCGAGGGAGGTCAGACGATGAACCCGTCGGTCGGCCAGATCCTCGAGGCGGTCACAGCAGTGAACACGGACAACGTGATCGTGTTGCCGAACAACCCGAACGTTCGCCTCGCGGCCGAGAACGCGGCGGCGGAGTCCACGAAGGACGTCCGCGTGATCGCGACCGGCTCGGTTCCCGAAGGGATCGTGGCTGCCTTCGAGTTCGACGCCGGGAAGGACGTCGACACGAACGAGGCCACGATGAAGGAGGCCGTCGGCCGCGTCGCGGTCGGGGAGATCACCCGCGCATCGCGGAGCGCCACGGTCGACGGCGTCACGGCCGCCGAAGGGGAGTTCCTCGGGATGCTCGACGGTCGCGCCTTCGCGACGGACGCGGAGATCTGGGCGGTCCTCGACGCGCTCCTCGACAGCTTCTCGGCAGAGGGTCATTCGCTGGTGCAGGTGCTCCGCGGGGAGGGAGCGCCCGCGGCCGACGAGATCGAGGCCAGGATCGAGGCTCGCGGCCTGGAGCCGGACGTCAAGTGGGGCGGGCAGCCCCATTACCCGCTTCTCCTCTCGGCGGAGTAGCGGTGGGGGCACGCGTCCTCCTCGTCGAGGACAACGATGTCTACCGGTCCTCGCTCGAGCTCCTCCTCGGGCTGCAGCCGGGCCTCGAGGTCGTCGGCGCCGTCGGCAGCGGCGCAGACGCGGCCCGTGCCGCTCGCGAGCTCGCCCCGGATGTCGTCGTGATGGACTACCGGCTGCCCGGGCTCGACGGGGCAGCCGCGACGCGCGCCGTGATCGCCTCCTCCGGGGCGGCTGTGCTGTGCCTCACCGCGGAGGCGACGGCGGAGGAGCGCGAGGAGATCCTGCGGGCGGGCGCCGTCGGGCTCGTGGAGAAGGGAGGTCCCATGGAAGGCCTCGCCGAGGCAATCCGCTCCGCTGCGGCGAGCTCGCCTCGGAGCGACGGGGCGGACGCCCGCTCCGAGCCCGAGTAGGGTTCCGGCCGTGGACCTGACGCGGGGCAACACGGCGATCGTCCTCGACTCGACCTCCGACTTCGTCCACGCCCGCGACCGGCACGCCAACATGCGGCTCGTCCCGCTCTACGTGCTGTTCGACGGCGAGCCCCTGCGCGACCACGTCGACATCGGCCCGGAGGAGTTCTACGAGAGGCTCGCCGCGGCGAAGACGCTGCCGACCACCTCCCAGCCCACGCCTGCCGATTTCCTCGCCTGCTACGAGGAGCTCGCCGCGGCAGGGTTCGAGCGGATCTGGTCGCTTCACCTCACGTCGAAGCTGTCCGGCACCTTCGAGTCGGCGCAGCGCGCCGCGGAGCAGCTCGAGGGCGACCGGGTGCGGCTGGTCGACACGGAGACGGCGTCGCTCGCGGTCGCGCTGCTCGCCGAGGCGATCGACCGCCGGCTCGAGCAGGGCACGACGGACGACGAGATCGCACGGCTGGTCGACCGGTTCAAGGGGTCGAACCGCGTCGTCTTCACCGTCGCCACCCTCGAGTACCTCCAGAAGGGCGGGCGGATCGGCAAGGCCCAGGCGCTCGCGGGGTCGCTCCTGAACGTCAAGCCGATCCTGACGGTGGAGGACGGGGTGATCGTCCCCCTCGGCCGAGTCCGCGGGCGACAGAAGGCGCTCGAGGAGTTCGCGAAGGTCTTCGTAGCCGAGACCGAGGACCGCGACGGCCTCCGCATCGCGATCGCGCACGCGAACGCCCCCGAGTGGATCGACGTGCTGACCGACATGGCCCGCAAGGTGCGGCCGAAGGCGACGCTCGAGCTCGTCGAGCTGCTCGGCGCAGTCGTCGGCACGCATGCCGGACCGGGCGCCGTCGGCTTCTTCTGGTTCCAGGACTCCTGACGCGACCAGGCCAAGCCGGCGCGAGGCGGCGGAGCCGCCCTCCGCCGGTGCCCCACACCGCCCGGGCCGCCCTCCGGGGCGCTCCGTAGACTCGGGATCGGTGCCCGCGACACCGACGACCCGGCAGCTCGCCGGCTTCACCGGCGTGGACCCGCCTGGGCGCTGGCCGCCGACGCGGACGATCCCACGAGCGGGTGCGCTCGAGCAGCCAGTCGAGACGCTCCCCGGTGTCGGCCCGGCCGTCCGTCGCAAGCTCGGGCGCCTGGGGATCGCGACGGTCGGCGACGTGCTCGCGCACCGCCCACGGCGCTACGAGTCGCCCGCCGAGGAGCGGACGATCGCGGAGCTCTTCGGGGACGAGGAGGCGGTGCTCGACGTCGTCGTGCGCCGGGCCTCTGCCCGTCGGCGGGGAAGGCTCCACATCCTCACCGCCCACGTCACCGATGCGACGGGTGAGATCCGCGCGACATGGTTCAACCAGCCGTGGCTCGAGGGAAAGCTCGCAGCGGGCACGCGGCTGCGGCTTCGGGGCAAGCCCAACCGCTTCGGTTTCCAGGTCTCCTCCTACGACATCGGCGATGCGGCGGAGACCGCGGACTTCGCGCCGGTCTATCCGTCGACCGCCGACCTCGCACAGAAGACGCTGCGCACCGTCACCGAGGCCGCGCTCGGGTTCGCACGGGACGGGGGCGAGCCGCTTCCTGCGGTCGTGCGCGCGAGCGACCAACTGCCGCTGCGCGCCGACGCGCTCGTCCGGCTCCATCGGCCGCGCTCGGACGCCGAGGCCGAGCGGGCCCGCCGGCGCCTCGCGCTCGACGAGCTGCTCACGCTCCAGCTCGCCCTCAGACGACGTACCGCGGAGCGGGAGGTGCTCGTGGCCGAGGCGCTGCCACCCCCGGCGGAGCTCGTCGCCACGTACCGCGACGTGCTTCCGTTCACGCTCACGGCGGCGCAGGACCGCGCCATCGCCGAGATCGACGCCGATCTGGCCCGGACGACGCCGATGCAGCGCCTGCTGCAGGGGGACGTCGGCTCCGGCAAGACCGCCGTCGCCCTCTACACACTGCTGCGCGCGGTCGAGGCAGGACGCCAGGGCGCCCTGATGGCGCCGACGGAGACGCTCGCCGAGCAGCATTTCTTCACGATCGAGGGGCTGTGCGCGGAGCTCGGCGTCCGTGTCGCGCTCCTCACCTCGAGCCTCACCGCACGCGAGCGCCGCGCCGCGCATCAACTGGTCGCATCCGGCGACGTGGGCATCGCGGTCGGCACGCACGCGCTGATCCAGCGAGAGGTCGAGTTCGCCGACCTGGCCGTCGCCGTCGTCGACGAGCAGCACCGCTTCGGCGTCGAGCAGCGCGCCGCGCTCGCGGAGGGGAGAAGCCCGCACGTGCTCCACATGACCGCGACCCCGATCCCCCGGACGCTCGCCTTGACCGTGTACGGCGACCTCGCGGTCTCCGAGATCTCCGCGCCGCCGGCCGACCGCAAGCCCATCAAGACGGCCTGGGTCACGGAGGAGCGGAGTGCCGAGGCGTACACCCGCCTCCGTCGCCACCTCGACGACGGCCGCCAGGCGTACGTCGTCTGCCCGCTCGTCGAGGGGTCGGAGACGACCCTCGCCCGTGCGGCCGAGGACGAGGCGGCGCGACTCCGCGAGCACGAGCTGGCCGGGTATCGCGTGGGCTGCGTCCACGGGCGCCTGAAGACGGCCGAGCGCCGCGCGACGATGGGGGCGTTCTCCCGCGGGGAGCTCGAGGTGCTCGTCGCGACGACCGTGATCGAGGTGGGCATCGACGTCCCGAACGCGACGATCATGATCGTCCAGGAGGCCGACCGCTTCGGCCTGGCGCAGCTCCATCAGCTGAGAGGCCGTGTCGGTCGGGGAGCCGAGCAGTCCTTCTGCCTTCTCGTCTCGCGTCACCGCGACGAGCTCTCGGAGTCGGCGATCGAGCGGCTCGAGGCGATGACCTCGACGACCGACGGCTTCGAGCTCGCGGAGCGCGACCTCGAGATCCGCGGCGAGGGTCAGCTCGTCGGCGCCCGCCAGTCGGGGCTGACCGACCTGCGGTTCACACGCCTGCGGGCGGATCGCGACCTGCTGGAGCGGGCGAAGGAGCTCGCCGCCGCGCTCGAGGGCGAGCCGTTCCTCCACGACGAGGTCGAGCGCCTGCTGGGCGAGGCCGAGCACGTCGGCGAGTCCTGAGGCTGTAGCCTCCACGCGGTTTGAGGGTCATCGGTGGAACGCACAGGGGCCGTCGGATCGCGGCGCCGAAGGGGGCGCACACCCGGCCGACGGGCGACCGGGTGCGCGAGGCGCTCTTCAACCTCGTCGGCCCCCTCGGCGGCGCGTCCGTGCTCGATCTCTACGCGGGGTCCGGCGCGCTCGGGATCGAGGCTCTGTCCCGCGGCGCCCGGAGGTGCCTCTTCGTCGAGACGGATGCGTCGGCGGCCAGGGTGATCGGCGAGAATCTCGAGGCGCTCGGGCTCACCGGCGCGATCGTCGACCGGAGGGACGCGCTCACGGTCCTTCGCGACGAGCGCTCCGCCGGGCGCCGCCACGAGCTCGTGCTGCTCGACCCGCCGTACGAGCAGTGGGAGAGCCTCGAGCAGAAGCTGGCCGAGCTCGTGCCGGCCGTCGTCGCGAGCCCGGGGATGGTCGTCGTCGAGACCGACGCCCGGATCGAGCCGACGCTCCCTCTCGACCTCCGGACATCGCGGCGGTACGGTTCCGCGCGGCTCACCGTCTTCACGTCCTGAACCCGACATGAACGACCGCGCACCCATCGTCGCCATCAACCCGGGCACCTTCGACCCGGTGACGCTCGGGCACGTCGACGTGATCCGCCGCGCCGCGGCGATCTTCGACCGCGTGGTCGTCGGGGTCGTCCGCGATCCGCACCACAAGCAGACGCTCTTCAGCGTCGAGGAGCGGGTGGCCTTTCTCGAGGAGGCGCTCGTGGGCCTCCCCAACGTCGTCGTGGACGTGTTCAGCGAGCTCGTGGTCGACTTCGCCCGCAAGCACGGCGCACGCACGATGGTGAAAGGGCTGCGCGTGATCGCCGACTTCGAGTGGGAGTTCCAGATGAACCGGCTCAACCACCTCCTCGCCCCGGAGGTCGAGACGATGTACGTGATGTCGAGCCCCGAGTACGCGTTCGTCTCCTCGAGCGGGGTCAAGGAGATCGCCTCGTTCGGCGGGAACGTCGAGGAGCTGGTGACGGAAGGCGTCGCCCGCCGCTTCCGTGAGCTGTACCCGGACGGCAGGCCGGGCGCGCCGCTGAGCCCACAGGACTGACCCGCTCGTGTCAGACCCGGGCCGGTCTCGCCCTCGGGTGTCTCCGGTCTGGGAACACGAGCCGTAGCGGCCGAAGGCCGACTTTGCCGGCTGGGAGGCCAACGCCGGTCTGTGGTGTCCGCACCCGGAGGAGGGGGGTCGTGGGGGAGCCATGGGTTCCCCCACGCCACAACACGCCCTCCGGGGTCGCGAGTACCATCCGTGGCATGGACGTCCTCGTACTCATCGACAAGCTCGACGATCTCGTGCACAACGCCAAGGCGGTGCCCCTGACCGACCAGGTCCGCATCGACCGCGAGGAGATCTACGACATCCTCGACCAGATGCGCGCGACGATCCCCGAGGAGATCAAGCAGGCCCGCTGGATCGTGAAGGAACGTCAGGAGATGCTCGCGGAGGCGAAGCGCGAGTGCGATCGGCTCATCGGAGAGGCACGCGAGCAGGCGCTGCGGGAGGCATCGCAGACCGAGATCGTGAAGCTCGCCGAGCGCCAGTCCCAGGACATCGTCGAGGAGGCGCGCCGCGACGCACGCGAGACGCGACTCGAGATGGAGGACTGGGCAGACGGGATCCTCTCGACCCTCGAGGTCAACCTGGACAAGTTCCTCGGCGCAGTCCGTCGCGGGCGGGAGCGGCTGCACGAGCGCTCCCAGGAGACGGTCGTCGCCGGGATCGGCCCGATCGAGCGCGACGGCAGCGCGGCGGAGGTCGACAGCTACCAGTGAGCGGCCGCGAGGCCCTGCCTCGCGCCGCACCCAGCCGTGGGCGGGGATCCGCAGTCGGATCCCCGCCCACGGTCGCCTACCCGGCCAGCGGCACCTGGACGAGCCGCGTGCCGGCGACGCCGGCGAGCACCGGGTCGCCCTGACGGTGCGCCTTGACGTAGAACTGCAGGTTGTAGTCGTTCCGGAGCGCCGGGAAGTCCCGCTCCGGCGTGACCGTGAGGGTCAGCCAGCCGTCCTGGCCGGTGCGCTGATCCTGGGCGTTCTGCGTCACGAGCGGCGTCGAGCGGAAGAAGACGAGGGCGTCCCGCACGACGAACCCGCGCGAGTCCTTCACCTTGATCCGGACCTGGAACGGCGACGTCCGCGAGCGGATCGGGTTCGTGCCGAACACGGTCTGGTCGACGACGAGGCTCTCGTTCGGCGGGACGCTCGTCACCGGGATCGACCGCTCGCCGTTCGGCAGGGTGATCATGCCGGCGGGGCCCTCGGGCCCTCGGACGACCGGGCTCTGCGCGGTCAGCCTGCTCGACTCGCCGCGGTTGTTCCGGGCGATGACCCTCGCGCGCAACGTCTTCCCGACGTCGCCCTCGCGGACGACGTAGGAGTCGTCGTTGAATCCGGGCTGCAGGACGCAGTTGTTCCCGTTGGTGTCGCAGCGGAGCCACGTGAACGTGAACGTGATCGGCTGCAGGCCGTTCCACGTGCCCGGG
Organism: Gaiella sp.; assembly: GCF_035710885.1. Taxonomy (GTDB): domain Bacteria; phylum Actinomycetota; class Thermoleophilia; order Gaiellales; family Gaiellaceae; genus Gaiella. Next base: position 109,795 of record NZ_DASTCS010000038.1, on the reverse strand, counting down.
GTGACGCGCAGCGTCTGGCCCTGGGTCGCCGTGCCGCTCAGGGTCGGCGGCTGGACGTTCGTGGGGCGACCAGCGTCGGGCGCCCGCACGATCGCGGTCGCATTCGATGCCGCGGTCCGCGAGCCCTCGGCGTTCGCCGCCGTGACGCGCACGCGCAGACGGCGGTCGACGTCGGCGGTGCCGACGACGTACTGCGTGGTGGTCGCGCCGCTGATCGCCGCGCAGTCGGCGCCGGTGGGCAGGCCGCCGCCCCTGGGGCAGCGCACCCACTGGTACGCGAAGCTCGTGGGAGCGCCGGTCCAGGTGCCCTGGCTCGCGGTCAGCGTGGAGCCCACCGTGGCGGAGCCGGTGATCCTGGGCTCGACCGTGTTGCCGGGTACCGCCTGGGTGACGGCCCCGCCGCCGCCCGGCAACGCGAGAATCGTCGCCAGGGACGCGAGCGCCGCGGCGGCGAGCGTCCAGACGAGGTTGATCCTTCCTGTCGTGCGCATCGCGTGGGTCCTTTCGTCGATGTGACGACTCAGGTCTAACCCGGATCTCGGGCACCGAACGACCTGCTTACGGAAGATTCACCCGCCTTACGGAAACCTCATGAATCACGGCCCTTCGGGCCCCCCGAGGCCATCTAGAGTCGCTGCGTGAGGGTGCTCTTCGCGTCGACGCAGGGGGCGGGTCACTTCGGGCCGCTCGTGCCGTTCCTGGAGGCGTGCGTCCGCGGCGGGCACGAGGTCCTCGTGGTCGGTCCTCCGACCCTCGATCCGGGCGGGTATCCCTTCCGACCGGGCGCGACGCCCCCCGACGAGGAGCTCGGGCCGGTGTGGGCCGGGATGCCGGCCCAGCCGCCGGGCCAGGGCGACGTCGTGGTCGTCGGCCACATCTTCGCCCGGCTCAACGTCCGGGCGATGCTCCCGACCCTCCGGGCTGCGATCGACGAGTGGCGGCCGGATCTCGTCCTGCGCGAGCCGAACGAGTATGCGTCGGCGATCGCCGCCGAGGAGGCGGGCGTCCCGCATGCGCGCGTCGCGATCGGTCTTGCGCTGGTCGACGAGGGCGCGCTCGCGATCGCGACCCTGCCGCTCGAGGACGAGCGGCCGGGTATCACCGTCGCAATCGCACGCTCGCCGTACCTGACGTGCTGGCCGGAGTCGCTCGATCGCGCCTCCTTCCCGGTTGCCCGGTTCAGCGACACGACTGCTCGCAGCGCCGGGTCGCTCCCCGACTGGTGGCCGCGAGACACGCGCCCGCTGGTCTACGTCAGCTTCGGCAGCGTCGCCGCCGCGGTCCCGCCCGCAGCGGTCGCGTACGGGAAGGCGCTGGAGGCAGCCGCCCGCCTCCCCTGTCGGGTCCTGCTCACGACCGGCGGTGAGCTCGAGCTCGCCGACGTGCCTCCGAACGTCCACGTGGAGCGCTGGGTGCCGCAGGCGACGGTGCTCCAGCACGCCGCCGCCGTCGTGTGCCACGGCGGCTCGGGGACGACGCTGGGGTCGCTCGAGGCCGGGGTCCCGCTCGTGGTCGTCCCGCTGTTCGCCGACCAGCCCCACAACGCCGTTCGGGTCGCCGCCGTGGGCGCGGGCATCGTCTCCTCGCTGGACGGGATCGGGCGCGGCGTCGAGCACGTCCTCGAGGACGCCGCCTTTCGTGACGCTGCGGAGGGCGTCGCCGCCGAGATGCGCGGACTGGCGCCCGTCGACGGCTTTCTCGACGTGCTCTGAGAGCGCGGCCGGATCGCTCCGCGGCGCTACGCTCGCGACATGAGCCGCTTTCCCATCCGCGCGCTTCGCCTCCGCCCCGGCGAGGAGCATCGCGAGACCCTTCGTCTCGAGCTCGAGCCACTCGTCTTCGGCGGCGAGGCGTACGCGCCGACGCCTGGGGATGTGCCCGCCGAGCTCGTCGTCCAGCGAGCGTCGAGTGGCGACGTGTTCCGGCTCGCGCTCGCCACACGGCTCGAGGGGCCCTGCATGCGCTGCCTCTCGCCCGCCGGTGTCGCCATCCGGGTCGACGCCCAGGAGTACGAGGCGGCGAGCCCGGGCGGCGACGAGGAGCTCCACTCCGAGTACGTGGGGGACGGGGAGCTGGACGTCGCAGCCTGGGCACGCGACCAGATCGCGCTGGAGGTCCCGAACCAGATCCTCTGCAGACCCGACTGCGCGGGCCTCTGCCCCGTGTGCGGGAAGGACCTGAACGTGGAGCCGCACGCGCACGCCGAGGCGTCGGCGGATCCCCGTTGGGCAGCGCTCGAGGCGCTCCGCGGGGAGCCCGCGGACGGCTGACGCTCCTCGCCTGCGAGGTGCGGTTCTCCCCACGGCGACGGCAGCACGGTCGGCCTACGGTTCAGGCGTGCACCCCTGGACCGACCCCGACTGGCTGGCCGGCGCGCATGCGTGGATCCACGACAGGGTGGAGGACGCGGGCGCGCAGGTGACCGGGCCGATCGAGCAGCCCCACATCGAGGCCTGGTCGACCGTGCTGCGCGTGCCGACCTCGGCCGGAGGGCGCTGGTTCAAGGCAAACCATCCGACCGCGGCGCACGAGGCGGGCGTCGTCGGCGTGCTCGCCTCGACGAGGCCGGACCTCGTCCCCGCGCTGCTCGCGTCCGATCCCGCCCGCGGGTGGATGCTGATGGCCGACGGCGGCGAGCGGCTGCGCGAGGTGGTGGAGCGCGAAAGGAGGCTGGATCGCTGGACCGACGTCCTCCCGCTCTACGGCGAGCTCCAGCTCGCGACGGCGGAGCACGCCGACCGGCTCGTCGCGCTCGGAACGCCCGAACGAGGCCTGGCGACACTCGCCTCGGAGTACGAGCGACTGATCGGCGAGACCGACGGCCTCACGTCCGACGAGCTCGCCCGGCTGACCGAACTCGTGCCGGAGGTGGGGGAGATGTGCCTCCGACTCGCCGAGGTCGGGATCCCCGAGACCGTCCAGCACGACGACCTCCACGACGGGCAGGTCTTCGTGCGGGACGGCGGCTACCTCTTCTTCGACTGGGGCGACTCGTGCGTCTCGCACCCGTTCTTCACCATGTCGGTCACCCTCGAGGGCGTTCTCTCGTGGGGGCTCGACGACGTGGAGGGCTCCGTCGACCTCACCCCGTTTCGCGACGCCTACCTCGCCTCGTTCTCCGAGTACGGGTCGCGCGACGAGCTCGAGGCCGCGCACGCGACCGCGCTGCGTCTCGGTTGGATCTGCCGCGCGGTGAACATGCGACCGCTCGCCCTGGCGCTCCAGTCGCCGGCGAGGGAGGAGTGGCGGGGCCCCCGCACGGCAACGCGCCTCCGGATGTTCCTCGACGGGAGCCCCGGCTGAGCTCGACGGGCGTGCTAGCTTGACTCCGCGCTCCGGCGCACGCCCATGACGGACTGAACGCGGACACTCGCATCCCGCAGCCCTCTGGTGAGGAAGCTGCCCTCGTCCCGCAGGAGGTCCCCGTCATGCGTGCACGCCTCGCAGGTGTCACGAAGTCCCACGGAGCACAGGTCGTCCTCGACGACGCCTCGCTCGAGGTGGGGCCGCGTGCGCGCATCGGCCTCGTGGGGCCGAACGGCGTCGGCAAGTCGACCGTCCTGCGCCTGCTGGCAGGCGAGGAGGCGCCCGACCGCGGCGTCGTGGCCCTCGATCCTCCGACCCTCACCGTCGCCCATCTGCCGCAGGAGGCGGAGGCGCTCCCCGGGGAGACGCTGTACGAGCGCCTCGCACGTCGAACCGGAGTCGCCGCGGCCGAGCGCGAGCTTCAGGCCTCGGCCGCTGCTCTGTCTCCCGTGGACGACGCTCGTGTCCGATCCGCACGAGCGTCGTCCGACCGCTACGACCTGGCGCTGTCGCGCTTCATGGCGATTGGAGGAGCGGACTTCGAGGCGCGCGCGACGTCGGTCTGCGCGGTGCTCGGCCTCGGAGCCGCGCTCGACCGGCAGTTCTCGGGGCTGTCGGGCGGCGAGGCGGCGCGGGCGTCGCTCGCCGCAGTGCTTCTCGCCCAGGCGGACCTCCTGCTGCTCGACGAGCCGACGAACGACCTGGACGCCGAGGGCCTCGCGCGGCTGACCGGGTTCGTCGTCGCCTACCGGGGCGCGATCGTGCTGGTCTCCCACGACCGGGCATTCCTCGACACGACCGTCCATCGCATCGCCGAGATCGACCCGCGCGCGCATCGGATCGTCGAGTGGAGCGGCGGCTGGTCGGACTACGCGCGACGCCGCGACGAGGCCCGACGCGCCGCGTACGCACGGTTCGCCGACGTCCAGGAGCGGCGCCGCGAGCTCACGACCCTGTTGTCGACGAGGCGCACGGAGGCGCGAGGTCAGGGCGCCGGCCTCGGTGAGAAGACGGGGGGCGCGGATCGCCGCGGCACGAATGCGCTCCGGACGAAGGTGCGACAGGCGGAACGCCTGCTCGAGCGGAACCCGCTCCCGGAGAAGCCCTTCGAGCCGTGGGAGCTCCGGCTCGAGCTTCGTTCCACCGGCCGGCTCCCCTCCACGGTCGCCCGGCTCTCCGCCGCGCTCGTCGAGCGGGGAACGTTCCGACTCGGGCCGCTCGACCTCGAGCTCCATCCCGGCGAGCGGCTGGCGGTGACGGGCTTGAACGGGACGGGGAAGACGACGCTCCTGCGCGCGCTGCTCGGCGAGATCGAGCTCTCCGCCGGTACGCGGACGCTCGGCCGCGGTGTCGTGGCCGGCGTGATCGGGCAGGAGCGGGTCGCGTACATCGCGGCGGAGACCCTGCTCGATGCGTTTGCGCGACGCACGGGGCTGATCCCGGTCGACGCCAGGACACTGCTCGCGAAGTTCGGCCTGGGAGCCGACCACGTCGGCCGTCCGTGCGAGACGCTCTCCCCGGGGGAGCGGACGAGGGCTCACCTCGCGGAGCTCCAGGCCGCGGGGGTCAACTTCCTCGTCCTCGACGAGCCCACCAACCATCTCGATCTCGAGGCCGTGGAGCAGCTCGAGCAGGCGCTCGCGGGCTGGGACGGTGCGCTCGTCGTCGTCTCGCACGACCGCCGCTTCCTCGAGGCAGTGGCTCCGACACGGGAGCTCGCGCTCGGCTAGCGCCGGCATGCCCGCGCCCGCTGCGACCGCGACAGCGGGCGCCTTCACCGATCTGCCCCGCCGCAGGCGGAGATCGGCGGCGGGTGTCCGCTCTTCCGGATCTCGGCTCCGGGAGTAGGTAAACTGCGCGGCCGCTCATGGCCGTTCCGAAGCGCAAGACCTCCAAGTCCCGCCGCGACAAGCGCCGGGCCCAGCACAGCATCGCTGCGCCGCGCGTCTCGACCTGCGAGAACTGCGGCTCGCCGAAGCAGTCGCATCGCGTCTGCCCGACCTGCAAGACGTATCGCGGCCGCGAGGTCAGGCCGCTGCGGGCGCCCGCCCCGTAGCGCTCCCCGATGGCGACCCGCGTCGCGATCGACGCGCTCGGGGGCGACCGCGCCCCTGACGAGGTGGTCGCCGGCGCCGTCGAGGCTGCGTCGGGCACGATCGTCCCCGTCCTCTACGGCACCCCGTCGCTCGAGACGTCGGGGCTCGAGCTCGTCGAGTGCACGGAGGCGATCGCGATGCACGAGAAGCCTGCGGACGCCGTGCGGGCCAAGCCCGACTCGTCGCTCGTGCGGGCGGTGAGGGCAGTCGGCGACGGCGACGCCGCGGCTGTCGTCTCTGCAGGCAACACCGGCGCGGTGCTGGCGGCGTCGCTCCTGCACGTTCGGCGGCTGCCGGGCGTCCTCCGGCCGGGGATCGCGATCGTGATCCCGTCCAGACGCGGCCCGACGGTGCTGATCGACGCGGGCGCGAACGCGGAAGCGCGGCCGGAGCACCTCGTCCAGTTCGCCCACATGGGCGTCGTCTTCGCCGAGGACGTCCTCGACGTCCGAGACCCCTCCGTGCGGCTCCTCTCGATCGGCGAGGAGCCCGAAAAGGGAAACCAGCTCACGCTCGAGGCGCACGCCCTCCTCGCCGAGGCCGATCTCCGCTTCGACGGGAACACGGAGGGCCGCGGGCTGCTCGAGGGGGAGGCGGACGTGGTCGTGTGCGACGGCTTCACGGGCAACGTCGCCCTGAAGACCCTCGAGGGCACGATCCGGAGCATCCTCGAGGCGCTTCGCTCGGAGATCCGCTCGTCCGTCCGCGGGCGCGTCGGGGGCCTGCTCATCCGTCCCGCGGCGCGGGGGCTCCGGGCTCGGCTCGACCCCGAGACGACCGGCGGCGGGTACCTCCTCGGCCTCAAGGGCCTCGTCGTCATAGCGCACGGCTCGAGCTCCCGGGTGGCGGTCGGGAACGCGACGAGGATGGCAGCCCGCGGGGTCGAGCACCGACTCGTGGAACGGCTCGCCGAGCGGCTGCCCGCCGCGCGCGGTGAGGCGCGCTCGAGCGGGGCGCGCTCGAGCGGCGCGACGGTCGAGCGCTAGGCGACTTCAGGCGGACATCGGTTCATCCCGTGCGCGTCGCGTCGCGGCGGGAGGCCGGCTTCGCCGGCCGGGAGGCCAGACCGGGCTGATCTGTGCGCAACCCGGAGGTGGGGGCTCGTGGGGGAACCATGGGTTCCCCCACGTCGAGAAGGAGGGGGCTCGTGGGGAACCATGGGTTCCTCCACGGGAAGGCTGTTAGAGTCCTGCGACTCAATCCACCCCGCATCGACAGTGAGGTTGCGCAGTGGCTCTATCCCGCGATGAAGTGTACGAGCGCGTCAAGGTCGCGCTCGTCGAGAAGCTCGGTACCGACGAGAGCGCGATCTCGGAGGAGGCGGCGTTCCAGGAGGATCTCAACGCCGACTCGCTCGATCTCGTCGAGCTGATCATGGAGCTGGAAGACCAGTTCGGGCTCAAGATCCCGGACGAGGACGCCCAGAAGCTGACGACGGTCGGTCAGGCGGTCGACTACGTCGTCGAGCATCAGTGAGGTGCGCGTGGGGGAGGGCGGGGCGCTCGCGCGCCTGATCGACGCCCTTCCCCCCGAGCGCCGCGAGCACGTCTTCACGCACACGTCGTGGGCGCCGGATCGCGCGTCCTCCTACGAGCGCCTCGAGTTCCTCGGGGACTCGGTTCTCGAGCTGGCGATCGCCCGGGCGCTCTACGACCGCTTCCCCGAGGCGTCGGAAGGACGGCTCGCGAAGATCCGGGCCCACGTCGTCTCGCGGCAGAGCTGCGCCGCGGTGGCGCGCTCGCTCGACCTCGGCTCGGTGCTCGTCGCCCGGGCGCAGGACGTCCCCGGCCCGGAGCTCGACCGTATCTCGCTGAGCAGGAACGTCCTGGCGGCGCTGCTCGAGGCCGCGATCGCGGCGGTCTACCTCGACGCCGGCTTCGACGTCGTCGCGCCGGCGATCGTCGAGGCGTTCGACGACCGGATCGAATACGCGAGCACCGGGCACGTGGACTCGAAGACCGAGCTCCAGGAGGCGCTGGCGCGAAGCGGGCGCTCCGTGCAGTACGAGGTGCTCGACGTCGACGGGCCCCCGCACGAGCGCCGTTTCGTCTGCGCGGCCCTGATCGACGGCGAGCAGCTCGGCACCGGCAGCGGCTCGACCAAGAAGGCCGCCGAGCAGGAGGCGGCCGCGGAAGCACTGGCTGCGCTCGGGATCTCCGGACCCACGGTCTGAGCGCCGGCGGGTCGTCCGTCGCCGCCGCGATACTTCACCGCCGGTGCACCTGCGCTCGATCAAGCTGCGCGGCTTCAAGTCGTTCCCCGATCCGGTCGAGGTGAGCCTCGAGCCCGGAGTCGCGGTCGTCGTCGGGCCGAACGGCTCGGGGAAGTCGAACGTCTCCGACGCGATCGTGTGGGCGGCGGGCTCGTTGACACCTTCCGAGATGCGCGCCGAGAAGCCGGACGACGTCCTCTTCGGCGGCTCGGCGACCCGCGCAGCGGCCGATCACTGCGAGGTCGAGCTCGTGTTCGACAACGAGGATGGCGGCTTCGGCGCGGAGCTCGACTTCAGCGAGATCTCGATCGCGCGCCGCCTCGCGCGCGGGGGAGAGGGCCAGTACCTCGTCAACCGCACGCCGGTGCGACGCACCGACCTGGTCGAGCTGCTTGCGGACGTCGGCCTCGGCGGCTCCATGCACTCGATCGTCGGCCAGGGGAAGGTCGAAGCGGTGCTCGCCTCGAAGCCGGAGGACCGGCGCGCCCTCGTCGAGGAGGCGGCGGGCCTCGGCAAGTTCAAGCGCCGGCGTCACCGCGCCGAGCTCAAGCTTGCCCGTGTCGCTGCGCAGGCCGAGCGCGCTAGGGACGTCGAGGAGGAGGTGCGCAAGCGGCTGCGCCCGCTGGCGCTCCAGGCGACGGCGGCCGAGCGTGCCGAGAAGCTCGCCCACGAGGTCGCGAGCCTGCGGGCGCGCGTCGCCCGGCTGGATCTGGCCGTGCTCGAGAGCAGGCGGGCCGAGGCGGAGGAGCGCCGGGCCGCCGCGACCCTCGCGCGGAGATCCGCACAGGAGCGGCTCGCCTCCGTCCTCTCGGAGCGCGAGAGCGCGGAGATCGAGCTCTCCGACGCGGCGGGCGCCAGGGAGTCGGCCGTCGCTGCCCTCTACCGACTGCAGGGCGCCGGAGAGCGCCTCGCGGTGCGCGAGGAGTCGGTCGGCGGGGTCACCGCTCGGCTGCGAGAAGACCTGGACGAGGCCAGGCGGGCCGAGGGAGCCCGAAGCGACGAGGCGCTTCGAGCCCTCGAGCAGGCGGCCAGGGCTGCCGGCGCCGCGGCCCGCGACGCTGCACTCGAGAGCGGCCAGGCCGCCGAGCGCGCCCGCCACGCGCACGCCCTGCTCGCCGCGGCCGAGCGAGCCACGGCGGACGAGGCGGAGCGCCGTCTGGAGGCGATGCGCCTCGAGCGGGAGGCGGTCGACCGGGGGCTCGGCGAGCTCGCCGGCGGCCACGGCGAGGCGAACCGGGCTCTCGTCGCTCTCGGCGCGGCCCGCGAGCGACTTCGCGGACGTCACGAGAGCGCAACGTCTTTCGCGAGGCGGCTTCGCGAGGAGCACGACACTGCCCGCGCGAGCGCCAGAAGTGGTGCGCCGAGCCCGGTCGAGCTGGAGCAGCGCGCGAACGATGCCCGCGCGGTCGCCCGCGCGTCCGCCAGCGAGCGCGACGACCTCGCCGAGCGCGCGCGCTCGGCGAGGGAGCGGCTCGCCGCGCTCGAGCGGTCGCTCGCGGAACGAGAAGGCATCGCCCCCGCCGCCCGCGTGCTGGCGGCCGCGGGAGAGCGGCTCGCGGTCGCGGCGCTCGAGGTCGAGCCGGGCCTCGAGAAGGCCGTCGCGGCGGCACTCGCCTGGCGCGCCTCCGCCCTGCTGGCGACCGACCCCGACCACGGGCTCGCGCTGCTCGAACGCGCGCGGACCGGCGGGCTCGGCAGCCTCTCGGTCGTCCTCCCCTCGGCCGGTACTGCTTCCGACCGGCCGCCGCTCCGGGGCGCCGAGCGGCTCGGAAGCCTCGTCGCCGGCCCGGACGACGCGCTGCGTCTCCTCGACGGCATCTGGCTGGTGGACGCGGAACGCCTCCGGGAGGTGAGCCACGGCATTGCGATCACCCGCGAGGGCCATGGCTACGACGCCGACCGCGGCGAGCTGTGGTTCTCCGGGGATGCCGCGGAGGCCGTGCTGCTCGAGCTCGACGCGCGTCGCCGGGCACTCGCCGACGAGGCCGACGAGCTGACCGCCCGCGCGGAAGGGGCTGCGCGCGAAGCGGCCGAGACGGCGGCCACTGCGGAGGCTGCGGAGACCGCGTACGGAGCAGTGGCCCACCTCCGGGGCCGGCCGCTCGACGTCGAGTTGCTTTCGCGTCTCTCGGCGGTCGCCGAAGGGCTCCGCGACTCGACCGAGCGTGCCGCAGGAGCCGTCGCGCGGCTCGAGGCTCCCGTCACCGCGCGCCTGAGCGCGGCCGACCGGCGGTCGCAGGAGCTCGGCGAGGAGATCCGCCGGCTCGCCGGCCTCGAGGCCGAGGCGCGGCGCGACGCCGCCGAGGCCGGTCGCCGAGCGGCAGACGCCGAGGTCGTCCTGGCCCGGCTCGGCGGAGCCGCCGTCGGAGCCGCAGCCGCCGGCGACCGGAGACGGGACGACCTGGCTGTGGAGGCAGCCGAGGCACTGGCCAGAGCGGAGGAAGCCGCCGCCCGAGCGCGCCACGCAGCCGACGAGGCCCGCGCCGCGGACGCCGCGCTCGTGGAGCGATCTCCACGACGCAGCCGCCTCGACGTCGATCTCCTCGAGCGCCTGGTCGGCACGTCAGCGTCGCTCGGCGACGCGCTCCGACGTGCCTCCGCGCTGGCCGGCCGCTTCGAGGCGCCAGTCCGTGCACGGGTCGATGCGGGTTCCGCGCGGGCCTCGGGCCTCGGAGGGGAGCTGCGGCGTCTCGGCGCGGCCGAGGTCGAGCTGCGGCAGGCCGCCGACGAGGCATCCGAGCGCGTGACGACCGTCGAGGTCGAGCTCGCGCGGCTCGACGGCGAGTCGGTCGAGGCCCGGCGGCGCCTCGACGAGGCGGAGGCGGCCGGGGCGGCCGGCGAGCCCGCGCCCGAGGAAGGGCCGGAGACCGGCCGGGACGAGCTCGCAGCGCGCGTTGCGCGGCTGGAGGCCCGTCGCGAGGCGCTCGGCAAGGTCAACCCGCTTGCCAGGGAGGAGTACGAGGAGGAGAAGGAGCGGCTCGAGCGGCTGTCGGTACAGCGCGCCGACCTCGAGGCTTCGCTGGCCGAGCTGGCCGAGCTGCGAGACGAGTTGACGGAGACGGTGAACCGTCGCTTCGACGAGACGTTCGCCGCGGTCGCCGCGAACTTCGAAGAGGTCGCCTCGACGCTCTTCCCCGGCGGCGAGGGCCGCCTGCGGCTGGTCGAGCCGGATGGGGAGGAGGGCGGTGTGGCCGAGGCTGGAGTCGAGGTCGAGCTGCGGCCGGTCGGGAAGAAGATCACCCGTCTGACCCTGCTCTCCGGCGGCGAGAAGGCCCTCGGGGCGATCTCGTTCCTGTTCGCGCTGTTCCTCGCGAAGCCGTGCCCGTTCTACCTCCTGGACGAGGTCGAGGCGGCTCTCGACGACACCAACATCGCGCGGTTCGTCGAGCTCCTCCGCCGCTACGCGGACCGGGCCCAGTTCGTCGTGATCACCCACCAGAAGCGGACGATGGAGGCCGCCGACGTGCTCTACGGGGTGACGATGGGCGGCGACGGGATCTCGCAGATCGTCTCGCGCCGGCTGCCCCGCGAGGAGCGCACCGCAGCCACGGCCTGAAGTAGCGTTCTCCGCCATGTCGCGGACGTGGGCGGAGCTGCTCGGAGACGAACAGGACGGTGTGCGGGAAGAGGAGGAGCGAGCCGGCTTCTTCTCCCGGCTGCGCGAGTCGCTGGGCAAGAGCCGGCGCGCTTTCGCCGCGGAGCTCGGTGCGTCGTTCGACCCCGCCCAGGAGGACGCCTGGGAGCGGCTCGAGATCGCCTTGATCCGCGCCGATGTCGGCGTGCCCGCAACCGCGGAGCTCGTGAGGCGACTCGAGGCCCGCGGCGAGCTGACCGACCTCGTGGACGCGCTCGCCGAGGAGGTCGAGGAGCTCTTCGGGGATCCTCCGGTGCTCGCTGCCGCGGAGGAGGCGCCGACGGTCGTCCTGGTCGTCGGGGTGAACGGCACGGGAAAGACCACCACCATCGGCAAGCTCGCGCGCAAGCTCGACGAGCACGGCCGGTCGGTCCTCGTCGGCGCCGCCGACACGTTCCGTGCGGCCGCCGAGGAGCAGCTCGAGATCTGGGCGGAGCGGGCGGGCGCGGATTTTGTGGGCGGCTCGCGCGGAGCCGACCCGGCGGCCGTCGCGTTCGACGCGGTCGAGGCGGGGCGCGCGCGGCGCCGGGACGTCGTCATCGTCGACACGGCGGGCCGGCTCCACACGCAGGGCAACCTGATGGACGAGCTCGCGAAGATCCGGCGGGTGATCGCCGGGCGGCTCGAGGGGGCGCCGCACGAGACGCTCCTCGTGGTCGACGCGACGACGGGCCAGAACGGCCTGCAGCAGGCGCGGCTCTTCGCGGAGGCCGCGAACGTCACCGGTGTGGCGCTGACGAAGCTCGACGGCTCGGCCAAGGGCGGCGTCGCCGTCGCGATCGCTCACGAGCTCGGAATCCCGGTGAAGCTCGTGGGCGTGGGGGAGGGAGTCGATGATCTCCGTCCGTTCGACGCCTGCGACTACGCCCGGGCTCTGCTCACCGAATGAGGCGTTCTTGCTGCATCTGGGCGGTTTTTCGGTACACGCCTTTGAGGGATTGCACGCCATCCCCCGGAAGGGGTACCCTCGAAGCAGTGACTCGTTCGAGGGGGATCGAACAAGGAGGGAGGAGCGGATGGCTGTAGCGGTGTTCGCACGGTACCCCGGCTTGAGCCCGGAGACGTACGACGAGGTCGTCGCCTCGCTCGACATGGACGCCAACCCGCCGGCCGGCGCGATCCTGCACATGGTCGGCGAGGGCGACGAGGCGCTCGTGGTCTCGGAGATCTGGCGGACCGACCAGACGTTCCGGGCGTTCCACGACTTCCGGCTCCTGCCGGCGCTGCAGATGCACGGCTACCTCGGGGCGCCGGTCCTCGAGGTCGTCCCGCTGCACAACCTGTTCGCGGTCGAGATGGACACCGTCGAGCGGATGGGCGCTGTGTCGCTGCCCGCGACGTACTCGGGTGCGGCGCTCTAGCGAGCGCCGCACCGGCGTCTCGACGTAGTCGTCCGCTGACGTCGCCTCCAGCCGGGCGCCGCCGGCCGCGCAGTCGCGTGGCCGCGAGGAACCACTCACCGGGGGACCGACGAACTCGGAAGCGCCTTCCCGCCGGTCTCCAACCGCCCAAGAACGCTCCTGTCTGCTCGACCGGACGGCGGCTACGACGCGGCCGCCAGTTGTATTTGCCTCTTCCGTGCCCAAAGATGCACCGCAGGCGTCGACAAAAGGGGTACAGATGGCTTGGTCATGGGTTCGCATCAAGACAGGGACGAGCCCCAAGCTGCGGGACTGCATGGGCAACGACACGTCGGCCGGCAGGTTCGTTGCGTGTGTCGAGTCGGTCGTCGGAGACCGCGGCGGCAGAATCGATGACGTGAAGTTCGAGCCTAACGGCAAGTGGGCTCGTGTCCGCATCGAGTGGACGAGCCCGGAGAACAGGCTCGCCATCCTCCTCGACCTGGAGGCCGAGGAGGTGCACGACCTGCTCTCGCCCGAAGAGATGGACGCCCTCCGCCGGGGCGGCTGAACCCTGGGGGCGCGACGTGCCGGAGCTGCCGCACGGGACCGTCACGCTCCTCTTCACGGACGTCGAGGGGTCGACCCGGCTCGCCCGGCTTCTCGGCGTCCGCTACGACGAGTCGCTCGCCGCACACCGGGGCCTGCTGCGCGAGGCGTTCGCCGCGCACGGCGGTGTCGAGGTCGACACGCAGGGCGACGCGTTCTTCTTCGCCTTCGAGCGCGCGCGGGAAGCGGTGGGGGCGGCCGCAGCGGCTCAGCGCTCGCTTGCGGCGCACGAGTGGCCGCAGGGGGAGCCGGTGCAGGTGCGGATGGGCGTCCACACCGGGGAGCCCGAGCTGTCGCCCGGCGGGTACTACGTGGGCGTCGACCTCACCCGCGGAGCACGCATCTGCGCAGCCGCGCACGGCGGCCAGGTGGTGCTCTCGCGGGCGACACGAGACCTCGTAGGCGAGGACATCGAGGTGCGCGACCTCGGCGACTACCGCCTCAAGGGCGTCCCTCGACCCGAGCGGCTGTTCCAGCTCGTTGCGCCGGGGCTCGGCTTCGACTTTCCGCCGCTGCAGGCTCAGCAGCTCGGGAACCTGCCGCTGCCGCGCACGCCGCTCGTCGGCAGGCGCGAGGAGATTCAGCAGATCCTCGATGCGCTCGGTGGAACACCGGTGCTGACGCTGACGGGGCCGGGCGGGGTCGGCAAGACGCGGCTCGGGGTCGAGATTGCACGCACGGTCGTGGAGTCGTACGGCGACGGTGCCTTCTTCGTCGGTCTCGCAGGAGTCGACGATCCGGACGCCGTCCCGGCCGTCATCGCCCGGACGCTGGGCGTCACCGAGGAGCCGGGCGAGACCGCCGCCGACGCGCTCGTCCGTAGCCTCCGCGACCGAGAGCTCCTTCTGGTGCTCGACAACTTCGAGCGGCTGATCGCCGCGGCGCCGCTCGTCGCCGACCTCGTCGCGGCGTGTCCTCGGCTGCGGGTTCTGGCGACGAGCCGCGAGCGGCTGCACGTGACTGCAGAGACCGAGTACGCCGTCCCGTCGCTCGTCGAGGACGACGGCACCGAGCTCTTCCTCACCCGCGCTGCCCGCGCGCGGGCGGCGCGGGCGCCCGAGCCGGGCCCGGCGGAGCTGGACGAGATTCGCGCGATCTGTCGGCGCCTGGACGGGTTGCCGCTCGCGATCGAGCTCGCGGCCGCCCGCGTCCGCCTGCTGCCGCTGTCCGAGATCCTGATGCGGCTGGAGCGGCGGCTCGCCTTCCTGACCGGCGGCCCGCGAGACCTGCCGGCCCGGCAGCAGACGCTGATGGCGACGATCGACTGGAGCTACGACCTGCTCGAGCCGGACGAGCAGACTGCGCTGAAGTATCTCGGGGTCTTCGCCGGCGGGTTTTCGCTCCCGGCCGCGGCGGCCCTTCTCGGTGATGACGAGGCAGCGCTCCGCCTCCTGTCGTCGCTCCGCGACAAGAGCCTTGTCGTGCCGCGCCGCGGTGGCGATGGCGGGGCGCGTTTCGCGCTGCTCGACACGATCCGCGAGTACGCTCTCGAGCGGCTCCGCGCCGATGGCGAGGATGACGCGGCGCAGCGCCGTCTCGCCGAGCATCTCGCCGACGTGGCCGAGACGGCCTACGACCAGCTCCGCGGTCCGGAGCAGGCGCTCTGGCTGGGACGGCTGGCCGACGACCACGCGAACTTCGACACCGCGCTCGCCTGGGCACGCGACGCGGGAGCTACGGACCTGCTGCTCCGCATGTCCGGCGCGTTGTGGCGCTTCTGGTTCGTCCGCGGCCACGTCCGTGAGGGCCGCCGCTGGATCAGCGAGGCGCTGCAGTCGAGCCCGCCCGACCCGACGCCCGCGCTCGGCCGCGCCCTCTTCGGGGGCGGCGCGCTCGCGGTGGCGGAGGGCGACCTCGAGGAGGGCCACGCGCTGGCCGCCGAGCGGCTCCGGGTCGTCAGCGCGCTCGGGGACGACGCCGAGATCGCCAGCGCACTGAGCGGCCTCGCAAACGCGGCCGCCGTCCGCGGCGAGTACGCGGAGGCGACCGAGCTCCTCGAGCGGGCGGCCGAGCATGCCACCCGAGCGCAGGCGTGGCTGCCGCTCGCGAGCACGATGAACAACCTCGGCTACCTCCTGCTGATGCAGGGCGACCTCACCCGGGCAATCGAGACGTGTCGCGAGGCTGCGCGGCGCTTCGACGAGCTCGGAATGCGTGACGAAGGCGCGAGTGCGGCGGAGAACGTTGCGCTCGGGCTCCTGCGCCAGGGAGACGACGCGGCTGCGCTCAGTGCGATTTCCGGGAGCCTGGCGACGTACGCCGGGCTCGGCGAGGACGACGGCGTCTCGTACTGTCTCGATGTCGTTGCAGCGGTGATGCTCGGTCGCGGCGAGCCACGGACGGCGGGCTTACTCGCCGGCGCGGCCGAGGCGTTGCGAGCCAGGACCGGGGCGGCGGCACCGCCGCTCGAGCAGGCGCTGCACGAAGAGACCTTGAGCGAGCTCCGGCGGGCACTCGACCCCGAGGACCTGCGCGCCGCGCTCGCCGAAGGGGGTGCGACCGAGCCGAGCGAGATGGTCGCCCTCGCGTCGGAGCTCGTCGATCACGGCGTGACGCACGTCGCCGAGCCATCCTGAGCCTGTCTGCAAGGAGCGCGTGTGCGGCGGCAGGTCTCCTGGCCACATGGTCAGAAGACGAACACGCCCAGTCTGTGGCCTGAGCTCGGAGTGCCGGCCCGGGAGGTCGGAGGAGGCCCGGCTACGCTTGCGATGCCATGTTCGACGCCCTCGCCAACCGCCTGCAGGACGCCCTCGGCGACCTCGGCCGCCGATCCCGTCTCGACGAGGAGACGGTCACGCGCGCGACCCGCGAGATCCGCCTCGCCCTGCTCGAGGCGGACGTGGACTTCGAGGTCGTCAAGCAGTTCGTCAACGCCGTACGCGAGCGCGCGCTCGGGCAGGAAGTGCTGAAGGGGCTCGAGCCGGGCCAGCAGGTCGTCAAGATCGTGCACGAGGAGCTGACCGAGCTGATGGGCTCGGCCGACTCGAAGCTCGCGTTCGGCCGCCCCCCGACGGTCGTGCTCCTCTGTGGCCTCCAGGGCTCGGGCAAGACGACCGCCGCTGCCAAGCTCGCGCTCCACCTCCGCAAGCACGAGCGCAAGTCTGCCGGGCTCGTCGCGGCCGACCTGCAGCGGCCGGCGGCGATCGACCAGCTGGAGCAGCTCGGCCGGCAGCTCCAGGTGCCCGTCTATCGGACGGACACGGCCGACGCGGTCGTCGCCGCGCGCGAGGGGCTCGGGCGGGCGACCGCCGAGGGCTGCGACGTCGTGATCGTCGACACGGCCGGTCGCCTGCAGATCGACGAGGCCCTGATGGACGAGCTCGCGCGGGTGCGGGACGCCGTCAGGCCGCTGAACGTGCTCCTCGTCCTCGACGCCATGACGGGCCAGGACGCGGTCGCCGTCGCGCGCTCGTTCCAGGAGCGGATCGCATTCGACGGCGTCGTCCTGACGAAGCTGGACGGCGACGCCCGCGGCGGCGCAGCGCTCTCGGTCAAGGCGATCACCGGCCGTCCCGTCAAGTTCGCCTCTGTCGGTGAGAAGCTCGACCAGCTCGAGGTGTTCCACCCCGACCGCATGGCGTCGCGCATCCTCGGGATGGGCGACGTCCTCACGCTGATCGAGAAGGCCGAGCAGGCGGTCGAGCAGGACGAGCAGGAGGAGATGGAACGGCGGCTGCTCCAGGGCCAGTTCACCTTCGACGACTTCCTCGCGTCGACGCGGATGCTGAAGAAGATGGGCCCGCTCCAGGGTGTGATGAAGCTCGTCCCGGGCATGAGCCGCCAGCTCGAGGGCCTCGACTTCGACGAGCGCCAGATGGCTCGCATCGAGGCGATCGTGCTGTCGATGACCCCGCAGGAGCGGCGGGTGCCGCACGTGATCAACGGGCCTCGGCGGCGGCGTATCGCCGCGGGCAGCGGGACGACGATCGAGGACGTGAACCGTCTGTTGCAGGCACGCAAGCAGATGGAGAAGGTGATGAAGTCGATGGGCAAGGGGAAGATGCCCGCGCTGCCGCCGGAGCTCATGGGCACCGCCGGACGCGGCAAGCGCGGACGGCGCTAGCGATTTCGCGCGGCTGCTCCCGGGAATTCGGGCACAATGGGCCGTCGCACACACGACGAAGGGATTCGAAGGAATGGCAGTACGCATGAGATTGACGCGTGTCGGGTCGAAGAAGAACCCGATCTATCGCGTCGTCGTGGCCGACTCGCGCTCGCCGCGCGACGGCCGCTTCATCGAGATCGTCGGGCGGTACAACCCGCAGACCGACCCCTCGACGATCGAGCTCGACGCCGACAAGGTCAAGGACTGGCTCGCCAAGGGCGCGCAGCCGTCGGACCCGGTCGCACGGCTGATCAAGGCCGCCGGCATCCAGTAGGCGCGTGGAGGAGCTCCTCGCCTGGATCGCGCGCGGGCTCGTCGACGAGCCTCACGCCGTCCGGGTCGAGCGCGTCGACGAGGGCGACGTCGTCGTCCTCCGCCTCCACGTCGCGGACGACGACGTTGGGAAGGTGATCGGCCGACAGGGACGGGTCGCGCGCGCGTTGCGCACGGTCGTCCGCTCGGCGGGTGCGCGCGCCGACAGGCGCTACGTGCTCGAGATCGCCGATTAGCCGTGCCCGAGCCCGACGACGGCCTCGTGCCGATCGGCCGGGTGGGACGGCCGCACGGCCTCGACGGGGCGTTCTTCGTCGAGCGCGCGAGCGAGGACGAGCAGCGCTGGGTCGTCGGCGCCACGGTGATCGTCGACGGCGAGCCGGCGGTGATCACCCTCTCGCGGCGGGCAGGCGGCGGTCGCCGGGCGATCCGGCTCGACCGCGCGGTCGAGCGGGGCGCGGAGCTCGCCGTCCCACGCTCGGACCTGCCGGAGCCGGGCCCGGACAGCTACTACGCGTTCGAGCTCGTCGGCCTGACGGTGGTCGACGAGAGTGGGCGAGAGCTCGGCCGCGTCGTCACGGTGCACTCGGGGCTCGCCAACGACAACCTGGAGCTCGACGCCGGCACGCTGGTCCCGTTGATCGAGGATGCGATCCGCGAGATCGACGTCGAGGCCGGGCGGGTCGTCGTGGCCGCCGGCTTCCTCGGCGGTTGACCGCGCGTCGCGTCGGTGAGTGCCGCGCAACCGGGATCCACAGCTCAGGGGGTACCCTGGGTCGCCGTGCGCGTCGACGTCTTCACGCAGGTACCGCACGCCTTCGGCTGGCTCACCGAGCAGCGGCCGCTGGCGACGGTGCTGGGCGAGGAGCTCGAGCTGAGGCTCCTCAACTACCGCGACACGACGCCCCTCCGGTCGGGCCAGGTGGACGACGACCCGTACGGCGGTGGCGCCGGCATGGTGCTCCGGGTCGACGTGGTCGACGCTGCGCTCGAAGCCGCCTACGGAACCGCCCGGCCCTCTCGCATCATCGCGTTGACCCCGCAGGGGCGACAGCTCGATCAGCAGCTCGTCGAGGAGCTCGCGCACGAGCCCGAGATCGCCTTGCTCTCGTCGCGCTTCGAGGGCTTCGACGACCGGATCGTCTCCCACCTCTGCACCGACGCCGTGTCCATCGGACCCTACGTACTGTCCGGCGGCGAGCTGCCCGCGATGGTGCTCCTCGACGCCGTTGCCCGTCGGCTCCCCGGGGCGCTGGCGGAGGGCTCGGGAGAGCTCGAGAGCTTCTCGCCGGAGCTCGACGGAGGGCTCGAGTACCCGCACTACACTCGCCCGGCTGCGTATCGCGGCTGGGACGTCCCCGAAGTGCTCCTCTCCGGCGATCACGCCCGGATCGAGCGCTGGCGGCGCGAGCAGAGCCGCGCCCGGAGCGTCGTGTGAGCGGCGTCGACGAGCGCGAGACACCACGCGATCCCGAGCGGCCCCTCGAAGGCGAGCCGTTCACGGGGAATCCGCTGCCTCCGGCGCCGGAGCAAGCGCCGACGGACGGCAGTGGGCGGGTCGACTCAGGCTGGCCGACGACACCGGCCGAGATCCCGCTCGACGGTCCGCTCGGGCCCCAAGCCGACGAGCCGCCGCCCAGACCCGCTCCTCAGGCCCACCGTCACTCGCGCAACCCGGTCGACCGCCTCACACGCCGCCTGCCGGACCCTCTCCGGGTGATCGTCGACTGGGCCGTCACGATCATCGGCGCCGTCGCGATCGTGCTGCTCGTCAAGGCGTACGTCGTCAATCCCTACCGGATCCCGTCGTCCTCCATGGAGCCCACGCTCCACTGCGCCCAGCCCGCCTCGGGCTGCGAGGCGCGGTTCTCCGACCGGGTGCTCGCGAACCGTTTCATCTATCACCTCCGCGATCCACGCAGGGGCGAGATCGTCGTCTTCGACACCCCCGACGCGGCGCGCGTGAAGTGCGGCGCGGGTGGGACCTTCGTCAAGCGCCTGATCGGGCTGCCCGGCGAGACGGTCGAGGTGCGGCTGCGACGTGGCGAGGGCTACGTGTTCGTCAACGGCAGAGAGCTGGACGAGTCGTATATCGAGCCGGGACGCCGCTCCACCGAGGAGTTCGGCCCGGTCAAGGTGCCCGCGAACGGCTACTTCATGATGGGCGACAACCGCTCGCAGTCGTGCGACTCACGCGAGTGGGGCTCCGTGCCGCGCGACAACCTGATCGGCAAGGTGTTCGCCACGTACTGGCCGCCCAACAGGATCAGCCTCCGTTAGATCGGTTGGCCGCGGCAAGCTGCATGCTCGCTTCCCGCGACCCTCTGAGGAGCGCGCCGGCGTCCGCTATCATCCGCCACCGGTCTCGGCCGACCTTTCCACATGAGCACGATCATCGAGAGCCTCGAGCAGCGGCAGCTGCGTGACGTCCCGGACTTCAAGGCGGGCGACACCGTGCGTGTCCATTTCAAGGTGATCGAGGGGAACCGGCAGCGCGTGCAGGTCTTCGAGGGGATCTGTATCAAGCGGCAGGGATCGGGCGTGCGCGAGACGTTCACGGTGCGCAAGAGCTCGTTCGGCGTGGGCGTCGAGCGGACGTTCCCGCTTCACTCGCCGAAGATCGAGAAGCTGGAGGTCGCGATGATCGGCGACGTGAACCGCGCGAAGCTCTACTACCTGCGCGGCCGCGTCGGCAAGAAGTCGCGCGTGCGCGAGCTTCGTCAGTCGTAGTCGCGCTTCGCGCGATTACGACTAGAAGTTCGGGTTGTGCGCACTCTCCTCGTGCTTGCGGTCGTTGTTCTCCTAGGCAGCGCCGCTTGCGGCGGCGCCGAGGACGACACCCAGCGCTTCGCGCGCGAGGCCGTCGAGTCGTACGTCGCCGACGAGTCGGCATACGACGCCGAAGGCGTCCACTGCACCGGCAATCCGCGACCCTGGTTCGTCGAGCGCCAGGCGCGCGTCGTGATCTGCGCCGTGCGTCGCGTCGAAGGAGGCTGCGACTGGTTCCGGGTCGAGCTCATCCCTCTCGCCTCCCGCGTGGCGACCCAGATCCGTCTCGAGTCTCCGAACGCGGGGTGCGTGCTCCCGGCGTAGGCCCGCCCTGCAGGCCGCACAGAGGCGGCACGAAGCCGGCACGGTCCCGTCCGAGGGCGAGGGATATCCTCGGCCGGTGGCGATCTCCACCGGGCAACGGCTGCTCCGCTACGACAGGCGCCTCGGGGCGCGGTTCGTGGCGGGTGCGGACGAGGCAGGTCGCGGGTCGCTCGCGGGACCGCTCGTCGTCGCCGCCGTGCTGCTCGACTACGAGGCGCTTCGGGGTCACCGCGTCCGGCCGCTTGCGCTCCTGAACGACTCCAAGCAGGTCGAGCCGGGCGAGCGCGAGCGCCTCTGCCACGCGGTGCTCGGTTGCGCGACCGGAGTGGCGGTGCGTGTCATCTCGTCGAACGAGATCGACACCCGCGGGCTCCACCGGTCGAACCTCAAGGGCCTCCGGACCGTCCTCGCCGAGCTCCATCCGCCGGCGGAGGCCTGCCTCGTGGACGGCTTCAGGCTCGGGCCGCTCGCGCCGCCGCACACTGCGGTGGTGGACGGCGACACGAAGAGTGCTGCGATCGCGGCCGCATCGATCGTGGCCAAGGTGACCCGCGACCGCCTGATGCGCCGGATGGCCGCCCTCTACCCGCGCTACGGGTTCTCCTCCCACGTCGGCTACATCACGCCGGAGCACACCCGAGCCGTGCTCGCCCACGGCCCGTGCCCCCAGCATCGCCGCTCCTTCCAGAGCCGCGCGTACGTCGAGACCCTCGCCTCGTGAACCGCGGCGAGCGGCTCGCCGCCAGGCACTACCGGCTGCGGGGCTACCGGATCGTCGGCGCGAACGTCCGGGTCGGAGGCTACGAGCTCGACCTGATCGTGCGCCGCGGCAATCGGCTGGCGTTCGTGGAGGTGAAGGAGCGCGCGAGGGGCGGCTACGGCGGGCCGGTCGGAGCCGTCGACCGCGAGAAGCGCCGTCGCGTGCGCCGCGCAGCCGGCTCCTGGCTCCGGGCACACCCGGAGGCCGCGGCGCTCGAGATCCGCTTCGAGGTCGCGGCGATCACCGACGGTCGCATCGAGCGGCTCGACCTCGCTCCCGACTGGCCGGTGCCTGCCCCCCGCCGGGAATGACGGGAACGTCCGTTCCGTTAGAGTGAGCACGACACAGAGCCGGGGGGCACTATCCCCCAACGGGCGCGCTCGTCAACACGGCCGTGCGGTGGCGACACCGACGTTCCCGGGCGCGTCGGCCACGCGAAGCGTGGCGGGAGAAACCTCCGGCTGACACGGACACACGTCAGCCGGAAAGGAACCAAAGCACCTGATGAACACCCGCATGCGCACCTGGATCCTGCTCGCCGGGCTCTCCGCGCTCTTCGTCGCGGTCGGCGGCCTCGTCGGAGGCACCGGCGGGATTGTCGCGTTCCTGGCGATCGCCGTCGCGTTCAACCTCGCGATGTTCTGGTTCTCGGACCGCATCGCCCTCAAGATGAGCCGGGCACGCCCGCTCGCGCCGGGCGAGGCCCCCGAGCTCGTCGCCGACGTGGAGGACATCGCCGCCCGCGCCCGCATCCCCGTCCCGCGGCTGTATCTGATCCCGTCGCAGCAGCCGAACGCCTTCGCCACCGGACGCGACCCCAAGCACTCCGCCGTCGCTGTCACCGAGGGACTCGTCGCCCTGATGCCCCGCGATCAGGTACGGGGCGTGCTGGCACACGAGCTCGCACACATCCGGAACCGGGACGTGCTCGTGACGACGATCGCCGCGATGATCGGCGCGGCCATCTCGGCGATCGCGCACTTCCTGCAGTTCCAGTGGCTCTTCGGAGGAGACGACGACGAGAGCCCGCTCGGCCTGATCGGGACGATCGCGGCGATCGTCGTCGCGCCGATCGCGGCGATGCTCCTCCAGTTCGCGATCTCGCGGCAGCGCGAGTTCCTGGCCGATCACACGGCCGCCGAGCTCCTCGGCGGGGGCCGGCCGCTCGCGGATGCGCTGGGCACGCTGCAGCGCGGTGTGAAGGCACTGCCGATGCCGGTCAACCCCGCCACCGCGTCGCTGTACATCGCGAACCCGCTCTCGGGGCACGGCATGTCGTCACTCTTCTCGACGCACCCGCCGATGGCGGCTCGCATCGAGCGCCTGCGCGCGTTCGACGCAGCGCGAGGGTTGTAGCTCTCACCAGACGGGCCTCCTGCGAGGACCGCCGCGCCGACCGGCGAATACGGTGGCATGGCGGCCACGCAGGAGGCCCTCTACGGCCGGCTCGACCTCGCGCTCTCCTGGTCCGAGGCGGAGCTCCCCGAGCGCGAGCGCACGAAGCACGTCCATCGGCTCCACCCCTACCTCGGCAAGTTCGTCCCCCAGCTCGTGGAGGCGTTGCTCGAGCGCTACGTCGTGCCTGGCGGACACGTCCTCGACCCGTTCGCGGGCTCCGGGACGACGCTCGTGCAGTCCCTCGAGTCGGGCCGAGACGCGACGGGCATCGACGTGGCGGGCTTCAACTGCCTGCTGATGCGCGTGAAGACGCGTCGGCACAATCTGGACGCCGTCCGTCGTGACCTGCTCTGGGCGCACGAGCGCGCCGAGGCCTTCGAGTCCGACGGGCCGGGTCCCGCGAATGCGTCGCCATACGTGCGCGCGTGGTACGCGCCGCGCGCGGCGGCCGAGCTCCTCCACTACCGCTCGCTCGTCGAGGAGGTCGCGTCGGCGGATGTGCTGCGCGTCGTCCTCACCCGCGCCGCGCGGTCAGCCCGCCGCACGACCCATTTCGACCTCGACTTCCCGCGTGAGCCGCAGGTCGAGCCGTACTGGTGTCACAAGCATCGCCGCACCTGTCGGCCGGTCGAGGAGGCGCGGCGCTTTCTCCTGCGCTACACACTCGACACGCTCGAGCGGATCGAGGGCTTCGCGTCGGTCCGGGCGGACGACGTGCACGCGTCGGTGCAGCACGGGGATGCGCGCGAGCTGGACCTGGGCGGTCCGTTCGACGCGGTCGTCACCTCCCCGCCCTATCCCGGGCTGATCGACTACCACGAGCAGCATCGCTACGCCTACGAGCTGCTCGGGCTGGACGAGCACCGCGGTGCGGAGCTCGGCCGTCCCGCGCGCGGCGTCGGCCGGGCTGCGATCCACGCGTACGTCGACGGCGTCGTCGAGGTTCTCGCCAATGCGCGGAGGCGGCTGGTCCCGGGCGGGCCCGTGTGCATCGTGGTCAACGACAGGCGCGCCCTCTACCCCGAGATCCTGCGCCGCGCGGAGCTGCGACTCGAAGAGCGGCTCGAGCGCCACGTCAACCGCCGCACCGGCCGGCGCTCCGGGGAGTACTTCGAGTCGGTGCTCGTCTGCCGCGCGGCCTGAGCAACTGCTCCTTTCAGGATGCTCACATCGCTTCTCCATGCTGGCCGTCGATCCGCTCCCGAACAGGAGGTCACATGCACAGGTTGATCAGGCACCGGCCCTCCCCGGCGATGGTCGTCGCTTGCCTCGCGCTGCTCGTCGCGCTGACCGGGACGAGCGTCGCGGCGGTCACGGCGCTCGCGCCGAACTCCGTCGGTACCGCCCAGATCCGCGCGAACGCGGTGACCGCGGCGAAGATCAAGAACCGCAACGTGACCGGCGCCAAGATCGCCAGGAACGCGGTCACGGGATCCCTGGTGCTGAACGGCTCGCTCACGCGCGCCGACTTCGCCGCGCGCTCGCTGCCCGCCGGCCCTGCCGGCCCTGCCGGCCCTGCCGGTCCCGCCGGTCCCGCCGGCACGATCGGGCCGATCACCGTGCGTCAGGCCGGCGTCACGGTCGCGGGAGGCGCCGCGCCCGACTCGAATTACGCCACGCAGTCGGTGACCGTGAGCTGTAACGCCAACGAGAAGGCGATCTCGGCGGGAACGGGCTGGAGCGACGACGCGGCCAATCGCGAGCTGTGGACCCAGCGCCTGACCCCGATCGTCACGAACAACAGCGTCACGGGCTTCCGGGCGACGGGAGGGAACGACAGCGGCAATTCGAGCACGTTCACGCTCTACGTCCTCTGTTACACGGGCTAGCGCCGCTCCAGGCTCGGGGGAGGGACGCCCGGCGCGTCCCTCCCCCGTTGCCCGCGTCACACTTCCGGCACGAACCCGACCCACTCGCGTCACTGGTGCGGCCGTACGGTCGAGAGGTGCTGGGCCGCGCGGTCACGTTCGCGCTCGTCGGCCTCGAGCCGCGCCGCGTCGAGGTCGAGGCGCACCTGCGCTCGGGTGAGCAGCCGTCCTTCTCGATCGTCGGCCTCGCCGACCGCGCGTGTCAGGAGGCCAAGCACCGTGTCCGGAGCGGCGTGCACTCGGCGCTCCTGGAATGGCCGCGCCACGCGATCACGGTCAACCTGGCCCCGGCTGCGCTGCGCAAGGAGGGCACGGGCTTCGACCTCGCGATCGGGCTGACGATCCTCGCAGCCTCCGGTCAGGTTCCCTCCGGCCGGCTCGAGGAGCACGTGTGCATCGGCGAGCTGGGGCTCGACGGCCGAGTGCGCCCGGTCGCCGGGACGATCGCCGCGGCGGAGGGCGCCGCGCGGGCGGGGTTCCCGCGCGTGCTCTGTGCCGCCGACTCATCGGGTGAGGCCGCTCTCGCGGGAGTCGAGGCCGTCGGGGTGCGCCACCTGGCCGAGGCCGTCGGCTATCTCCTCGGGCAGGACGAGATCGCGCCCTCGCCGCCGACGGACGATGGCCGACCGTCGGCACCGGTGCCGGATCTCACCGACGTGCGCGGGCAGGAGCGTGGGCGCAGGGCGCTCGAGCTGGCGGCGGCCGGAGGCCACAACTTGCTGCTCGCGGGCCCTCCAGGCACGGGGAAGACGATGCTCGGGCGCCGGCTGCCGTCGATCCTCCCGCCCCTCGGGCGGGGCGAGGCGCTCGAGGTCACCCGTATCCATTCCGTGGCGGGGACGCTGGCACCCGCGTCCGGCCTCATCTCGGTGCCTCCGTTCCGGGCACCGCACCACGGAGCCTCTCCCGCTGCGGTGATCGGAGGCGGCGCCGTGCCCAGGCCCGGAGAGGTCAGCCTGGCGCACCGCGGCGTGCTGCTGCTCGACGAGCTCCCGGAGTTCCCACGCTCGGTCCTCGAGGCGCTTCGTCAGCCGCTCGAGGACGGTGTCGTCTCGGTCGCGCGGGTCGGAGGACGCGCGCTCTTCCCCGCTCGATTCCGGCTCGTCGCGACCATGAACCTGTGCCCTTGCGGCGGGCGGGGCGACCCCCGGCTCGACTGCGTGTGCCCGCCCGCTCGCATCGCCGCATACCGGGACAAGGTCTCGAGAGCGCTGCTCGACCGGTTCGACCTCGTCGTCGCCATGCCGAGGCCCCCGGCGGAAGAGCTCGCTGCCGGGCCGTCGGAGCCGTCGGCTGCAGTGCGGGCGCGCGTCGTCGACGGAGTGGCCCGCCTCCACTCGGCGACGCCGCGGCGAACAGCGGCGGCATCGGAGCTGCTCGACCGCGCCGTCGACAGGCTGCCGCTCACCGGGCGGGGACGGGCGCGAGTCGCCCGGGTCGCCCGCACGGCGGCGGCGCTCGCGGGCTCCGTGGATGTGCTCCCCGAGCACGTCGCCGAGGCACTCTCGTACCGTTCACCCTCGGGCCTCACGAGCCCATGAGGATCCGCTGCCTCCAGCGGCACGACGAGGGGTACCCGCGGCTCCTCGCGCAGATCCCGGATCCGCCTGCGCGCCTGTGGCTGCGCGGTGACGCGGCGCCGGACCTGCTCGAGCGAGCCTGCGTGGCGATCGTCGGCGCCCGTGCCTGCTCAGGGTACGGCCGGGCCGCGGCGCGCCTCCTCTCGACCGAGGCAACCGCGGCGGGTGCGGTCGTCGTCAGCGGAATGGCACGCGGGATCGACGGTGAGGCGCACCGCGGCGCTCTCGCGGCGCGCGGGGCCACCGTGGCCGTGCTCGGGTGCGGAATCGACCGCGACTACCCGGCCGCCCACACGCGGCTCGCCGGTGCGATCGTGGAGTCCGGCGGCCTCGTCGTCTCCGAGTACGAGCCGGGCGTCGAGCCTGCCCCCTGGAGGTTTCCGGCCCGCAACCGGATCATCGCGGGCCTCGCTCGCGCGACGGTCGTCGTCGAGGCGCGTGAGCGATCAGGGGCCTTGATCACCGCGGACTTCGCCCTCGAGGACGGCCGTGAGGTACTCGCCGTCCCGGGTGAGATCACCTCGGCGCTCAGCGCAGGATCGAACGCGCTCCTCCGTCAGGGAGCGACACCCGCGACGTGTGCGGGCGACGTGCTGGAGGCGCTCGGGCTGGAAGCACGCCGCGCCGAGCCAGAGATTCCCGACGATCCGGCCGCGGCGGCCGTCCTCGCGGCGATCGCCGGCGGCGCCGCGACCCCCGACGGGCTGACGCGCGCCACGGGCCTCGACGCGGCCGAGCTCGCCTCCGCCCTCGCGCTGCTCGAGCTCTCGGGAGCCGTCTCGCTCGAGGAGGGAGTCGTGCGAAGTACGATCGCCCGGTGAAGCCGTACTGGCTCGACGAGGCTGCCCCCGAGCTGGCGGCAGACCACAGAGGCGGGCCGGTCGACGTGGCGATCGTCGGCGCCGGGATCACAGGGTGCGCGTGCGCGCTCGCGTTGACGGACGCCGGGCTCCGAGTCAGGGTCGTCGACGCTCGGCGTGTCGCGGAGGGTGCGAGTGGGAGGAACGGCGGCTTTGCCCTCCGGGGCACCGCGGCGCCGTACGACCAGGTGGTCGGCGCCCTGGGGCGGGAGCGTGCCCTGGCCCTCTGGCAGTGGACCGAAGGGGAGCTCCGAGCGCTGGCGGAGGTGGGCGGGGACGCGTTTCGCCGCCTCGGCAGCCTGAGGCTGGCAGCGGACGGCGAGGAGCGGGAGGACCTCCGCGACGAGATCGAGGCGCTCTGGGCGGACGGGCTGGAAGCCGACTGGATCGACGCGCCGACCGGGCCCCTCTCCGGCCGCTTCACGGCGGCGATCCGCCACCCCACCGACGCCGCGCTCCAGCCTGCACGGCTCGTGCGGGGCCTCGCCACACGGGCAGCGGCGGCCGGTACCGAGATCGTCGAGGGGCGGTGGGTGGGCGATCGCTCAGAGCTCGAGGCCGAGACCGTGGTCGTCGCGACCGACGGGTACCCGAGCGGCCTGCTCGGCGAGCTCGAGGGCCTGATCATCCCGACCAGGGGTCAGGTGATCGCCACGGAGCCGCTGGCGGAGCGCCTCTTCGAGAGCCCGCACTACGGGCGTCACGGCTTCGACTACTGGCACCAGACGGAGGACGGGCGGATCGTGGCCGGCGGCTTCCGCGACGTGTCGCTGGGACGCGAGTTCACCGCCGAGGAGGCGTTGACCGACGACGTCCAGCACGCGCTCTCGGCGTTCGTGAACGAGCTCGCGGGGCGAGAGCTCCGGGTCGACTACCGCTGGGCGGGGATCTTCGGCCTCGTACTCGACTTCCTACCGGTCGTCGGCGAGGTTCCGGGACTGCCGGGGACATGGGTGGCGGGTGGCTACTCGGGCCATGGGAACGTGCTCGGGTTCGCCTGCGGCCGGCTGATTGCCCGGGCGATCCTGGGTGACCGCGACCCTCTGCTCGACCTGTTCGAGCCGTCGCGTCTACTGGGCTGAGCGGGGCGGCCGGGCGCTCAGAGCTCGACGCGCGGCAGGTCGAGCTCGACCGACCTGAACAGCGCCGCCCGCGCGATCGCAAGGTCCTGGATCGCAAGGCCCGTCGAGTCGAAGAGCGTGACGTCCTCGTCGTTGCGGCGGCCCTGCGCCTCACCCGCGAGCACGCCCCCGAGCTGCGTGACGTCGCTTCGCTCCACGATCCCGGCGGCGACGGCTGCGGCCAGCTCGCCTCCGTGGCTCGCTTGCTCCCAGTCGTCGCAGAAGAGGTGCGCGCGCCCGAGCTCCGCTGTCGCGATCTCCGCCTTGCCGGGGCCGTCCGCACCCATCAGCGAGATGTGCTGCCCGGGCCGCAGCGATCCCTCCGGAAAGAGGACGGTGCTTCCGGGGGTCACCGTGATCACCACGTCGCACCCGAGCGCGTGCCGGAGAGACTCGGCCTCCTCGGCACCCAGCTGTGCCGCGGCGATGCGGCGCTGCGCGTCCACGTCCCACACGACCGGCGTGCGCCCGTGAGCCACGAGCATGCGCACCGTCTCCGCGCCGTTGACCCCACAGCCGACGACTGCGACCGACGACGAGCCCTCCCGTTCGAGCGTGTCGGCGGCGAGAACCCCGGCCGCGGCCGTGCGGAGCGCCGTCACCGAGGCGGCGTCGAGGATCGCCTCGAGCTGCCCCGTCTCGGCGTTCGACAGGACGACGAGGCCGGTCACGGTCGGTAGCCCCAGGGCCGGGTTCCCGGGGAAGGACGTCACCCACTTCAGCAGGGCATGCCCACCGCCGAGCGCGGGCATCGCGCGGAAGTCGCCTGCGGGGTAGTTCGTCACGTACACCTTCGGCTGCATCACCCACTCACCCCGGTGATGGGCGACGAAGGCGTTGCGGACGGCGGTGTACGCGTCCTGCGGCGAGACGGCGGCGAGCACCGCCTCGCGCGAGAGCACGGGAACCGACACTAGTAGAACCCCTCCCGCCTGGAGTAGCGCTCGGCCCGCTCGGCGTCGTAGGCATCCGCATCGAAGGACGGGTCGCGGCTCCGGTGGATCTCGCCCGACGAGGGGAGCTCGCTGCGGTCGACGTAGCGCGTCGGGTCCCACAGCTGCGCGCGCAGGAACGCCTTCGAGCAGTGGGTGAACACCTCCTCGATCTCGACAAGGAGCCCGAGCCTCGGGACCCTGCCCTCGACCGCGCACTGCGCGAGGAGCTCCTCGTCCGCGACGATCTCCGCGCGGCCGTTCACCCGGAGCGTGTCGCCGACCCCCGGGACGACGAAGAGCAGGCCCACGTGGGGGTTCTGCAGGATGTTGCGGAGCGAGTCCGCGAGCCGGTTGCCGGGGCGCTCGGGAAGCAGCAGCGTGCGCTCGTCGAGCACGCGCACGAACCCGGCCGGATCTCCACGTGGGCTCACGTCGCACGTCCCGCCGGGCGAGGAGGTCGCGAGCAGGACGAAGGGGGCGCGATCGACGAATTGGCGCGTGAGGTCGTCGAGGCGGTCGGCGATCTTCGCCCGCACGATGTCCGTGGGCTCCCCCAGGAGGTCACGGAGCTCGGATTCTTCCCTGATCGTCCTCATCGGTGGTTCCGGCGACGCTCGTTCATGTCATCGCGGACGCCGGTCGCGAGCGCCATCACCTGAAATGGGGCACTGCCAGAGGCTCGATGTGGGTTCAGGGTGCGTGGCGGGCGCGTTGCGCCGGGCGCAGGCCCCCAACCGCGCGTGCCCACGAGCCACATCGAGCCTCTAGGTCGCCTTGACCGCGGCAATGAGCTTCACGATCGAGTCCTTCGCGTTGCCGAACAGCATGGTCGTCGTGGGGTCGAGGAACAGCTCGTTGTCGATGCCGGCAAATCCCGGAGCCATCGAGCGCTTCATCACGATCACGCTCGCGGACTTGTCGACGTCCAGGATCGGCATTCCGTAGATCGGGCTCGCCGGGTCGCTCCGGGCGGCGGGATTGACGACGTCGTTCGCTCCGATCACGAGCGCGACGTCGGTCTGCGGGAACTCCGGGTTGATCTCGTCCATCTCCTTGAGCTGGTCGTAGGGGACGTTCGCCTCGGCGAGCAGGACGTTCATGTGGCCGGGCATCCGTCCTGCGACGGGGTGAATCGCGTAGGCCACGTCGATGCCCTTCTCTTCGAGGAGCTCGGCCAGCTGGCGCACGTCGTGCTGGGCCTGTGCCACGGCCAGGCCGTAGCCCGGGACGATGATCACCTTGCGGGCGAACGAGAGCTGCACGGCGACGTCCTCCGGAGTGGTCGCCCGCACGGTGCGGCCGTCGTCGACCCGCGCCGCACCGGCTCCCGCCTGCACCTGGCCGAACGCGCCGAAGACCACGTTCGCGACGGAGCGGTTCATCGCCTTCGCCATCAGCAGCGTGAGCAGCGTGCCCGCGGCGCCGACGAGTGCGCCGGCGACGATCAACACGGTCGAGTCGAGGACGAAGCCGGTTGCCGAGGCGGCGAGCCCCGTGAAGGCGTTCAGGAGCGAGATCACGACCGGCATGTCGGCGCCGCCGATCGGGAGCACGAACATCACACCGAAGAGCAGCGCCAGGGCGATCAGCGCGATCAGGGCCCATTCCGTGTCGACCCCTGCGACCAGGGCGACGCCGAGGGCCGCGGCGCCGAGCAGGATCGCCGAGTTGAAGAGGTTCTGGCCGGAGAACACGATCGGCCGGCCGGACATGAGCTCCTGCAACTTCGCGAAGGCGACGAGCGAGCCGGAGAACGAGATCGAGCCGATCAGCGCCGAGAGCACGATCGAGACGATCTCGTCGCCTGCAAGGGAGCCCTCCACCGCGACGTGGAACTCCGAGAGCGCGATCAGCGCCGCCGCTCCGCCGCCGACCCCGTTGAACAGGGCGACCATCTGCGGCATCGCGGTCATCTTCACGGTGCGGGCGCCGACGACGCCCACGATCGCGCCGATGACGCCGCCCGCCGCGATCAGGCCCCAGTTGGAGATGCCGTCGAGCGCGAGCGTGGTCGCGATCGCGATCACCATCCCCAGGCCGCCGACCCAGTTGCCCCTGCGCGCGTGCTTCGGCGAGGAGAGGAACCGCAGCGAGACGACGAAGCAGACGATCGCGACGAGGTAGAGGAGGCCGACGACGTCGGGGTCGGAGATCACGCGTGCCCCTTCAGATGATGCTGCCTCGTTCCTCGCGTGCGAGAGGCAAGCCAGGCTAGGACGCAGGGAGCCTCGATACCCCACGGTATCGGGGCGACCGAGGACGACGCATGGCGCCGCCTATCGCACGCGGGGGACCTGGAGGGCACCACCTGAAGGGGCACTAACGCTCCCGCCGCTCGTCGGGCCGGCGCTTGAACATCTCGAGCATGCGGTCGGTCACGAACCAGCCGCCCACGACGTTGGCGGTCGCGAGCACCATCGCCACGAATCCGACCGCTTTGGTGAAGCCGTCGTCGGCGTGCCCGAGCACCACGATCGCCCCCACGATCACGATCCCGTGGATGAAGTTCGATCCCGACATCAGCGGTGTGTGCAGCATGGTCGGCACCTTCGAGATCACTTCGAACCCGAGGAAGATCGCGAGCACGAGGATCGTCAGCTCGACGACGAGCCCGAGGTCTGTCATGCGTCCTCCTCGCCGGTTCCGGTCGCCGTCGGGCCGTCCGGGGGCCGGGCCACGCAGGCGCCGGCCGTGATCTCGTCCTCGAAGTCCAGGTCGAGCACCCCGCCCGGGGCAAGGTGCTCGAGCAGCGCGGTCACGTTGCGGGCGTAGAGGCGGCTGGCGTCGGCAGGCATCAGGGACGCGACGTTCGTGAGGCCGACGATCGTCACGCCCATGTGTGTGATCTCGCGCCCGGGCTCCGTGAGCTCGCAGTTCCCGCCGCTCTCCGAGGCGAGGTCGACGATCACGGAGCCCGGCTTCATCGACTCGACCGCGTGCCCGGGGATCAGCCTGGGCGCCGGCCGACCCGGCACGGCGGCCGTCGTGATCACGACGTCGAAGTCTGGGAGCCGTTCCTCCAGCGCCTGCTGCTGCCGGGCTTGCTGCTCGGGGGTCAGCTCCCTCGCGTAGCCTCCCTCCGACTCCTCGCCGCGCACGCCGAGGTCGAGGAACGTCGCGCCGAGGGAGGAGACCTGCTCCGCGGCCGCGGGACGCACGTCGAACGCGGACACGACTGCGCCGAGGCGCCGCGCGGTGGCGATCGCCTGCAGGCCGGCGACGCCCGCCCCGATCACGAGCGTGCGCGCGGGCGCGACCGTGCCGGCAGCCGTCATCAACATCGGGAAGAGCTTCGGGCTGCGGTCGGCGGCGAGGATCACGCCCTTGTAGCCCGCGATCGTCGCCTGGGACGAGAGGGCGTCCATCGACTGGGCGCGCGTGATCCGCGGAATCGACTCCATTGCGAATGCGACGACACCCCTCGCCTGGAGGCGCGCGATGCCCTCCGCATCCGTGAGCGGCTCGAGGAACCCCACCAGGACGACCCCGGGTCGCAGCGCAGCGACCTCCTCTGCGGTCGGCGTCGCGACGCGCACGACCGCCTCGGCCGCGTCGGTCAGCTGCGCGTGATCCGCGAGCTGGGCCCCTCCCTCCGCGTAGCGCTCGTCGGGGAAGCCTGCGAGCACCCCGGCCCCTCGCTCCACCACGACATCGAACCCCGACGACTGAAGCTTTCCGGCCGCCTCGGGGGTGAGGGCAACCCGGTTCTCGCCGGGCGCCGACTCCCGGGGCACGCACACTCGCATGTGCACGGAATCTACGGGAAGGGTTCCGGCTCCGCGGCGGGAACCAGACAGCCCGTGGCTCGACTCGCCCCCTACGCGACCGTGATGGAGGTCTGCGATCCCGCCCTCGGGGCCCACGCCGCGCGCGTCGCCGCCAATGCGGAGGTCGTGGCCATCCGGATGGGCTGGGAGGGCGAGAGGCTCGACGCGCTCCGGCTCGGCGCCGCTCTCCACGACGTCGGCAAGGTGAACCTCCGGCCGGAGGTGTTGCGGAAGCCGGGGCGGCTCGACGAGGACGAGCTCGCCGAGATCCGGGCGCACCCCGTGGAAGGGATGTGGCTGATCGCAGGCGTGCCGACACTCGCGCCTGCGCTTCCGTACGTGCTCTTCCACCACGAGCGCTGGGACGGGCTCGGCTACCC
This sequence comes from Gaiella sp., assembly GCF_035710885.1. GTDB lineage: Bacteria > Actinomycetota > Thermoleophilia > Gaiellales > Gaiellaceae > Gaiella. The sequence continues at coordinate 76,458 of NZ_DASTCS010000038.1, read as the reverse complement.
CACCCGCCGCTCCGGCGCGGCGATCCCGCTCGAGGGGCGGATCCTCGCCGTCGCCGACGCGTTCGACGCGATGACGGCCGGCCGGCCCTACCGTCCGTCACTCGCACCAGCAGAAGCCGCGGGCGAGATCGAGCGCTGCTCCGGGACCCAGTTCGACCCGGACGTCGCCGACGCGTTCCTCGCGGCCCTGGACGCGGGCGAGATCGTCTGGAGCTCGGCCGCAGCGGCCGCCTGAGAACCGCGCTACAGGGTCGCCCAGACCTCTAGCTTGCTCCGCGTGCGGCGAATCACCTCGTCGGTGAACGCCGTCGTCCCGTGGTGCCCGCTCAGGTCGGCGGTGCGGACACCCTCCGCCACCGCCTCGAGGGTCGCCTCCCGGATCGCCCGTCCAGCCTGCTGGCACTCCTCGTCGTCCGTGTGCGCGAGAAGCGCGGCGGCGGCGAGGATCATCGCCATCGGGTTCGCGACGTCCTTGCCCTCGAGCGCCGGCGCGGTGCCGTGGGCGGCCTCGGCCATCAGGGCCGAAGGGCGGTCGACCACCTCGTCGGCGAAGGCGACGAGGAGCGACTCCGACCCCGCGATCGACCCGAACAGCGGCAGGACGAGGTCGGAGAGAATGTCGCCGTCGCGGTTGAGCGCTGGAATCACCATCGGCGCGCCGCTCGACGAGATCAGGAGCGCGAACGTCGCGTCGATCAGCTGCGGCTCGTACGGGACCTCCGGGTGACGCTCTGCGGCGGCGTCCATCTCCTCCTTCAACATTCCCTCGTAGATCGGGCTGACCGTGTACTTCGGTCCCCCGAACACCTTCGCTCCCGTGCGCTCGGCCTGGCAAAATGCAAATTCCGCGACCGCACGGCAGACGCGGCGCTCGATCCTCTCCGTGCGCAGAGCGACCTCGTCGTCGCCGGAGCCTTCCCGCCATTCCTTCGCACCGTACGCGTCGCCGACGGCCATCCGCACGACCGAGATCGGCGAGTGGACACCCCCGACCGGGAGCACCCCCGGAATCCGCCGTCCGGTGCGCACGATCACCTTCCCGCCTATGTCCTCCCGCAGGATGCGATTCGGCGAGCCGACGTCGTCACGGCCTTCCGGGGTGATCGTCGCCGCCTTGAGCCCGAGACCGTGGGCGGCAATCGCGCGGGCGGCCTCGTGCACGATGGCATTCGAGGTCTCCCGCCGCTTCGCCAGCGAGAGATCGAAGCGAGGCAGCTCGAGCTCCAGCCCGACGACCTCGGGTTGGAGAACGCGGATCGCGGCCTCGAGCAGTTCCTGGCCCGTCTGGTCGCCTTCGAGGACGACGATCGTTCGCGCATCCATCGAGGCGGGAGTGTAGACGGTCGGCCTGCGAGTCCGGGCTGGAAGATGTCGGAAATCCGCGCGTATAATGGCCGCCGAGTTCTCATCGTCTATCTCGCGGAAACCGCGTCCGCGTTTTTCGCAATTGGAGGGAATCGTGGCACGAAAGACAGTGCTCGTTTGCGACAAGTGCGGCGCCGAAGTCGAGGAAGGAAAAGGCGCGGTCATGCGAGTCACGTTCACCGACGCGCGGCGCGGCGCGAAGGCCGCAGATCTCTGCGATTCGTGCGCCGGAGGCATGCCCGGATCGGCCGTGGCGCGACGGGGACGCAAGCCCAAGTCGCTCGCCTGAGGAGCGCCTGGATCGGTCGAGAAGGCGCTTCGGCAGCGGTACCTGCGAGGGGCTCCGGCGACGGCCGGGGCCCCTGGTCTCTCCCGGTTCGTTTCTCTCCGCTCCGAGCGGGTTTCGCGTGCCCGGCGCCGCCGGCGTAAGCGGGAACACGAGAACCGCCCGACTACCATGCGCCGGTGGGACTCTCCCTCGTCGTCGGTCCGGCTCACGCCGGGAAGGTCGAGCTGCTGCTCGACAGGTTCGTCGAGGCGATCGAGCGCGATCCCTGGTTGATCGTCCCGAACCGCACCGACGTCGAGCCGCTCGAGCGCGAGCTGATCGCGCGCTGCGGGGGGCTGCTGGCGGGGACCGTCGGCACGTTCGACACCCTGTTCGAGTCGCTCGCCCACGGCGGCGGGGAGGGAAAGAGGCTCCTCGGCGATGCCGAGCGCACGGTCCTGCTCCGCGAGCTGGCCGACGCCGCCCGCGGGGAAGGAGCACGCTTCCCGGGCTTCGCCGAAGCGGCCGGCCGCGCCCTCGCCGAGCTCGACGGTGCCCTGCTCGAGCCCGACGACCTTGCGGAGCCGCTCGCCTCCCTCGCGCGGGGGTATCGCGGCCGGCTCGCAGGGCTCGACGCGTGGGATCGCGGGTCGATCCGGCGCCGCGCGATCGAGCGCCTCACCGGCGAGCTCGGTGCGTGGGGTGCGAGCCCGGTCTTCGCCCACGGCTTCGAGGACCTGACCGGCGCGGAGTGGCGGCTGCTCGAGGCGCTCTCCGCGCGGGCCGACGTCCACGTGTCTCTTCCGTACGAGCCCGGGCGCGCGGTCTACGCGTCGCTTCGAAGGACGGTCGGCGACCTTTCCGCGCTCGCGGGTGACGCGGTCGTGGAGCTACCGCCTCGCTCCGGGGAGTTCCTTCCTGCGGGGCTCGCTCACGTGGAGCGCGCACTGTTCGGCGAAGCCCCGGTTCGCGCTCCGCTCGACGGCTCGATCCGGTTCCTGGAGGGGGCGGGTGCGCGCGGCACGTTCGAGCTGGTCGCGGAGGAGGCGCTCGACCTCATCCGCGGTGGCACGCCGCCTGCGGAGATCGCGGTCGTCTGCCCTTCTGTCGACGCGGTCCGGCTCGCGCTGGGTGCTGCGTTCGCGGCCCTCGGCGTGCCCGTGGCCTTCGAAGGCCGGGGGCACCTTCGAACGACGCCGTTCGGGCATGCGCTTCTCTCCCTGCTCCGCTTCGCCTGGCTGGACGGCGAGCGGCAAGAGCTCTACGCGCACCTCCGCTCGCCGTACTCCGGGCTCCAGCGAAAGGACGTCGACTGGATCGAGGGCCGCCTGCGGGGCAGAGGAATCCGCCGCGGCGACCGGGCGATGGAGGTAACCGTCCAGCTCCGCGACGGAAGGTCGCTCCCGCCGCTCGATCTCGCCCTCGCCGAAGGCCCCCCGACGGCCGCGGTTCGCAGGCTTGCGGCCGCGATGCTGCGGAACGCCCACGGCACGACGGCGCCGCCGCTCGGGCCCCGCGCCCGGTCGGATCTGCAGGGGCACGACGCTGTGGCGAGGGTGCTGGACGAACTCGACGCCCTGTCGGCCGGGGACTTCGAGATCTCGCGGGGCGACGTGCTCGCGACGCTCGAGCGCGCCGGCGTACGCGGGGAGCCGGCGGGCGCGCCCGGCCGGGTCGCGGTCCTCGACCTGATGCGAGCCCGGACGCGGCGATTCGACACCGTCTTCGTGCTGGGGCTCGAGCAGGGCTCGCTACCGCGCCGGCCGCGCGTGGAGCCGTTCCTCGACGAGGAGTCGCGGCGGGCGCTCGACGAGCAACGGGGCGCCCGGCTCGTGCGGCCGGAGACGGCGAGTCGCGACCGCTACCTGTTCGCCACCGCGTGCTCGCGGCCGCGCCGCAGGCTCGTGCTCGTCCGCCAGGCGGTCGGCGACGAGGGGTCGCCGCGAGAGCCGAGCCCGTTCTGGGAGGCCGTGCGCGAGCTGTTCGACGAGGACGATGTCCGCCGCCAGACGACGCGCCGTTCGCTGTCGGCGCTGACGTCGGAGCTCGAGGCCGCTCCGACCGAGCGCGAGCGGCTGCGTGCGCTCGCGCGCATCGCTGCCGATACCCCGGCGGAGGCGGCCGCGCTCGCCCGCGAGAACGGCTGGGACCGGAGGTTGTCCCGGGCGTCCCGCGCGTTCGATCGGCCGACGCGCGTGACGCACGAGCGTGCTCTCCGGCTGATGGGAGGCAGGGACGCGTATTCCGTGTCGGAGCTCGAGCGCATGGCCTCCTGCTCGTCGGCCTGGTTCGTGGAGCGCTACCTCCGCCCGGCCACCATCGACAAGCAGATCGACCGGATGCTGCGCGGCTCGATCCTCCACGCGGCGCTGCAGCGGTTCTACCAGCAGCTTCCGAGCGCGCTCCCCGGCGCCGACAGGGTGACCGAGGCGAATGTCGAGCAGGCCGTCACCCTCATGCGTGAGTGCGTCGCCGACGCCGTCGAGACAGGCCTCCGCATCGACGCCGGAGACCTCGACCGGCGCGAGCTCGAGCAGGGGCTCCAACGCGACCTCGAGCAGCTCGTGCGCGACGAGGCGGCCTCGAAGTCACCCTTCGTGCCTCGCCACCTCGAGGTCTCCTTCCGCTCCTTCGCGCTCGAGCCCGGAGTGGTCGTGAGCGGCAAGATCGACCGGGTCGACGGCGACCCGATGGGAGCGCGCGGGATCGTGATCGACTACAAGTCGGGGGCTGCGGCGTCGGCCTCCGACATCCGCGACCGCGACCTGCTCCAGCTGCCGCTCTACATGCTCGTGCTGCGCCAGCAGCTCGGGCTGGAGCCGGTGGGCGGCGTCTACGTGCCCGTCGGCGGTGGTCGCCGGCCTCGCGGGATGCTGCGGGCCGGGGGCGACGGGGTGCCAGGCTTCAGCGCACGCGACTACCTCGAGGCCGACGAGTTCGACGAGGCGGTCGACAGCGCGCGTGGGACGGCTGTCGGGCTCGTCGAGCGCATCCGCGGGGGCGACGTCCGCCACGACCCGCAGGGGGGCGAATGCCCGCACTGGTGCGATCTCTGGCGGATGTGCCGGAAGGACCGTCCGTGAAGGCGGTGCCGAACGACCAGCAGCGCGCGGCGGTGGACGCGCACGGGACCGTGTTCGTGGCGGCGGGTGCCGGGACCGGCAAGACGGCCGTGCTGGTCGAGCGATTCGTGCGCGCGGTGGTCGAGGACGGCCTCGACGTCGACTCGCTGCTCGTCATCACGTACACCGAGCGGGCGGCCGGAGAGCTTCGGGCGCGGATCCGTTCCGAGCTGATCGAGCGGGGACGCCCGGACCTCGCCCTCGAGCTGGACGGTGCATGGGTCTCGACGATCCACGGGTTCTGCCGCCGGGTGCTCGGCGCCTATCCGCTCGCCGCGCGGATCGATCCCGCGTTCCGGGTGCTCGACGAGCCGCAGGCGCTCGTGCTCCAGGCGGAGGCCTTCACCGCCGCGCTCGAGCGCTTCTGCTCCGCCGACGAGCCCGCCCGCTGGCAGCTCCTGGCCACCTACGGCGCGGTCGGGCTCCGCCAAATGCTCGTCGACGTCTACGCCACGCTCCGTTCCGCGGGCCGTGAGCTCGTGCTCGAGCCCGGGGCACGTGCCCAGCTCGAGCCGCGCGTCCACGCGCTGCGCGAGGCGGCGGTGTGCCTGCTCGACGACCGGCAGGCGACCGAGACTCAGCGCGGAGCGGCCTCGGCCGCCCTCGAGCTGATCGAGGCATCGGTTCTCCCGGAGCGGCTCCTCGCGCTCTCCGAGATGAAGGCGCGAGGCCCACGCGCGGCCGCCTTCACCGAGGCGCGGGACGCGGTGGTCGCGGCGTCGCTGGAGGACCTCGCTGCCCGCGACCGCGACCTTCTCCAGGAGCTCCTGACCACTTTCGGAGCCGTGTACGCCGAAGCCAAGGACCGCGAGTCCGCGCTCGACTTCGAGGATCTCCAGCTGCGCGCGCGAGACCTCCTGCGCGACGACCCGGCCGTCCGCGAGCGCGAGCGGCAGAGGTTCCGCTCGATCATGGTGGACGAGTTCCAGGACACGAACCGGCTCCAGACCGAGCTGCTCGACCTTCTCTGCTCCGGGACGTCGACCGACCTCTTCGTGGTCGGAGACGAGTTCCAGTCGATCTACGGCTTCCGGCACGCCGACGTCGCGGTCTTCCGCGAGCGGCGCGCGGCCGCCCCCACCGTGTTGCCGCTGACGCTGAACCATCGATCGCGGCCCGAGCTCCTGGCAGCCGTGAACGAGCTCTTCGCCTCCGAGTTCGGCGACGAGTTCCAGCGGCTCGAGCCCGCCGACGGCGCGGGTGCCGCGTCGTTGCGGAACGCGTTCGAGCTGCTCGTCACCGACAAGGCCTCGGCGTCCGCGGCCGGCGTGCACTGGCGTCGCTCGGAGGCGCGGCATGTCGCGCGACGGGTGCGGGAGCTGGTCGACGCCGGTGACGCGACCCCGGGTGAGGTCGTGGTCCTCTTCGCCGCCGGGACGGACGCCGAGTGGTTCGAGGACGAGCTGCGGGCCGTCGGCCTGCCGACCTACCGCGCGGCCGGTCGGAGCTACTTCGGCCAGCAGCAGGTGGTCGACCTCCTCGCGTACCTTCGGCTACTCCACAACCGCTACGACGACGAGGCGCTCCTCACGGTGCTCGCATCGCCGTTCGTCGGCGTCTCGAACGACGCGCTCGTGCTGATCCGGGCGGAGGCGCAGCGACAGCCCATCTTCCGGGGCCTCGAACGGTCGCTGCCCGACGATCTCCCGGAGGGTGATCGCCGGCTGGTGATGGCGTTCAGGCAGCGCTACGAGCGTCTGCTCGACCTCTCGTCCCACGTGCCGCTCGAGCTGCTGTGCGAGCGGATCCTCGCCGAGCACGACTACGACCTCGCGGTCCTGGCCCGGCCCGACGGCCGCCGCCGCTACGCCAACCTGCGCAAGCTCGCACGCCTCGCGCGCTCCTACGAGGAGCTGCGCGGCGCGGACCTCGAGGGCTTCGTGCGCTTCGTCGAGGGTCAGGAGGCCGTCGGCGCGAAGGAGTCCGAGGCCGTCTCGGAGGAAGAGGGCTCGGACGCGGTCCGCCTGCTCACGATCCACGGGGCCAAGGGGCTCGAGTTCAAGGTGGTGGTCGTCGCCGACGCGGGGCGCAGCCGGCCGCCGGTCTCCGACATCCTCGCGCTCTCGGACGGCCGGTTCGGGTTCAAGGTGGCCCATCCGGCGACCGGAACCCGCGTGAGCACTGCGTCCTACCAGCACGTGAAGGAGCATCGCGACCGCGCGGAGCAGGCGGAGCGTTTGCGCCTCTACTACGTCGCGATGACGCGTGCCATGGAGCGGCTGATCGTGTCGGGCTCGGTCGGCGCCCCCGGCGAGGCGGGCGAGGAGACGCCTATCGGCTGGGTGCTGAACCGGCTCGCCCTCGAGGACGAGGCACGGAACGAGTCGCCGAACGGGCCCGTGGAGGTCGAGCGGGGCGCCGCGACCGTCGTCCTGCGGGTCGACCGCGGGCAGCCCGATCCGACCCCGGTCGGCGACTCCGGTCCCGAGCAGCCGGTGGCGACGGAGACGGGTCAGCTTGCGCTGTTCGAGGGCTCGGGCGAGGCATTGCCGCCCCGCGCTCCGCGGCTACGGGAGCTGACCGTGGTGCCGGACCCGCCGCTGCACCGCGTGACGCGTCTGTCGTACAGCGCGCTCTCCCTCTTCGAGCGCTGCTCGTACCGCTACTACGCCGAGCGGGTGGCCGGCATGCGGCCGGTCGCTTGGGGGGGCGACGGCGGCGGCAACGGTGCTGCCCTGCACCCGACCGAGATCGGAGACGCGGTCCATCGTCTGCTCGAGCGGGTCGACCTCGCCGACCCGCGGCCGCCGGATGACCTCGGGGATCTCCTCCGCGCGTGGTATCCGACGATCAGCGCGGCGGAGCTCGAGCACGTCGCCCGTCACGTGCAGGCGTACTGCGGCTCGACGCTCGCGCGACGGATCGCAGCGCTCGACGGGGTCCGGGTCGAGAGGCCCTTCGCCTTCGAGCTCGACGGTGTGCTGTTGAACGGCCGGTTGGACGTGCTCTGGCGCTCGGGCGCGCAGGCACTCGTCCTCGACTACAAGACGAACGGCCTCGAGGGCCGCGTGCCCGCCGAGATCGTCGACGCCGAGTACAGGTCGCAGATGATCGTCTACGCGCTCGCATGCTTCCGTGCGGGCTGCGACGAGGTCGAGGTCGTGTACCAGTTCCTCGAGTCTCCGGAAGCCGTCGTCTCGTCGACCTACACGCGCGCCGACGTCGACGCCCTCGAGCGCGAGCTCGGAGAGGCCGTCGGTCGCATTCGTGAGGGCGACTTCCGGCCGACGCCGAGCCCGTTCGCCTGCTCCGGCTGCCCGGCGCTCGATCGCGTCTGCGCCGGCCCTGCGCTCGGCGGCGCCCACGACGGCGCAGCCGCACCGGAGCTGACCGCCGCCGGATAGCGTCCTGGCCATGCGGGTCGCCGCGCTCTACGACGTCCACGGGATCCTGCCGGCGCTCGAGGCGGTGCTGGTCGACCCGCGATGTGCGAGCGCCGACCTGATCGTCTGTGGCGGCGACCTCGTCGCCGGGCCGCTCCCCGCGGAGTGCCTCGAGCGCCTCGAGGCGGAGGGCGAGCGCGTGCGCTTCCTCAGCGGGAACGGCGACCGCGAGACCGTCTCTCCGCCGGACGAGGGGCCCCTCCGCGAGATCGGCCTCTGGGCAGCCGCCCGCCTCGGCCCCGAGCGGCTCGAGCGGGTGGCGCGGTGGCCGGCGACGGTCGAGCTCGAGCTCGACCTCGGCCGAGTGCTCTTCTGCCACGCAACACCGTCGTCCGACACCGACATCCTCACGGCGGCGACGCCCGATCAGGATGTGGCGGCCGTGCTCGCCGGGACACCTGCCGACGTCGTCGTCTGCGGTCACACACACGTGCAGTTCGACAGACGCGTCGGAGGCATCCGGCTCGTCAACGCCGGCAGCGTGGGGATGCCGTACGAGGGCTCGCCCGACGCCCGATGGGCCCTTCTCGGAGACGGTGGCGTGGCGCACGTCTCCACGCACTACGACGCGGAGGCTGCCCTCACCGCGCTCGCGGGCACGGGATTCCCCGCGCTCGACGACTGGTACGGCGGCGTCGTGCGGAGCGAGGTCGCCGCCGAGGAGGCGACGGCGATCTTCGAGGGCCGGCGCCGTGGCGCGTAGCTACGTCGGCGAGGCACGGCGCCGCGGCCTCGGATCGCGACGAGAACGGATTCGCCCGATCGTCGGGCGGCTCGCCGCCGAGCACGCAGACGCCACGATCGCGCTCAGGTTCGAGAGCGACATCGACCTCCTGGTCTCGGTGATGCTGTCCGCCCAGACCACCGACGTGAACGTCAACCGCGTCACGGAGCACCTGTTCCGAAAGTACCGGCGCCCCGAGGACTACCTCGCGGTTCCCGTCGAGGAGCTCGAGCGGGACATCTACGCGACCGGGTTCTACCGGCAGAAGGCCAGGGCGATCCGGGGGGCGATGCGCGTTCTCCTGGAGGAGTTCGACGGCGAGGTGCCTCGTCGCCTCGAGGATCTGACGCGGCTTCCGGGAGTCGCGCGCAAGACCGCGAACGTGGTCGCCGCCGAGCTGGGCCATGCGCAGGGGATCGTCGTCGACACCCACGTCCGCCGGCTCTCCCAGCGGCTGGGGCTGACGCGCAACGAGGATCCGGTGAAGATCGAGCGCGACCTGCAGCACATCGTCCCTCGCCCGGACTGGGCTCGGTTTCCGCACCTGCTGATCTGGCATGGACGGCGGGTATGCGACGCGAGACGGCCGCGCTGCGAGGAGTGCGTGCTGGTCGATCTGTGCCCCTCTGCGCGCGTGGCGGCCGGTCTCGATCCGCTTGCTCGCGGGGCGCAGGGAACGCCGGGTCGTCGTTGACGGGAGGACCCGTCAGGGACGGACCCACCGCTGCACCCCGAGCCTCGTGCCTGCGCTCTCCTCGGAGAGGAGCGCGAAACGGGGCGGAGCGACGACGTGACGCGCGGTGGCGACCGCGAGCGAGGGGTCGCCGGCGATCACGACGGTGACCGCCTCGCCGCGCCCGACCGTGCTCGGCCGGATGCCCGATGCGTAGTACTCGAACGCCGGACGCGCGCGCTGCGGCAGGACGACGACGGTGTCGCGCGCCGTCGTCTGCTCGCGCACGAGCCGTGCGGCCGCGCGCCAGTCCTGGTCCGCGTCCTCGGTCGCGGCGGTCGCGAGCGCAGCGACGGCGACGGCGGCGACGGCGGCCAGGCTGGCGAGCCTGAGCCCGCGATCGGGTATCGCGACGAGCCCGACGCCCGCGCCGAGCGCGACTCCGCCCGCCGCGACCGTGAGGGCCGTGCGGGGGAAGACGGGCAGCGCAATCCCCGCGACGAGGACGGCGAGCAGGGGGAATGCGGCAAGACCGGCGACCAGCGCGGCCTTCCAGCGGCCTTCTCCCGCGGTGGATTGCCGGTGCAGCGTGATCATGCCCCACACGGCGAGTGCCGCGACGACCGGGCTCCAGCCGAGCGCGCGCCCGGCCCCGAACGCCACGTCGGTGAGCTCCAGCGGCCCGGCGCCGTCGCCCGCATCGGCCCGGTCGAGAACGGCCGCGGTGAGGAAGAACGCGCTTTCGAGCACCGCCACGCCGATCGCGGGCACTGCGAGCCGCAGGTCGACCTCGCGCCGCGCAACGACGAGTGCCGCCACCTGGGCCGCCAGTGCGCTCGCGGCGATCGGATGGGTCAGTGGCAGCGCCACGGCGCTCAGGGCATAGACCACCCACCAGAGCGTGTTGCCCCGGTCGACGGCCCTCGCGAACAGGGCGCTGGAGACGAGCATCGCAGCCAGGGCGAGGGAGAGAGGGCCGACCGAGCGTGACAGCGAGACGACGCCGACGCTCGAGGCGAGGATCAGCGACGCCGCTGCGCCGGCGTGCCTGCCGGCAAGACGCCGTCCGAGGCGGTACGCGGCGATCGCCGCCACCACGGCGGCGACGACCGACGGAAGCCGAACCCAGATCTCGGCGTCGTTCCACGCCGAGACCGGTTGGAGCAGCGCGAGGTACCCGGCCCGTGCAGGATCGTCGGACAACGCCCGCTCGAGCACATCGGCGAAGGAGCCTTCTGCGGCGCCGACAGCCGCGGCCTCGTCGATGTCGAGCGACCGGTGGCCGAGCGCGACCAGCCCGAGCAGGAGCGCGAGGCCAGGGCCGAGGAACGGCAGCGCACGGTCGAGCACGGCGAGAGCACGTGCCTCCACGGCGATCCGCTCACCCGCGGGGGACGGGGTGTGGGCCGGAGCGCTCACCCACGCCGAGGGTAGCGGCGCAGTCGGCCGGTACCAACGGTGCCTACGAGGACGCGGCGACCGGCGTGCGCAGCGCAGCGTGCCGCTGCTCGCTGAGCCAGCGCTCGGCGTCGAGCGCGGCCGCGCACCCGGAACCGGCGGCGGTGACCGCCTGGCGATACACGTGATCCTGGACGTCGCCCGCAGCGAACACGCCCGGGATGTTCGTCTCGGTCGACTTCCCCCGGGTCAGGAGGTAGCCGGTGTCGGGCTCGTGGTCGAGCTGGTCGAGGAACAGCGCGGTGTTCGGGTCGTGGCCGATCGCGACGAACACGCCGTCGGCGTCGATCTCGCTCTCCTCGCCCGTCACGGTGTCCTTGACGCGCACACCGGTGACCTTGTCGTCGCCGAGCACCTCCTCGACCACCTTGTTCAGCACGAACTCGATCTTCTCGTTCGACCGTGCGCGGTCGACCATGATCGGCGAGGCGCGGAACTCCTCGCGCCGATGGACGACGACGACCCTGCTCGCGAACCGGGAGATGAACAGCGCCTCCTCCATCGCGGAGTCGCCGCCGCCGACGACCACTACGACCTTGTCGCGGAAGAACGCCGCGTCGCACGTCGCGCAGTAGGAGACACCGCGGCCCTGCAGCAGCCGCTCGGACTCGATCCCGAGCTGGCGCGCGGTCGCGCCGGTCGCGACGATCACCGACTCGGCACGGTACTCGTCGTCGCCGACCCAGACGCGGAAGGGCCGCTGCGAGAAGTCGACGCGCGTGACGTCGTCCGTGACGAACGTCGTGCCGAACCGCTCTGCCTGCCGTCGGAAGTCCTGCATCATCGCCGGCCCGAGGACGCCGTCGGCGTAGCCCGGGTAGTTCTCGACATCCGAGGTGATCATCAGCTGGCCACCCCAGTTGAACCCCTCGATCACGAGCGGCTCGAGGTTCGCGCGCGCTGCGTAGAGCGCGGCCGTATAGCCGGCGGGCCCGCCGCCGATCACGATCACGTTGCGGACGTCGTTCACGGTCCGACAGTGCTCCCCAGGTCGTTGATACCCCTCACTCTAGGAAACGCTGCGGAGCGCCCGCATGTTCCAGCCCCGCCCGTGGTCGTCATGCCGCGTGCGCGTCGCGCGGCAGCTCGAGGACTGCTGCTTCGTCCGGCTCTCCGGCGCCGACAGAGCGCGCCTGCCGCTCGATCTGCGCCGGCGACTCGACCTCGCCGGTGACGCCGTGCTCCTCCAGCCGGCGAGCCTGGACGAGCACGCGCGACTCGAACGAGCCGACCGCCTCGTTGTAGGCGCCGACCGCGCCGTCGAGCGAGCGCCCCACCTTCGCGAGGTGGCCTGCGAAGGTTCCGAGGCGCTTGTGGAGCTCGGCGCCGAGCTCGTGCACCGCCTGTGCGCTCCGAGCGACCGTCTCCTGCTGCCAGACGGCGGCGACGGTGCGGAGCAGCGTCATCAGCGTGCTCGGCGAGGCCAGCACGACGCCCTGCGCCCACGCATCCTCGCCCAGTCGCCGATCGTGCTCGTGCGCGACGCGGAGCAGCGTCTCGTCCGGGACGAACATGACCACGAAGTCCGGCGCAGGCGCGAACTGCCGCCAGTACGCCTTCGCCGCGAGCTTCGTCGCGTGATCGCGAACCTGCCGGGCGTGGGCGGCCAGTCGCGCGGCCCGCTCGTCCTCGTCGCTCGTCTCGAACGCCTCGAGGTACGCGGCGAGTGGCACCTTCGCGTCCACGACGACCTGCTTGCCGCCGGGGATGCGGACGACGAGGTCCGGACGAAGGAGATCCCCCTCTGCGTCCCGAGTGGATGCCTGGGCGACGAAATCGCAGTGCTCGAGCATCCCGGCGAGCTCGACGACGTTCCGGAGCTGCGTCTCGCCCCAGCGGCCGCGTACGGACGGAGAGCGGAGCGCGTTCGCGAGGTTGCCTGTTCGCTCGCTGAGCAGGGACACCTGCTGGCGCAGGGCCCCGTACGCCTGCTCTCGCGCCCGGTCGAGCTCCTGCACGCGCATTCCCACGTCATGGAGCGACTGCTTGAGAGGAGCGACGGTGCTCTCCAGCTGACCGCGCGCCGCATCGAGGTACCGGGTGCCGCTGTCGCGGAACGCCTCCGCCGACGCCGCCCGCACGGCCTCGGCGAGGCTCACGTCGAAAGACCGCTCGGCTGCCTCGAGGCGCGCGCCGGCGCCCGCGAGCTCGCGCTCCAGCTCCAGCACGCGCTCTCCACGCGCACGCCGTTCGGCGAGCGCGGAGCGCAGGAGGAACAGGACGCCACTGGCGCCGACGAGGAGGCCGATGAGGAGAGCGACGATCGTCACGAGGGCACCGGACCGTAGCGCCCGGGCCGGACGGATCCGCCAAGGCCCGTCGCTATCCTTCCGCTCCATGCCGCCGAAGCCGCGTCCGCACGGGAAGCCCAGGCCCCCTGCCAAGAAAGACGATCGCAGCCGCCTGCTTCTGCTCGGAGCCGGAGGGGCCGCCGCGATCGCCCTCGTGGCCGTGGCGCTTGCCTTCACGCTCGGAGGCGGCGGGGACTCGGGGGACGCCCGGGCCGCCCTCGAGGACGCCGGGTGCGCTCTGACGGCGACTCCCGCCCTCGAGGGCAACCACTCCGTCACGAGCCCGTCGGGCACGTCGAAGGCGTGGGACACGACTCCTCCCACGAGCGGCCCGCACTACCCGACCCCGGTCGTCTACGGCCTGTACGACGAGCCGGTCAACCAGGCGCAGCTCGTCCACAACCTCGAGCACGGGGCGATCGCGGTGCAGTACGGCGAGGACGTGCCGCAGGAAACGGTCGCGGCGCTGCGGCAGTTCGCACAGGGCCATCCCCGCGGGACGGTCCTGGCGCCGTATCCGGACCTCGGAGACCAGATCTCGCTCGGCGCGTGGGTCACGGGCGACGATCCTTCCGAAGGGACGGCGTACCTCGCGAAATGCCCGTCCTTCGACGAGGCGGCCTTCAGCGCCTTCTTCGACGCGTACCAGTTCAAGGGCCCCGAGCGCTTCCCGCCGGACGCGCTCCTGCCCGGCCGTAGCTAGATCGATGCCAGGAGATCGTCCGTGTCGGGGCGTGGGCCGGCCGCTCTGGAAGCGGCCCGGACGCGCCAGATCGCGCAGCCGAACGCGCGAGCTCGTGGCATCGATCATCTAGCCTCGGCGTGAATCCCTGCCGGGGTGGCGGAACTGGTCAGACGCGGCCGGCTTAAAACCGGCTGTCCCGTACGGGACATCTGGGTTCGACTCCCAGCCCCGGCACCTCGACGTGGGGGAACCCATGGTTCCCCCACGGACCCCCTCCTTCCCGGCAGCGCATGGCCGAACCGCGTCTGGCCTCCCGGCCGGGCGAGAGCCGGCCTCCGGCTGCGACGGGAGACGCATGGGTGGACCGCTTCGTTGGTGAGTGTTCGCACGGACGTCCCCCTTCGCCCGCGCATGCTCAATCCGCCTCTGGGGCTACGCCCGCGAAGGGAGCTGCCTGAGACCGTGTCGAAGGAAAGCATCGGTGCGGGACCGAGGCGCACGCAGCCGCGCGGATACACTCACCGCGCGATGGCGAGCACCGAGCACGTCCCGTCGTTCGCCCAGCTCGAGTTCGACACGCCGCTCTACCGCACCGCGATCGCGCAGTTCGACGAGGCGGTGCCGTACGCGGACGTCGATCCGGGCGTCGCCGAGCGGCTGCGCCACCCCGAGCGCTCGATCATGGTCTCCTGCCCGATGAGCCTCGACAGCGGCGCGAGGGTCGTCTTCCCCGGATACCGCGTACAGCACTCGAGCGTGTTGGGGCCCACGAAGGGCGGCGTCCGTTACGACCCCGAGGTCTCGCTGGGAGAGTGCGCCGCGCTGGCGGTGTGGATGACGTGGAAGTGCGCGCTGCTGCGGCTGCCGTACGGAGGCGCCAAGGGCGGCGTGCGGTGCAACCCGAGGGAGATGTCGCGCTCCGAGCTCGAGCGCCTCACGCGCCGGTTCACGTCGGAGCTCCTGCCCTTCATCGGACCCCAGGAGGACATCCCCGCGCCCGACATGGCGACGAACGAGCAGACGATGGCCTGGATGATGGACACCTACTCGATGCAGCGGGGCCACGCCGTGCCGGAGATCGTCACGGGCAAGCCGATCTCGATCGGTGGCTCCGTCTTCCGCCACGAGGCGACCGGAGCGGGTGTGGTGATGGTGATCGCCCGCGCGTGCGAGCGCCTCGGCTGGAGGCTCTCGGAGCAGCGGTGCGTCGTGCAGGGCTTCGGCAACGTCGGCGGGATCGCCGCCCAGGAGCTCGTCGACCGTGGGGCGACCGTGATCGGGGTGTCCGACGTCTCCGGGGGCGTGCACGACCCGGAAGGGCTCGACATCCCGACGATGAGCGCGTACGCGCGCGACAACGGCTCGCTCGAGGACTGGCAGGGAGCGAGGATCACGAACGATGAGCTCCTCGAGCTCGAGTGCGACATCCTCGTGCTCGCCGCGAGAGAGGATCAGATCCACGGCGACAACGCGCATCGGCTGCGCTGCCGGCTGATCGCGGAGGGCGCGAACGGCCCGACGTCGCTCGAGGGGGATGCCGTCCTGCGCGAGCGGGGGATCCTGATCCTTCCCGACATCCTCACGAACGCCGGCGGCGTCACCGTCTCGTACTTCGAGTGGGTCCAGGACCTCGGCCGGCTGTTCTGGGGGCGCGACGAGATCCGCGCGAAGCTGGCCGAGAAGCTCAACGACGCCTTCGACCGGGTGTGGGAGATCGCCCAGGAGCGGGACATCGCAATGAGGACAGCCGCGCTCGTGGCGGGGATCAGGGACGTCTCGTCGGCTCTCGAGGCCCGCGGGCTCTACCCGTAGCGGTGGTCGAGAGGGGAGATCGTTGATGTCCGAGGAGTCGAGCGCGCGTGTCCGCGACGCGATGATCACCGAGCCGCGTGCGCTGCCCGCGACGGCCACGGCCCGGGAGGCGGGCGAGGTGCTCACGCCCCCCGAGGTTCGCGCGGTCTACGTCGTCGGCCCGGCCGGCGAGCTCCTCGGAGTCGTGACTCGCAAGACCCTGGTCGCGCAGGTCGTCGCGGAGGGTCGCGATCCGGAGGCGACGAGGGTGGAGGACATCGCCGAGCCGCCCTACTACACGATCGAGGCCGACACCCCGCTCGACGAGGCCTTCAGGTTCATCGAGGAGGAGGACGCCGAGCGCGTGCCGGTGGTGGACGACGGGCGCCTGGTGGGTGTCATCTCCCGGGCGGTGCTCCAGCGCCGGCTCGCCGAGGACGAGGATCCGGGCGAGGGCGACCAGGAGCCCTGACCGCGAACGCGGCTGCCGCGACGACCGATCGGCTCAGCGAATCGGCAGCGGCGTCTCCGTGAGCACATCCTCGAGGCTGGTGGAGCGCAAGGTGTCCGTGAACCGTTCCTGCGCCTTCGCGAGCACGGCATGGAACGGGCACGCGCCCTCCCAGCTGCACACCCCCTCGTGCAGCACGCATCGCTCGACACGACCCTCGCCGTCGATCGCGAGGACGACGTCGTAGACGGAGATGTCCCGGGCGGGGCGGGCGAGGCGGTAGCCGCCCCGAGGGCCGGCCTGAGCGGCGAGCACGTCGGCGCGCGCGAGCGCCGCGAGCGGCTGCGCGAGCACGGACAGAGGCGCGCCCGTGACCGTCGAGAGCTCGCGGCGTGGGACGAGCCGGCCCTGCGCACGGGCGACTTCGAGCGTGGCACGCAGGCCGTAGTCAGCCGTTCGGGAAAACCGCAGTCGCATCAGTAGGTACTCCGCTCAACGTTTGGTGAAGAACTGTACTATCGTCGGCGGAAGTGAGCGAGGCACGCGCATGACGACCGTCCGCTCCAGGCGCGAGCTCGCGAGCCTGCCGGTCTCTGCGGCGGTCACGACACGCGGCAAGCTGCTGGCCGCGACCGACACGGTCGCGACGGCACGTGGGCTGTTCGCCAACGGTTCCGTACGCGTCCTGCCCGTCCTCGACGGGAAGGCCTACGTCGGCGCGGTGGAGCGGGATTCTCTCGCCGACGACCTCGCGCCCGAGACCGCCGTCGCCGCGATCGCGTCCCGCGCCCTGCAGACCGCGCTCGCGGGGACGCCGTCGGGGCAGGCCCTCGCGGAGCTCGACAGAACGGGCGCGACGCGACTCGTCGTCCTCGAGGACGACGGCGTCACCTACCGCGGGCTCGTCTGCCTGCGGAGTGACCGCCTGTGCGTCTGCGTCGACGCGGAGTGTCATACCGAGGAAGCCACGGAGATCGAGGAAAGGACGTACGCTTGAACACCATCAGGACCGACGCCCAGGTCGCCGAGCTCGTGCTCGAGGAGCCCAGCCGGGCCCGCGTCTTCGAGCGATTCGGCATCGACTACTGCTGCGGGGGCAAGACCCCGCTCGAGGCGGCCTGCGCCGACCGGGGCCTCGACGTCGGCGCGGTGATCGCGGCGCTGCGCGAACCCCGGGCGCCCGAGGCGGAGGACGTGGACTGGACGGTGGCCCCCGTCTCCACGCTCGTCGACCACATCGTCGAGCACCACCACGGCTACCTGCGGGAGGAGCTGCCGCGGCTCGAGTTGCTGGTCGACAAGGTCGCGCGGGCCCACGGGGACACCCACCCCGAGCTGGCCGACGTGCGAGCCACGTTCGCGGGCATCGCCGTGGAGCTCTCCGAGCACATGCTGAAGGAGGAGCACGTCCTGTTCCCTGCGTGCGTGGCCCTGGAGGAGGGCGACGCCGAGCCGGCGTCAGGCTCGGTGGAGAGCCCGATCGCGGTCATGCTGCACGAGCACGACGAGGTCGCGGATGGCCTCGCGCGGCTGAGGGCGCTCACGTCCGGCTACGAGCCGCCGGTCGACGCGTGCAACTCCTATCGGGCCATGCTCGACCGGCTCAGGACGCTCGAGCTCGACACGCACCGGCACGTGCACGAGGAGAACAACGTGCTGTTCCCCCGCGCGCTCGCGCTCGAATCGAGGAGCTAGGAGAACCGGGACCGTGGACGCGGGGCGCACGGCGACGAGGAACCTCACGCTGGCGACGCTCGCGTTCGCGGTCGCCTTCGTGGGCTGGAGCCTGATCGCCCCGCTCGCGAAGCGCTTCCAGGACGACCTCGACCTTTCGAACACGCGCACGCTCGCGCTGACCGCGGTTCCCGTGATTCTCGGGTCGGTGCTGCGGATACCGGTCGGCGCGCTGACGGACAGACTCGGCGGCCGCGTGATGTTCCCGGTCGTGCTCACCGTGTCCGCGATCCCTGCGGCGATCTTCGGCTTCGTCGAGGGATACGCGGCCCTCATCGTCGTCGGGTTCTTTCTCGGCATCGCCGGCTCGTCGTTCGCGGTGGGTGTCCCGTTCGTCGCCGGCTGGTACCCGAAGGAGCGGCAGGGATTCGCGCTGGGCGTGTACGGGATGGGGAACATCGGGACGGCCGTCGCGGCGTTCAGCGCCCCGGCGATCGTCGAGTGGTTCGGGCGCGGTGCGCTCGGGATCCTCGCCGCAGCGCTCCTGCTCGCGACCGCGGCCGTCTTCTACCGGATGGCCGAGGACCCCCCACGAGGCACCGCGGTCCGCTACGGCGCGGTGCTCCGCTCGGGCTGGAAGCTGTGGCGGCTGGCGCTCCTCTACTTCGTCACGTTCGGAGGGTTCGTCGCGATGGCGGTGTTCCTGCCCAAGCTCCTGCGAGACTGGTTCGATCTCTCGCTGACCGACGCCGGCCTGCGTGCGGCGGGCTTCACCGCCGTCGCGACGCTCGCCCGCCCCGTCGGCGGGATCCTGTCCGACAGGCTCGGCGCGGCGACGGTCCTGATCGGCGTGTTCGTCGGCGCCGGGCTCGACGCGGCGTGGCTCGCGTTTCTCTCGGGCGACCCGACGATCGTGCCGGTGACGATCGCCTGTCTCACGCTGGCAGCGTTCCTCGGTCTTGGCAACGGTGCCGTGTTCAAGGCCGTTCCCCACGACTTTCCACAGGCGACCGGCGCAGCGACGGGGATCGTCGGCGCCGCAGGGGGGCTGGGCGGGTTCTTCCCACCCGTCGTCATGGGAATCGTGAAGGATCACTTCGACACGTATGCGCTCGGTTTCATCGGCCTGCTCGCATTCACGGTGGTGTGCCTCGTGGTCGCCCTGACGATGCATCGCGCCACGCGGGCACCGCGCGAGGTCACCGCGTGAGCCTGCTCGCCCGGCCGCTCTTCTTCGGCACCGATCCGGGGTCGTCCGACGGCTGGAGCACAACGCAGCGCGACGGGCGCGAGTGGGAGCGCTTCTATCGCGAGCGCTGGCAGCACGACAAGGTCGTCCGCTCCACGCACGGCGTCAACTGCACCGGCTCGTGCTCCTGGAAGATCCACGTCAAGGACGGGATCGTCGCCTGGGAGACGCAGCAGACCGACTATCCGACGAACGGGCCCGACGTGCCGGAGTACGAGCCACGGGGCTGCCCGCGCGGCGCCTCGTTCAGCTGGTACCTCTACTCGCCGATCCGGGTGCGCTATCCGTACGTCCGGGGAGTGCTGCTCGATCTCTTCCGCGAGGCGCGCGACCGGCACGGCGGCGACCCGGTGGAGGCGTGGGCCTCGATCGTCGAGGACCCCGACAAGGCCCGCTCGTACAAGTCCGTACGCGGGAAAGGGGGCTTCGTACGCGCGACCTGGGACGACGTCGTCGACATCGTCTCGGCGGCGCACGTCTACACGGTGCAGCGCTACGGGCCCGACCGCATCGCGGGCTTCACGCCGATCCCGGCGATGTCGATGGTCTCGTACGCGGCCGGGACGCGGTTCCTGTCGCTGATCGGCGGGATCTGCCTGAGCTTCTACGACTGGTACGCCGACCTCCCGCCCGCCTCACCCCAGATGTGGGGTGACCAGACGGACGTCCCCGAGTCGGCGGACTGGTGGAACGCGAGCTACATCGTCCTCTGGGGCTCGAACATCCCGCAGACGCGGACACCGGACGCCCACTTCATGACCGAGGCGCGCTACCGCGGCCAGAAGGTCGTCGTGGTCTCGCCCGATTTCGCCGGTCACACGAAGTTCGCGGACCACTGGCTTCCCGCCGCCGCCGGGACGGACGGCGCGCTCGCGATGGCGATGGCGCACGTCGTCTTCCGGGAGTTCCACGTCCAGCGGACGGTGCCGTGGTTCGACGAGTACGTGAAGCGCACGACAGACCTGCCGTTCCTCGTCACGCTGCGCGAGCGCGACGGCGCCTACGTCGCCGACCGCTTCCTGCGTGCGTCGGATCTCGGGGACACGGCCGAGAACGCCGAGTGGAAGACCGTGCTCCTCGACGCACGGACCGGCGAGCCGGCGGTCCCGCACGGCTCGATCGGCTTCCGCTGGGGCGACGAGGGGATGGGCAAGTGGAACCTCGAGCTCGGCGACGTCGACCCGGCGCTGACGCTGCTCGGGCGTCACGACGAGCTCGTCGGGCTCGACCTGCCGCGCTTCGACGTCGGCGACGCGGGTGGCGAGGTGCTACGGCGCGGCGTCCCGGCGAAGCGCCTCGGCGACCGTCTGGTGACCACGGTGTTCGATCTCATGGCGGCCCAGCTCGGCGTCCACCGCGAGGGGCTCCCCGGGACGTGGCCGACGGACTACGACGACCCGTCGGAGCCGTACACGCCCGCCTGGCAAGAGCCGATCACCGGCGTCGACGCCGGGCGCGTGACACGGGTTGCGCGCGAGTTCGCCCGCAACGCGGAGCGCTCGAACGGCCGCTCGATGATCGTGCTCGGTGCCGGCACGAACCACTGGTTCCACTCCGATCAGGTCTACCGTGCG
Source organism: Gaiella sp. (assembly GCF_035710885.1). Lineage (GTDB taxonomy): Bacteria > Actinomycetota > Thermoleophilia > Gaiellales > Gaiellaceae > Gaiella. Next base: position 55,750 of record NZ_DASTCS010000038.1, on the reverse strand, counting down.
ATCCTCCAGCTGGTCGCCCTGTGCGGGTGCCAGGGCGTCAACGGCGGCGGCTGGGCGCACTACGTCGGCCAGGAGAAGGTGCGGCCGATCAGCGGCTGGTCGACCCTGGCGTTCGCGCTCGACTGGAACCGGCCCCCGCGCCAGCAGGCGACGACGCCGTTCTGGTTCCTGGCGAGCGACCAGTTCCGCTACCAGCGCACGCGCGCCGACGCGTACGCGACGCCGCTCGGCACGGGCGTGCTCGACGGGATGCACGTGGCGGACTGCAACGCGCTCGCGGCCCGTCTCGGCTGGATGCCGTCGTACCCGACGTTCGACCGCAACCCGCTGGAGCTGACGCGCGAGGCGGCGGAGGCGGGCATGGAGGCGCCCGCGTACGTCGTCGAGCGGCTGAAGGCGGGCGAGCTCCGGTTCGCGGCCGAGGACCCAGACGCGCCCGAGAACTTCCCGCGCGTCCTGACGCTCTGGCGGGCGAACCTGCTCGGCTCGTCGAGCAAGGGGCACGAGTACTTCCTCCGGCACGTCCTCGGCGTCGAGGACGCCGCCGTGCGGAACACCGAGTCGACTCCGGAGGAGCGCCCGGACGACGTCGTCTGGCGCGAGGAGGCGCCGACCGGGAAGTTCGACCTGTTCACGACCATCGACTTCCGGATGAACGGCTCGGCCCTCTACTCCGACGTCGTCCTGCCCGCCGCCACGTGGTACGAGAAGCACGACCTCTCGTCCACCGACCTGCACCCGTTCGTCCACTCGTTCAACCAGGCCGTCCCGCCCCCGTGGGAGGCCCGCACCGACTTCGACATCTTCGCCCGCGTGGCCGAGCGGTTCTCCGAGCTGGCCGAGAAGCACCTCGGCACGCGAACCGACCTCGTCGCCGCACCGCTCCTGCACGACACGCCGGACGAGCTGGCGCAGCCGCTCGGCGAGGTGCGCGACTGGAAGCGCGGCGAGTGCGAGCCCGTCCCCGGGAAGACGATGCCGAAGCTCCTCCCGGTCGAGCGGGACTACACGGCGGTGTACAGGAAGTGGCGCGCCCTGGGGCCGCTGGCCGAGCAGCTCGGCTCCTCGGCGAAGGGGATCCCGCTCAAGCCGACGGTCGAGATCGACGAGCTGCGCGCGGCGAACGGCGAGGTCGACGGGCGGCCGGCGCTGACCCGCGACGTGCACATGTGCGAGGCGATCCTCGCCCTCTCGGGCGTGTCGAACGGTCGGTTGGCCGTCGAGGGATTCAGGGGGCTCGAGCAGCGGACGGGGACGCATTTGGCGGACATCGCAGAGGAGCACGCCGACGTCCGGATCACGTTCGGCGACACGCAGGTGCAGCCGCGCAAGGTGCTCGCCTCGCCGGAGTGGTCGGGCATGGAGTCGCGCGACCGGCGCTACAACCCGTTCACGATCAACGTCGAGCGGGACGTCCCGTTCAGGACGCTCACGGGGCGCCAGCAGCTCTACGTCGAGCACGCGTGGATGCTCGAGTACGGCGAGGGCCTCCCCACGTATCGCCCGCCGCTCAACGTCCTCGGCGTGGTGGGCGAGCAGCTCTCCGGCGACCCCACGCGGAAGGAGCTCCACCTGCGCTGGCTGAGCCCGCACTCGAAGTGGTCGATCCACTCGGAGTTCCAGGACAACCTCCATATGCTGACGCTGTTTCGCGGGGGGCCGGTGGTGTGGATGTCCGACGTCGACGCGAACGAGATCGAGGTCGCCGACAACGACTGGGTCGAGGTGTTCAACCGGAACGGCGTCGTCACCGCACGGGCGGTGGTCTCGCACCGGATCCCGCCGGGCGTCGGGCTGATGTACCACTCGCAGGACCGGCACGTGAATGTCCCGAGGAGCGAGCTGTCCGGGACGCGCGGGGGCACGGACAACTCGGTGACCCGGATCTCGATGAAGCCGACGCACCTGATCGGCGGCTACGCGCAGCTCTCGTACGGGTTCAACTACTACGGCCCGACCGGCACGCAGCGCGACGAGATGGTCGCCGTGCGGAAGCTTCTCGGGGAGGTCGTCTACTAGTGCAGGTCCGAGCCCAGATCGCGATGGTGATGAACCTCGACAAGTGCATCGGGTGCCACACCTGCTCGGTCACCTGCAAAAACGTGTGGACGAACCGCCGCGGCACCGAGTACGTCTGGTTCAACGACGTCGAGACGAAGCCCGGCGTCGGGTACCCGAAGCGCTGGGAGGACCAGGAACGCTGGAAGGGCGGCTGGGAGCTCAAGGGCGGGAAGCTCAGGCTCAAGGCGGGCGGCCGGCTCCGCAAGCTCGCGACGCTGTTCTTCAACCCGGAGCTGCCGACGCTCGACGACTACTACGAGCCCTGGACCTACGACTACGAGACTCTCACGAACGCGCCCGCATCGAAGCACCAGCCCGTGGCGCGCCCGGAGTCGCAGGTCACCGGCCGTCCCCTCGACCTGCAGTGGGGCCCGAACTGGGAGGACGACCTCGCCGGTGCTCCCGAGTTCGCGCGCCTCGACCCGAACCTCAAGGACGGCGTCGAGGAGCACGTGCGTCTCGAGTACGAGAAGGCGTTCATGTTCTACCTCCCGCGGATCTGCGAGCACTGCCTGAATCCCTCGTGCGTCGCGTCGTGCCCGTCCGGAGCGATGTACAAGCGCGAGGAGGACGGGATCGTGCTCGTCGACCAGGAGCAGTGCCGCTCGTGGCGGATGTGCGTGAGCGGCTGCCCCTACAAGAAGGTCTACTTCAACTGGTCGACCGGCAAGGCCGAGAAGTGCACGCTCTGCTACCCGCGCATCGAGGCGGGCCAGCCGACGATCTGCTCGGAGACCTGCGTCGGCAAGATCCGCTACCTCGGCGTCGTGCTCTACGACGCCGACCGCGTGCAGGAGGCGGCGTCGGTTCCCGACGAGAAGGACCTGCTCCCGGCGCAGCTCTCGCTGTTCCTCGACCCCGGCGACCCGGAGGTTCGCGAGCAGGCGCGGCGCGACGGGATCGCCGAGGACTGGCTCGACGCCGCCCGCCGCTCGCCCGTGTACGCGCTCGCGGTCGAGCATCGGGTCGCGCTGCCGCTCCACCCGGAGTACCGGACGCTGCCGATGGTCTGGTACGTGCCGCCGCTCTCGCCGGTGATGAGCCTCGTCGAGGGACCGGGCTCGGAGGCGGACCCGGACGACGTCTTCCCCGCGATCGACGAGCTCCGCATCCCGATCGAGTACCTCGCCAACATGCTCACGGCGGGCGATCCCGAGCCGGTCCGCGTCGCGCTCCGGCGGCTCGCCGCGATGCGCAGCTGGACGCGCGAGCGGAACCTCGGCGTCGAGCCCGACGTCGCCCTCGCCGCCTCCGTCGGGATGGAGCCCGCCGCCATCGACGCGATGTTCCGGCTGCTCGCGATCGCGAAGTACGACGAGCGCTACGTGATCCCGCAGACCCACGGCGAGATCGGGATCAACCCGCACTCGCGCCAGGGCGCGTGCGGTCTCGACTTCGAGGGCGGCCCGGGGAGCTGCGGCGCGATCGGGCAGAGCAAGGACCCGTTCGGCGCGAAGCCGCTCGCGGCGCCGGCGTCCACGTCCCCCGGCGGCTCGAACGTCGCGTTCCTCGACTTCCGGAGGAGCTCGTGAACGCGAAGCTCCTCGCCGTCCTGCTCGTGTACCCCGACGAGGCGCTGCTCGAGGCGCTGCCCGAGCTGCGGGCGGCCGCTGCGGAGCTGCCGCGCGCCGAGCGCCGTGCGCTCGAGCCCGCCCTCGACGCGCTCGCCGCGACCCCGCTTGCCGAGCTGCGCCGCTCCTACGTCGAGACCTTCGACTTCGACCGCCGGTGCGGGCTGCATCTCACCTACCACACCCACGGCGACCGGCGGCAGCGAGGTCTCGAGCTCGTACGGCTCAAGCGCCGCTACGCCGAGGCGGGGCTTCCGTTCCAGAGCGCCGAGCTCCCGGACTACCTTCCGGTCGTCCTCGAGTTCGCCTCGCAGCGGCCTGCGGAGGGACGGGAGCTGCTCACGTCGTTCCGGCCGCCGCTCGAGCTCGTCCGGGCAGCGCTCCACCACCGTGGAAGCCTCTACGCGGGCGTGCTCGACGCGCTCTGCGAGGCGCTGCCCCAGCCCACAGCCCGGCAGCTCGAGGAGGCGCGCAGGCTGGCCGAGGAGGGCCCACCTGCAGAGCTCGTCGGCCTCGAGCCCTTCGGCGCGCCGGAGCTCGCGGAGGTCGGGCAGTGAGTCGCTGGGACACGCTTCTGTGGGTGCTGCTGCCCTACATCGCGCTGACGAGCTTCGTCGTCGGGCACGTCTGGCGCTACCGCCGCGACGGCTACACCTGGACCGCGCGTTCGACACAGCTTCTCGAGCGGCGCCTGCTGCTCGTGGGCAGCCTCGCCTTCCACTTCGGCATCCTCGGGGTGATCGGCGGCCACGTGATCGGGATCCTCGTGCCCGATTCGTGGACGAGGGCGGTCGGCATCTCCGACGGCTTCTACCACTGGATGGCCGTGATCGTCGGCGGCGCCGCCGGGCTCCTGCTCTGCCTCGGGGCGCTCTTGCTCGTCTACCGGCGTCTCAGGATCGACCGCGTCCGCGCGACGACCCTTCGCAGCGACTGGGTGATGTACCCGCTGCTCCTCGTCACGATCGTGCTCGGGATGCTGTGCACGTTCGTGGGCGGCCTGCTCGACGAGTACCACTACCGCGAGACCGTCTCCCCCTGGTTCCGCAGCGTCTTCACGCTCGACCCGAAGGGGTCGCTGATGGTCGAGGCGCCGTTCGTCTACCAGGCGCACGTCACGGTCGCCTGGCTCCTCTACGCGGTCTGGCCGTACACCCGGCTCGTGCACGTCTGGAGCGTCCCGGTCGGGTACCTCGCGCGCTCGCCGATCGTCTACCGCGCGAAGCGCGGCGCGACCCGCACTGCTCTGCGCTGAGCGGCCCGCCCCGGGCGGTCGCGTCTCGGCGACCCGCCCGGGGAGAGCTCGGCGATCAACCGGAGCGGTGCGCTCCCTCCGCGAGCAGCGACCGGTCGAGGAACGCGACCACGCGTCGCTCGTACTCCGCCGGCCGCGCCTCGATGCCGCCGGTGTGGCTCGAGCCCGGCACCCGCCACATCGCCTTCGGCTCGCCCGCCGCTGCGTAGAACGCCGGCTGCCTGATGTCCTCCTCGCCCATGCCCGGCACGGCGTAGATGAGGAAGACGGGGCGGGGCGCGATCAGCCCGATGCGCTCCTCGATCCGCGGGTGCGGGCCGTGGTTCTGGAAGACGCTCGCCGCGGTCGTCATCACGAGCATCGAGGTGTCGACGAGGGGCTCGAGGATCCCCGATGACCGGGTCTCGCCCACGCGTCCGCCCGCGCCCTCCGAGACGACGGCCTTGATCGCCGTCGAGCGGGCGGCGGCCTCGAGCAGCTGCTCGCCCCCGATCGAGAAGCCGATCGCGCCGACCCGGTCGTCCTGGACGTCGTGGCGGCTCCGGAGGTACTCGGCCCCGGCGATGATGTCGGTGTCGCCGGCCCAGCGCACGACGTCGCCCTCGCTGCCGCCCTGCCCGCGCGGCTCGAGGAGCAGCACGCCGTAGCCGTGGCGGGCGAGCATCCGGCCGACGTCCGTCCGTCCCGCTCCCGGGTAGACGACCATCGCCGCGCCGTTCCGCGACGGCACGTAGACCGCCTCGAGCTCGAGGGAGTCGCTCGTCGTCACCGTCACCCGCTCCTCGCCGAGGCCGAGCGCCGGGATCGGGGTCGTCTTCCCGATGTGCGAGTAGCCGTACGGGAAGGCGATCGGGAAGACGACGAGGGCGAAGAGCAGCGGGGCGGAGACGGCCGCGATCGCGACGCTCGACGCGCGCAGCGCGTACCGCCTCCGGCGGCTTCCGCCCCTCCGGCGGGCCTTCCAGAGGGTCATTGGCCCGGACGCGAGCAGGATCAGCCCGGCCGGGAAGCCGAGCAGCGCCGTGTAGTGGTCGAAGGCGGCGCTCCCGTCCCGCAGGTAGTAGACGCCGGGCGCTCCGATCACGACGACGATCGCGCCGAGTGTCATCGCGGTCGCGGCCCGGAGCCCGGCCCGAAGGCGAGGGTAGACGACCGCGACGGCTGCAAGGACCGCGAGCGGGACGAGGCCGCTCAGGAGGTGGTCCCCGGCCCCGGTCCCGGGCGCCGGGTGGAGGAAGTTGTCGTCGAGGATCGGGATCGCGGCGAGCCCGATCGCGAGCCGGACGAGCTTCGTCTCGTCGCGGAGCACGCTCAGCGCGTGCGACGCGACGGTGGCAAGTCGTGCGGGAGGGGTCTGGGCGGCGGACATCGACATCGGAGGCTCCTTTCGTTCACGGGGAAGGCGCCCCGGCCTCCAAGGAGGCCGGAGCGCGTGGTGGCTCGGGTCAGGCGGCGGCGGGAGCGGGCTCGGGCTCAGGCGCCGGAGCACGCTCGTGCTCCAACCGGGGCAGCCACTGAAGCCACGAGGGCAGGTACCAGTTGGCGTCGCCGAGCAGCTTCATCGTCGCCGGCAGGAGCACGGCTCGGACGATCGTCGCGTCGATCAGGACCGCGACCGCCAGGCCGAGCCCCATCTCCTTGAGATCGACGAGCGGGAGGGTGACGAAGACGGCGAACACCGCCACCATCACGACTGCCGCGCTCGTCACCACACCGGCCGTCGAGCGGATCCCGTACGAGATCGCGTCGTCCGTCTCGAGGCCGCGGTCGTACGCCTCGCGGATCCGGCTCAGGATGAACACGTGATAGTCCATCGAGAGCCCGAACAGGATCACGAACATGAACATGGGCAGCCAGTTCGCGATTCCGCCGTTCGACTCGAAGTCGAGCAGGTTCTCGCCCCAGCCCCACTGGAAGATCGCGACGAGGACGCCGTAGGCGGCCGCCACGGACAGCAGGTTGAGGACGATCGCCTTGAGCGCGATCACGATCGAGCGGAACGAGACGAGCAGCAGGCCGAACGCGAACAGGAGCACGAAGCCGAACACCTTCGGTGCCGAGCTCGTCTGGGACTCGTTGAAGTCCCGGGAGTTCGCGGTCATGCCGGTGACGGCGTAGTCCACGCCGTCCACCTGCCCGAGCGTCTGTGGCAGCAGGTCGTCACGCAGGGTGGCGAGCGCTGCCGTGGACTCGTTGTCCGTGCCGTTCCCGGCGAGCGGGATCTCGACCCGGGTGACGGTGCCGTCGCGGTTGGTCTCGACGTCGATCGGCGGGTTCATCTCGCCGGTCGCGAGCGCCTTCCGCTCCAGGTCCGCGACTGCGTCACGGACGGCCGGAGACGTGACGTCGTCGGCCTCGATCGCGAGGACCGCCGGCTCGGGTGCGCCGGGGAACGCCGCGGTCAGCCGCTCGAACGGCTCGACGGCCGGGCTCCTGAAGCCCTCGATGCCCGTCTGTGACGTGTGCAGCTGGAGTGCCGGCAGTGCCAGCGCCACGAGCACGGCGGCGGCGGCGAGGGCCGAGACGAGCGGACGCCGGAGGACACGGTCGATGACGGCGCCCCAGAGCCGGCTCTCGCTCCTGCGTCGCCGGGCGACGAACGGGACCTTGCCCTTCTCGACCTTGTCTCCGAGCCGCCCGATGACCGCCGGCAGGACGGTGAGCGAGGCGATCATCGCCACTGCGACGACGACCATCGTCCCGACGGAGAACGACATGAACGTCTTGTCGCCGGACAGGAACATGCCCGCCATCGCGATCAGGACGGTTACGCCCGACACGAGCACGGCACGGCCGGAGGTCGCGGCGGCTGCCTCGAGAGCGGCCCGCTCGGAGCGGCCCGCCGCCCGTTCCTGCCGTTCGCGGCGCATGTAGAACAACGCGTAGTCCACGCCGACCGCGAGGCCGATCAGGAGGACGACCTCCATGATGTTCTCGCTCGCCGGGATGAGCTTGCTGGAGAGGGCGAGCGGGCCCATGGTCGCCATGACGGCGGTGACGCCGAGCAGGAGCGGGATCAGCGCCGCGACGAGCGAGCGCAGCACGACCAGCAGGATCAGGATGGTCAGCGGGATCGAGAGGAGGCCGGCCTTGGCGAGGCCGCCCTGGATCTCCGCGTCGATCGCCTTCTCGCTCGAGACGCCGAGCGACTCGATCGAGAAGCCCGGATGACGGGCCTCGACCTTGTCGACCGCCGCGACGATCTCGTCGATGTAGAGGATCGCTTCCTCGTAGGTCCCCTCGGGCGTGAACTGCACCATCGCCGAGCGCCCGTCCTGTGACACGAGGTCCGGGTGAGCCACGGCGAGCGGCGACTTCAGCTTCTGCGCCTCGGGGAACGAGCGCACCGTCCTGACGGCGTCCTGGATCGCGGCCCGGAAGGCGGGATCCTGCACGGTGAGCGTCTTCGACTGCAGGAGCACCATCTCGCCCTGCTCCTCGATCGTCTCGCCGTTCGCGTCGACGTTGAAGCCGGCGCGATCGATGATCTGGTCGGCCTTCCGGGACTCGCCGACGTTCGCCTCGTTCTGGTCGATGAACGTCGTCCCGAGCTGCATCGAGACGAAGACCGACACGACGACGAACGCCAGCCAGCCGAAGACGGCGGTCTTCCAGTGACTCGCGCTCCAGCCGCCCATCCGGGCGGCGAAGCTCCTTGATTGCTTGAGAGGTGACACGGCAGTGCTCCTTTCGGGTTCAGTCCTGCAGCTGCAGGTCGTGGGACTCGCTGAACGCGCCGCCGAAGCCGAAGCCGCGGTTCGCCGCGAACGCGAACGGGTGGTTGAACGCCTCGAGCGCCTCGGCGCCCGGGACGTGGAGCTCGAACGCGTCGTCGAGCTTCGAGTCGGCGACGGTGACCTTCACGCGGTCGGTCGCCTGGTTCCAGAGGAGGGAGACCTCGAGGCCGTCGTTGCCGCGGCTCGCGAGCTCGGTCCATCCGGTCTGGTTGCTCCGCGCTTCCTCGATGGTGATGACGCTCGAGCTCATGGCTCCTCCTCGTTGACGGGGCGTCGGTCTCGGTCGTGTGACGCGATCTCGCCCTCGTTGATCCATGAGCTGGAGGCTGCGCTTCCGCGCGCCCCCTGACATCGGGGCGCCACCCTGATCCCGCACCCTGATCTCTCGGCACGGCCCTCCGATGCGGGGGGCCGGGGGACGCGCCTACGGTTTCGGGGCGGCGCGCACATCACGGCCGGACCGCACCGCGATCGAGAGATCGTCCACGGCGAACGTCCCGCCGTAGCGCTTCGCCGGCCCGTGCGTCTCGATGGTCGCGTCCATGGCAGCGAGCGTACGAAGGCCGACTGCGGCCCGCGTCGCGCCTGAGCGGTGTCCTCGTCGTCACCCGCGGGTGGGCCCGGAGGCAGCTCCTCACCCTCCGGGGTGATGGGGAAGATCGCGGCCTCGCGCGAGGCATCTCGCGGTGACGGGGCGCCGCGTGCTCGCGGCGACGGAGAACGGCCAGGCTCCACCGTACGACGGCTCGGGGACGAGCCGGGCCCGCGGATCAGGGTGCGGGATCAGGGTGGCGCACCGATGTCCCCGCGCCGGGGCAGGGCCAAGCTCCAGGAGTGATCTACCAGGCCTCACTCGCACTCCTGCAGCGCGGCGGACGCCCGCCACGCGCGGCAGGCGCCGAATTGCTCCGCACCGGCCTGCTCCGGTTCGCGGCGTTCGAGCTCGCGGTCTGGGCGGCGTTGTACGCGGCGTATCTCGCCGTCCGGGGCGCGACCATCGGCAGCCCCGACGAGGCGCTGCGGAACGGACGCGAGATCGCCGCTGCCGAGAGCGCGCTTCGCATCTTCCACGAGGCGACGGTGCAGGACGCGCTCTCCACCCTCGAGTCGTTCTTCTCCGCCTACTACATGGCCGGTTTCGCGCCGCTGATCGCCGCCACCCTCGTGTGGCTCGCGCTCCGCCACCGGCAGTGCTACCGCGAGCTGCGTACCGCGCCGCTCGTCTCGATCTCGATCGCCACGGTCGTGTTCGTCCTCTTCCCGGCCGCGCCGCCGCGCCTGATCCCCGACCTCGGCATCGCGGACACCGTCGGCCTCTCGAGCCACGACACCGGCTCCTTCGCGGGCGTCCGCTTCAACCCGTATGCGGCGATGCCCAGCATGCATGTCGGCTGGAGCCTCCTCGTCGGGCTCGCTGGCTTCCGGGCCGCCAGGCGGCGGCTCCCGCGGTTCCTGTTCGCCGCGCATCCCGCCGTGATGGTGGTCGCCGTGATGGCCACCGGAAACCACTTCGTGCTCGACGCCGTCGCCGGCGCTGCAATCGCCGCGACGGTGGCCGGCGTCATGCACCTCGCCCCGCGGCTCGCCGCGCATCCCCGCCCCTTCCTCGCCCCTCGACGTGCCGCCATGCTCCGCGTCCTCGCCGATGCAACGACCATCGCGAGCCGGGGACGACGTCTGCAGACCTGATGGCGCCGGAGCACCGCTCCGTTCTTGCCGTTGCCACATACGTCTCCCCGGCTCCGTGGAGCAGCACGGAGCCGGTCGTCGGTCACGAGCAGGACTGCGAGCTGTCCGCGGGCCGCGGCGCTCGGATGGTGGATGATGCGGCCGTGCCGATCGAGGGGAAGGTCGCCGCCGTCACCGGCGCCGGTTCGGGCATCGGGCGCGGGATCGCGGCCGCGCTCGCCGCTGCGGGAGCGCGGGTGGTGGTCAACGACGTCGAGTCGGGAGGGCTCGACGGGACCCTCGACCTCGTGCGAGCGGCAGGGTCGGAGGGGATGGCATGCGTCGGCGACGTGCGGCGCAGCGCGGATGTCCGGCGCATCATGGACGACGCGGTCTCGGCCTTCGGCGGTCTCGACGTCATGGTCGCCAACGCGGCCGTCGGCCTGTATGCCGAGCTCGAGGAGATGGCAGAGGACGATCTGCACCGCGTCATCGATGTCGACCTCAAGGGCGCGCTCCTGTGCGCGCGGGAGGCGATCCCCGCGCTCCGGGCCCGGGGCGGAGGGAGCATCGTCTTCGTTTCCTCAGTCCAGGCGTACACCACGCTGCGCGGGTGCGTGGCCTACGGCGCCGCCAAGGCCGGGCTGGTCGCAGCGGCACGCGCGCTGGCGGTCGAGGTCGGCGAGCACGGGATCCGGGTCAACGCGATCGCGCCGGGCACGATCGACACGCCGATGCTCGCGCGGGACCTCGACGGCATGAACACGGCGGATGCGACGAGCTTCCTGGACAGCGTGCGCGCCGCCAACGCGCTCGGCCGGATCGGGACGGTCGAAGAGGTGGCCGACGTCGTGGTGTTCCTCGTCTCCGACCAGGCCGGATACGTGACGGGCACGACGATCGTCGCCGACGGCGGCTTCCTCGCCGTGAAGCGGTTCTGAGCCGATGCTGCGACTCGCCGAGATCCTGCTCGAGCCGCGGCCCGATGCGACGTGGGCCCAGCTGCGCCAGATCGGGGTCGAGGAGGCGGTCGGCGTCCTCCCCCGCGGTGCGACGGACTGGCGCGGCCATGCGGCCGAGCCGCCCTGGGCGTACGGGCCACTGGCGCTCCTCCGCCGAGCCGTCGAGGACGCCGGCCTGCGCCTCACGGTGCTCGAGGACAACCCGCCGATGGATCGCCTCCGACTGGGCGCGCCGGGGCGCGAGGAGGAGCTGGAGCACGTGCTCGAGCTTCTGCGGAACATGGGGAGGCTCGGGATCGAGGTGCTCTGTTACAACTGGATGGCGATCGTCCCGTGGTCACGCACGTCGACCGCACTCACTGGACGGGGCGGAGCGTCGGTCAGCGGCTTCGACCTGGCGGCCTGGGCCGACGGCCCCGATGCCCCCGAGGCGCCTGTCGAGGAGGACGCGCTCTGGGAGAGCCTCGCGTGGTTTCTCGAGCGTGCCGTCCCGGTGGCAGAGGAGGCAGGAGTCCGCCTCGCGCTGCACCCGGACGACCCGCCGCTCTCGCCGCTGCGCGGGATCGGGCGCATCATCCGCTCGCTCGACGCGTACGACCGCGTCTTCGCCCTTCAGCCGAGCCCGGTGAACGGCATGGCGCTCTGCCAGGGCAACGTCTGCCTGATGACGGACGACCTCCCGGCCGCGATCCGCCGCTTCGGGTCGCAGGGCAGGATCCATTTCGTGCACTTCCGAGACGTCCGCGGGACGCCGGAGCGGTTCGTGGAGACGTTCGTGGACGAAGGGCCGACCGACATGGCGGCATGCGTCCGCGCGTATCTCGAGAGCGGGGTGGAGGCGCCGCTGCGCACCGACCACTCGCCCGCCCTGGCCGGCGACAGCTGGAGCGTCCCGGGCTATCCGACGCTCGGCAGGCTGCACGCCGTGGGGTACGTGCAGGGGCTGCTGGCCGCACTCAACAGCAAGTGAACGCCATCGGGGGGACCGCGCCCTCCTCGGGCTCCGGAAGCTCGGCCGCGGCGAGGGCCGCGCCGTCGAGGAGGTCGCGCTCGCTCACGTCGATCGCGTGGAGCCCGTAGCGATCCAGGATCTCGCGCAGCGCTATCAGCCCGGCGACGATCACCGGCGCACGCGCGGGAGCGAGGCCGCGCACGCGCTCGCGTTCGATGAGCGGCATCGACGCCAGTTGCTCCGTGATCGCGGCGACGGAGTCGCGCGTGATCTGCCTGCCGTGAACCGTCTGAGGGCCCCGGAGCGCGATCGCCGCGGCGGTGGTGACGGTACCCGCCACGCCGACCGCTTGGCTCACGGCGAGGTCCGGGAGGAGCGAGCGGACGTGGGCGGCGCATGCGTCGAGCTCTTCGGGCGCGGGCGGGTCCGAGAGAAGAAAGCGCTCCGTCAGGCGTACGCTGCCCGCCTCCGTGCTGACTGCCCAGGAGATCCGGTCGGAGCCAGGGGTGACGAGCTCGGTGGAGCCGCCGCCGATGTCGATCACCAGCGTCCCCGTGTCCAGCCGACGGTCGTTCGCGACCCCGCGCAACATGAGCTCCGCCTCCTCGCCGCCGTCCAGCAGACGGGTGGTGAATCCGTAGCTCCACTCCACCTCGCCCAGGAACGCCTCCCCGTTGTCGGCGTCCCGGACCGCGCTCGTCGCGACCGCGAGCACGCGCTCGGCCCCGAGGCTCTCGGCCTCGCGCCGGTAGTCGACGAGGACGTTCCTCACGCGAGCGATCGCGATGGGGAGGAGGATCCGCCGACGGTCGACCGACTCACCGAGGCGCGTGATCTCCTCGCGGCGCACCACCACGTCGAGCCGCCCGTCGTCGACATCGGCGACGAGCAGGCGGGTGGTGTTCGTTCCGAGGTCGACGGCCCCGACGCGCATTCCGGGGGAGACGCTACAAGCCGTGCGTCGTCGGCGCGGCAACGGGCGCCCAGGATCGCTGTCGTACCGAGGTCAGACGCCCGGGAGGAACCAGAGCAGCCGACGCACCGTGTGGCGGGCTTCGCGGATCGCCTGGAGCTGGACGTCGAGCTTCGCGCGCGAGGCCGCGAGGCGCGCCGACGCCTCGCTCAGCTGCGACCCGGAGGCGCTCGCCCGGTCGAGGTGCGTCTGGATCCCGGCCGAGGCCTCAGCGATGCGCGCCGTCTCGGCGGAGAAGCTGCGCCCCGTCCGCTTGATCTTCCGCCAGAGGGCGAGCCCGCGGAGGACGGCGTAGACGAGCCCCCCGACGATCCCGGCGACCAGCACTGCGAGGGCGATCCAGAAGGCCACGACGGTGCTACCATAGTGGCCGCGACGCGGGGTGGAGCAGTCAGGTAGCTCGCCGGGCTCATAACCCGGAGGTCGCAGGTTCAAATCCTGCCCCCGCTATAACAAAACCCCCGGAAATCGGGGGTTTTGTCGTGTACGGGGGGCGGCGCGAGGCCCCGGCTTCACGCGGGCTGACCGGATTGCGGCGGTCCGATGCGGTAGGGGCGCATCATCTCGTTGTCTTCGTGCTCGACGATGTGGCAGTGCCAGACGAACTGGCCAGGCGTCTCGAACCGGCCTTTCACCCTCGTGACCTGTCCGGGGTAGGCGATGACCGTGTCCTTGAGCCCCGTCTCCCATGGCTCCGGCGGGATCGGCACGGATCCGGGCACGACCTGAACCGCCCCGCTCTCCTCGTCCACGAGGATGTCCTGGCGGTCGACCACCTCGAAGGCGATCTCGTGGATGTGCATCGGGTGGGCGTCCGCGGTGGCGTTGTACAGCTCCCAGATCTCGGTCGCGCCGAGCGGGGGGTTCTCCGACACCTCGTCCTCCCACATCTTCGCTACCCACGCTCCCGGCCCGCCGTTGGGGTCTCCCGCCACCGTGCCGAGCAGGGCCTCGGCCGGCGCATCCTCGAAGATCTTCGACATCTCCTCGAGCAGAGCCAACCGCCGCGTGGCGGTCGCAGGTGGCAGCGGCCCGAGCGCGGGTAGCTCCAGGAACTGCGGGGGCGTCGAATCGTCCGCATCGACCGCGGGCACGACGTCGAACCGCATGATCTGACCCGTCGTGTCGGGGTCGGCGACGTCGAAGTCATCAGGTGGTACGCCCCCGCCGAACGGCTCGTCCGGGCCGATGTTCCGGAGCACGTACTCGCCGACGGGGACGTTCGTGAAGTCCACGATCGTGTCCGCGCGCTCGGCGAGCCCCATGAGGAGGTGGTTCCCGTTCACGGCGCTGAGGTTGACCGGGGCGGCGAGGAAGCCGCCTTCGTTCCCGATCTGCCACAGCTCGACACCGGGGATCTCGCTGAAGTCGAGCATGAGGAAACGCGACTGGCAGCCGTTCAGGAAACGGAAGCGATATCGACGCCGCTCGACGGTCTGGAACGGCCACGTGCTGCCGTTGACCATGATCATGTTGCCGAAGAACTCGGGATTCCAGATCGGCGAGAGGTCGGTGTCCGGGATGTACGGCCCCCTGATCTCGTCGAAGAACTCCCGGGTGTCGGGATAGAAGAGCGAGCCGTCAGCGTTGAACGAGCGATCCTGAATCGCAATCGGGATCTCCCGGTAGCGCTTGTCGGGCGGGAACCTGTCGTTCTCGCGTGGCGCCGGGCCGGGCAGCGAGGCCTTGCCTCCGGTTCGGCGGTCGCGTACCGCATCATCTCCGTGGGGGCCACCGCGGATGATGAAGAAGCCCGCGGGGCCCGCGTACACATTGAGTCGCGTCATGCCGAGCGCGTGATCGTGATACCAGATCGTCGAAGCCCGGTTCTCGTTCGGGTACTGGAACGTGGCGAAGCCCGGCCCCCACTCGACGCCGTACGCCGCGGCCGCCTTGCCTGCGAAGAACTCGTACCAGGTGCCTTCCGTTGCGTAGCTCTCCGGGATGTCCTTCGCGGCAGGCAGATACCACGCCTCCGCGTACCCGTCGCTGTCGTCGGCCACACCCACGGCGCCGTGCACGTGCGTGACGATCGGCACCGGGCCCGTGTAGGGGCCGGGCGTCGTCGTGAAGGTCGGCCGGCTGTCACGGTGATCGGCGCCGCCTGGCGGGTTCGCCCAGTGCAGCGTCGGATCGACCGGCAGCAGATGCGGCAGGAACGTCCCGTTCCCGTCCACCAGCTCGTTGATCCACTTGACCCGCACCGGCCTGTTCCACATCGCCTCGATCGTGAGCGAGGGGGCGTTGTGGATCAGCAGCCCACGGTTGCTTTGCGCCGTCTTCGCGCCGTAGCCCCACACCGTCGTCTTGGGAAGGCTCGCCGGGAGGATCTGCTGTGCGAATTGCCGCATCGAGATCTCGTAGTAGTCGACGTTCTTGCCTCCGCGCTGGACGATCGTGTCGGCACGGGGCATCACCGGAGGGATCAGCATCGGTGTCCGGAACTTCGGAACCAGGGTCGGATCGAGCGTGCCGCCCGGAACCTGGGCCAGCGCAACCGGAGCGCTCACGCCGGGAACCCGCCCGAAGAGATAGAAGCCGGCACCCGCACCGCCGACCCAGGCGACGAACGTCCGCCGCGTGAACCGCCGCATCGTCTCCATCAGTCAGCCTCCCCCTGGTCCCCGACGCACGCCGTTGCCTTCATCCGGCATGGAAGGAGATGTCGCCCTCCTGGCCGCGAACAGGCCGCGCGTCTCATGACGCGGATCATCACCCGGGTGCGAGTCGGGCACATCCGGGATTTCGACTCACCCCGGGTGTGGGTTTTCCGCGCGTGTTTTCGCCGCGAGGACTGTGGGAAGGACAGAGGTCTGGCGGCAGGGGGAAACGGCCCGGGGATGCGTTTCCGGGCCGTTTCTCCGGGTACCGCCTGCGCCGAACTCTCCGCCGGCTGACTGACCCAGGGCGTGCCCTTCGCCCAGACCGTCACGCTGCGCGCGACCCATCGGCGATGCAGCCGGGTCGGCGCCGCAGTAGGATCGCCCGGCCGATCGGACCAAGACGCAGGGAGGGGACCAGTGAGACGAGGACTCGCGCTCTCGATCGCAGTTGCCGCCGTCGCGGCGCTTCTCGCAACGGGCCTGGCCACGGCCGCGACCGGCCCGCCGGCGGGGAACCAGGGTCAGCTCCAGGTTCGGGTCGTGTCCAGCCCGCCGGCGCTCGTCTCCGGCGGGGACGCCCGCGTCGAGGTGACGGTTCCGCCGAGCGTTCCCTTCTCGGCCGTGGAGATCACGGTGGACGGGAACGACGTGAGCGGTGCCTTCGCGCCCGACTCCGAGGGCGGGCACCAGCTCGAGGGGGTCGTGACCGGCCTGCCGCTCGGAGAGAGCGCGCTGCGGGCATCCGTGCCCGGCCCCGGCAACGCGCGACCGAACCGCGTCGAGCTTCGTCTCGTCAACCATTCGCTCGACGGCCCGATGTTCTCGGGGCCGCGCCAGGAGGTGTTCCTGTGCGCAACCGCGGGCAATGCCGCCAACGCCGCCCTTCCCCCGATCCCGCCGTCGGAGACCTGCACCACGCCGACGCTGACCGGCTACTTCTACCGCTCGGCAGGCGGCTGGTCGCCGTACACGCCGGGGACGAGCCCGGCGGACGCCGTGCCCGTGCCGCCGTACGGCAGCCCGTTCGTCGTCGTCTGGGAACGGGGCGTGATCGACCGGTTCATCTACTCGATCGCCGTGCCCGTCCCGGCACCGCAGGCCGCCGGCGGTCCCCTCGACCTCACGCGATGGAACCGGGCCCTGATCTACAAGTTCCAGGGCGGCGTCGGGATCGGCCACTATCAGGGCAACCCCTCGCGCGGCGAGATGCTGTACGAGCCGGGCCTCGCGAAGGGGTACGCGATCGCCTACTCCACGGGCAACCGGACCTCGACGCACTACAACCTCCAGCTCGGGGGCGAGGCTGCGATCATGGTCAAGGACCGGTTCGTCTCGGCCTACGCCGAGCCCGAGTACACGGTCGGCGTCGGCGCCTCGGGTGGCGCGATCCAGCAGTACGTGTACGGGCAGAACCACCCGGGGCTGATCGATGCCGGGATCCCGCAGTACTCCTACCCCGACATGGTCACCCAGACGATCCACGTGGGCGACTGCGAGCTCCTCGAGCATTGGATGGACCGGCAGGTGCTCGCGAGCCCCGCGTCGATGTGGCGGAGCTGGACGAACCGGACGCTGCTCGAGGGAATGTCCAGCTCTCCTGTGGTGCCCAACCCCTACGCCGCGGTGATGCCCTACATGCCGACACCCGGCTCGACCGAGTGCATCAACGGCTGGCGCGGGTTGTCGCCGCTCGCCCTCAACCCGTTGTTCGGCACTGCCCCCGGTGTCACGCCCGAGCAACAGGCGGCGGTCGAGTGGACCCACTGGGCCGACCTCGTCAACATCTACGGCCGCGACGAGACCGGCTTCGCACGCTCGCCGTGGGACAACCGTGGCGTCCAGTACGGCCTCTCCGCACTCCGCTCCGGGAGCATCACGCCCGAGCAGTTCCTCGACCTGAACGCGAGCGTCGGGTCGTGGAAGGAGTCGAAGGACATGGTGCAGGAGGGCTGCCCGTACATCGCCGCCCTCTGCGGCAACCCGGCGAACGTCGACGTCTGGAGCGCACGCAACATGAACCTCTCGGCCGACGGCGGCGCCACGCCGGCAGCCCGCAGGGTGGGGAACCGGCAGGCGCAGTACGCCGCCTATCGCTCAGGCATGGTCTTCCGCGGTAAGATCGAGATCCCGCTCATCGACTGGCGCCACTACCTCGAGCCGCTGCTCGACATGCACAACTCGCACCAGTCCTTCGCGGCGCGCCAGCGCATGCTCGACTTCGACGGCGATGCGTCGAACCAGGTGATCTGGTTCACCGACGCTCGCCCGGCGGGGCCGCAGTCCGACCAGACGCCGATGGCGCTCGACGTGATCGACGAGTGGATGACGAACATCGCCGCTCACCCCGAGCGGAGCGTCGCCGCGAACAAGCCGTCGGGGGCGGTCGACCGGTGCTTCACGACGAACGGCTCGCCCCTGGCGAGCGGCGACGGCGTCTGGGCCGGGATCCTCGACGACCGCCCGCAGGGCGCATGCGCGCAGGCGTTCCCGGTGTTCGGGACGTCGCGCACGGTGGCCGGTGGCCCGATCACCGGCGCGGTCTTCGCGTGCGAGCGGCAGCCGGTCGAGCGGGCGGCGGCGCAGGGCCTCTACGCGCCCTGGGTGCCCGGGACGAGCGACATCGCCCGCCTGAAGCAGATCTTCCCCGACGGCGTCTGCGACTACACGAAGGGGGATGCGGGGCTGCCGCCCGAGCTCAACGCGAAGGGGCGCTGAGGGCGGTGCACAACCGACGAGGGCTCTGTGCACGGTGCGTTGCCACGTCGGCGGGCGTCTGGACCCTCAGGCCTCCGCGTGGTCGACGGACAATGGACGTGCCACGTCGCGGTCTCGCCAGAAACGGCGCGCCCAGAGGGCGACGTACACCAGGGCGACGAGCACCGGGACCTCGATCAGCGGGCCTACGACGCCCGCGAGCGCCTGCCCCGAGGTCACCCCGAAGACGCCCACCGCGACCGCGATCGCCAGCTCGAAGTCGTTGGACGCGACGGTGAACGCGAGGCTCGCGGTCTGCGCATAGGGCAAGCCGCTCAGCTTGCCGATCACGAAGCCCGCGACCCACATGCCTGCGAAGTAGACGAAGAGCGGCAGCGCGATGCGGGCCACGTCGAGCGGCTCGGAGGTGATCGTGTCGCCCTGGATCGCGAAGAGGAGCACGATCGTGAACAGGAGCCCGTACAGCGTGATCGGGCCGATCCGGGGGAGGAAGCGTGTCTCGTACCACTCGGGGCCTCTGCGCTGGAGGGCGATCCTGCGAGTGAAGAACCCGGCGGCGAGCGGGATGCCCAGGAAGATCAGCACCGTGCGCGCGACCTCCCAGATCCCCACCTCGAAGCCCTGGGTGTCCAGCCCGAGCCAGCCGGGCAGGACGGTGAGGTAGAAGTAGCCGAGGAGAGAGTACGCCGCGACCTGGAAGACGGCGTTGAAGACGACGAGGATGGCCGCGCGGTCGCGATCGCCCCTCGCAAGGTCGTTCCAGATCAGCACCATGGCGATGCAGCGGGCGAGACCCACGATGATCACCCCGGTGCGGTATTCGGGCTGATCCGCCAGGAAGAGCCATGCGAGCGTGAACATGAACAGCGGGCCGATCACCCACGAGAGGAACAGCGACGTCCCGAAGAAGAGACGGTCGGAGACGCCGTCGGCCCGTCGGTGCCCCAGTTCCTCGTAGCGCACCTTCGCCAGCACCGGGTACATCATCAGCAGCAGCCCGAGCGCGATGGGGAGGCTGACGGTGCCCACGCGGAGCCGGTCGAGGCCGGCGTCCAGGCTGGGGACGAGCGAGCCGAGACCGAGCCCCACGACCATGGCGATCGCGATCCAGAGCGGGAGGAAGCGGTCGAGTGTGGACAGCTTCCGGAGGACGGCGTCGTCCCGTCCGGGCGCGGGAGCGGTGCGGCGAGCCTCGGCGACAGCCATCAGCCGACACTCTCCTCGTCGCCGCGTGCCTGGTCGTCGAGCTCTCCGACGAGGTGCTCAACACGTCGGCCGATCTCGTCACGGATCTCGCGCACGCGCTCGAGCGGCAGGCCGTGGGGGTCGTCGAGCTCCCAGTCGAGGTACCGCTTGCCGGGGATGTACGGGCAGGCGTCTCCGCAGCCCATCGTCACGATCACGTCGGCCCACTGTGCGTCCGCGTTCTCCAGGCGGCGTGGCGACCGGCCGCCGATCTCGAGATCGAGCTCGCGCATGACCTCGGCGACCTCGGGATGGACAGCAGCAGCGGGGCTCGATCCGGCCGAGCGGGCCGCGTGACGGCCGCTCGCGGCGCGCGCGAAGAGCGCCTCGGCGACCTGCGAGCGCCCGGCGTTCCGGACGCAGACGAAGAGCACGTTCACCGGTGCGCCCGTCGCGGTCCCGTCCAGGGCGCCGAGCCGCCCCTCGACGGCGAGGGTGGGGATCGCGAGTCGCGGGCGGGCATCTAGCAGCACCCCGCCGTCTGGGCCGGCTGGATCACGGGAAGGCCCTTCGACTCGGGGCTCTCGGTCTTCCGCGCCTTGACGATCGCGCCGTGCATCCCGTCCGCGACCTGATGGGTGAAGGAGACGGAGATCTCCTCGAACCCGGCCGCCTCGAGGCCCGCGACGTACTCCGAGACCGACAGCGCCCCGGCGATGCAGCCCGCGTACGACCCCCGCTCGGCCCGCTCGGCCGGCGAGAGCCTGTCCTCCGCGACGACGTCGCTGATCCCGATCCGGCCGCCGGGCTTGAGCACCCGGGCGATCTCGGTCAGCACCGTCGCCTTGTCCGTCGAGAGGTTGATCACGCAGTTGGAGATCACCACGTCGACAGAGGCGGCGGGCAGCGGGATCGCCTCGATCAGGCCCTTCAGGAAGTGGACGTTCCGCACGCCCGACTCGGCGACGTTCCGCTGAGCGAGCGCGAGCATCTCGTCCGTCATGTCGAGCCCGTAGGCAGTCCCGGTCGGACCGACCCGCTTTGCCGAGAGGATCACGTCGATGCCCCCGCCCGACCCGAGATCGAGCACCGTCTCGCCTTCGCGGAGCTCGGCGACGGCCGTGGGGTTCCCGCAGCCGAGGGAGGCGAGGACGGCGGTACCGGGAAGCTCGTTGCGCTGCTCCGCCTCGTAGAGCGCTTCTCCGAAAGACGACGCGTCCGTCTCGCCGTCCGCACAGCACGAGCCGCTCCCGCAGCTACCCGTCGCTCCTTCGGTCACGGCGCGGGCGGACTCCGCATAGCGTCGCCGGACCTCCTCGCGCAGGTCCTCGGCAGTGGTCGTGGTCATCAGCAGCACACCCCTTTCAGGTCGGCGACCGCCGCCAGCTTCTCGACGGCGTCGCGCTTCAAGGTGAAGTAGGCCCACTTGCCGCGCTGCTCCCGTTCCAGGAGACCGGCGTCGACCAGCTTCTTCAGATGGTGGGAGACCGTCGGCTGGGCGAGGCCCAGCGGCTCGTACAGCTCGCACGCGCACACCGACTCGTCGCTCGTCGCGACGAGGTTCACGATGCGGACGCGCGCGGGGTCGCCGAGCGCGCGGAACAGCTCGGCCGTGGCGCTCGCCTCGGCGTCGCTCATCGCCGCGGTGGAAAGCGGGGCACAACAGGCAACCGGCTCGAGCGTGGTGCTCACGACGACGACCTCCATGACTGTTCGGGCTTCATATCGATGATGGTCAATATATCGAAGATCATCGATGCATGTCAAGTAGGCCGCGGCGGTTTGCGTCGTGCGGGCTTCCGTGAGCTACGGCCGTGGGGGCAGCTGCTGTACCGCCCAGCGGTTCCCGTCGGGATCGTCGAAGAAGACGAACGAGCCCCAGGCGAAGTCCTGGACGTCGCTCACGTCGACTCCGCGCTCGGTCAGCTGCGCGCGGGCGGCGTGGACGTCCGAGACCACGAGCTGCAGCTGCGCGGAGCCCGGGGCCGACTCGGTGATCCCGGTCCCGAGGGCGATCGAGCAGTTCGATCCGGGCGGCGTCAGCTGCACGAACCGCAGCTGGTCCGTGACCGTGTGATCGTGGTCGGGGGTGAAGCCCGCCTTCTCGATGTAGAACGCCTTCGCGCGGTCGACGTCCGACACCGGGATCGCCACGAGCTCGAGCTTCCAGTCCATCGTTCGTCCTCCTCGTCGGTGGTGCGCTGAGCTTCCGGGGAACCTACGTGCCGACCGCGCCGTCGTCCAAGCCTCTCCAGCCGCTCCCGCGGCAGGCACTGTCCCGTCACATGGACGACCTCGCCGATCCTGGGACCACGCGCTATCTGCAGGAGGTGGTCCTGCGCGTGCGCGCGATCCTCGGCGACGAGCTCGTCGGGGCCTACGCCGGCGGCTCGCTCGCGCTCGGTGGCTACGACCCCGGTCGCAGCGACGTCGACCTCGCGGTGGTCTGCGGCGGTCGGGTGGCGGGCGAGACGAAGCTCGAGATCGTGCGCGCCCTACGTCACGAGGCGCTGCCCTGCCCGGCCAGGGGGCTCGAGCTCGTCGTCTATCCGGAGTCGACCGTACGCGAGGCGACGCGGGACGCCGGCTACGAGCTGAACCTCAACACCGGGCGCTCGATGCCGTTTCACCTCTCGCTGTCTCCGGGGGACGGCGGGGCCGAGCACTGGTACGGCATCGACCGGGCGATCGTCCGCGACAGGGGTCGAGCACTGTTCGGGCCGCCTCCGGATCGGCTCTTCGCGTCGATGCCGAGGGGGTTGCTGCTCGACCTGCTGATCGAGTCGCTTCGCTGGCACGAGAGCGCCGGCGTCGCGCGGGAGGACGATGCCGTCCTGAACGGGTGTCGCGCGTTGCGCTACGCCGCAGAGGAGACCTGGTCGTCGAAGGCGGAGGCCGGCGTGTGGGCCCGCGGGCAGGTCGCCGACGCGGCACTCGTCTCCGAGGCGCTGGCCGCGCGTTCCGATGCACGGCGTCTCGACCACCGCCGGGTCGTCGCGTTCCTGGAGCGAGCGCGGCGTTCTCTCGAGGCGGCGGCGGCCGCCCACGACGGCTCGTCACATTCTTGACACCGCCTTCGGCAAGCCTCTACGTTGGCTGTGCCGAATGTGCTGTGACAACCCGTTACGTCGCCCTGCGACGGGTGGCGGGCTCCACGCGAGGGCCACGGGCCGTGGATCTCCTCGCGAGCCGCTCTATCAGTTCGCGGGCGACGCCGTCTATGTCTTTGCAGGACAACGTGCCGTCCCGTCGAGAGAAAGGACGTGGGAGAGGTGAAGCAATTCTCAATGCGCTTCGTAGGAAGCGTGGCAGGGGCGTTGGCCCTCGTCGCGTCGCTCGCCGTAGCTGCGGTGGGGACCGCAAGCACGGAGACCGCGGCCGCGCCGGCCGTCAAGCCGCCGAACGTCCCCAACGCGAAAGCCCTCAAGGCCAAGTACGGGGGATCGTCGCTGACCTTCCTCGGTGAC
This sequence comes from Gaiella sp., assembly GCF_035710885.1. Classification (GTDB taxonomy): domain Bacteria; phylum Actinomycetota; class Thermoleophilia; order Gaiellales; family Gaiellaceae; genus Gaiella. The sequence goes on along the minus strand of NZ_DASTCS010000038.1, from coordinate 32,601 downwards.
GGCCCGGTGGGCAAGAGCCACACCCGCGACAAGCTGCTCGTGGCGAAGTTCTCGGCGGACACGGGCATCAAGGTCAAGCTCGTACCGCACCCAGCCGACTCGTCGGCGTCGTACTCGCAGCTCGCCCGGACCTTCTCGGGCAAGTCGTCGGCTTTCGACGTGGTGATGCTCGACGTGGTCTGGCCCGGTGCGTTCGCCCAGTACCTCGTCAACCTCAAGCCCGCACTGGCCAGAGAGGCCAGGGCGCACTCCCAGGGGATCATCAGGAACAACACGATCGGCGGGAAGCTGGTCGCGATGCCCTGGTTCGGCGACTTCGGGATCCTCTACTACCGCACCGATCTCCTGAGGAAGTACGGGTACTCCTCGCCGCCGAAGACCTGGGCCCAGCTGGGCACCATGGCGAAGAAGATCCAGGACGGCGAGCAGGCCTCGAACCCGAACTTCTACGGGTTCGTGTACCAGGGGAACGCGTACGAGGGCCTGACCTGCGACGCGCTGGAATGGCTCGCGTCGAGCGGTGGCGGGCGCTTCGTCGACAACGGCAAGGCGTCGATCAACAACCCGAGAGCGATCGCGATGATGAACCTCCAGCGCAGCTGGGTCGGGACGATCACGCCCCGCGGGGTGACGACGTACCAGGAAGGTGAGGCCGACTCGGCGTTCGGCGCCGGCAACGCCGCATTCATGCGGAATTGGCCGTACGCCTACGCGAAGAGCCAGACCGGGCCCGTCAAGGGCAAGTTCGACGTCACCGTCCTCCCTCGCACGGGGAGCAACCCGTCGGTGGGGACCGTCGGCGGCTGGCAGCTCGGCGTCTCGACGTTCTCGAAGAACAGGGAGGCGGCGATCGAGCTCGTCCGCTACCTGACGAGCGCCCCGGTCGAGAAGTTCAACGCCATCTACAACAGCAACGTCCCGACGATCCCGGCCGTCGCCCGTGACGCGGCGGTGCGGAAGGTGAACCCCTGGCTCAAGCCGGAGATCGCGAACGTGACGCGTGTGACGCGCCCGACGATCCTGGGCACGAGGTACGCGCAGGGCTCGCAGATCATCTACCAGGGCCTGAACCAGATCTTGAACGGTCAGGACGCGAAGAACGTCCTGCCCGGGATCGAGCAGCGGCTGAACCGGCTGTTGCCGAGATAGAGAGGCACGCTGCGGCGGGGCGGGGGCGTTGCGCCCCCGCCCCGCCGTTCGCCAGGCGATGAGCGCGATTCAGTCCACGACCGAGCGGCGCCCAAGGCCGCCGAAGCGGCGGTCGACCCGTCTCCAGCGGAGGCAGACGCGCCTCGCCTGGCTGATGCTGTCGCCCGCCCTGGTGCTCGTCGCCCTGGTTGCGCTCTACCCGCTCGGTCAGACGATCTACGACAGCTTCACGAACCGTCAGTTCCTCGAAGGGATCGAGCCGACCGAGTTCGTCGGGCTGCAGAACTACCGCGACCTGCTCGACGACACGATCTTCCGGGACTCCGTCTTCGTCACGGTGAAGTTCACGGCGATCACGGTGGCCTTCGAGCTCGTCCTGGGCCTGATCATCGCGCTGGCCGTCAACTCGGGCTTCAAGGGACGGGGCGTAATGCGGGCGATGATGCTCGTGCCCTGGGCGATCCCCACCGTGGTCGCTGCGCAGATGTGGAAGTGGATGTACGACGACGTCTTCGGCGTCATCAACGACGGGCTCCTCCGACTGCACCTGGTGGACGAGCCGGTCGCGTGGATCTCCCAGAGCAGCACGGCCCTCGCCTCGGTCGCCGCCGTCGACATCTGGAAGACCACACCCTTCGTGGCGCTGCTCCTCCTTGCCGGCCTCCAGGTGATCCCGAACGAGCTCTACGAGGCGGCGGACGTCGACGGCACGAGCAAATGGCGGCAGTTCTGGAAGATCACCCTGCCCCTGCTGATGCCCGCGATCCTCGTCACGCTCATCTTCCGGACGCTCGACGCGCTCCGGGTCTTCGACGTCTTCTACGTGTTCTTCGGCTCGCGCCTCGACACGCAGACGATGGCGATCTACACGCAGAACACGATCGTCGCGACGGGGGACGTGGGCTACGGAGCCGCGGTGAGCGTCGCCATCTTCCTGATCATCGGGATGTTCGTGGTCATCTACACGACGTTCGTGCGGGTGCAGGAGCAATGACGTCGGTCGCCGAGCGCATGACGAGGACGGAGGCGCAGTCCCGCCTGCGCCGAGAGCGGGTCGCGCGCAGGCGCGCTCCTCGCTTCTCGCTTCGGCGCGTCCCCTTCTACATCCTCATCACGATCATCTTCTTCTATGCCGTGTTCCCGTTCTACTGGGCGCTGAGGTCCGCCTTCACCGCCGAGGCCGACCTGTTCACCACGCCGGTGCAGTACATCCCGCTGGATCCCACGCTGGACAACTTCCGCGCCGTGTTCGAGAGCGGCCAGTTCCAGCGCGCCCTGCTCAACTCGACGATCGTCGCCGGGGCGGTGACGCTCGTCGCCGTGGCGGTCGGGTCGATCGCCGGGTACGCGCTCGGCCGCTTCCGGTTCCGCGGCCGGTCCGCGACCCTCTACCTGATGCTGTCGATGACGATCTTCCCGCAGATCGCGATCCTGGGCGCCCTCTACACGATGATCAACCGGTTCGGCCTCTACGACAGCCTCGGCGCGCTCGTCTTCTCCTACATGGTGCTCGTGCTGCCGCTCACCGTCTGGATCCTCACGACCTTCATGCGCGGCCTGCCGAAGGATCTCGAAGAGGCCGCCTACGTGGACGGCGCATCGCCCCTGCAGACGTTCTACCGGGTGATGCTGCCCCTCGTCGCTCCCGGCCTCGTGACCGCGGGGCTGCTCGCCTTCATCTCCGCCTGGAACGAGTTCCTCTTCGCGCTCTCCTTCACGCAGACGCCCGAGCGCCAGACCGTTCCGGTCGCCATCGTCAGCTTCACGGGCGAGTCGGGAAGCGCCTTCGACCGACCGTGGGGTCAGATCATGGCCGCGACCGTGATCGTGACGATCCCGCTGATCACGCTCACCCTGATCCTGCAGAAGCGCATCCTCGCGGGCCTGACCGCGGGCGCAGTAAAGGGCTAGCCTCAGACCGCCAGGCCGGTCTCCGGGTCGAAGAAGTAGAGGCGGCTCGTGTCGACGGCCAGCTCGACCGAGCTCCCGTCGGCCGTCGGTGTCCGCGGGCTCACGCGGGCGACGAGCCTGGAGGTGCCCGCGGTCTTCCGCGCGGTCGGCTCGACCGGCTCGGGCTTGCCGTCGTCCGTGTCGAGGTCGACGGGGATGACGCCGGCGGCCTCGACGTCGAAGTAGACGAGCACGTCCGCGCCGAGCGACTCGCTCAGCGCGCAGATCGTCTTCAGCCGGCGGTCGGGCGGCGTATCGGGCGCAGCGCGGACGTCCTCGAAGTCCTCGGGACGGATGCCGAGCAGGACGGTGCGACCGACGTACTGCTCGAGCGCGGGGCGCCCACGCTGAACGGTCTCGTCGACCGCGAGGCGGTGGCCGCCGAAGCTGACCGCGAGCCCGCCGTTCGAGTTGGCGAGCTCGGCTTCGACCATGTTGATCGACGGTGAGCCGATGAAGCTCGCCACGAAATCGTTGACGGGCCTTTCGTAGAGGCCCTCCGGGGTCGCGACCTGCTGGAGCCGGCCGTCGAGCATCACCGCCACCCGGTCGCCGAGCGTCATCGCCTCGATCTGGTCGTGCGTGACGTAGATCGTCGTCACCCCGAGCCTGCGTTGCAGGTCGTGGATCTCGCCCCGCATCTGGACGCGGAGCTTCGCGTCGAGGTTCGAGAGCGGCTCGTCCATCAGGAACGCCTCCGGCTCGCGTACGAGCGCGCGGCCCATCGCCACGCGCTGCCGCTGACCGCCGGACAGCGCTCGCGGCTTGCGCTTCAGGAACTGGGCGATCTCGAGGGTCTCCGCCGCCTCCCGAACCCGCTTCGTGACCTCTGCCTTCGGGAGCTTCCGGTAGCGCAGCCCGAACGCGAGGTTGTCCTCCACCGTCATGTGGGGATAGAGCGCGTAGTTCTGGAACACCATCGCGATGTCGCGCTCCTTCGGGGAGAGGTCGTTGACCACGCGATCGCCGATCCGGATGTCCCCCTCGCTGATCTCCTCGAGCCCCGCGAGCATCCGCAGGGCCGTCGTCTTGCCGCAGCCCGACGGGCCGACGAGAACCATGAACTCCCCGTCGTCGATCTCGAGATCGAAGTCCTCGACGGCCCAGGTGCCGTCGTCGTAGATCTTGGAGACGCCCTCGTAGGCGATGCGAGCCATCCGCGATCCTCCTCGAGCGCGGAGTCTAGAGACCTCGTGCGGGGCACGCCACGGGCAGGCACTCCCGTCGCCGGAGGCGCGGTCTAGGGGGCTCGGCGCCCGCGCTGCGCCCGCCGCAGCGCGTCCAGCCTGCGCCGGTCTCGCTTCGTCGGCCGTGCCCCGAGCTCTGCGCCGAGGGGCCGGGCGAGCCTCCGCTCCACTGCGCGTTGCTCGCGTCGCGCGATCGACTCGGGGGTCTCCTCGTACAGCGTTGCTGCGATCGCCGCCGGTCCGCGCTTCTCCGCGACCGCGCGCACGACCACGGCGCGGCGGGTGTCCCCCACGGTCACCTCGAGGCTGTCGCCTGGGCGAACGTCCTTCGACGGCTTCACCCGTGCCCCGTTCACGTGCACGCGACCTCCGACCACCGCCTCCGTCGCGGCGCCTCGGGTCTTGAAGAAGCGCGCCGCCCACAACCACCGGTCGATCCTCACCTGATCCAATGCGCGACCATGATCGCATCCGGCGGATCGGGATCCGAGCTCGACGACGTCGTGGTCACCACGGGCGACCTCCAGCGGGACAGGTTCGATCCCAGTCGCGACAGAGCTGCCAGATTGCTTGCATATGCAAGCAAACCGCATGGAGCTCGGGATCTACAGAAGATCCCCCTCCAGCACGGGATCTTCAGCGCGGGGCGCCGCGCCGGTAGCAGCCGGGGGCTAGACCCCCTACTCGTAACGGAGCGCCTCGGCCGGTGCGATCCGGGAGGCCCGGAGCGCCGGGGCGAGAGTCGCGAGCAGCGCGACCGCGTAGACCACGCCGAAGACGAGCGCGAGGTCGACCCAGGGCACCACGAACGCGACGTTCTCCCAGCTCGGCGTCTCGCGCTGGTCGAGGACGATGTTCCAGCCGAGGAGCAGCCCGAGCGCGGTACCGACGACGATCGCCGTGAGGGCGACGAACGACGATTCGAGCAGGAACACCGCCTGGATCATCGTGCGCCGGAACCCGATCGCCCGCATCACGCCGATCTGCTGGCGCCGCTCGACCACCGCGCGGGCGCTGATCACGCCGAGCGCCGCCACTCCGACGACGAGCCCCAGCGCCATGAAGCCCTGGATCAGGCGGTTGAACGTCCTGCTGCCGGCCGTGTAGTCCGCGACGACCTGGCGGATCGACTCGGCCTCGAGCCCGTTCGAGAGGAACGCGGACTCGAGCCGTGTGGCGGCCTGGTCGGCGTCGATGCCGGGCGCGAGCGAGAAATAGTGGATCGTCGGCTCGGCGCGGCCGGGGAACGCCGCGGCGAGGGTCGCCTGTGAGGTCGAGATGCCGGCCATCTCGAACGGCGCCGAGTCGGACAGAACGCCGATCACCGTCAGCCGCGTCCGCTTCCCGGTCTGCGAGTCCACGACCTCGAGCGGGATCGGGTCGAACGGCTCGTCGACATCCGAGTACATGCCGGTCACCTCGAAGTCGGAGGGCAGCACCGTGAAGCCGAACTCGTCGCGGTGCGGCACGACAAGGCTGTCGACGACGGCGAGGCCGGGCTCGCGGTCGAGCGCGGCCCACACCTCGCGCGAGCTCGTGTAGCCGTGAGCCATCACCCCGAGCTCGAAGGTCGTGTGCTGCAGGAACGACGAGTCGAGCCCACGCACGTGGTACTGCTCGAGCGGCCGCCCTGTCCCGAGCTGGCGCGCGTCGACGGCGAGCACGGACTGGCTTCCCACCACCGGGAAGTCGCGTGAGCGTGCTCCGAGCCGCTCGTCGAGCGCCGAGCGCAGGTCGCCGAGCGGCGCCACCGCACCGGTCCCGGCGCGCACGTCGAAGCCGCCGCCGAAGACCGCGACGTCGTCGAGCGCGGCCTGGAACGAGCCGGTCGAGGTCGAGCCCGTCACGAGCGTGAACACGACGAGCGTGAACATCGCCAGCGTCGTACCCGTCCGGAACCGGCTCCGGAGCGGATACGCCATCGACATCCGCAGGAGCGGCGCGAGCGCCTTGATCCGACCGAGGACGGCCATCACGGCGCCGAGGAGCACGTCGGCGTTGTAGACGATCACCCACACGGCTCCGATGACGACCATCAGGCCGGCGACGATCCAGGTCGAGAAGTCCATGCTGAGCGGGCCGAAGATCCACTGCGTGACGCTCCAGGGGAGCATCCAGAAGACCACGTTTGCGAGTCCGGCAACGGTGAAGGCGATCCGGTCGGGAACGCCGACCAGACGCGCGAACGGCACAAGGCCGAAGATCACGAGCGAGACGCCGAGGAAGAGCGGAGTTGCGGCGTTCCCGGCCCCGAGGGCGAGGAGCACGCCGAGCACGATGCCGAGACCGCCCAGGACGACGCGGCGGCGCTTGCGCACCACGGGCGGCTCGGGCACGTTCCGGATCGCCGCGGCGATCGTCATCACGCTCACACGCCAGGCTGAGAACGCGACCACGATCAGCGTCAGGAGCACTCCGAGCGCGAACGCGATCAAGAGGCTCTGCCACGTGAAGGCGTACTGCACCTGCAGACCCGCGTCCGCGTCCTCGGCGCCGAACGCCCGCGCCATCAGGATGACCATTCCGTACGCGACGATCGCGCCGAGGATCGCGCCGACGGCGGCGGCGATGAGGTCGTACGCCGCGCCCTCGAACGTGAACATCTGGACGAGGTGGCCGCGGCGCGTGCCGATCGCGCGCGCGATCCCGAGCTCTCCACGGCGCTCCGCCGCGAGCATCACGAAGATGAGGAAGATCAGGAGGATCCCGGCCGCGATCGAGAACGACCCGAAGGTCGTGAAGAACGCCATGAACGCGCTCCCGGCCTCGTCGGCGGCTTCGATCGCATCCTGCTTGAGCGCCTTCGCCTCGAGCTCGTGTGCCCCGAGCACGGGGCCGAGCTCCTCGAGCACCCGGTCGGAGAGCGCCACGGCCGCGTCGCCCGTGCCCTCGTTCGAGACCATCACACCGAGGATCTCGCCCGGATGCCCGTAGAGGCGCTGCGCCTCGTCGAGCGGCAGGAGGACCGCCGCATCAGCCGTGCCGGCGCCCTCGAAGTCGACGACCGCACGGACGGTCGCACGGAACGGCTTGCCGGATGGGTAGACGACGACGTCGTCGCCCGCACGCGCTCCGAGCTCGTCGGCGGCGTCGGCGTTGAGGTAGACATCGCCGGGCTCCAGCGCGGCGAGCGAGAGCGTTTCGCCGTCCGGGCCCGTGATCGGGGCGAACCCCTCGAGCCGTGTGGGCTCGGCGGCGAAGAGCGTGACGCTGGGCTCCGTCTGGCGGGTCCGCGGCGCCTGGATCGCGACGTTGTCGACGACCGTGCCGAGGACGCCGTCGGTCAGGTCGGGCCCCACGGCCGATTCGACCTCGCCGACGACGCTCTCGGGGAGCCAGCCGATTCCGCTCGCCATCCCGAGCTCCCCGGGGATGTCGTCCACCGCGCCCCTCGCGGACACGATCTCGTCGCTCTCGCCGAGCGCGGTGACCGCCGTCGTGCGGATGGTGTGGCTCATCGTGTCGCCGGTGACGAGCGCCGCGGCGACGATCGTGGTGCCGAGCATCAGCCCGAGCACGATCAGGCCCGTGCGCCCGCGCCGGCGGCCGACGTTGCGGACCCCGAGCCGCACGAGGACGGGGTTTCGAAGCACGAGCACGCCAAGGATCCCGAACGCGACGCCCAGGGCGACCCCGAGGATCGCGAGGAGGGTGTCGAGCGGGATCCCGAAGAGCTCGTTCACGACCCGATCGCGATTCCCGGCAGCTCTGCCACCGCGACGCGATAGTGCTCGCGACCGGGCGGCGCGCGGTAGATCGTCACGAACTCCTCGATCGCGCCGGCTGCGAAACCGGCGGTCGCCTCGACCGCCTCCTCGCTGTCCCAGAAGCTGACGATCATTCCCTTGCCCTCGGGCGTGACCATCACGACGACGCCTTCGAAGCCGGGCAGCTCGCGCACGCGGGGCAGGACCTGCGTCTCGAACTGCTCGACGGCATCGTCGAGGTCGACGCGGAGGGTGTCGATCTCAAGCAGCGTGACTCGCGAGTACATGTGGCACCTCCAGTCGTTGCTCCTCGACGACGGTGCCGTCGAGCATGCGGACGATCCGGTCGGTCTGGCGGCCGACCGCGATGTCGTGGGTGACGATCAGGAAGCTGAGGCCACGCGAGAGATTCAGCTCGCGCATCAGCTCGACGATGTCCTGGGCATTCTCGGAGTCGAGATCACCCGTGGGCTCGTCGGCCCAGACGATTGCGGGGTCGTTGACGAGCGAGCGCGCGATCGTGACGCGCTGGCGCTCACCGCCCGACAGCTCGTCGGGCACGTGTGAGGCGCGGTCGGCGAGCCCCACGAGGTCGAGCGCCTCGAGGGCACGCCGCCTCGCGGCTCCGGCGCTCTCGCGGGCAATGAGAAGCGGAAGCTCCACGTTCTCGACGGCCGACAGCACCGGCATCAGGTTGTAGAACTGGAAGACGAACCCCATGTGTCGCGCCCGGTAGTCGGTGCGCTCTCGGTCCGACATCTCGGAGAGCGACGTCCCGTCGATCACGACCTCCCCTTCGTCGACGGCGTCGAGGCCCGAGAGGCAGTTGAGCAGGGTCGTCTTCCCGCAGCCGCTCGGCCCCATGATCGCGGCCATCTCTCCGCGTTCGAGCGTCAGCTCGACGCCGCGCAGCGCCTCGACCCGCACCGCGCCCGTGTCGTAGGTCTTCACGATCGAGCGGGCTTCGACGATCGGCGGGCTCATGGCGGCTCCCTTCCGAAGCACTCGTTTCTCCTTCCCAGGATCCAGGGCGCGCATGGCTCAGCCATCGGCGGGCCCACGGATCGCAGCGTGTGGTGAACTACCGAACGTGGATCTCGAGTCGTTCGAGCTCGTCGTCCTGCGCCGGCCGGCCGACGCGACAGAGTACGACGAGCCGACACTCGACCGCATCCAGGCCGAGCACCTGAGGTACCTCGACTCGCTGCGCGAGGCCGGCCGCGTCGTCACGAACGGCCCGGTGCTCGACCATCACGACGAGTCCGTGCGCGGCCTCACGCTCTTCCGCGTGGGCACGCTGGAGGAGGCCCGCCGGCTCGCCGAGGACGACCCGGCGGTGCGCGCGGGGAGGCTCGTGGTCGACGTGATGACGTGGTTGTGTCCCGCCGGGACGATGATCCTTCCCGGCCGCCCCCTGGAAGAAGGGCAGAGCACCGGCTGAGGCCGCGATCGTGCGGTCGGGCTCTGGCTTCGCCGGGCCCCGAGCTCAGCTGCGCTGCGCGATGGGCACGTACGGCCGCTCTGCGGCCCCCGTGTAGATCTGGCGTGGCCGCGAGATCTTCTGCTCCGGGTCGGAGAGGTGCTCCTCCCATTGCGCGATCCAGCCGGGCAGCCGGCCGAGAGCGAAGAGCACGGTGAAGTAGTCGGTGGGGTAGCCCATCGCCTGGTAGATCAGCCCCGAGTAGAAGTCGACGTTCGGATAGAGCCTCCGGGAGACGAAGTACTCGTCCTCGAGCGCGATCCGCTCGAGCTCCAGGGCGATCTCGAGCTTTGGGTTGAGCCCGGTCTGCTCGAAGACGTCGTCGGCGACGCGCTTGATCAGCTTCGCGCGCGGGTCGTAGCTCTTGTAGACGCGGTGACCGAAGCCCATCAGCCGCCCCTTGCCGGCCTTGACCTGCTCGATGAACTCCGGGACACGCTTCGTGTCGCCGATCTCGTCGAGCATCCGTAGCACGGCCTCGTTGGCACCTCCGTGCAGCGGCCCGTACAGCGCCGCGATCCCCGCCGAGACCGCCGAGAACGGGTCGACCTGGGACGAGCCCACGCTGCGCACCGCGCTCGTCGAGCAGTTCTGCTCGTGGTCGGCGTGCAGGACGAGGAGGATCTCGAGGGCTCGCTCGAGGACGGCGTTCGGCTCGTAGCGGCCGCCGATCTCGAAGGTCATGTTGACGAAGTTGCCGACGTAGTCGAGGTCGTTGCGCGGCAGGACGTACGGCAGGCCACGCGAGTGCCGGAACGCGAACGCCGCGATCGTCGGCATCTTCGCGAGCAGGCGGATCCGCTGGAGGTACCGGCTCTCCCCGTCCGCGATGTGCTTCGCATCCGGGTAGAAGGTGGAGAGCGCGCCGATCGCGCCGAGCAGCATCCCCATCGGGTGCGCGTCGTAGCGGAAGCCCTCGAGGAACTTCTGGACGTTCGTGTGCACGTACGTGTGGCGGCGCACGTCGTCCTCGAACCGGCCGAGCTGCTCGGCGGTGGGAAGCTCCCCCTCGAACAGGAGGTATGCGGTCTCGAGGAAGCTCGCCTCCTCGGCGAGCTGCTCGATCGGGTAGCCGCGGTAGCGGAGTATGCCCCGGTCGCCGTCGATGAAGGTGATCGCGCTCCGGCACGAAGCCGTGTTCAGGTACGCCGGGTCGTACGACATGAGCCCGCCGTCGCCCTCCTCGGCGCTGACCTGCCGGAGATCCGTCGCGTGGATCGTCCCGTCGGTGATCGGCAGCGTGTACTCCCGCCCGGTGCGGTTGTCGGTGATCGTGAGCGTGTTCTCGGCCAACCCCGTCCCTTTCCTCGACCTGTCCCCGGATCGTCTCAGATCGGTAGGGCCTCTGTCCCCGCCAGAGCCTCGGGGGTCTGTCCCACCAGGGGATCGACCGCGGTGACGCTGCCGTGGGGTCTGTTCCCGCAAGGGGACTGACTCACGCGCCTCGAAGCGGTTCGCTCGGGTCAGGCTCTCCGGGCCGGTCCCGGTCAACGCTGTGCGCCCCGGCGGGATCAGGCGCTGGAGTAGGTTGCGTCGATGCGCCGCCTGCCGGCCGAGGTCATCCCGCGCATCCCGGTTCCCGTCCGCCGGATCGCGCGGAACGCCATCTGGGCGGCGGGGCGGGCAACCGCGCGGTGGCGACCGCTCCCCGACTTCGTCGTGATCGGCGCGCAGAAGGCGGGGACGACGGCGCTCTACGCCTATCTACGCTGGCATCCCGGCGTCACCGGCCCGTCGTGGAAGGAGGTCAGCTTCTTCGACCGCCACTGGTGGCGGGGAGAAGCGTGGTACCGAGGGCAGTTCCCGCTCCGGTCGGGCCAGAGGCTGGTCGGCGAGGCGAGTCCCAGCTACCTGTTCCACCCGCTCGCGCCCGGGCGGGCGCGGTCGCTCGTGCCCGACGCGAAGCTCGTGGCGCTCGTGCGCGACCCGGTCGACCGCGCCTACTCCCACTACCAGCACGAGGTGGCGCTGGGACGCGAGCCGCTCTCGTTCGAGGACGCGCTCGCGGCCGAAGCGGAGCGGACGCGCGGGGAGGTCGAGCGCCTCGTCGCCGACCCCCGCGCGTTCAGCCACGCCTGGTGGGACCACACGTATGCCGCGCGCGGACGCTACGCCGACCAGCTGGAGAGCTGGCTCGAGGTCTTCCCCCGCGAGCAGCTGCTCGTGGTGCCGAGCGAGGAGCTGGGGGAGAGGCCTGCCGAGACGTACGCGGCCGTCCTCGCGTTCCTCGGGGCCGAGCCGCACTCGCTCCCGGAGTACCCGCGGGTGTTCGAGCGCGAGTACGAGCCGATGCGGCCGGAGACCCGCGCTGCGCTCGCCGCGACGTTCGCCGAGCCGAACCGCCGGCTCGAGCAGCTGCTCGGGCGAAACCTCGGCTGGAGCTGACGCGGGCGCATCCGCTGGCGTGCGACTTCGATCGGACCGGCCGGCGACGCGAGCCTACGGCCTGGCTTCGCTCGAGGCGGCCCAGATGTTGATGTCGCTGTCGGTTGCGTAGCGATCGATCTCGGCCAGCTCGTCGTCCGTGAGATCGAGCCGCTGGAGTGCCGCGACGTTCGCCTCGAGCTGCTCCACGCTGCTGGCGCCGACGAGAGTGGACGTCATCCGCGGGTCGCGAAGCGTCCATGCGAGCGCCATCGCCGCGAGCGTCTGCCCACGCCCCTCGGCGATTCTGCGGAGCGCGGCGACCTTGGCCCGGGTCTGCTCGTTCAGCTGGTCGGCCGGGAGCGACAGGTTGCGGGCGATGCGTGAGTCGTCCGGGATTCCCTGGGCGTAGCGGTCGGTCAGCAACCCCTGGGCGAGCGGCGAGAAGCCGATACAGCCCACCCCAAGCTCGCCGAGGACGTCGAGCAGCCCTTCCTCGATCCAGCGGTTCAGCAGCGAGTACGACGGCTGGTGGATGAGCAGGGGCGTGCCCATCGCGTCCAGGATGCGGGCCGCCTCGCGGGTGTGCTCCGGCGAGTACGAGGAGATCCCGACGTAGAGGGCCTTTCCCTGCCGCACGGCGGTCTCGAGCGCTCCCATCGTCTCCTCGAGCGGCGTCTCGGGGTCGAAGCGGTGGGAGTAGAAGATGTCGACGTACTCGAGCCCCATCCGCTGCAGGCTCTGGTCGAGGCTCGAAAGGAGGTACTTCCTCGAGCCCCACTCGCCGTACGGACCGGGCCACATGTCGTAGCCCGCCTTGGTGGAGATCACGAGCTCGTCACGGTACGGCGCGAGGTCGTCGGAGAGCAGCCGTCCGAAGGTCTCCTCGGCGGACCCGTAGGGCGGGCCGTAGTTGTTGGCGAGGTCGAAGTGGGTGATCCCGAGGTCGAACGCCCGCCCCACGATCGCGCGGCTCGTCTCGAGCGGCCGGTCGGCGCCGAAGTTGTTCCACAGGCCGAGCGAGATCGCAGGCAGCAGGAGCCCGCTGCTCCCCGTCCGCCGATAGGGCATGCGCTCGTAGCGGTCTTCGTCGGCGACGTAGGTCATCCATTCCTCCATTCGGGCGAGGCGGCGAGTTCTTCGAAGGGTCGCAGTGCGTCGGGGTCGGCGAGCGAGTCGCGGCTGAGCGCGCGGTCGGCGCGCTCGCCGGAGAGGATCCGCTTCACGGGCACCTCGAGCACCTTTCCGGAGAGCGTCCGCGGCACGGCCGGCACGGCCCGCACCTCGTCGGGGACGTGACGGGGCGAGCAGTCCTCGCGGATCCGGGCGCGGATCCGGCCGACGAGCTCGTCGTCGAGAGCGAGCCCGTCGCGGAGGACCACGAACAGCGGCATGAAGCCTGGTGTCCCCTCGCGCGGAAGATCGACGACCAGCGCGTCGACGACCTCGTCGAGCGACAGCACCGCGCGATAGATCTCCGCGGTCCCCATCCGGATCCCGCCGCGGTTGATCGTCGCGTCGGAGCGTCCCGTGATGATCGCGGTGCCGCGCTCGGTGATCTCGATCCAGTCGCCGTGGCGCCAGACCCCGGGGAAGGTGTCGAAGTAGCTGGCCCGGTAGCGCGTGCCGTCCTCGTCCCCCCACAGTCGGATCGGCATCGAGGGCATCGGCTCGGTGATCACGAGCTCGCCCACTTCTCCGACGACAGGCGTGCCGTCCGACCTCCACGCCTCGACCTTCGCGCCCAGCGCACGCGCCTGCAACTCGCCGCGGTGGACCGGAAGGGTCGGGACGCCGCCCACGAACGCAGTGCAGACGTCCGTCCCGCCGGAGGTCGAGAAGAGCCACACGTCCCGGCCCAGCCGGTCGTAGACCCAGTCGAAGCCCTCGGGCGAGAGCGGCGACCCGGTGGATCCCACCGCCCCCAGGCGCGAGAGATCTCTCCCCTCGCGGGGGTCGATCCCATCCTTCATGCAGGCCGCGATGTAGCTCGCCGACGTGCCGAAGCAGGTGATCCCCGCCTGCTCGGCAAGGTCCCACAGGGCGCCGAGACCGGGATAGCCGGGGTTCCCGTCGTACAGCACGATCGACGCGTCGGTGAGAAGGCCGCCGTTCAAGAAGTTCCACATCATCCAGCCCGTCGTCGTGAACCAGAACAGCCGATCGTCGCGCTGTAGGTCGACGTGGAGGTGGAGCAGCTTGGAGAGCTCGAGGAGGACGCCGCCGTGGCCGTGCACGATCGCCTTGGGCAGCCCGGTCGTGCCGGAGCTGTAGAGCACCCAGAGCGGGTGGTCGAACGGGACCTGGGCGAACGAGAGCGGATCCCCGTCGCCCTCGCTGAAAAAGTCCTCCCAACGGCTCGCGCCACGGAGCCGCCCCAGCTCGGGCTCGGGGTCGAGGTAGCCCAGGACGACGGTGCGCTCCAGCGTGGGCATTGCGTCCTGGAGCGAGCGCACGACGTCGAGCCGGTCGTGGTCGCGGCCTCCGTAGCGGTAGCCGTCCACGGTCAGGAGCACGCGCGGCTCGATCTGCGCGAAGCGATCGACCACGCTCCGCACTCCGAAGTCGGGCGAGCAGCTCGACCAGGTCGCTCCCAGGCTGGCGCACGCATGGAAGGCCGCCACGGCCTCGACCACGTTGGGCATGTAGGCGACGACTCGGTCCCCGTGCACGATCCCTGCCGCACGGAGCGCCGCTGCAACACGGCGGGTCGCCTCGTGGAGCTCGCCCCAGCTCGTCTGGGCGAGGGGCCGGAGCTCGGACGCGTGGAGAACCGCAACCGTCGTCGGGTCCCGCTCGCGGAAGACGTGCTCCGCGTAGTTGAGTTTCGCTCCCGGGAACCATTCCGCCCCCGGCATGGCGCGCGACCCGAGGACTCGCTCGTACGGCGCGGAGGCCCGCACGTCGAAGCGCTGCCAGATCGACTCCCAGAATTCCTCGAGCTCCGTCACGGACCATCGCCAGAGGTCGTGATAACCGCTCGTCTCGACCCGGTGGGCGTCGGCCAGCCACCGCGTGTACGTCGTCAGCGCGGCACGCTCGATCCGCTCCGCGGAGGGCGTCCAGAGGACCGGGGGAGTCACGCGGAGAGCGTACGCGCGCCGCGGCGGGCGAGTCAGCGCTGGCGGTAGGTGATTCTGCCGCGCGTGAGGTCGTACGGTGAGAGCTCGACGGTGACGCGATCGCCCGGGTTGATGCGGATCCGGTAGCGCCTCATCTTCCCGGACACGTACCCGAGCGTCTCGTGGTCGTTGTCGAGCGCGATGCGGTACATGCCGCCGCGGAAGGCCTCCACGACCTCGCCCTGCATCTCGACTTTGTCTTCGTTGTCCGCCACGCGTCTCCCGAGATGGAACGGGCGCGCCCCGTGGAGGGCGCGCCCGTGCCCAGCGCATCAGCCGGCGAGAACGACGTTCGTCGCCTGCGGGCCCTTCTGGCCCTGCTCGGCCACGAACTCGACCTTCGCGCCCTCGGGAAGGGACTTGAAGCCCTCGCCCGTGATGCCGCTGAAATGGACGAAGAGGTCCTTGCCGCCGTCGTCAGGGGTGATGAACCCGTATCCCTTGGCGTCGTCGAACCACTTCACGGTTCCGGTTGCCATTTATGAAACACCTCCTTGCCTTTGACTCACGAACGGGCAGGAAGGTGCAGGAAAAGCCCGACCGGACCACGCTCTGATTGAACGCTCGGCACCGTAGCACCGATTCTCTCCGCAAGACGGGATTCCGCAGAAGCGGAATCCCGTCGCAGGGATCCCCGCCTGCGGCGGGGAACACCCCTGAAGGCGCCCGCCGGCGCGGTCGCAAACTGCCTCATAGCCTCGGTGCGCGCTGTTGCGCGGGCTCGCGACCTGGGCCGTGCTCAGGCCGACTCGGCCAGGTCCCGGCGGCTCCTCAGCGGCCGCGCGTCGTGGTCGAGCGCGTGCTGGAGCCGGGTCAGTGCCGACTTCTCGAGCTGGCGCACCCGCTCGCGGGTCAGCTCGAGCACCCGACCGATCTCCTCGAGCGTCAGGCTCTCCTGGCCGTCGAAGCCGAAGCGCAGCTCGAGCACCCGCCGCTCGCGCTCGGGCAGGCCCGAGAGCGCCGAGCGCACGCGCTCGCGCTGGAACGACTCGTCGGCCTCCTCGACCGGATCGGCAGCGGTGCGGTCGGCGAACAGATCGCCGAGCTCGCCGTCGCCGTCCGAGCCCACGGCCTGGTTCAGCGACACCGAGGCCTCGACGGCGTCGAGCGCCTCCTGCACGTGGTGCAGCTTGAGCCCTGTCGCCTTCGCGAGCTCCTCCGTCGTGGGCTGCCGACCGAGGCTCACCTCGAGGCGCTGGCGCGCGCGGTTGAGCTTCTGCTGGCGCTCCTGCACGTGCACCGGGACGCGGATCGTCGCCGACTGGTTCGCGACCGAGCGCTGGCAGGCCTGGCGGATCCACCACGTCGCGTAGGTCGAGAACTTGAACCCCTTGCGGTAGTCGAACTTCTCGACCGCCCGGTTGAGGCCGATGACGCCGTCCTGGATCAGGTCCAGGAACGGCACGCCGTGGCCGCGGTAGCGCTTCGCGATCGACACGACGAGCCGCAGGTTCGAGTTGATCATCCGCTCCTTCGCGGCCAGGTCGCCGCGCTCGACGCGCTTCGCCAGCGCGATCTCGTCGGCGGCGGTGAGCAGCTGGTACCGGCCGATCTCCGAGAGGAACATGCCGAGCGAGTCCGTCGTCACGGGGCCGCTGCCGGGCGAAAGGTCGAGCTCGAAGTCCTCTTCCTCCTCGGCCGCGGGCAGCTGGACGCCACGCTCGGTCAGAAGCGTCTTGAAGGCGGTGAGAGCCTCCTCGTCGAGCTCGTGCTCGAGCACGAGCGCATCGAGCTCGGCGGTCTCGACCTTTCCGCGCTCCTCGGCCTCGGCCGCGAACGCGTCCAGTGCGGGAATCTCGATGATGCTGGTCTCCAAGTGGATCCTCTTTCGTTTTCGTGCGCACGGCACAGACAGGCCGTGCGATGTGGGTGTGTCGTAGGTAGGACGCCGCCGCAGCAGTGCTCCGCCTGTGCGGCGCGCGTGACTTCTGAGAGTGTGAACGGTCGAGCGCCCCCTGTCATTCCCCACGGGCCATTCCGTACGAATTGTTTACGTTTGGCCTGCTACATGCCCCGAGGCCGGTCTCAGTTGACGCGTGGGTCGTCCGGCAGCATCGCGAGCGCGCGGTACGCGCCCCCCTCGCGTCGCAGAACGTCCTTCCACAGTCGATCGGGGTCGCTCGTGAAGACGTCCGACGCCCGGGCCGGGAGGATCACCCACGCCCCCTCCGCGAGCTCTCCCTCGAGCTGCCCCGGGCCCCAACCCGCGTAGCCGGCGAAGACGCGGACGCTCCGCAGCTCGCCCAGCTCGTCGACGGCGTCCACCTCACCGGGCAGGAAGCCGACATTGTCCACCACCATCATCTCGGCCTGAGAGGGATCGGCGAAGTCGGCCAGGACGACGACGGCCTGCGGTTGGACGGGGCCGCCGAGGTAGACGAGCTCGTCCGGGGCGGTCAGGATCGCGATCGGGGGCACGGCGTCCTCGACTCTCACGTCCGAGACGCGATTGAGCACCACTCCCATGGCGCCCTCGTCGCCATGCTCGCCGACGAGCACCACGGTGCGGCGGAAGTTCGGGTCGTCGAGCGCCGGGCCGGCGACGAGGAGGTGGCCGCGGAGAGAGCTCACCCCGGCATTCTCGCCCGCCCGGGACCCTTCCCGGGCGGGCGAGGTGCACTCGCTAGCCGCGGACCCTGATCCGGAAGACCTTGGAGATCGGCGAGCCGGTCTCCGGGAACGCGAACACGCGCAGGCGGTAGTTACCGGCCCTGAGCAGGACGCCGGTCAGGCGGCCAGTCGTCTCGTCGAGCTCGAGGCCGGGTGGGATCTGCCCCGAGACGGCGAACTGGGCCGTGCGGGCGTCCTTGCCGCTGACCGGGATCCTCGCCGAGTAGCGGCGGTCGAGTGTACCGACCGGGAGCCCCTTGCCCTTTCTGAAGTCGAGGAGGGGCAGGATCGTGAATGCCCACGAGACCGATGCCTTGGTACCGGCCTGGTCGGTCACGGTGATCGAGGACGTGTACCGGCCCGCGGTCGTCCCCGCGCCCGTGATCGCGCCCGTCGCGGGATCGAGGTTCACCCCGGGTGGGAGCGCGCCATCGGCCGCGAAGGTGTACGGCCCCCTGCCGCCGACCGCCTTCACGCCGGTGGCAAGCGGGGCGCTGACGGCCGCCTTGGCCGTCAAGCCGCGGGCCGGCGGCTTGGCGCCGGTGAGCGTCTGCACCTCGAGGGGCGCGAGCACGAACAGCGAGAGCTGCTTCGTGTCGTTGTTCGGCGAGCCATTCGCCTGGACGACGACCGAGAAGAGGCCGCTCTGCGTCGGAGTGCCCGAGATCACGCCGTTCGAGCCCAGCGTCAGCCCTGCCGGGAGTGCGCCGCCGGCGATGCTCCATGAGCTGACGTTGCCGTTCACCGCGCTCAGGGCCGGCGCTGTGTACGCCTGACCGATGTTCGCGTCGGGCAGGCCGGTCGTCGCGACGACCAGGCGTTGTACCTGGGAGTTGACGTTGATCGTGAACTGCCTGTCAGACGGCGACTGGCTCACGCACGGGGGCGTGCTGCTCCACGTCACCGTCACGTAGAACGTGTAGCTGCCGGGCGTGGTCGGCGTGCCCCGAACCTGCCCCTCGGACGCCAGTGAGAGTCCCGGTGGGAACGCCCCCGAGCTGACCGTCATGGTCGTGCATCCGGGCCACGGCTCCTTGAGCTTGATGTCCAGCTCGTACGACGCACCGGCGGTCGCAGGCGGGCACAGGTAGTTGTCTCCGCCCACACTCACGCACGGCTCGTCCGCGAAATCTCCCGCGGGGGCCGCTGAGACAAGCATCAGGCTCGCTGCGGAGACGAGCACGAGTGCAGTGAGAATCATCTTGAAACGACGCATCGAGCTCCCTTCGGCGACGACGACCAGCTTCCTCGGCCTAGATCGGGCTCGAGGGCCGCTCGTCATGGCCTCGTTGACCACAAAACCGCGCGGCACGCTAGCAACGTGGTTGAAAGATTCCGTAAGGGTCGCAGACGCGCCTGACGGGGTGCTTCTACGGCGTCCGCAGACCGTTTGGGACAGGTCCTCGTGCCAGACACGAAGACATGTCCGAAACGGCGTAGGATCCGGCCGTGCCGACGCCGTCCCGCGAGATCAGGCTCGTTGCCCGGCCGCGCGGCACTCCCGTCCCGTCGGACTTCGAGCTCGCCGAGGTCGAGCTCCCGGATCCGGCGGAGGGCGAGGTGCTCGTGCGCAACGCCTACGTCTCGGTCGACCCGTACATGCGGGGCCGGATGAACGACGTGAAGTCCTATGTCCCGCCGTTTCCGCTCGGGGAGCCGCTCAGGGGCGGTGCGGTCGGGAAGGTCGTCGCCTCCCGCAACGACGCGTGGCCCGAGGGCACGTGGGCCCAACACGACCTCGGCTGGCGCGAGGCCGCGATCCTTGACGGGCGCGGGATGCGCCAAGTCGATCCGTCCGTCGCGCCGGTCTCGACAACTCTCGGCGTGCTCGGGATGACGGGGATCACCGCGTACGTTGGCATCGCCGACATCGGCGCCGTCGAGGAAGGGGAGACCGTCTTCGTCTCCGGAGCGGCCGGCGCGGTCGGGAGCATCGCCGCCCAGCTGGCGCGGATGCGCGGTGCCCGCGTGATCGGCAGCGCGGGGACCCCCGAGAAGGTCGCCTGGCTCCACGAGCTCGGGCTCGACGGAGCCTTCGACTACAGGGAGACGCCGACGAGGGAAGCGCTGCGCGAGCTCGCGCCCGACGGGATCGACGTCTACTTCGACAACGTCGGCGGCGAGACGCTCGAGGCGGCGATCGGCGCCATGCGCCTCCGCGGGCGCATCGTCGCCTGCGGCTCCGTCTCGCGCTACAACGCGACAGAGGCCCTTCCGGGGCCCCGCAACCTGTTCATGGTGGTGACGAAGCGCCTGCGGATGCAGGGGTTCATCGTCACCGACCACTACGACCGCTTCGCCCAGTTCCTCGACGAGGTGGCACCGCGGGTGGCGGACGGCACGATCCGGTATCGCGAGACGGTCGTCGACGGAATCGAGCAGGCACCAACAGCCTTCATCGGGATGCTCGAGGGCGCGAACGTGGGCAAGATGCTCGTCCGCGTCGGCCCCGGCCCGTGAGGCGGCTGATGTGCCGCGTCTTCGGTCACAGGGTGCCCGAGGGCAAGCGCTTCTTCCTCACCCAGCGTCGCGCACGATGCTCGCGCTGCGGCAAGCGGGTGCGAGTCAACCGCTGAGATGTTCATGCCATGAGATCGTCCGTGTCGGGGCGTGGGGCCGGCCGCCCCGGGAGGGGCCCAGACGCGCCAGACCGGGCAGCCGGACGCGTGAGTTCCTGGCCTCGATCATCCGATGGCGTCCAGGGCGGCGCGAAGCGAGGCGACGTACTCGCCCAGCGCCGCCGGGCCCTCGTCTGCGACCTGCACGGCGCGCGAGCCGACGGCCACACCGTCGGCGAGCCGAGCGGCCGCCGCCGCCTGGTCGGGCGTCGAGATGCCGAACCCGGCGTAGAGGGGCACGCCGTCCGCCAACGGCCGTGTCCGTTCGACCAAGCCCTCGAGCGCCCCGGAGAGCTCGGCGCGCGCGCCGGTAGTCCCCGTCAGCGTGACGAGGTAGAGCCAGCCGTCGGTCGTCGAGGCGGCGAGCCCGATCCGCTCGTCGGTCGAGGTAGGCGCGACGAGGTGAATGCGGCGGAGGTCGGGCCGCTGC
The DNA here is from genome assembly GCF_035710885.1 of Gaiella sp. Taxonomy (GTDB): domain Bacteria; phylum Actinomycetota; class Thermoleophilia; order Gaiellales; family Gaiellaceae; genus Gaiella. The sequence continues at coordinate 11,984 of NZ_DASTCS010000038.1, read as the reverse complement.
CCCGCGGGGACGTCGGAGACGATGAGGCTCGTCGCGCCGTGCTCGGCCGCATCGGCCGCGAAGCGCTCCCAGCCGTACGCCTCGAGCAGGGCGGCGTACGTCATCGGCACGATCGGCGTGTCCCCGACGAGGGCACGGGTCTCCGAGAGGCAGTCGAGGCACCGCGCCGTGCGCATCCCACGTGCGAGCGCCCGTTCCGAGGCGCGCTGGATGACGGGGCCGTCGGCCAGCGGGTCGGAGAACGGAAAGCCGAGCTCGATCAGGTCCGCCCCTGCCTCGACCGCCGCCCGAGCGAGCTCCGGCGTCTCCGGCTCGGAGACGAGGTAGATCACGAGAGCCTTCCGAGGCAAGCTGCCTAACCCCGGCCGTCGAGCGCGGCGAGCGCCTCGGCGAGGTCCTTGTCGCCCCTGCCCGAGAGGCAGACGGCGACGTACCCCGCCTGGAGGCGGTCGACGACCGCGAGCGCATGCGCGGACTCGAGCGCGGGGATGATCCCCTCGCTCCGCGTCAGGCGCTCGAAGGCCGCCAGCGCCTCCTCGTCGGTGCAGGGCAGGTACGTGGCGCGGCCGCTGTCGCGGAGCCACGCATGCTCCGGGCCGACGCCGGGGTAGTCGAGCCCGGCGGAGATCGAGTGGGCGTCGGCGATCTGACCGTCTTCGTCGGCGAGGATCGACGAGCGCGACCCGTGCAGAACGCCTGTGCGGCCAGAGCCCAGTGAGGCGGCGCCCGCTGCCTCGACCCCTACGAGCCCAACGTCCTCGTCCTCGAGGAACGCCGCGAACATGCCGATCGCGTTCGAGCCGCCGCCGACGCAGGCGACGACCACCTCCGGCAGAGCGCCCTCCGCCTCGAGCAGCTGCTCCCGTGCCTCCCGCCCGATCACCGACTGGAGCTCGCGGACGAGCTCGGGATAGGGGGCGGGGCCGACGCACGAGCCGATCACGTAGTGCGTCGTCTCGACGTTGGTGATCCAGTCGCGGATGGCAGCGCTCGTCGCCTCCTTCAGCGTTCGCGTCCCCGTTTCGACCGGCTCGACGGTCGCCCCCAGCAGGCGCATTCGCTCGACGTTGGGGGCCTGGCGGCGCATGTCCTCGGAGCCCATGAAGACGACGCACTCGAGCCCGAAGCGGGCGCAGGCGGTCGCGGTGGCGACGCCGTGCTGCCCGGCTCCCGTCTCGGCGATGATCCGGCGCTTTCCGAGCCGCCCTGCGAGGACGACCTGGCCGAGCGCGTTGTTGATCTTGTGCGCGCCGGTGTGGTTCAGGTCCTCACGCTTGAGGTAGAGGCGCTTGCCGGGCGCGAACCGGGCGGCGAGGGTGATCGGCGAGGGGCGGCCGACGTACGTCCGGCCGAGCTCGTCCAGCTCCGCCTGGAATCCCGGGTCTCGCCGCGCTTCGTCCCAGGCGGCGGTCAGCTCGTCGAGGGCCGGGATCAGCGTTTCGGGGACGTAGCGGCCTCCGTAGGCGCCGAAGGTCTCCTCGAGCGACGTCATGCGCGCGCCGCCTCGACGTACGCCCGCACGCGGCCGTGATCCTTGACGCCGGGAGAGGTCTCCAGCGAGGACGAGGCGTCGACCGCCCACGGCCGCACGGCTGCGACGGCAGCGGCGACGTTCTCGGGCCCCAGCCCGCCGGCGAGGACGACCCTGCCCTCCGCAGCGGCCGCGCGCTCCCAGTGTCCCGGGTCGTCCTCTCCCCAGGGGAGGTCGAGCAGCCGCGCGACCGGCTCGCGGCCGCGGAAGAGCGTCGCCTCGCGGCCCCGCACCTTCCCCTCCTCGACCGTGTGCACCTGGTCGAGATCCGCCTCGCTCGGAGACGCCTCCCCGACCCACACGGCGACCGCGAGCGTGTCGTCCGGCACCGGCAGGACGCGTTTCGCCGCCCGCGGGCTCTCGGGCGCGAGGACGAACCCGAGCAGGTCGGCGCCCGCCTCGGCGGCGACGGCGACGTCCTCCTCGCGGGTGAGGCCGCAGACCTTGACGAGCGGGCGGGACAGGAGCCCGGCGAGCTTGGACGCGGGATCCGAGGCGCGCATGAGCGTCGAGCCGACGAGGATCGCATCTGCGCCGGCGAGCTCCGCGGCCGCGCCCTGGGCGCGCGACTCGATCCCGGACTCGGCGATCACGAGGCGGTCGGGAGGAACCTCGGTCACGAGCTGGAGCTGGGCGCGGCGGTCGATTGCGAAGGTGTCGAGATCCCGGGCGTTCACCCCGATCACGGGGGCGTCGAGCGCGATCGCCCGTCTGAGCTCGCCCGCGTCGTGCGCCTCGACGAGCGTGTCGAGACCCAGGCGCCCCGCCTCGGCCATCAGCGCGACGGCTTGCGGGTCGTCGAGGTCGCGCAGCAGGAGGAGCACGGCGTCGGCTCCGGCTTCCTTCGCAGTGCGAAGGTCGTCGGCCGTCGAGAAGAAGCCCTTGGCCAGGAGTGGGGCCTCGGTGGCGGCGCGGGCGGCGCGGAGGTCGGCCCAGGACCCCGCGAAGCGCTCGTCCACCAGGACGGAGATCGCGGCGGCGCCGGCGGTCGCGTAGGCGGGAGCGATCCGCGCAGGATCGGCGCCGGGCCGGAGATCGCCCGCCGAGGGGGAACGGCGCTTGATCTCGGCGATCGCGCCGAGACCCGGAGCGCTGAGCGCCTCCGCGAAGCGGCCCATCATGCTCCCGCCCGGGAGAAGGCGACGAGCTCGTCCAGCCGGGTCGCGGCGTCCCCGGCGTCGAGCGTCCGCCGGGCGACCTCGAGGCCCTCGCGGAGGTCGTCCGCGTGTCCCGCGGCGGCGATCCCGCCCGCCGCGTTGAGAAGGATCGCGTCACGCTTCGGCCCTCGCTCCTCACCGGACAGGATCGAGCGGATCTGCGCCGCGTTCTCCTCCGGGCTCCCGCCTGCGAGCGACCTCGGGTCGGACGGCTCGATGCCCAGCTCGGCCGGGTCGATCACCCGGTCCCTCACCGCGGCGTCGACGACCTCGGAGACCTGGTTCGGCCCGCACGGCGAGAGCTCGTCGATCCCGCCGAAGCCGTGCACCACGAACGCCCGACGCGTTTGAAGCTGTGCCAGAGCGTCGGCGATCGTCCGGACGAGCGCGGGGGAGTAGACGCCGAACACGCCCGTGCGGGCGCCCGCGGGATTCGTCAAGGGTCCGAGGACGTTGAAGATCGTGCGCGTCCCGAGCTCCCGCCGCACCGGTGCGGCGTGGCGCATCGCCGGATGGTGCGAGGGGGCGAACATGAAGCCGAAGCCGAGCGTGTCGATCGACTTCGCGATCCGCTCTGGCTCCTGCTCGAGGACGAACCCGAGAGCCTCGAGAACGTCAGCCGAGCCCGAGGCCGAGCTCACCGCGCGGTTGCCGTGCTTCGCGACCGCCGCGCCGGCCGCCGCGGCGACGATCGCCGCCGCGGTGGAGATGTTCAGCGTCCGGCCACCGTCGCCTCCGGTCCCGACCACGTCGACGACGTCGCCGCGACTCGGCCGTACCGGCAGGACGTGCTCGCGCATCGCCTCCGCGCAGCCGGCGATCTCGTCCGCGGTCTCGCCCTTCGCACGCAGCGCGACGAGGAAGCCGGCGATCTGGGCCTGCGTCGCCTCGCCGGCCATGATCCCCGACATCACCTCGCGTGCCTCCTCGCGCGTCAGGCTGTGGCCGTCGGAGATCGCCCCGATCGCGCGGATGATCACGACAGGAAGTTCCTGGCCATCCTCGGGCCGAGCGGCGTGAGGACGCTCTCCGGATGGAACTGGACACCTTCGATCGGAAGGGTCGCGTGACGCACGCCCATCACCTCGCCGTCCGCGGTGCGCGACGTTACCTCGAGCACGTCGGGGACCGTCGTCGCGGCGAGCGAGTGGTACCGCCCGACCTCCAGCTCGGCGGGCAGCCCCTCGTAGATGCCGTGGCCGTCGTGCGTGACGACGCTCGACTTGCCGTGCAGGAGCGCCCTCGCCTGGCCGACCTCGCCTCCGAACGCCTCGACGATCGCCTGGTGACCCAGGCAGACGCCGAGCGTGCGTGTCGTCGGGCCGAGCCGTCGGATCACGTCGACCGAGACGCCCGCCGACTCCGGCCGACCGGGACCGGGGGAGATCACGAGCCGGTCGGGCGCCAGCGAGCCGGCCTGCTCGGGGGTGATCTCGTCGTTCCTGACCGTCATGACCTCGGCCCCGAGCTCCTCGAAGAGGTGCACGAGGTTGTAGGTGAACGAGTCGTAGTTGTCGATCATGAGCACTTTCACGCCCCTGGCCGCCTCTCGCTCCCGGCCGGCAGAGTCGGGCTCCCCGTCGCCTTCTGCTCGGCGAGGTCGATCGCCGCCTCCAAGGCGGCGAGCTTGTGGAGGCACTCCTCGTGCTCCGAGGCCGGGTCGGAGTCGGCGACGATGCCCGCTCCCGCCTGGAGGTAGGCGACGCCGTCACGCATGATGATCGTCCGCAGCGCGATGCACGCGTCCATGGTGCCGTCCGGGAGCGAGTAGAGCACGGCACCGCCGTACGGGCCCCGCCGGAAGCCCTCGAGCTCGGAGATGAGCTGCATCGCGCGGATCTTCGGCGCGCCGCTGACCGTGCCCGCGGGGAAGCACGCGCGGAGCACCTCGAACGGCGTCACTCCGTCTCGGACCTCGCCCACGACCTCCGAGACGAGGTGAGAGACGTGCGAGAACCGCTCCACCTCCATGCTCCTGGCGACGTGCACCGTCCCCGCGCGGCAGACGCGCGAGAGGTCGTTCCGCCCGAGGTCGACGAGCATCACGTGCTCTGCCCGGTCCTTCTCCGAGGAGAGGAGACGTTCCACGTCACCCTCAGTCGGCTCGGTCGTTCCCGCGATCGGGCAGAGGCTCGCTCGCCCGTCCTCGCATGCGACCAAACGCTCCGGCGACGAGCCGACGAGCGCGATGCCGCTGAGCTCCAGGAGGAAGAGGTACGGGGAGGGATTGACGCGGCGGAGCGCGCGGTACACGTCGAGCGGGGAGGCGGCGGTCGGTCGCTCGGCCCGCTGCGAGGGCACGCACTGGAACACGTCGCCGGCGACGATGTGACGCTTGACCTCACGCACCATCTGCTCGTACCGCTCGCGGTCGGGATGGCGCACGAGGCTGCCCGAGGCCCCGCGCGTCTCTCGATGCCACGGGATCCCGGCCTCGAGCCGTCCCTCGATCTCCTCGGCGTCGCCCGCGAGCACGTCGGCGGTGCCGGCGCCGTGGTCGAAGCGCACGAGGGTCTCCGCGACGACGAGCCGGCTCTCGGGGAACCCGTGCCCGGCGTCCGGGAGCTCGACCGTCGGCTCGAGGGCGGCGATGTGGTCGTAGGCCAGGTAGCCGACGACCGGCAGCCCGAGCGACTCTGCCTCCTCGAACGTCACCAGCTGCGAGCCGGCTCCCATCCACGAGCTCCGGCCCAGGCGTCCCCGCTCGACCGACTCCAGCAGGAAGCTGGCGCTCCCCATCCCGCGCAGACGGAGGTACGCGCCGAGGGGCGTGAGGAGGTCGGTCGTGATCGTCGCGGTGTCGGTCATCGCTCTCGGAACGAAAGAGACCTCCGTGGGAGGTCTCGAGGCGGAACGGGTCGGTGTGCTCCTCGCTAGCGCACGCTCCCGCCTCGCCCGTGGCGCCACCACCAGACCAGGGTGCGAGCGGAAGCCATCGCGCCCGAGACTAGCGAGCCGTCAGTCCATGCGCAATCCACGGGCTTCGAGCCGGCTGTGGAGTGATCGGCACGGATTCGCCACGCTTTGCCCTTGACAGGAAACGGTGTCTGACACCGTTTCCCGTCAAGATGGCCGTTCCGGACACGGCCGCTGCGGCGACGACGTGTGGCTACGCTGCTCGAGATGGCCAGCGCCGTGATCGTCTCCGCCGTGCGGACGCCCTTCGGCCGCCTCGGCGGCGGGCTCGCGGACGTCCCGGCGACGGAGCTCGGGGCGATCGCGATCCGCGCCGGGCTCGAGCGGGCAGGTGTCGCCCCGGACGAGGTCGGCTATGTCGTGATGGGTCAGGTGCTCCAGGCCGGGGCGGGACAGGCCCCGGCACGGCAGGCCGCGGTCGGCGCGGGCATCCCGAAGGAAGTGCCGGCCGACACGATCAACAAGGTGTGCGCGTCCTCGGTCAGGGCGCTCGAGATCGCCGAGCTGATGGTGGAGGCCGGTCGACACGACGTCGTGGTCGCGGGCGGGATGGAGTCCATGTCGCGAGCGCCCTACGTGCTGCCCAAGGCACGCTTCGGCTACCGGATGGGGAACGGCGAGATCCTCGACCACATGGTCTTCGACGGCCTCACCTCGACCTTCGACGGCCTTCACATGATCCAGCAGGCCTCCGCCGTCTCCCGCGACCTCCAGATCTCGCGCGAGGACCAGGATGCGTGGGCCGCCCGCTCGCACGAGCGCGCCGCGGCAGCCCAGGATGCGGGCCGCTTCGACGACGAGATCGTCCCCGTCGGTGACGTCACCTCGGACGAGAGCATCCGCCGCGACACGACGATCGAGAAGCTCGCGTCCCTCGAGCCCGTCTTCGACCCGGAGGGCACGACGACCGCGGGCAACGCGCCCGGCGTCACCGACGGCGGCTCGTGCGTCCTCGTCTGCTCGGAGGAGTGGGCGGAGAAGCGCGGGATCGAGCCGCTGGCGCGGATCCTCGGGCACGCATACGTCGCCGAGGAGTTCGCCTACATCGCGCGTACGCCCGCAGCCGCGGCCGAGAAGGCGCTTGCGGGGGCCGGCCGCACGATGGACGACGTCGCGCGGATCGAGATCAACGAGGCGTTCGCCTCGGTGGCGAAGCAGTCCACGCGGATGCTCGGCGCCGACGAGGAGCTGGTCAACGTCAACGGCGGCGCTGTCGCGCTCGGTCACCCGATCGGCGCTTCGGGCGGCCGCATCGTCGGCACGCTCGTGCACGAGCTGCGACGAAACGGCGGCGGCCTCGGCCTTGCCGCGATCTGCTCCGGCGGCGGCCAGGGCGACGCCGTGCTGCTCGAGGTCTAGGGGCCTAGAGCGCTGCTCCGGTCTCTCGCAGCCGTGCTGGCGGCGCTCGTGCTCGCCCCGACGGCGCTCGCGCTCGAATGCCCCAACACACCGCTCGAGGAGCGGCTCGCCCCCGCCGACGCCGCGTTCGTGGGGCGCGTCACGGACGAGCGTGCCGCCACGAAGGGGACAGGGCAGGTCTACCGCTTCGTCGTCGACCAGCGCGTGAAGGGTCCGGTGGGGCGGGAGGTCGAGGTCCGTTCCGGGGAGCGGCTCGTCGACGCTCGCGACGAGCCGATCGTCCACGACGAGGCTCTCGGCGTCCTTGCCAACCTCGACGGGGCGGAGCTCGTGACCGAGTCGTGCCTGCTCACCGATCCCGGCGCCCTGCTCTCTGCCAGCGACGAGCCGCGCGGGAACGCGATCAAGATCGCGATCGGTCTCGCGATCCTCGCGCTCGTGCTCGCGTACTCGCTTCGCCGCCTCCGCAGCCGGCAAGCCGAGCTCTCCGGGCGGGGTAGGCTCGGCCGGTGAGCTTCGACCGCGTGCTCGTCGTGGGCGCAGGCCAGATGGGCGCCGGCATCGCCCAGGTCGTCGCCGCCTCCGGCCGCGAGGTCCTGCTGCACGACGCGCTGCCCGGTGCAGTCGGGCGCGGCCTCGAGACGATCGAGCGAAGCCTCGGCAAGCTCCACGAGAAGGGCGGGCCGGACCCCGAGACCGTGCTGCCGCGCATCAGCGCGGTCGATGCCCTCACGAGCGCCGACCTGATGATCGAGGCGATCGTCGAGGACCCCGAGGCGAAGAAGGCGCTCTTCCGCTCGGCCGACGAGGCCCTTCCGGCGGAGGCGGTGCTCGCGTCGAACACGTCCTCGATCCCCATCACCGAGCTCGCGGCCGCGACCTCGCGCCCGGAGCGCGTGATCGGCATGCATTTCTTCAATCCAGTGCCGATGCTCGCCCTCGTCGAGGTGATCCGCGCCGAGCAGACCTCCGACGAGACGGCCGAGGCGATCGTCGCCCTCGCCCGCGATCTGGGCAAGACCCCGGCCGAGGCGAACGACTTCCCCGGCTTCGTCTCGAACCGCATCCTGATGCCGTTCATCAACGAGGCCGCGTACGCGCTGATGGAGGGCGTGGCGGAGCCGGAGGCGATCGACACCGTCGCGAGGCTCGGCTTCGCGCATCCGATGGGCCCGCTGGCGCTGGCCGACCTGATCGGCCTCGACACGTGCGTGGCGATCATGGACGTGCTGCACGACGGGCTCGGCAACCCGAAGTACGCGCCCTGCCCGCTGCTTAGGCGGTACGTGGCGGCCGGCCGCCTGGGACGCAAGTCCGGGCGCGGCTTCTACGAGTACGGGTGATGGATCCCCTTGTCGAGGCCGTGCTCGACGCGCAGGACGGCGCAGACGAGGAGTTCGTCGAGCGCGCATTTCGGGAGATCCTCCGGCGCCCGCCCGACGAGGAGGCGCGGGGGCGCGCGCTCGTGAAGCTCTCGGACGGGACGCTCTCGCGCTCGACCTTCCTGTACGAGCTCGTCACGGCTCCCGAGGCGGTCCGCGTGCGCGAGCGGGACGACGCCGTCGCCCTCGGGCTCGCCGCGCGGGCACGGGGCGAGCGGCTCTCGTGGCTCCAGGGTCCCGCAGGGACGGACGAGCGCGTGATCGAGCTTCCCTGGGTCCTCTCCCGGCTCGCCGGCGAGGGACGCGTGCTCGAGGTCGGTTATGCGTTTGCCGAGGCTCCGTACCTCGCGGGTCTCCTGCGGGCAGGAGTCGAGCTCGTCGGCGTCGACCTCGCGGAGCGCGACGTCGACGGGATGGAGCGGATCGTCGCGGACGTCCGCTCGCTGCCGCTGCCCGACGGGACCGTCGACCAGGTGCTGCTCGTCTCCACGCTCGAGCACGTCGGCGCCGACAACAGCGGGTACGGCCTCGATTCCGAGAACGACCCCGCATCGAGGGTCGACGCCTTGCGCGAGCTCGGGCGGGTGCTTCGCTCGGGCGGGCGGCTGCTCGTGACCGTGCCGCTCGGAGAGCCCGGGGACCACGGATGGTTCCGGCTGGAGGACGTGGCGGGATGGAACAGGCTCTTCTCGTCCGCCGGGCTGTTCGTCGAGGAGCAGGAGCCGTACGAGTTGCTCCCGGAGGGCTGGCGCGCGGCGCCCGCATTCCGCGCGGACGGGGTCGGCTACGGCGACCGCGGCCCCGCGGCGTCGGCGGTTCTCTGCACCGAGCTCTCGGCCGGTCGGCTCCGGCGCCTGGCGACGCCCGACGGGCTCGCGCGCACCGTGCGGCGACGCGCCCGTCCGCTGCGGCACCGCTCGTGACGCCTGCGTCGAAGGTGTCCGGCTGAGGCCAGCCCATCCGTCGGAGGGCCGGGCCGGAGGCCTGTCCCTAGACTTCGGCCGTGGACTTCGCCCTGACCGAGGAGCAGCGCGAGATCCAGGCGCTCGCGCGGGAGGTCGCCGACACGGAGATCGGCCCGAACGCGTCGGAGTGGGACCGCGAACACCGGTTCCCGGGTGAGGTCTTCACGAAGCTCGGCGAGCTGGGCCTGATGGGCGTGTGCGTTCCCGAGGAGCTCGGCGGCGCCGGGGCCGACTTCGTCTCCTACGTGCTCGTGCTCGAGGAGCTCTCGCGGGCCGACGCAGGCGTGGGGGTCACCGTGGCGGTTCACACGAGCGCAGCGACCCTGCCGATCGTCTCGTTCGGCACCGAGGAGCAGAGGGCCCGCTTCGTGCCTCCGCTCGCGCGTGGCGAGGCGATCGGGGCGTTCGCGCTCACCGAGCCCGGCTCCGGCTCCGACGCGGGGTCGCTGCGGACGACCGCGGTGCCCGACGGTGACGGCTGGCGGATCAGCGGCTCCAAGCAGTGGTGCACGAACGGAAGCCACGCCTCGACGTTTCTCCTCTTCGCTCGGACCGACCCCGCCACCGAGGGCGCCCGCGGTGTCTCTGCCTTCGTCCTCGACGCGGAGCACGTCGAGGTGACACGGGAGGAGGAGAAGCTCGGGCTCCACTCCTCGTCGACCGCCGACCTGCGTCTCGACAGTGTTCGTGTCGACGGCGACCGCCTCCTGCACGAGGAGCGGAACGGGTTCGCAGTCGCGATGGCGACCCTCGACGGCGGCCGGATCGGGATCGCGTCGCAGGCGGTCGGGATCGCGCAGGCGGCGCTCGACACGGCGCGCGCGTACGCGCTCGAGCGCGAGCAATTCGGCCGGAAGATCGCAGAGTTCCAGGCGATCCGTTTCAAGCTGGCCGACATGGCGACCGAGATCGCCGCCGCCCGCCAGCTGACGCTGCGCGCCGCGTGGCTCAAGCAGGCCGGCTTCCCTCACGGCGTCGAGGGGGCGATGGCGAAGCTCTTCGCGTCGAAGGTCGCCGTGCGGGCGAGCCAGGAGGCGATCCAGGTGCTCGGCGGCTACGGCTACACGCGTGAGTTCCCGGCGGAGCGCTACTACCGGGACGCGAAGATCACCGAGATCTACGAGGGCACGAGCGAGATCCAGCGGATCGTGATCGCCCGCGACCTCCTGCAGGCGGCCTCGCGCCACCTGGAGCCGGCCGCGAGCTGACGGCGGGTCCGTGCCACGCCGGGATTGACCAGGCGGCGGTGGTGGGTCTGTCCCCGCCGGGGGACTGGCCCCAGCGGTTCCGTGGTGCGTGTCGGTCGCGGGGACAGGCCCCAGCGGGGCCAGTCCCCAGTTACCGCGCCAGCGCGAGCTCCACCGCAGCTGCAACGAGCTCGCGATAGACGACGGGAGCTTCGCCCGACTCTGCGCCGAGGTGCTCGTGGAGCCGGTCGACACGGTGCCAGAAGGGCGGCTCGGCAAGTCCGACGTTCGCCCTGTACGAGCTCCAACGCCAGCCTTCGGCTCGCTTGCAGAGGCCAGCCGCGACAGGGTTGGTGTCGATGTAGACGGCTGCCTGAAGCACGTATGCGCTGGTCTCGACCACCCTGCTGTGGAATCGATCGCGCCAGAGCGGGCCTGAGCGGGTCAGGCGAACGTTGAGCCGTCCGGCATGACTGCCCTGGATTCGTCGCATCCCCTCGCCGAGATTCGGCCGCTCCGTCTCCACGAGCAGGTGGTAGTGCGATGAGAGAAGACAGTAGGCGAAAACCCTCCAGTCGAGGGTCGCAGTTGCCCTTGCGAGAAGTGTCAGGAATCCGCGCTTGGCCGCGTCGTCGGGAAACGCGTCCACCTCTGTCATGGAGTGGCCCGTGACGTGGTGGATCAGCCCCGCACCCTCTATTCTCGGCTGTCGCGGCACCTGCGAAAGCCTGCAGATCGTGGCGCGGCACGGCTAGTCGCTCTTTCAGCCATGTCCGTGGGGTTCTCGTGGGGTCTGTCCCCGGCAGGGGACTGACCCCGGCGACGCTGTGTCTGGGCGGGCGCGTCACTGGGGACAGGGCCCTGTGGGGACAGGCGGACAGTCCCCTGAGCCAGTTAGGCTCACGCCATGCCCCGCGCGAGGGACGAGCCGGTGCGCCTGACGCGGATCTACACGCGTGGCGGGGACGCGGGGGAGACGTCGCTCGGCGACGGGTCGCGGACCTCGAAGCTCGACCCCCGGATCGAGGCCTTCGGCACCGTCGACGAGCTCAACGCCACGCTGGGGGTCGTCCTCGCGGGCGACCTCCCGTCGGAGATCCGGCCGGTCCTCGAGCGCGTCCAGAACGAGCTCTTCGACCTCGGGGCGGACCTGTCGGTCCCGGCGCACGTCGAGGGGCGGCTCCGCGTCGCGCAGCCGATGGTCGACCGGCTGGAGGAGGACTGCGACCGCTTCAACGCCGACCTGACGGAGCTCAGGAGCTTCGTCCTTCCGGGAGGCACCGAGGCGGCATCGCGGCTCCACGTGGCTCGGACGATCTGCCGTCGCGCCGAGCGGGAGGCGCTCCGGGCCGCGAACCAGCACGAGCTGGGGTCGCTGGTCGGCGTCTACCTCAACCGGCTCTCGGATCTCCTCTTCATCCTCTCCCGCGCCGCCAACGCGCTCGCCGGGCGCGACGAGCCTCTCTGGAAGCCGGGCGCGACACGGG
>NZ_DASTCS010000037.1:0-86146 GCF_035710885.1 Gaiella sp. | reverse complement strand
CCGCAGAGATCGCGCCCCCGCACCTCGACCCGGTCGGGAAATGCCTGGGCGATGTGGCTGACGGGCTTTCCTGGGCTACCTATCTGCATGCGTCCTCGCTCGGCGTCGACCTCGATCCGTGGCCCCACGAGTCTCACACACGCGCGGCCGCGGGCCGGAGCGTGCCGTGGGTCAGCCGTGCGCGCCCTCGACTCCTCTGCGCTCCCACAGCGTCACGTTCAGCACCGCCCCGGCGACGGCGATCCTGCTGAGGAGGAACAGGCCGAGGAGCAGAGCGGCCGCGGCCCCGAGTGCGCCGTACGTCCCCTGCTTGGTGATCGCGTACGGCGCGAGGATGTAGACCCCGACGAGGTGGAGCACCTGGAGGCCGGCCCCGAACAGGAGCGCGCCGGGAACCAGTGCCTTCCAGTCCGCGTCGCGGTGGGGCAGACGGAGCGTGATCAGGAGCCAGAGCCCGGCGTACGGAACCACCGTGAGCAGGGTCACGAGGAGACCCGGCGCCGACGACCAGGATCGCACCGCACCCGCGAGCCCGCTCACGACGGTGAATCCGAGAAGCAGGACGAGCAGGCGAATCGTCGCGTGCAACGTCGGCTTCGGCGCGGCCGATCGCACGTCGCCCCAGAGGAGCCGATGGGTCACGGTCAGCGCACGGAGGAGGCCCCTCGTCACCCAGACGAGGATCGGGATCCCCACGAGGAGGGCGTACCAGCGCGCCGGGCCCTCCGCGGCGGTCGCCACAGAGTTGGAGACGAGGCCGGTGACGCCGAGCGTCTTCGCCGCCTCCTCGGGGCTCTGCGAGGCGGCGTCCGAAGCGATACCGAGCCCCGCCACGGAGACGAGGGTGAGCGGCAGGAGCCACAGGAAGAGCCGGTAGGACAGGGCACCCGCGATGATCCCGCCGCCCGCATCGCCGTCGCGGTCGGCCATCTCGAACAGGACGTCGACGGAGTCGTGCCGTGCTCGCTCGGCCTGAGCCCGCTCCACCAGCTGGTGCCCGCGTGCCTGGAGCGCAGCCACCCTCGCCCGCCTGTCCGCCGCGACGCCCGTGGCGCCGACCTGCGGCTGCGTCTCCTCCCTGGGCTCCACGATGCGTCGGCCTCATGGCGATCGTAGTCCTCCATCGGGCCCGACTCCACGTCCGCGGTCGGGGAGAGGGGTGCGTGGGTTACGCCCGCACGGCGTCGCTCGGCGACCGGGCGACGAAGTGGATCCCGTCCGGGCCCTCGAGCGAGAACGAGTCGCCGCCGCCCGGAGCGACGTCGATCACGAACGACGGCCGCCGCCAGCGCTCGTCCTGTTCACGGTCGACGTAGAACGGGCACCCGGCGATCTCGCCGACGAGCACGTCGCCGGGGCCGAGCAGGAGCTCCCCCTCGGCCAGGCAGATCGGGGAGCTGCCGTCACAGCAGCCCCCCGACTGCACGAACACGAGCGGGCCGTGGCGGGCCCGGAGCCGCTCGATCGCGACAAGCGCCGCGTCGGTGGCCGTGACCCGCCCGGTCCCGCTCCCACTCATCGTCAGAAGAGCCCGAGCGGCTTCGGGTCGTAGCTGACGAGGAGGCACTTGGTCTGCGTGTAGTGGTCGAGCATCATCTTGTGGTTCTCTCGCCCGACGCCCGAGACCTTGTAGCCGCCGAAGGCCGCGTGGGCCGGGTAGAGGTGGTAGCAGTTCGTCCACACGCGGCCCGCCTGGATGGCGCGGCCCATGCGGAACGCCTTGCTCGTGTCGCGCGTCCAGACGCCGGCACCGAGCCCGTACAGCGTGTCGTTCGCGATCCCGAGCGCCTCGCGCTCGTCCTCGAACGTCGTGACCGCGAGCACTGGGCCGAAGATCTCCTCCTGGAAGATCCGCATGTCGTTCCGACCCTTGAAGACGGTCGGCTGGAAGTAGTAGCCGCCCTCCAGCTCGCCGCCGAGGTGTGCCCGCTCACCGCCCGTCAAGAGCTCCGCGCCCTCGTCGAGACCGATCTCGACATAGCTCTCGATCTTGTCGAGCTGCGCGGTCGAGACCTGGGCGCCGAGCTGCGTGTCGAGATCGAGGGGATGACCCTGGCGGATCGCCTCGACCCGCTCGAGTGCCCGCTCGATGAACGGCTCGTAGATCGACTCCTCGATCAGCGCCCGCGAGGGGCACGTGCAGACCTCGCCCTTGTTGAACGCGTAGAGCACGAGGCCTTCGACCGCCTTGTCGAGGAAGTCGTCGTCCTCCGCCATCACGTCGGCGAAGAAGATGTTCGGCGACTTGCCGCCGAGCTCGGTGGTCGAGGGGATGATGTTCTGGGCGGCGTACTGCATGATCAGCCGCCCCGTCACGGTCTCTCCGGTGAACGCGATCTTGGCGATCCGCTTGTTCTGCGCGAGCGCCTTGCCGATCTCGCCACCCGGGCCGTTGACGACGTTGATCACACCCGGCGGGAGGATGTCCTCGAGCAGCTCCATCAGCTTCAGGAGCGACCACGGGGTGGGGCTCGCCGGCTTGATGACGCTGCAGTTCCCCGCCGCGAGCGCTGGGGCCAGCTTCCACGCCGCCATCAGCAGCGGGAAGTTGAACGGGATGATCTGCCCGACCACTCCGAGGGGCTCCCTGAAGTGGTAGGCGACCGTCTGCCTGTCGATCTCGGAGATCGAGCCCTCGTCGCCCCGGATCACCGAGGCGAAGTAGCGGAAGTGGTCGGCCGCGAGCGGGACGTCCGCTGCGAGGGTCTCCCGCACGGGCTTGCCGTTCTCCCAGCTCTCGGCGACGGCCAGCATCTCGACGTGCTCCTCGATCGCGTCGGCCACCTTGTTGAGGACCCGCGAGCGCTCCGTCGTCGACGCCTCGCCCCAGGCCACCTTGGCGGCGTGGGCTGCGTCGAGCGCGAGCTCGATGTCCTCGGGGGTCGACTTCGGCACCTCCGTGAATGCCTCGCCGGTCGCCGGTGTGAGGTTGTCCACGTACTCGCCGCGCACCGGGGGGACCCACTGCCCGCCGACGAAGTTGTCGTAGCGGGGCTCGAGCTCCACCGGGCTGCCCGGTCGTCCGGGAGCCTCGTAGGTTGCCACCTTCTCGATGGTTGCCATGGCATCTCCTTTCCGAGAGGGGCTTGCGCGCGGTCGTACTGCGCGCAGGTTCAGCTTCTCCCCGGTGCGGTCGACGGGCATCGGTGGCGACACGTACGCCTGGGGGGAAAGGCCGCAGATCCCGGTCGTCAGAAGCCGCGGTACGCGTGCCCGGCCATGGCGTCCGGGTCGAGCATGACGTTGACGATCGCCGGCTCACCCGAGACGAGGGCGCGTTCGAGCGCGGGCGCGAGCTCCCCGACCCGCTCGACGTGCTCTGCGTGGCCGCCGAACACCTCGCACAGGCGGTCGTAGCGGCTCGGTGCGAGGCGGGTCGCGACCTCCGCGTCGAGGCCGTACATCCCCACCTGCGGGACGCGGATCTCGCCCCATGCCGCGTCGTTTCCCACGACCAGCACCGCCGGGATCCCGAAGCGAACGAGCGTGTCGAAGTCCATGCCGTTGAGGCCGAAGGCGCCGTCGCCCATCACGCAGACGACCTGCGTGCCGAATCCGGCAGCGCCGACCCCGACGGCGTACCCAGGCCCGACCCCGAGGCAGCCGAACGGCCCGGGGTCGAGCCAGTGTCCCGGCCGCCGGATGCGGAGGACGCGCGATACCGCTGCCACGACGTCACCGCCGTCGCCGATCACGACGGTGTCCGCGTCGAGCACCCGGTCGAGCTCAGCTCCAAGCCGGTAGTGGTGGATCGGCGCCGCGTCGGACTCGATCTCGGCGCGCCGGCCCTCCCACCAGGCGGATTCGGCGCCCCGGAGCCGCTCCAGCCAGCCGCCACGCGCGTCACGTGGAGCCTGGACCGCGTCGGCGAGCGCGCCCAGCGCCGCAGCGCAGTCGCCGACGATCGCCGCATCCGGGACGCGGTTCCGGCCGAGCTCGCGCGGGTCGCCGTGGACGTGGACGAGCTTCCCGCTTCCGAACCGCCCGTAGCGCAGCCGGAAGTCGAGCGGCGTCCCCACCACACAGACGACGTCGGCCTCCTCCAGCGCCGTTCCGCGCGAGTGCTGGAAGAAGAGGTCGTGCTCCGGCGGCAGGGAGCCGCGGCCCGAGCCGTTGAGAAAGGTCGGTAAGCGAGCGCGCTCGGCGAGCGTCGCCAGCTGCTCGTCGGCCGCGTCCCACCACACGCCGCCACCGGCCACGACCGCGGGTCGCTCTGCGGAGCTCAGCAGCGCTGCCGCCCGGTCGAGCTCCGCCGGGTCGCCGAAGGCCCGCGGCGCCGTCCGCGGGGCTGCAGGGGCTGCGTCGGCCTCCGCCTCCGCGAAGAGCACGTCGGCGGGCAGCTCCAGGTAGACGGGGCCCCGCGGCTGCGCCAGCGCCTGTCGGAACGCGATGCCCACGTACTCCGGGATGCGCCTCGTCGACGGGCACACGGCCGCCCACTTCGTGATCGGCTTCATCAGCGAGAGCTGGTCGAGCTCCTGCAGCGCGCCCCACTCCGCCTGGGCGAGCGGTCGGGCGCCGCCCAGCACCACGAGCGGCGTCTGTGCGGCGAGGCAGTTCGCGACCGCGGTGACGGTTCCCGTGACCCCGGGCCCGGCGGTGACGAGGGCGACCCCACACGTGCGTCGCACCCTCCCCCACGACTCGGCCGCGTGAGCCGCGGACTGCTCGTGGCGCAGATCGACCACACGGACGCTCTCGTGCCGGCACCCCTCGTAGATCGGCATCACGTGGCCGCCGGAGAGCGTGAACACGACATCGACGTCCGCGGCGGCGATCGCCTGCGCCGCCAGCCGTCCGCCCTGCAGCGCCTCACCCATCGCAGGCGACTCTAGAGCGTCGACCCCTGGGGCACTACGCCGCATTCGTGCTCGACCCCGCGGGCAACGACGTCGAGGGCCGTCCATCACCGCCCGGCGCGGGGGGAACGCCGCGGGAGGGGGCCGCCTCGGGGCGGCTCCCCTCCCGTTGGCCCGCTGCGAGACGAGCCGTCGACGGTCAGCTCTTGGGGACGAGGACCCGGTTGATGACGTGGATGACTCCGTTGGACGCCATCACGTCCGTCTTGGTGACCTGGCTCGAGCCGTTGAGGTAGACCTTCCCTCCGCGGATCGAGACCTTGACGCCCTGTCCCTCGAGGGTCTTCACGGTCTTGCCGTTCAGCGTGACGACCTTCGCGGCGGGCGCCTTGCCCTTGACCACGTGGTAGGTGAGCACCTTCTGGAGCAGCGCCGGATCCTTGCCCACAGCGGCGAGCGTCGACTTCGGCAGCTTCGCGAACGCGGCATTGGTGGGCGCGAACACGGTGAACGAGCCCTGCTTCAGAGCGCCGACCAGGCCGGCCTTCTTGAGCAGCGAGACGAGCGTGGTGAACTGCGGCGACGAGGCCGCGACCTGGGCGATGTCCTTCTGGGGCGAGGTCGCCGGCGCGGCAGAAACGGGGCCGACGATGGCGGCGGCCGCGAGGACCGTCGCTCCGAGTGTGACGAGTGCAGTACGCAACTTCGAACCTCCTGTATAGGATCTGTACATGACTTGTCCAGTTTTAGCACAGACGAAGACCGCTTTGCAAGTCGAATCTCGAAAGGCCGCTCCTGCGTCAGGCACAAACGTGTATAGACTCTGTCCAGAATCATGACCACCCAACGCCCTACATTCCTCGGCCGGCTTGTCGCGGGCCGCAGACGGAGGCTGCTCATCCTCGGGCTGTGGCTTCTGCTGACACTCGCCCTCGGGCCTCTCGCCGGGCGCTTCGAAGGCGTCCAGAGGAACGAGCCGTCCAGCTTCCTCCCGGGCGATGCGGAGTCCGTCGCCGTGCTGGAGGCCTCGAAGGACTTCCCCTCCGGCGAGCTGACGCCGGCGATCGCCGCCTTCCGCGATCCGGCCGGGCTCGGCGCGGAGGGGAGGACGGCCGTCGAGCGGAGACGGACGGCGATCGCGGAGGCCGGCATCGAAGGCGCCCGGCCTCCCTCGCCGGTTGCATTCTCGGAGGACGGCACCGGCGCCGTGATCGCCGTCCCGATCGACGCGGAAGGTGACGCCGATGTGCTCGTCGCAGCAGTCGACGACGTCCGCGACATCGTGAGGGAAGGTCTCGGGCCGGGGCTCGAGGCCCGGGTCACCGGCCCCGCCGGCTTCTCCGCGGATGCGACCAGGGCGTTCGAGGGGATCAACTCCACCCTGCTCTTCGTCACGGCGGGACTCGTGTTCGTGCTCCTCGTCCTCATCTACCGCAGCCCCGTCTTCTGGCTGCTGCCGCTTCTCACCGTCGTGATCGCGGAGTCCGTCGTCCGCGGCATCGGCACGCTCCTCGCGGAGGCCGGCCTCGTCATCAACGGTCAGACGGGAGGGATCCTGCTCGTCCTCGTCTTCGGCGCGGGGACCGACTACGCGCTGCTCCTGACCGCTCGCTACCGCGAGGAGCTGCTGCTCGTCGAGGACAAGTACGAGGCGATGCGCGTCGCGCTCCGGAACGCGGGCCCGGCAATCGCCGCGTCCGCGGGCACGGTCGTCGCCGCACTGCTCTGCCTCTCCTTCGCGAGCGTGAACTCGACCGCGGGCCTCGGCCCCGTCGGCGCGATGGGCGTCGCGGTCACGGCCGCCGCGATGCTGACGCTCCTCCCCGCGCTCCTCCTGATCGGAGGGCGCCGCGCGTTCTGGCCGTTCGTCCCGCGGGTCGGCGCCGTGCACTCACCCGACTCGGGCTTCTGGAGCCGGCTCGGCCGTGCGATCGACCGGCGCCGTCGCACGGCGTGGATCGCCACGACGCTTGCGCTCGCGGCGCTCGCCCTCGGCACGCTCGGACTCGACGACGACCTGACGACCGCCAACTCCTTCCGCGGCTCGGTCGAGTCCGTTCAGGGCCAGCAGCTGCTCGAGCGGTCCTTCCCGGCCGGCGAAGGCGCTCCGACGGTCGTCCTCGTCACGGACCCGGGCAAGACCGACACAGCCCTCGAGGCCGCCCGGTCGGCCGACGGGGTGACGCGGGTCGGGCAGCCCGAGCGCGGAGAGCCCGGGACGAGGTTCGACGTCGTCCTCGAGGAGGATCCGTTCGACGAGGCTGCGTTCGCCGCGATCGAGCCGCTCCGCCGCGACCTTCGCGCTGCCGTCGGCGATGCGGTTCTCGTGGGCGGCGCGACCGCGGAGGAGGCCGACCTGCGCACCGCGGTCGAGCGGGACACGAAGCTGCTGATCCCGCTCGTCCTCCTCGTCGTGCTCGGCATCCTCGTGCTGCTCCTCCGCTCGGTGGTGGCGCCGGTGATGTTGATGGCCACGGTCGTCCTCTCGTTCCTCGCGGCTCTCGGCGGCAGCCTCCTGCTCTTCGAGGTCGTGGCGGACTTCCCGGGGGAGGATCCGAGCTATCCGCTGTTCGCGTTCATCTTCCTCGTGGCCCTCGGCGTGGACTACAACATCTTCCTGATGGCGCGCGTGCGTGAGGAGGCGCTCGTCCTGCCCACGCGCGAGGCGATGCTGAAGGGGCTGGCGGTCACCGGCGGCGTGATCACGTCGGCAGGGATCGTCCTCGCCGGCACGTTCTCGGTGCTCGCGGTGCTCCCGCTCGTGGCGTTGACGCAACTCGGGATCACGGTCGCATTCGGCGTGCTCCTGGACACGCTCGTCGTGCGCTCGATCCTCGTCCCCGCGTTGACCTTCGACCTCGGCGACCGCGTCTGGTGGCCGTCGGCGCTCTCCCGCCGAGCGGCGAGCCGAGCCACGCGGGCGGAAGCCGCCGCCCACCTCACCGGCGGAGACCGCACGTGACGGGCTCCCACCCCGTCCCGCTGCCGCCACGGGGGCTCCGATGAGCTCCACGGAGAAGGTGCTCCGCATCGGCGAGCTCTCTCGCCGGGTCGGCGTGCCCGTCGAGTCCCTGCGCGCATGGGAGCGCCGGTACGGCCTGCTCGCGCCCAGCCGCACGCCCGGCGGCTTCCGGCTCTACGGCGAGGACGACGTGGCCCGGGTGCTCGCGATGCGCGCACACCTGGGCAACGGCCTATCGGCGGCCGAGGCGGCGCGGCTCGCCCTCGCCGAGGAGGTCGGCGAGACGACGGCGGCGCCGATCCCGATCGCGGACGCGAACGAGCTCGAGGCCGCGCTCGACCGGTTCGACGAGACCGCCGCCCAGCGCGCGCTCGACCGGCTGCTCGCGACTCTGACGCTCGACGTGGTGCTCCGCGACGTGCTCATGCCGTACCTGCACGAGCTCGGGCAGCGGTGGGAGCAGGGAGAGGCGACCGTGGCGCAGGAGCATTTCGCGAGCAACCTCGTGCGCGGGCGGCTGACGGCCCTCGCGCGCTCGTGGGACCGTGGCACGGGGCCGAGAGCGCTCCTGGCGTGCGCCGAAGGCGAGCTCCACGACCTCCCGCTCCTGGCCTTCGGCCTCGCGCTCCGCGAGCAGGGCTGGCGGATCAACTATCTCGGCGCGGACACGCCGGTCGCCTCGGTCGTCGAAGCCGCGCAGGTGCTCGCGCCGGCCGCGGTCGTGATCTCCGGAACCACCTCCGGCGCGTTCGACGAGAGCGCCACACGGCTGAGGGAGGTAACGCTCCACGCTCCGTTGTGGATCGCGGGGGCGGCGGCGAGCGCGCGGGTCGCGCGCAAGGCGCACGCCGCGCACCTCGGAGGGGACGTCGTCCAGGCCGCCGAGACCCTCGCGGCAGCCGTCGACTGAGCAGGGCATGGACGCTTCCACGCACGACTGGTTCACGACCGAGCACGAGACAGCCGCCGGCGCGGTCGAATCCCGCCAGTGGACGACGCTGGAGCGGAAGGTGGTCACGACCGACGAGGAAGGCGCGCAGGAACTGGGACGGCGCTACCTCGAGGAGGTCGCGCGCTTCTCTCACGGGCTGGTCCGCCCGCGGTCACGGAGGAACGACGTCTTGCTGGTCCTCGCCGGCATCGTGCCGCTGCTGCGGTTCGGGCGACCGGAGGTGACGGTCGACAGTCACACGGTCCGGTGCCGGTATCCGATACGCGGCGGCCTGCTCGTCGCGCGACCGGGCGGGTCGCTCGTGGTCGCACAGCACGCGACGCTCGAGCTGGAGCTCGTCGTCGGCGGCTACCTGCCCCGCCTCGGCGGAAGCATGAGAAGGCGATCGCTCCGTCGGGCGCTGTACACCGCGCTCCAGGCCCGCGCTCACCGTGCCGTCGGTCGACGATTCCTCGAGCGGGCGGCGGGCGGCGCAACATGAGAGCGGTCGTCCTCGGGGCTTCGGGCGTGATCGGTCGCGCACTGGTGCCCGAGCTCGCCCTCGGGTGCGACGTCGTCGCGGCCTCGCGTCGAGCGCAGCCGGCCGACGGAGGCGTCGAGTCGGCGAGCGCGGACGTGACCGACGTCGCCTCGCTCGACGGCCTCTTCCGGGAGGGCGACGTCGTCGTCCACCTCGTGCACTCGCTCGGCACGGGCGACTTCGAGGCCGTCGACCGGCTCGCCGCCGACAACGTGGCGGCGGCGAGCGCGAGGGCCGGCGTCCGCCAGATCGTCTACCTGGGCGGGCTGGGCGCCACCGCGGACGCCGCTTCCAGCCATCTCCGCAGCCGGGCCGAGACGGCGGAGAGGCTCGCTGGCGGGCCCGTGCCGGTGACGGTCCTCCGCGCTGCGATGGTGGTCGGGCCGGGGAGTGCCGCGTTCGAGACGATCCGTGCGCTGGTCGACCGGCTGCCGGCCATGATCTGTCCTCGCTGGGTCTCGACACCGACGCAGCCGATCGCGTTACGGGACGTCGTCCGCTACCTGTCCGGCGTCTGTGGGCTCGAGGCCGCGCACGGCGAGTCGTTCGACGTCGGCGGGCCGGAGGTGATGACGTACCGCGAGATGATGGAGCGGATCGCCCGGTTGCGCGGCAAGCGTCTCCCGATCGTCGAGGTGCCGGTGCTCACCCCGAGGCTGTCCTCGTGGTGGCTCCACCTGGTGACACCGGTGAACGCTGCCGTCGCCCGGCCCCTGATCGACGGGCTGCGCACGCCGACCGTCGCCGGGGACGACCGGATCCGCGAGCTCGTTCCGATCGAGCTCACCTCGTTCGACGACGCCGTCCGCGACGCGCTCGCGGCCCGCTAGCTAGCCGGCTCTGGCCTCGCGGAAGCGGCGAACAGCTTCCTCGTGGTCGACGATCGGGCCCGGGTAGGCGCCCGGGCGCAGGTGGCCCAGCAGCCAGGGCTCGTGCACGTCCGGGCCGTCGATTCCTTCGAGCTCGGGCACCCAGCGGCGGACGTAGGCGCCCTCGGGGTCGAAACGCCGAGCCTGTCGGGTCGGGTTGAACACGCGATTCGGACGGGTGTCCGCGCCCGTGCCGGCGACCCACTGCCAGTTCCCGACGTTGTTCGCCACGTCGCCGTCCACGAGATGGTCGGCGAAGTGCTTCGCCCCGAGACGCCAGTCGAGGTAGAGGTGCTTCGTGAGGAAGGACGCCGTGACGAGGCGGGCGCGGTTGTGCATCGTCCCCTGCGCGAGGAGCTGGCGCATTCCCGCGTCCACGACCGGATAGCCGGTCGCACCCTCCTGCCAGGCGGCGAGGGCGTCGGGGTCGTCGCGCCACCGGTCTTGGCGCGGGCGGAAGTCCCGCATCGGCAGCGCGGGGTCGGACGCGAGCAGCTGATGGTGGAAGTCACGCCAGCAGAGCTGCCTCACGAAGGCCTCGCCGCCCGGCTCGGCTTCGGCGCGGTGCACCACCTCGAGCGCCGACAGGCACCCGAAGTGGAGGTAGGGAGACAGGCCCGACGTCCCGGCGACGGCGAGGTCGTCGCGGCGTTGGGCGTAGCGGGCGAGCCCCTCGCGCAGCCAGCGCGCCAGGCGCGAGCGCGCAACCTTCTCGCCGCCTTCCGGAAGATTCGAAGCCGCGCGGATGCGTGTGAGGTCCCCCAGCACTGGCAGCGGGCCCTCGTCGACGCCCTCGACCGCGGGAATCGAGCCCGGCGCCGGCAGTGGCAGCCTTCGCGGAGTGGCGCGCCAGCGATTCCAATACGGCGTGAACACCTTGTAGGGACCGCCCGAGTCACCGGGCGAGAGGTCGCCGGGAGGGAGAACGGTGACGCCCGGGTACGCGTGCACGGAGACGCCGCGCTCCGCCCCCGCGCGGCGAAGGCGTTCCTCTCTCGACCGCGCAAAGGCACTCACGTCCTCGCTCAGATGGATCCGGCTCGCGCCGGTTGCCTCCGCCACGCGGAGCGTCTCCGCCACCGTGTCCCCGCGCCGGACGACGAGACCGCCTCCCAGTGAGGCGAGCGAGTGTCTGAGGTCGGCGAGCGCGTCGAGAAGAAATGCCACCCGGTTCGGCGCGCCGAACGTCGCGAGCAACGCGTCGTCGAAGACGAACAGCGGGACGACGCGCGCGGCCTCCCCGACCGCGGCGTCGAGCGCAGGATGATCGTGCACCCGCAGGTCTCGCGTGAGGAGGACGACACAGCTCGTCGCGGGCGCGGACTGCACGCTTCGATCTATACCGGGACGGGGTCTGTGGCAGCTGACTCCTCTCCACCCGGCCGGCGCCTGCGAGACTCGTGTCGTGCTCGGTCAGATCACGATCCGGGTCGCCGACCGGGATGCGGTGGTGGACTGCCGCGCGGATGCGCTTCGGACGTGTGGAGCGGGCGGCCACGGCTTCTTCGCGCCGGGCCTCGCCGGCGACACCGCCGAGGCCGTCCACCACCAACCGGAGGGCAAGCACCGGTGACAAACCTTCCCGCGGTGGCGGCATGGCGACACCTGGGCGCACGCGAGGGCTTCGAGGTGGTCTTCGTCCGGCGCGAGGGTGAGGAGCTGGTGCTCGAGGGGCACGTGACGGCCGTCGAGGAGGGTGAGGCGTGGGGCGTCCGGTACACCGTCTCGGTCGATTCGAACTGGCTGACCCGCTTCGCCCACGTCGCAGGCCGGTCGCCGCTCGGAGCGTTCGACGTGCAGCTGAAGGCGGACGGAGCCGGGGGCTGGCGCGTCGGCGGCAGGAGCACGCCGGAGCTCGACGGGTGCCTGGACGTCGATCTCGAGGCGTCCGCCTGCACGAACGCCCTGCCGGTACGTCGGCTCGGGCTGGCCGCGGGCGCGACGGCCGACGCGCCGGCGGCCTACGTCCGCGCGATGGATGCGCGGGTGGAGCGGCTGGAGCAGAGGTACACGCGGCTGCCGGACGACGACGGTCGGCTGCGCTTCGACTACGCCTCGCCCGCGTTCGACTACCGGGACGTGATCGGGTACGACGACGCTGGCCTCGTGCTCGACTACCCCGGGATCGCCGTCCGCGTTCTCTGAGGACGGCGCTCTCGGATCAGGCGCCCGACGGCGGGACGTGCGTCAGCTTGTCGGGGTTCAGCACCGAGCGCACGGCGACGACCACGCCGTCGGCGATCTCGAGCGCCGCGACCCAGGTCGCCCGTCCATCGGGGTCGTAGAAGACGACGCCCGGCTCGCCGTTGACATCCGTCGACCGGTGGGTGAAGCCGCGGTCCCGCGCCTTCCCTCCCCAGCCGATGAGCGCCTTCGCGACCCGCCCGGAACCGACCAGCGGCACCGGGACCGACGGCGCGTTGCCGCCGCCGTCCCCGTAGACGGTCGCATCGGGGGCGAGCCACTCCACGAGCGCCGCGGTGTCGCCCTCCTCCCAGGCCGCGAGAAAGCGTTGCGCGACCTCCTCGCGCTCCTCGCGGGAGACGTCGAAGCGGCGCCTCCCCTCACGGATGTGGGCGTGCGCCCGGGCGAGGATCTGCCGGCAGTTCGCCTCCGACTTTCCGACGATGCGAGCGACCTCGTCGTACTCGTAGTCGAAGACCTCGCGCAGCAGGAACACCGCCCGCTCCACGGGCGACAGCTTCTCGAGCAGGTGGAGAAAGGTCATCGAGAGGGAGTCCGCGGTCTCCGCGTGCCTCACCTGCTCGTCCTCGACCAGCGGCTCGGGCAGCCACTGCCCCGGGTACACCTCCCGTCGGTGGCGGGCCGAGCGGAGCTCGTCGATCGCGAGCCGCGTGGTGACGGTCGCCAGGTATGCCTTCGGCGACTCGACCTCGACGTCCGCAGCGTGGAAGCGCAGGAACGCTTCCTGCACGACGTCCTCCGCGTCCGCGACCGACCCGAGCATCCGGTACGCGATCGCGAACAGGTACGGGCGCAGCTCTTGCTCGCTCTCCATCACCCTCGAAGACGGGTTCGCAACCCCGTGGTGTGACACCGTCACAGACAGCCGCCTTCCCTCGTCTCCTCTGTGAGAAACCAGTGAGAGGAGGAAGACGATGAGAGTCTTCGTGGCAGGCGCAACCGGCGCCATCGGGACCCGGCTCGTGCCCCGGCTCGTCGAGAGCGGGCACCACGTGATCGGAACGTCCCGCTCACGCGAGAAGGCGGAGCGGCTGGCGGCGCAGGGCGCCGAGCCGGTCGTGCTCGACCTGCTCGACGCACGGGCAGTCCGCGAGGCGCTCGCCGCAGCGCGGCCCGACGCGATCGTCCACCAGGCGACCTCGCTCGCGGGTGGGCTCGACATCAAGCATTTCGACCGGAGCTTCGCCCAGACCAACCGGCTGCGCGTCGAGGGCACGGACGCGCTGCTCGCCGCCGCCCGCGCGGCGGGTGTCGAGCGCTTCGTCGCCCAGAGCTATGCGGGCTGGCCGTCCGGCCGGGGCGGCGGCGAGGTCGTGACCGAGCAGGAGCCCCTCGATCCCGACCCGCTGCCCGAGATGCGCGGCACGCTCGACGCCATCCGCCATCTCGAGGAGACGGTGGTCGAGGCGGGCGGGCTCGCGCTCCGCTACGGCGGCTTCTACGGCTCGCCCGACGACGTCCAGCTCGAGCCCGTGCGCAAGCGGCAGTTCCCGATCGTGGGCGACGGCGGCGGCGTCTGGTCGTTCGTCCACCTCGACGACGCGGCCGCGGCGACCGTGCTCGCACTGGAGCGAGGCGACCCCGGCGTCTACAACGTCGTGGACGACGACCCCGCGCCGGTGCGCGAGTGGCTTCCCGCGCTGGCGGAGGCGATCGGCGCCAAGCCGCCGCGTCACGTCCCGACGTGGCTCGCCCGCATCCTGGCAGGCGAGGTCGGGGTCATGATGCTGACGGAGTCGCGGGGCGCGTCGAACGCCAAGGCGAAGCGCGAGCTCGGGTGGACGCTGCGGTACCCGAGCTGGCGCGAGGGGTTCACGGCCGCGTACGCGCGGGTCGGCACCGAGCAAGGGGGACTGTCGAGGGTCGCATAGGTGGCGAGGCTAGATGTACCCGGCGCGGGTCGCGTGCGCCGCGGCGGCCGCTCGCGACGACTGCGAGAGCTTGCGGAGGACGTTCGCGACGTGGCGGTGGACGGTGTGCTCGCTGAGCACGAGCGACGAGGCGATCTCGCGGTTCGAGAGGCCCGCGGCCACGAGCCGCAGCACGTCGGTCTCACGGGGGCTGAGCGGCGAGTCGCCGTTCGCCTCCGTGGGGCCGACGTCGCCGAGGAAGCCCGCCAGTGCCCGCTGGAGGTCGCGCTGGTCGTCCATCCAGGGGAGATGGGAGTCGCCCTTCAGCGCGACGAAGCGGGCGTTCGGCAGGAGCGAGGCGAGCTGGCGCCCCCGCCCGATCGGCACGGTGCGATCGCCGCGACGGTGCAACACGAGCGCTGGTGCCTCGACGTTCGGCAGGTACGGACCGGCATCCGAGCGCAGGTCGAGATCGAGGAACGCGGAGGCGACCTCCGCGTCCGCGGAACGACGCTGGTAACGGCTGACGGCGTCGATCTCCTCGCCACTCCCGCGAGGGACGAAGAGGCCGGCCAGCATCTGCGCCGCCAGCTGCCAGTTCGCCCGCACGAAGTCGACGAGCGACTCGCGCGTCGCGGCCGGGATGTCGTCGCGCGAGGCGTACCCCCCGAAGAACACGAGCTTCTGCACCTCCTCGGGCGACTCGCTCGCGAGGCGCGCGGCCGCGAGCCCGGCGCACGAGCAGGCGAACACCGTCGCAGGCCCGCCGCCGCTCGCCCGCAGGACGGTCGCGAGCTGGCGGGTCTCGGCCTCCTCGCTCGGAGGGTCGACGAGCGTGCGCTCGGACAGCCCGACCCCGAGGCGGTCGTAGCGCACGACGCGATGTGAGCGCGCGAGCTCCACGAAGAACCCCCTGGCAGGCCCGTCGTCCCACTCCTCCTCCAGGTGGGTGACCCACCTGCCGCCGAAGAGGAGCAGCGGCCCCTCCCCCACGGTCGCGTAGGCGATGCGGCGCCCGTCGAGCTCGCAGAAGCGGATGTCCTGCTCCATCACCCGCGATGATGATGGCCCGAACGGGCCATGTCAACAAGATGGCCCGCCGTGGCGAAGCGCAGGGTCGTGCGCGTCGACCACCATCGGACAATGCACGCACGGTACGTCGAGGGGATCACGGTCAGGCAGCTCCGGAACGGTGACACGCAGACCGTCGCGGCGCTGTTCGGCCGACTCGGAGCCCGCTCGCGCGAGCTGCGGTTCTGCGGCGCGAAGCCGCGGCTGCGGGAGGAGGAGCTCGCGGCGCTGGCGCGCGTCGACGGCGACCATCACGTTCTCGTCGCCTACGTCGACGGCGACGCGGAGCCGGCCGGGATGGCGCGGCTCGTCCGCGACGGGGCGTCCGCGGAGATCGCCTTCGAGGTCGCCGACGCGCACCAGGGCCGCGGGATCGGCTCGGTCCTGGCCCGCGAGCTCGCGTCCGACGCGCGGGCCGCCGGGATCACGGAGCTGGTGGCGACCGTGTGCGGCGACAACGCCGCGGTCGTCTCGCTCCTGAAGCGGGTCGCGAGGTCTTTGCACGTGACCTGGGAAGGCCGCGAGCGCGAGTTCGTCGTCGGCCTCGAGCGCTAGGCCGGCCGCTTCCGGGCGGCGGCGAGCAGCTCCTCGGCCTCGGCAATCGCCTGCTCGGCCCGATCGGCCTCCGTGCGCAGCCGCCGTGCCTCGCGCTCGGCGGCGTCGGCCTCCTTCCCGAGCCTCCTCGCCTCGGCGCGTGCCTCCGATACGGCCTTGCGTGCGGCCTCCACGCGCTTCTTGGCCGCCCGTGTGTCGTCGCGCTGCTCGCGGGCCTTCGGCACCTTCCGGGGAACCGCGCCCGCCATCGCCTCGAACCCCGTTGCCTCTACCGGCTGGGTGAGGCGGCCGCTCGTGAGCAGCGTCGGGTCGGCCGCGGCGGCGGCACGCAGCGTCGTCGCGACGTCGCGCAGGACGGCGTCCGTCGGCTTCCGGCCGTCGCCTGCGACGAGATCGCGGGCGGCGCGCACCAGCTCGTCGGCCGCACGCCGGAACCGATCGTGCGCATCTGCCTCGCCCTTGCGGACCGCATCGGCGGCCGCGACGAGCTCGCGCACGTCGTCGCGCCGCTCGCGCGCCAGCCGGTTGACGAGCCAGGCTGCGAGCACCGGCTTGCGAAGCTCGGCCACCTCGGCGGCCTCCTCGCGGCGGCCGTCCGAGCGGAGGCGACGGGCCAGCGCGTCCCGCTCCTTCGTGAACTCGTCGAGCGGCAGCCCGTAGAGCTCGTCGATCTCCTTCGTGAGGGCCGAGGCAGGCATGCGTAGAGCGTAGACCGGCCGCTCGCAGGGATCGGTCGCCCGCAGGGAGACCTCGGCCGCGAACACCGCCCCACGACGATCCGGGCGTGTGGGGAACTACGGAGCGCGAACCGCGGCCGCTCTGATGCAGGGCCGACACGCGCCGGGCGACCATTGGGACGTGTTCGAAGTACGGATCCACGGACGCGGCGGCCAGGGCGTCGTGACCGCGGCCGAGATGCTCTCGGTCGCCGCGTTCGGGGAGGACCGGCACGCGGTCGCGTTCCCGACGTTCGGGTCGGAACGGACCGGTGCGCCTGTCACCGCCTTCTGCCGGATCGACGACCGCCCGATCCGGTCGCGGGAGCCGATCGTCGAGCCGGATGCGCTGATCGTCCAGGATCCGACGCTCCTGCACCAGGTCGACCTCTTCGGCGGTGTGGGCCCCGAGGCGTATGTCCTGATCAACACCGGCCGGTCGCTCGACGAGCTCGGCCTGACCGAGTTCGTCGAGCGGTTCCGTCCCGAGCGCGTGATCACGGTTCCTGCGAGCGAGCTCGCGCGCGAGCACCTCGGGCGCCCGCTCCCGAACGCCGCCCTGCTGGGGGGCTTCGCCGCCCTCACCGGGGTGGTCTCGGTCGAGGCCGTGACGACGGCGATCCGGCGACGGTTCACCGGCGCGACGGGCGAGGGGAACGTCGCGGCCGCGCTCGCCGCGTTCGCGGTCGTCAGGGAAGGGAGCGGGGTCGCCCATGCGTGACCAGCTCGAGGGCTCGCTCGCGGTCGCGAAGGCCGTCGCGCTCTGCCGGCCGGAGGTGATCAGCGCGTACCCGATCTCGCCGCAGACGCACATCGTCGAGGCGCTCTCCGACATGGTGCGATCCGGAGAGCTCTCGCCGTGCGAGTACCTGCTCGTCGAGTCCGAGTTCGCCGCCCTGTCGGCGGCGATCGGCGCCTCGGCGACCGGGGCGCGTGCGTACACCGCGACCGCCAGCCAGGGGCTCCTCTACATGGCCGAGGCCCTCTACAACGCCTCCGGCCTGGGCCTCCCGATCGTGATGACGCTCGCGAACCGCGCGATCGGGGCGCCGATCAACATCTGGAACGACCATTCGGATTCGATGTCGCAGCGCGACTCCGGCTGGATCCAGCTCTACGCCGAGTCGAACCAGGCCGCGATCGACCTGCACGTCCAGTCGTTCAAGCTTGCGGAGGAGCTCTCGCTGCCGGTGATGGTCTGCATGGACGGCTTCGTCCTCACGCACGCTGTCGAGCCGCTCGAGATCCCCTCCCAGGAGCAGGTGGACGCGTTCCTGCCGCCCTATGCCCCCCGCCAGGTCCTCGACCCCGACGAGCCCGTCACGATCGGTGCGATGGTCGGCCCCGAGGCGTTCACCGAGGTGCGGTACCTCGCCCACGCGAAGCAGATGCAGGCGCTCGACCTCGTGCCCGAGATCGCCTCCGAGTTCACGCAGGCCTTCGGGCGCACCTCGGGCGGGCTGCTCCGCCGGTATCGGACGGAAGGAGCCGAGACGATCGTGGTCGCGCTCGGATCAATGCTCGGGACGATCGAGGACGTCGTCGACGAGCTCCGCGACCAGGGCGTGCGCATCGGCGCGCTCGGGATCACGTGCTTCCGTCCTTTCCCGCTCGAGGAGCTCCGCGATGCGCTCGGCGATGCGACCAGCGTGGTCGTCGTCGAGCGCGCGTTCGCCGTGGGCATCGGCGGGATCGTCGGCCAGAACGTACGACTCGCGCTCGCGGGCCTGCCCCCGGCAGTCTTCGACGTCGTCGCGGGCCTCGGCGGCCGTCCCGTCACGCGGCGCTCGTTGCTCGGGCTGCTCGACGACGTGCAGGCCGGCCGGCTCGAGCCGAACCGCCTCCACTTCCTCGACATGGACCGGCAGCTCGTCGAGCGCGAGCTGCAGCGCCAGCAGGCGACGCGACGCTCCGGGCCGCACGCCGAGAACATCCTGCGGGACCTCGGCCTCGTCGCAGGGGGGTCTCACTGATGCCCTACCGTCCGGTCAAGTTTTTCCAGGTCGGCAGCTTCGCGGTGGGCAATCGGCTGCTGGACGAGGGCGGGCGGTCCGTCCAGGCCGATCGCGAGCGCTCGAACACGCTGACCAAGGGCCACCGGGCGTGCCAGGGCTGCGGTGAGGCGCTGGGCGCGCGCTACGTCCTCGACGCCGCGATGCGCGCGACGGAGGGCCGGCTGATCGCGGCCAACGCGACCGGATGCCTCGAGGTCTTCTCGACGCCGTACCCGGAGAGCTCCTGGCAGCTTCCCTGGGTGCACTCGCTCTTCGGCAACGCGCCCGCCGTCGCGTCCGGCGTCGCGGCGGCGCTGAAGGCGAAGGGCCGCACCGACATCCGCGTCATCGGCCAGGGAGGCGACGGCGGCACGCTCGACATCGGCTTCGCCTGCCTGTCGGGCATGTTCGAGCGCGGCGACGACGTGCTCTACGTCTGTTACGACAACGAGGCCTACATGAACACGGGCGTGCAGCGGTCGGGCGCGACGCCCCCGGCCGCGCGCACCGCGACGACGAAGCCGGTCGGGGAGGAGCCCGGCAACTCCTTCGGCCAGGGGAAGAACGCGGCCCTGATCGCGATGGCGCACGAGATCCCCTACGTCGCGACCGCGACGGTCGCCGAGCTCCACGACCTCGAGGCCAAGGTCGAGCGCGCGATGCAATTCCACGGCGCTCGCTACCTGCACGTCTTCGTTCCCTGCCCGCTCGGCTGGGGCGCTGCGTCCAAGGACACGATCCGGATCGCGCGCCTCGCCAAGGAGACCGGGCTGTTCCCGGTCTTCGAGGCCGAGCACGGCGAGGTCGTGGCGGTCTCGAGGATCAGGCGGCCGGTCCCCGTCGAGGAGTACCTGCGGCTTCAGCGCCGTTTTGCCCATCTGTTCGGCGATCCCCCCAGGACGGACGTGATCGAGCGCCTGCAGGCGATCGCCGACCGGAACATCCGCCGCTTCGGGCTGCTCGAGGAGGTGCCCGTCGCATGAACAAGCCGTTCGCGATCACGCTCGACGTCGGCTCCAGCCTCGCCAACAAGACCGGCAGCTGGCGTACCGAGCGTCCCGTCTACCGCGACCTTCTGCCGCCGTGCAACAACGCCTGCCCGGCGGGCGAGAACATCCAGGCCTGGCTGTACGAGGCCGAGGAGGGCGGCGAGGGCTACGAGCGGGCGTGGCGGAAGCTCATGGAGGACAACCCCTTCCCGGCGGTCATGGGGCGCGTCTGCTACCACCCGTGCGAGACCGTGTGCAATCGCGCGCAGCTGGACTCCGCGGTGGGCATCAACGCGGTCGAGCGGTTCCTCGGCGACGAGGCCATCGCCCAGGGATGGCGGGTGACGGCCGACGCCCCGGCGTCCGGCCAGCGCGTCCTCGTCGTCGGCGCCGGCCCGTCCGGACTGTCGGCGGCCTACCACCTCGCGCGGCTCGGCCACGACGTCACGATCCGGGACGCGGAGGAGCACGCCGGCGGGATGATGCGCTTCGGGATCCCTCGCTATCGCCTGCCGCGCGAGATCCTCGACGCGGAGATCGCACGGATCGTCGGGCTCGGCGTGACGCTCGAGCTCGGCACGAAGGTGACGGACGTCCCCGGCGCGATGCGCGACGAGGGATTCGATGCCGTCTTCCTCGCGGTCGGCGCGCACATCGGAAAGCGCGCGTACGTCCCGGCGGGGGAGGCGGCGCGGATCCTCGACGCGGTCGCGGTGCTCCACAGCATGGAGGGAGAGGAGAAGCCGCTCCTCGGCCGCCGCGTCGCCGTCTACGGTGGCGGCAACACCGCGATGGACGTCGCGCGCACTGCGAAGCGACTCGGCGCCGAGGAGGCCGTGGTCGTCTACCGGCGCACACGCGACCGGATGCCCGCTCACGACTTCGAGGTCGAGGAGGCCGAGGAGGAGGGCGTGCGGATGAAGTGGCTCTCGACGGTCAAGCGTGCCGAGCCGGGCGTCCTCACGCTGGAACGGATGGAGCTGGACGAGAACGGCTTCCCACAGCCGACGGGCGAGGTCGAGGAGCTCGAGGCGGACGCGCTGGTCCTCGCGCTCGGACAGGAGGCGGACCTCTCGCTGCTGGAGGGCGTGCCGGGGATCGAGGTGGCCGACGGCGTCGTCAAGGTCGGGCCGAACCTGATGACCGGCTATCCGGGCGTCTTCGCGGGCGGCGACATGGTGCCCGCCGAGCGCACGGTGACGGTGGCCGTCGGTCACGGCAAGAAGGCCGCCCGGCACATCGACGCGTGGCTCCGCCGGGAGTCCTACGAGCCGGCGCCGAAGCACGAGCTTGCGGGCTTCGAGACGCTCAACACCTGGTACTACACCGACGCCCCGCGGTCGGTGCAGCCGACGCTGGAGCTCGCCCGGAGACGATCGACGTTCGAGGAGGTCGTCGGCGGGCTGGACGAGACGACGGCGCTGTTCGAGGCGCGCCGCTGCCTCTCCTGCGGCAACTGCTTCGACTGCGACAACTGCTTCGGGGTCTGCCCCGACAACTCCGTGATCAAGCTCGAGGGCCTGCAGCGCGAGGCTGCGGGCCGCGGGTACGCGTTCGACTACGACTTCTGCAAGGGCTGCGGCATCTGCGTCGCCGAGTGCCCGTGTGGCGCGATCGAGATGGTGCCCGAGACGATCTGAGGCACCCCGAGGCGGCTAGGTCGCCTCGAGCGCCTCGACGAGCTCGTCCTTCGTCATCGACGAGCGACCCTCGATGCCGGCTCGGCGGGCACGCTTCTCGAGCTCGGCCTTGCTCAGGCCCGACAGAGACCCGTTGCCGCGCCGCGCCTTGCGGCCGTTGCGACGGTGCGACTCGACGCTCGCCCGGAGGGCCTCGAGCAGGTCGACCGGCTCCTCCCGCTCCGCCGCCGGCTCGACGTGCACGTCCTTCCCCTTGCGCTTGCGGTCGATCACGCGCAACAGCGCCTCCCGGTAGGTGTCCTCGTACGTCTCGGGCTCGAAGCTGCCCCGGAAGCGATCGATCAGGTCGAGGGCCATCGCCAGCTCCTGCTTGCCGACCGACGTCCTACGCGGCGCGATCCCCTTCGTCGGCCTGATCTCGTCGGCGAAGAACATCTTCTCCAGCACGATCAACCCGTCACGCACGCGCAGGCAGCCGAGCTGCTGCTTGTCGCGCATCACGTACGTCGCGATCCCCACCAGCCCGGATTCCTCCATCGCCCGCACGAGCAGCGCATACGGCTTCTCGGCGCCGTCTGCCGGGCCGAGGTAGCTCGTTCGCTCGAAGTAGATCGGGTCGACCTCGTCGACGTCCACGAAATCCTGGATGTCGATCGACCTGTAGCTCTCCCCCGCCGCCGCCTCGAAGTCCTCGTCGGTCACGTAGACGTACTTGCCCTCCGAGACCTCGTAGCCCTTGACGATCTCGTCGTCCGGGACCGGCTTGCCCTCCTTCTTGCACACCTTGTCGTACCCGATCCGCGAGTCGTCCTTCGAGTGGAGCAGGTGAAAATGGACGTCCTGCTCCGCGATCGCGCTGTACATCCGCACGGGCACGTTGACGAGCCCGAACGAGATCGCGCCGGACCAGATCGCTCGCGGCATGCCGCAGGTGTTCCCGTTTCGGCCCGGGACGTAACCGGGACGCCGGCCACGCGCCCGTCCGGGTTTGGCGCGGGAGTCGAACGGCTACGTGCTCCATGCCGACCGAGCCCGACGGGAGGAGGCACCGTGTTCGCCAAGACCAAGGCATTCAGCGGCTTCGCGGTGGACGACATCGAGAAAGCCCGCACGTTCTACGGAGAGACGCTGGGGATCGAGGTGTCGGAGGAGAACGGGATGCTCACCCTCCACCTCGCCGGCGACCGTCCGACACTGATCTATCCCAAGGAGGATCACGCGCCCGCCACGTACACGATCCTCAACTTTCCCGTGGACGACATCGACGCGGCCGTGGACGAGCTCGGCTCACGCGGAGTGGAGCTCGAGCGGTACGAGGGCTTCGACCAGGACTCGAAGGGGATCGCCCGGGTCCCCGGACCACGCATCGCGTGGTTCAAGGACCCGGCCGGGAACGTGCTCTCCGTGATGGAGGCGTAGCGCGCCCTACAGTCGTCCCGGGCTCGTGTCGTCGCGCTCGGGTACCCGTGACGGTGCTCCGAAAACCTCTCTGCGACGTTTGAGATCGGCAGGAGCGGGACACATCGCTCCCATGGTCGAGCAGCTTCCCGAGCCGCCGGTCCCGCCGGGAGAGCCGCCCGAGCCGCCGCTTCCCGACCCGAACCCACCGGAGCCGCCCCCACCGCCTCTTGCCGCGAGGGACGTGTGTCGAAACCGCTCGAGGCGGGTACCTCCAGGAGGACGACTCACGCCTGAAGAGACGACTTACGCCTACCGGAAGGAAGCGCAATGGATTCGGATCGCATCGAAGGAAAGGCCAAGCAGGCCGAGGGCGAGGCCCAGGAGGGCTGGGGCGAGCTCAAGGACAAGGGCCGCGACCTGGTCGACGACGTGAAGGACAAGCTCGATCGTGACGACGAGTCGAAAGAGGATGACGATGAGCGGGAGCCCCTCGGGGCGAGCTGAACCGCCGGTGCTCGGGGTGGGCTTCGTGCCCACCCCGAGTCCCGAAGGCGGGAAGGCGCCTCCGACTCCACGGAGGAAGCGCTCGCCGGCCGAGCGCGCCCTCGTCGGCAGCTCTCGGCCGACACATTTCGCAGTGGAATCGACGGACGGCGGCCACGGAGTCGCCGTCATCGCGGTCAGGGGAGACTCCGACCTCCACACCGCCCCACATCTGCGACGCGCGATCACGGTCGCGCTCGACCGCGGCGCCTCGGCGCTCGTGATCGACCTCACCGACGCGACGCTGGTGGACTCGATGACCCTCGGCGTGCTTCTGGGGGCGCTGAAGAGGCTGGGACCGACGGGCGGCAGGGTGACGGTCGTGTGCCCCGCGCAAGGCATCAGGCGGATCTTCGAGATAACGCTTCTCGACAGGCTCTTCTCGCTCCATCCGGATCGTGAGGCCGCAGTCGCCGCCGCGAGCCTGACGCCGTACGGCGCGCCGGGTGAGCAGACGGTTTAGGCGCAGGTGGCGGGGGGAACCGTGGTCGAGCGCGCGGCTCACGTCAGGGCCGGCGAACGGACGAGGAGGCGAAAGTGGAGCTTGGATACGCGATCTCGAGCGAGGAGCATCGACCGCTCGACCTCGTGCGGAACGCTGCGCTGGCCGAGGAGGCCGGCTTCACCTTCGCGCTCGTCTCGGACCACTTTCACCCCTGGACAGACCGCCAGGGGGAGAGCGCGTTCGTCTGGAGCGTGCTCGGCGGGATCGCGCTGGCGACCGAGCGGCTCGTGGTCGGTACCGGCGTCACCTGCCCGACCATCAGGATCCACCCGGCGATCGTCGCGCAGGCGGCCGCGACGGCTGCCTCGATGCTGCCGGGGCGCTTCTTCCTCGGCGTGGGCACAGGCGAGAACCTCAACGAGCACGTCCTCGGGCAGCGCTGGCCCTCGACCGAGATCAGGCGCGAGATGCTCGAGGAGGCCGTGGACGTGATGCGCGATCTCTGGCGCGGTGAGCTCACGAGCCACCGCGGGCAGCACTACACGGTCGAGAACGCCCGCATCTACACGCTTCCCGAGGAGACGATCGACGTGATGGTCGCCGCCGGTGGCCCCGAGGCGGCCGAGCTCGCAGGACGGATCGGCGACGGCCTGGTGGGGACGTCCCCCGAAGGCGGGCTGCTGGCAGCCTTCGACGAGGCAGGCGGCAGTGGCAAGCCTCGATACGGGCAGGTCACCGTGTGCTGGGCGAGCCGGGAGGCAGACGCGCGTCGCACCGCGCTCGAGTGGTGGCCGAACGCGGCGCTCCAGGGCCCGCTCGCGCAGGAGTTGCCGTTGCCGTCGCACTTCGAGGCCGCATCCGGCATGGTCGGCGAGGACGACGTCGCGGGGGCGATCGTCTGCGGCCCGGATCCGGAAGCCCACATCGCCAAGATCGACGAGTACCGGAAGGCCGGCTACACGCACGTCTACCTCCACCA
The DNA here is from genome assembly GCF_035710885.1 of Gaiella sp. Lineage (GTDB taxonomy): Bacteria > Actinomycetota > Thermoleophilia > Gaiellales > Gaiellaceae > Gaiella. The sequence goes on along the minus strand of NZ_DASTCS010000037.1, from coordinate 61,656 downwards.
GGTGGGCCCCGAACAGGAGGGCTTCCTCCGCTTCTGCACGTCGGAGATCCTCCCGCACTACGAGCGCGTGGCGACAGGCGCCGTCCAGCGGTGACGCGCCGGGCGACAGGCCTCGATGCGCCTCGCCGGGCGTCCCTGCTCGGTCCGGGAGCGTAGGGATTGCCGCGCCGCGGCGGCTGGCGAAGGCTCGGTCGCCGAAAGCCGTTCCGGTACGTCGACAGCCGGGGGGAGCGGATCACCGACGAGCGGCACATCGAGCGCATCGAGAAGCTCGTGATCCCGCCCGCGTGGCGGGACGTCTGGATCTCTCCCAACGCGTCCGCACGGCTCCAGGCGACCGGCGTCGACGCGGCCGGACGGCGGCAGTACCTCTACCACCCCGACTTCCGGGCCGCGCAGGAGCGCGCGAAGTTCGATCGGCTGGTGCTCTTCGGGGAACGGCTCCCGGGGCTGCGCGAGCAGGTCGCACAGGACCTCGAGCTCGGGCCGTACGAGCGCGACTGGGCCTGCGCGCTCGGCGTCACGCTCGTGAACCGCGGTTGGTTCCGGGTCGGATCGGAGCGATCGGCCCGGTCGAGCCGGACATACGGGATCACGACGCTCTCGAAGCGCCACGTCTCGGTACGCGGCCGTCACGTCGTGTTCCACTTCCGCGCCAAGCACCGCATTCTCGTCCGGACGACGCTCGTCGACGCGGAGCTCGCCGAGGCGGTGCGCGCGCTCCTGCAGTACGACGGCGGCGCCCGCCTGCTGCGGTTCGACCGCAACGGGGCTCCGGCGAACCTCACGGCAGCTGCCCTCAACGCCTACATCGCCGAGCACCTCGGCGAGACGTTCACGGCGAAGGACTTCCGGACGTGGGGCGGCACCCTGTCCGCAGCGGTGGCGCTCGCGGAGCACGGCCCGCCGGACGAGACGACCGACGAGCGTCGTGTGCTCGCATCGGTCATGCGCCGCGTCGGCGGCGAGCTCGGCAACACGGCGGCAGTGGCCCGCGCCTCCTACGTCAGCCCGGCCGTCGTCGAGCAGTGGCGGGAGGGCCGGACGCTCGAGCACTTCCGTGACCGCAAGCTCCGCGTCGTCTCCGGACGCAACGGCGGGCTACGGGAGGAGGAGGCAGCCCTCGTCAGCCTGCTTCGCTCCTGGCGCATCCGCCGGGCGCAGGCCGCCTGAGTGGTGAGGGGCCGACGGGCGCCCCGTCGGATTCGCACGCAGACGGCCGGGGTAGACCGCACCCATGGGCTACACGCCGAGCGACGAGTTCCCCGACCTGATCGCGACGATGAAGAAGGCGGCCGGCGCGCTCCGCGACGCCGACGTGGAGTTCCTCCTCGGTGGAGGACTTGCTGCGTGGGCGCGCGGAGGGCCGCCCACCGACCACGACGTCGACTTCCTCGTCCGCGAGGAGGACGTCGAGCGGGCCTTCGAAGCGCTCGAGGAGGTCGGCATGCGCACGGAGCGCCCACCCGAGGGCTGGCTCGTCAAGGCATACGACGGCGAGGTCCTGGTCGACCTCATCTTCCACCCGGCCGGCGGACCGGTGGACGACGGCCACTTCGTCCGCGCCGCCCAGCTCGAGGTCGCAGCCCTCCCCCTCCTCGTGGCGTCCATCGACGACGTCCTCACGACGAAGCTCCTCGCCATGAGCGAGCAGGACCCCGACTTCCGGCCCGTGCTCGAGATCGCCCGCTCGCTCCGCGAGCAGATCGACTGGGACGGCGTCAGGGCCCAGGTCGAGGACGCGCCGTTCGGGGCCGCCTTCCTCACGCTCGTGGAGCGACTCAGGATCCTCCCGGAGTCGATCCGGGCGCCTGCCTGACCGCCCATCCGCATCCGCGCAGACGATTCGATCCAGACCACTGAGTAGCCGGCCCGTGCGTCGCAACGGCGGCAAGCGGCGGGCGCCCGCCGTCAGTCCGCGATCGGTCCCGGATCAGCTCCGCGACGTCCAGCACGAGATCGGGGTCGAGCTGGTCGGGATAGGCCGGCGAGCGCACCTCACCGACTCCGACGCAGACCGCGTCGTTGAGTCGCCGGTACTGCTCTGCGTCGCTGAGATGGAAGACCGGCCGACGATCTGCCGCCGTCCCGCCGGGTACGCACGCCCGTATCCGTGGAACCTCATGGTCTCGATGCGCCGGCGGCGGACCTCAGAGCAACATCGACGTGCGGCCGGAGGAGGCTGCCGGGACAAGAGACGCATGGGATGACGCGGTATCTGATCTCGTTCGATGCCCACGCAATGGACCACAATGTCCCTCGACCACCCAGCGGGGACGACCGCCACGTCCTCACGGGTGCGTCAATCGTTCGATGCCGCAGAAGACCCTGCACACCGCGCGGCTCACGCTGGTGCCGCTCGCCGACGAGCACCTCGAGCTGGAGGTCGAACTCGACTCGGATCCCGAGGTGATGCGCTACCTCAGCGGTCGAGCAAGCTCACGCGAGGAGGTCGAGGCCAACCACGCGCGACGGATGGATGCCGCGCAGAAGATTGATGGACTCGGCTTCTGGATCGGGCTCGTCGACGACGAGTTCGTCGGCTGGTGGACGCTTCAGCCCGCCCACGGCCCCGACCAGCCCAATGACCCGGGTGTGGCCGACCTGGGCTATCGCCTGCTTCGGCGTCAGTGGCGCAAGGGATTCGCCTCGGCGGGGGCGCGGGAGCTAGTGCGCTATGGCTTCGATGACGTCAGGCTCGACAGGATCATCGCCCAGACCCTCTCCGTCAACGCGGGCTCGCGGGCTGTGATGGAGCGGGCCGGCCTCACCTACGTGCGGACATTCCCCAGCTCCATCACCGCGCCCGTGGAGGGCGTCGAGCAGGGCGAGGTGGAGTACGAGATGACGCGCGAGCAGTGGGAGCGCCGTGCGACGTAGCTCGAGAGCAGGCGCTCGGCGGTCCGGTAGCAGAACGGTCTTGACGGTGCAGACCGATGACCTGTCTGTCGTGCGTCACTACTGACGAAGAGCCTGCTCGAACCGCGGGTCGTCGCGTACCGCAGCGAAATCGTCGTCTTTGCGCGCCTGGTCGCGGAAGGACGGGTGCAGCTCCACGGACCGCCTGAGGTGGGCGAACGTTTCGTCGCCCGTGTCTCCCGCGAGCGTGGCGAAGCACGCGTAGTTGTAATGGAGGCCGGGGTGGTCCGGCGTGTGCTCGAGGCCTCCGCGAACCGCTTCGACTGCGTCGGCATAGCGCTTGTCACCGTAGGCAACCATCGAGTCTCGATGGAACGACCACGCGTCACCCCAGTCGAGCGCCTGATACGCCTCGCCGGGGGTGGCGCCGAGAGCGAGGACGGTTCCGTCGCCCGTCGCCTTCCGCTGCGACTCCGGCCGGACGAATACGAACGTTCCTGCGGGCGCGTCGACCGTCTCGCCGTCGATCTCGAAGGTCGCCTTGCCGTCGAGCACGATGTACAGCTCCTCCTGACCCGACCCCGACTCGTCGTGCTCGCTGACGAGTCTCCCGTCCTCACCGGGCGTGTAGGCGTTGATCCCGAATGCGCGGATCCCGAAGTGCTCGCGCACGGGGATGTCCCTGTCGCGACGCTCGATGTCGTCGAGGCGCGCCACCTGCCACATCGGCCTGTCGTTCATCCGTATTCACCTCCGAGTTGCGCGGGTCGGGAATCGTCGATCGTAACCGCCGTCGAGCGGCCCGCATGATCTCGCGACAGGTGCGGCCCTGGCCGTCTCTGCGGACGAGGCCCGGTCTCCACCCACATCAAGCCCTCTAGTTCGGGCGGGGAACCTTCGGCCCCCCTCCCGCGTGCGTGAGCCACGTCGGAGCGGCCAGCGCGAGCACGAGCCGCTGTCCCTCGGTCGCGCCGCTCCCGAGCTCGTCGTACGTGTACGCGACGTCGCCGCCGATGACGACGAGCCCGTCGGGCGTGTCGACGAGGACGCTCTGATGGCCGTCTGTGTGGCCGGGCGTCGGCAGCAGCCGGATGCCGGGAAGCACCTCCGCCTCACCGTCGTGCTCGACGTAGGTCGCACCCGGGAAGTCGACCCACTCGGGTGGGTCATGAGGCCCTTGCAGCTCGAGTCGCTGGACGTGGATCGGCACACCCGGAAACAGGCGGTTGCCGCCGCAGTGGTCGAAGTGCAGATGGGTGTTGATGACGCACACGACGTCTCGGGGGATGTTCTCCGGCATCGGCACGGGCGCGCCTTCCTCGTCCAGCTCCGGCGTCGAGTCGAGCATGCCGGTGTCGACGAGGACGAGGCCGTCGGCGTGCTCGATCGTGTGCACGTAGACGGGTAAGCCCGCGAAGGTGGCACCGAGGTGAGCCGTAATCGCGTTGGCGGAGAGCTTGGGGTCATCCTGGTTGGGCACGTAATCCTCCAGATCGCTGGTGGTGGATCGGCCGTCGGTGTCGAGACTGCGATCGGGGACGGAACTCATCTGTTGGTTCGACGGGCGGCCCGGGATGGGAATCGCGGCCTCCACGCGGCAAGGATCGCCGTCAGGGCAGCGAGTATGCCTCGGCGGTCGGTTGGGCGGGCGTTCGGGGACAACCCATGAGCGGGACACGGCACAAAGCGCGATGATCAGACCGTGGAGCTTGTCGAGCGCCTCCCGACGGCCGACGAGTACATCGAACTACTGCGCCGAGTTGGGTGGACGTCGCCCCCGGTCGAGGACTGCCATCGTGCCCTGGGTGGGAGCCTCACGGCGATCTGCGCAGTGGACGAGCGCAAGGCGGTCGTGGGCATGGGACGGCTTGTCGGCGACGGCCGGCTGTACTGCTTCGCGGTCGATGTCGTTGTCGATCCGGATGCCCAGGGACAGGGGATCGGCCAGGGAATCATGGACGCCCTGGAGGCACTCGTGACGCGACGACAGCTCGGTACACGGCTCGACCTCGTGGCAGCGCCTGACGTGGTGCCTTTCTACCGGCGACTTGGGTACAGCCAGCTTCCCAGCGACTTGATGAGAAAGCCTCTCTAGCCTGCTCCAGCGTGCAGGCATGCTCCCCGAAGATCGCGCTCTAGGATGAAGGGCGTGTCGCTGCCCGTGACGCTGCCCCTCATCGACCACTTGGCCCTGCGAGTCCGTGACGTGAGGCGCAGCCGCACCTTCTACGAGCAGGCCCTCGAGCCGTTCGGAGTGACGGTGGTGGAGAGCTCGCAGGGGCCCGGGTTCGCCATCGAGGGCGGTGGAGATTTCTGGATCGGGGAAGGGGAACCCCCGGCCGCTCCCGTTCATGTGGCCTTCGCCGCAGCCGACCGAGCCACCGTTGACAGGTTCCACCGCGCTGCTGTCGAGGCCGGCGGCCGCGACAACGGCGCGCCCGGTCTTCGCCCGCATTACCACGCCGGGTACTACGCAGCGTTCGTCATCGACCCGGACGGGAACAACGTCGAAGCGGTCTTCCACGGGGACCGCCAGCTGCCGGCCGCGTGACGCTCGCTGGGCCAGTGTTCCGGAATGACGCCTGCGCGTCCTCCGATCTGAACCGACACCCAGGCGCTCCAGATGTACGCGGTAGTCTGCTGCCCGGGGGAGCCTAGGAGAAGGGTCGATGGCTTCGACTACCTCCGCCCCAAAGGCAAGAGGAACTGTGTGATGCGCAGGGTCGTGTCCTGAAGGCTTGCGCGCGGCCGAGGTAGCGAGAGCGAACACGCGCCGCTCGTTCCTCGGCTGGGCCGGCGTGCTGTCGCCAGGGCGGGTCGGGGCGACCGCGGCCCGTGCCGGCGAGCCGAGCCGGGTCGACAGGTGTGGATTCGACCTCCCGGGGGTATCACGTCCGTGACCCCGAGAGAGAGGTGATACGGATGCCGGTGTGGGCCTGGATCCTGATCATCGTGTTGCTCGTGCTGCTCGTGACCGGCGGCGTCGGTTACGGCAGGCGCTAGCAGCGCGGCACTGCACGGTCGTGAGCGGGCGCCCTTCGGCGCCCGCTTTCGCGTCTCTAGGCTGCCTCGCGCAGCCCGTCGATCTCGCGGTCGACTGCGAGGTGCTCGAGCGCCTCGGTCTCCAGCTGCCTGACGCCCTCGGCCGACATGCCGAGGATGCGGCCGGCCTCCCGAAGGGAGACGGGCTCCTCGCCGGCCAGCCCGTAGCGCAGCTCGATGACGCGACGGTGACGCTCGGATAGGCGACCGAGAGCGCGGCGAAGCGCATTGTCGCGAAGGCTGACGAGCACCTCGTCCTCCGGGCCGGGCTCCGCCGAGCGGGCGACGAGGTCGCCGAGGTGGGCGCCGTCTCCGCCTTCGTCGCCGACCGGCTTGTCCAGGCTCGTGACGGACCGCGCCGCCTCCTGCACCTGGCGGTATTCCTCGTCCGTGATGCCCGCGGCAGCGATCACCTCGGCCTCCGTCGGCTCTCTTCCCAAGCGCGCCGCGAGCTCGCGCTGTGTCCGCGCGAGCTTTCGCTCGCGGTCGGCAACGTGGACGGGGAGACGGATCGTGCGCGACTTGTTGGCCACGCCGCGCTGCACCGCCTGGAGGATCCACCACGTCGCATACGTCGAGAACTTGAAGCCCTTGCGGTGGTCGAACTTCTCGACCGCGCGGATCAGGCCGATGATGCCCTCCTGGATGAGGTCGAGCAGCGACAGGCCGTGACCCTGGTAGCGCTTCGCGATCGAGACGACGAGCCGGAGGTTGGAGTTGATCATCCGCTCCTTCGCCTGCTCGTCGCCGCGCTCGACCCGCTTCGCGAGCGCGACCTCCTCGGCCGCGGTCAGGAGGGGCCAGCGGCCGACCTCGTCGAAGAACAGCTGCAACGCATCGGTGGTGGCCGAGGCCAGGTCACCGTTGTGCCACGACGGCGGGTCGGCCTCCGCACGCCCCGCGTCGTCGTGCACGACGATGCCCCTCTCCTCCGCTTCCCCGTACACGCGCCCGGCCTCCTCGTCCCCGAGCCCGAGCTCCTCGACGAGACGCTGGATGTCGGAGAGCAGGAGCTCACCTGCCACCTCCCCACGATCGAGCAGGTGCGCTACTTCTGCGCGGTGGTCGCTGTCGGCCATGCGAGACCTCCGATGGGAGCCTACTCCGCGCCGTGAGGGCTACGTGGACGACGCGGCGACGACGCACGAAGGAAGCGGGCGTCGGCGGTCTCCTCGACGAGTGACCGCAGGAGCCCGGCCATTCCGCCGGTCGAGAAGGCGGTGCGCTGTCGCGTCGCGCCGCCCGCCTCGAGGATCGACTCCACGCCCTCGAGTGCATCCTCGTCGCCGGCATCGCGGGCGATCGGTCGCAGCCGCTCGACGGTAGCGCGGGCGACGTCCGCGAGTGGACGCGGCTTCCCACCATCGAGGAGATTTGCGTCGACCCCGTCGCGGGCGGCGCGGAACGCCGACCACGCGAGCGCTTCGCTCGGCTCGTCGGGGCCGTGGGGCGTGCCGTCCGCCGCCTCGAGCACCAGCGCGCGCACCAGCGCCGCCAGGGCGGCGACGTTCTCGACGGATGCCTGGGCGTCCATCTCGCGCAGCTCGACGGTGCCATATCTCGGGTGGAGGCGGAGGTCCCACCAGAGGAACGTCGCCTCGTGCAGGCCGGCCGCAGCAAGAGTCGCGGTCGTCAACTCCTCGAGGTCGTCGATGTCGCGCAGCACCCGCGGGACGCCCCGGCCGGGATATGCGCGGGAAAGGGCGAATCGGGAGCTGGCCATCCCCGAGTCGACGCCGAACCAGAACGGGCTGTTCGCGGCGAGGCCGAGAAGGAGCGGGACATGCGGACGCAGCGCGTTGAAGGCGCGGATCGCGGCGTGCTCGTCGGGCAGGCCGACGTGGACGTGGAGAGCCGACTCGGGCGTGCGCCGGAGCAGCCCCCGCAGCTCGTCGGCGACGAGCTCGTAACGGCTTCCGGGCACGAGCTCCGCATCGCCCCACGCGGCCGCCGGATGGAGGCCGCTGCCCATGAGCGTCGCTCCCGCCGTGAGTGCCCGCTCGCGGAGGGCCCCGAGGGCCGCGACGGCGTCCCCGACCGAGGACGACGGCGGCGACCGCAGCTCGATCTGCGCGGAGTATGCGTCGTGGCCCGCGACAGCCGGATCGGCCTCCATCGCGTCCAGCACGGCCCTGGTGACGGGAGCGAGCTCGAGCGAGTGCTCGTCGACGAGCAGGAGCTCCTCCTCGATGCCGACCGTGGGCTCGGACCCGAAAGCGAAGCTGCTCATCCGGCCTCGAGTGCGCGTGCTGCCGCCACACGGCCGAGGACCAGGGCCGCGGCGAGACCACTCGAGTAGCCACCGGTGGCGATGCCACCCACGTCGTTGCCCGCTGCGTAGACGCCCGGGGCGGCCCAGGCGTGTTCGTCGACGGCGAGACCGCCGAGCGTCGTCGTGATGCCCGCCACGACCTCGACCGTCACGTCCCCCGAGCCGCGGTGGACCGGCGCCCCCGCCCGTTCCGCGGCCGCGACCATCTCGCCGACCGTGCGCTCCCCCACCCGCTCCGCGAGCCGTGCTCTAGCGACGCGGTACGCCGCTCGGGCGCCCGGCCGGCGAGCCGTCCACTGGACGACGTCGATCTCCGACCAGGTCGTGGGCTCGTACGTCTCGCCGTCGCTCTCGACGACGGCGTGGTGGGCGTACAGCTGCGCGAGCGGGACGAACTGCGCCTCGTCGATCCGCGCCGGCGGCGCCGGCATGTTGCGCCCGTAGAACTCCTCCATCCCCGTCGTCGCGGCGGCTCCCGCGGAGCGACCGAGCGCGAGGCCGTCGCCGGTGCTCCATGGGGTGGCGCGGAGAAGGAGGCTGTCGGCCTCGGGCGTGATCCGCTCGCGCACGAGATCGCGGTCGGCCTGGAACCCGCCGGTCGCGAGCACCACGGGCGTGCCGTCGGGAAGCTCGCGCAGCGGCTCGCCGAGCCGGAGGTCGCCCACGCGCCTCGCCAGCGCGTCCGTCAACGAGCGGGTGTCGAAGCGCGCGCCGACCGTCGCGCGATTGCCGGTCGAACGCGCCACCACACGCGCTCCGAGCCCTGCGAGCCAGGCGAGATCCCCGTCGAGCCGCTCGTGGACGAGGCGCTGCAGCTCGGGCTTCCCGCCCGGGCACTCTCGGCGGAAGTCCTCGAGCTCGCGGTGCCGCCACACGACACCGCTCGAGAGGAGCATCGACCCGCCGGGCCTGCTCCCCTTCTCGTGGACGACGACGCGCGCACCCCGCTCCGTCGCTTCGGCCGCGGCGACCAGCCCGGCCATGCCGGCACCTGCGACGACGAGGTCGGGCATGGCTACTCCAGCGAGAAGCCGGGCTTGTGCTCGACGTACTCGAGCCTGATCCGATCAGGGCCGCGGAGGAACACCGCAAGCGTGTTGGGGGCGTCGACGAAGTCCTCGATCGCGAGGCCGCGCGTGCGCGCCTCCCGCTCGACGTCCTCCGCGGAGTTCACGAGGAACGCCAGGTGGTTCAGCAACGGGCGCTCTCCTTCACCCGCGTTGCCCGACTGCAGAACGACCTCCCGGTCACGGACGCGGAGCCGCTCGCCGTCTCGCTCGAGGCCCAGCTCGGCGAGCTCCGCCGCCGTGGCGACCGGATCGGGGACGCGCAGCACGACGTGGTCGAGATCCGCGACCTCCGTCGTGTCGCTCTCGACGACCGTCAACGGCAGCTCGGCCGCATCGACCCGGAGCGCGCCCTCCCCGTTCGTCGCCGGGACGTTCGCCGACACGAGCCGTTCTCGGACGTCGTCGAGGCTCGGAACACGGAGCACGATGCGCTGGAGCACCCCAGGCTGCCGCGGGCCCTCCGCGGCGAACAACGTCACCTTGCCGCGCCGTGCGTCCCCGCCCACCAGCGTAAAGGTGTCCGTGCGGTCGATCTCGTGCATCCCGCAGCCGTCGATCAACAGCGTCGCGACCGCGTCTCGATCGGACGCCCATAGGGCGACATGGTCGAACGACGTGACCTCCACCGCTCGGGCATACCCGTTCGGCGGCACCGTCAACCTCTCGTGCCCGGGCGCTCGACGGACGCCTGGTCGACTGCTCTCGACTCAGGAGGTCGCCCTGGCGAGGGCGCGGGCCACGTCGAGCGTCGAAAGGATCCCGATCGGACGGTCCCGATCGTCGGCCAGCACCACGAGGTGGGTGACCCCGTGCTGCTCCATGAGGTGCGCGGCGTGCAGCAGGCTCGCCCGCCCCCGCACCGTCACGACCTCCGTGCGGGCTGCGCCGACCGCGGGCCCCGCGAGCTGCTCGCCGCGCGCGGCGGCGGTCACGAGGTCGAGGTCGGAGACGATGCCCCAGACCCCCTCCGAGTCGTCCTCCTCGTCACCCCAGACGACGACCGCGTGGATGCCGACGTTCGCCATCATCCTCGCGACGTCGCGGAGCGTCGCGCCGGGGTGGCACGTGATCACTCCCGGGTGCATCGCCTCGGACACGGGCCGAAGCGCCAGCACCGGTTGCGTCGAGGGCTCGGGCGTGGTCGTGGACGCGGGTGAGACGAGCATGTCGTCGGTCATCGTGAGCCTCCCGGCGTCGCCCAGCACGACATTCGCATGCCCCGATCTTCTCCCGTCTCGGCCCCGGAGGCATCGGGGACGTCACGCCTCCCGGCTTCGGCGTACTACGGATCGCAGAGCATCCTGCCCGGGCAGCGAGCCTCACTCGCCCACCGGCTCCGTCACGCGCGAGGTTTCCGGCTCGACCGCCGAGGTAAGCACGCCGCAACCGAACCCGAGGAGGTCACGATGCGCGAGCACGACTACGAGTACGACTACGGCCGCCGGCCACCACGCGAAGGCTCGGAGTACGCCCGCCGCTCGAGGGGGCGGTACGAGGTCGAGCGCGAACTCGGTGGACGGGAGCCGTACGAGGACTACGAGCGCCGAGGGCGCGAGCGCGGGTACCCGGCACCGGGCGCCGATCCGTACTCGTACGGGAATCGACGAGGATCCCAGTCGGACTGGCCCGAGCCCCGCTCATGGCGCGAGCGCGACTGGGTCCGCGATCGAGGCGCGTACGAGTCCGAGCGACAGCCGTACGGCTACGGGGGATACGAAGCTGACGAGCGCAGCGGCGTCGGGTTCGCCGGGTTCGAGGACTTCGAGGGCCGGTCGCAGCTCGACCGGCCGCGCAGCGGTGTCGGCTTCAGCGGGTACCGCGAGGCAGGCTCGCGGATGCCGCGCGACCGCGGCTGGGGCGAACGCGAGGCCTACGGGCAGCGGTCACGCTCCGACGAGCGAGACTGGCCGATGGCCGGCCAGTTCCGGGGCCGCGGCCCCAAGGGCTACCAGCGCTCGCGCGAGCGGATCCTCGACGACGTCTCCGAGCGCCTCGCCGACCATCCCGAGATCGACGCCTCCGAGATGGAAGTCGACGTCCAGGGCGACGTCGTCTTCCTGCGCGGGAGGGTGTACGACCGCGGGCAGAAGCGTATGGCGGAGGACGTCGCGGAGTCCGTGAGCGGCGTGCGTGACGTCCGCAACGAGCTGGACGTCGAGAAGGGGATGCTCCAGGAGTTGACCGATGCGGTCACCGGGCGTTCGGACGAGGAAGAGCGCTCTGCCGACACCCGCACGAGGCCGCGCAAGGCATCCGTGTAGGCGACGCAGCCGAGCGAAGCGGAGAAGCGGAAGGGCGGCCGTCCCGGCCGCCCTTCCTCGCGGAGCTCCGGGTTTCTCGTTTCCGATCCGGGGTATCGCGACTGGACGCACATCGACCCAGAGCGAAAGACGAAAAAGACGAAGGAGTGTGTGATGCCTCCACGCGGTGTGAAGAAGGGCACGAAGCGCGCCCGCCAGTACGAGCACATCAAGGACTCGCTGAAGGAGCAGGGGCGCTCCGAGGACGCGGCCGAGGAGATCGCCGCCCGGACCGTGAACAAGGAGCGGGCGCGCCACGGCGAGGCGCAGGAGTCGTCGAGGCTCTCACGTGAGGACATCTCGTCGGGGCGCCGGGGTGGCCTCCGCGCCCATCGCCAGGGACCTCGGGGGCGCACGCGCGATCAGCTCTACGAGGAGGCGCGGGCGAAGGGCGTGAAGGGGCGCTCGAAGATGACCAAGGCCGAGCTCGCCCGCGCGGTCGGCTCACGAGGGTGAGAAGGGTCTTCGCCGAGCGGAGTGCCGCCCACCGGATCACGGTCGAGGTTCCGCACGATAGGTTTCTCGCCGATCCGAACGGGGTATGCGTTCGAAAGCGGCGATGAGGACGGGGATGAGCGAAACCGAATCGACCGACTTCGGGGTCGAGACGATTGATTCTGACGGCCAGGTGGTCATTATCGCCGTCCACGGCCAGGCGGACCTGCACACGGCCCCCGAGCTCCGCTCCGCGATCGGCGCTGCACTCGACGGAGGGGCCAAGGGCCTCGTGGTCGACCTCTCCGAGGCGACGTTCGTCGACTCGACGACCCTCGGCGTCCTGCTCGGCGCCGTCAAGCGGCTCCGGCCCTCGGGCGGCAAGGTCAGCATCGTCTGCGCCGACCCGCACGTGCGGCGCATCTTCGAGATCACGCTGCTCGACCGCGTCTTCTCGCTGCACGGTGACCGCGACAGCGCCCGCGAATCTGCGGGCGGTGGCGCGTGAGCGAAGCGCTTTCGCGGCACGCCGACCGCACCACCGTCGAGTTCCCGGCCGCCGACGGGTACCGGAGCGTAGGGCGGCTCGTCCTCGGGGGCGTCGCGGCGCGCTTCGAGCTCCCGATCGATCGCGTCGACGACCTGCTGCTCGCGATGGAGAGCCTCCTCATGCAGGGTCCGATCGGGGATTCGGTCCGGCTCGAGGCGGAGGCGACCTCCTCCGGGCTGCTCGTTCGGCTGGGCGCGTTCCCACCCGGACAGCTCGCCGACCCCGGGCTCCGACGGGTGCTGACACGCCTCGTCGACACCGTCGAGGAGCGCGCGGACGGGGAGGCGGCGACGATCGAGCTCGTCGTCTCCGCCGCGTATCGGGCCGAAGGAGGATGAGCCCGTTGACCCAGGACGTCGACTTCGTCGCCCTGATCGAGGAATACCGGGCCGGCAACGAGCAGGCACGGGACGCGCTGGTCGAGCGCTACATGCCACTGGTCCGCAGCCTCGCCGCCCGCTACTCCGGTCGCGGGGAGCCGCAGGAAGACCTCGTCCAGGTGGGCTCGATCGGCCTGCTGCTCTCGATCGAGCGCTTCGACACCGAGCGTCAGGTGCAGTTCACGACGTACGCGGTCCCGACGATCGTCGGCGAGATCCAGCGCCACTTCCGTGACCGCGCGTGGGCCCTCCACGTGCCGCGCAGGATGAAGGAGCTGAGCGTCCGGCTGACGCGCGCGGTCCAGACACAGACGGCCGAGCTCGGCCGCGCGCCGACGATCGCGGAGCTGGCCGAGCTCACGGGGGCGGAGGAGGACGAGGTGGTCGAGGCGCTCCAGACCTCCGAGGCGTACTCCACGCGGTCGCTCTCCCAGCCGCTCGGCCGCGGCGGCGACGACGACACGATGCAGGACGTGCTCGGCTCGCAGGACGAAGGCTTCCACGACGTCGAGAACAGCGTTCTCGTGGAGGCCGGCCTGGCCGCCCTGGACGAGCGGGAGCGCCGCATCGTCGAGCTTCGCTTCTTCGAGGGGCTGACCCAGTCCGAGATCGCCGCCCGCATCGGCATCTCCCAGATGCATGTCTCCCGGCTGCTGCGCCGTGCGCTCCACACCATGCGCGGCCGACTGGAGGACTCGATCGGGGACGAGGTGCCGTGAGCGCGAGCACCGTGACCCTCGTGATCCCCGCGAAGACCGAGTACCTCATCCTGGCACGCCTCGCGCTGGCGGGCATCGCGCGTGAGGTGCGGATCGACGAGACCGCCCTCGCGGACCTCAAGCTCGCCGTGACGGAGGCCTGCGGAAATGCGATCCGCCACGCCCACCCCTCGGGTCAGGGCGTCGTGAGTGTCCGTTACGCCGTCGAGCCCGGCTCGATCGAGATCCGCGTCGAGGACGAAGGCCCCGGCATCACGTCGGGCGCGGTTCCCCCCGAGCCGTCCCCGGACGAGCTCTCGGAGGGCGGCATGGGGCTGGCGATCATCGATGCGCTCGTGGACGAGCTCGAGATCGGCGCGCGGGCGGAGGCGCAGGGCACCCTAGTCCTCATGCGCAAGCGTCTCCTGCCGGCCTGACTCGCGCCCTACGGCGACGCGACGGCGGGCCGAGGGGGCGCGAGCATGTGCCCCACTGCTCGCCGCCCCCGAGGCCCGCGGTGAAGGTCAGGCCAGCGCCTTGGCGCTCTCGTTGCTCACCCGCGTCGAGATCTTCTCGACGAGCCGCAAGGCCTCCTTCTCTTCCTTGAGATTCGTGTCGAGCAGGTCGACGGCACGGTCCTCGCCCATCGCCTTGGCCATCCGGCGCAGCCCCTCGTAGGCGGCGATCTCGTAGTTCTCGGTCCGCGCCGCCGCGCCGAGGTCGACCGAGTCGATCAGCTCGGGGGACGACTCCTCCACCAGCTTGTCGTGCTCCGCCTTGAGGCCGTCGAAGCCGATGCACTGCTCGGCGTGGGGAGCCTCGCCGAGCTCCTCGAACACCTGCTTGAGGTTGGCCATGTGGCCGCGGGTCTGCTCGAGATGCTGCTCGAGCGCCTCCTTGAACTCCGTGTCCTGCACCTCGGAGATGAGCTTCGGAAGCACCTCGTTCGCGAGCGCGCGCTCCACGTAGAGGATGTCGCCGAGCTCGTGGAGGAACAGCTCCCGGGGGTTCGTGATCTGCGACACAGTCGATCCTTTCTCTCGTCGGTCCGGAGACTCCGGCGTACCCGCTTCCCGCAGGCGGGTAACTCGCCGCGACGGAACCGGGTTGCGCCGACGCCGCGAAACGCGGGATGATCGCACCAGACCCGCGTCCGGAGCAGTGGCGCGAGACCATCGACCGAGGAGCGTGGACATGGCAGATGGAACAGCCGGCCGGGGTGCCGCCGGGATCGGCCTGGGAGGCATTCTCGTGATCGCCGGGATCATCGTCGCGATCGTCTGGAGCCTCTGGGTGGGGATCATCCTCGCCCTGATCGGGCTCGTCGCCTTCGGTGGGTTCGCGAAGGGCCGGTGGTACTGAGCCTCAGGGCCGCGGACGGAGCGCGGCGAGGCTCGAGAGCGAGCGCGTATTGAGGACGTCGGCGCCGGTCGCCCAGCCCCTGCGTGCCGTTCCGACCGCGAGAGGCATGTTCGACAGGCCGCGCAGCGAGTGGGCGTCGGTCGACGCGACAATCGCGACGCCCGCCCCGACGGCGTGGCGGACATCGGCTCCCGACAGGTCGAGTCGATCGGGAAGGCCGTTCGTCTCGAGCGCCACACCCGTCTCCAGGGCGACCTCGCAGACCGCTTCGAGGTCGAGGGCGTTCGGCGGCCGGTGGTTGACAATGCGTCCCTTGGGGTGGCTCAGGCAGGAGGCGGACGGATGCCGCATCGCCTCCAGGACCCGCTTGGTGATCCGGTCGCGTGGCTCGCGTTGGCCTGCGTGCAGGCTGACCTGCACCCAATCGAGCTCGGAGAGCACGTCGTCGGGGAGGTCGAGCGAGCCGTCCGGGAGGATGTCGGCCTCGATCCCGCGCAGGATCCGGAAGGGTGCGAGCTCCTCGTTCGCCGCCGCGATCTCCTCGCCCTGGCGCCGCACGTCGTCGGCATCGAGCCCGGGCACGACGCGGACGTTGCGCGTGTGGTCGCAGATCGCGATGTACTCGTAGCCGAGATCGCGGGCCGCGGCCCCCATTTCCAGCACGGAGGCGCGCCCGTCCGACCAGGTCGTGTGACAGTGGAGGTCACCGCGGATCTCGGACAGCTGGACGAGGGGTGGAGGGTCTCCCGAGTAGGGCTCCTCGCGGAGCTCGGGTGGGAGCCAGGGCAGGCCGAGCGACGCGTAGACCTCGCGCTCGTCGGCGGCCATGGGGAGAGGCTCGAGAGCCTCCACGTAGGCTGTCGCTCCGGTCGCTCTGAGCAGCTCCGTGCCGAAGCTGGACGGCTCGGGCACGAACAGCTCGACCGAGACGCCTTCGACCGTGACGCCGACGGCGCGCCTCTCGGCGCGCTCGACGAGCGTGATCACGGGCGGCAGGCGCTCGAACGCATCGACGACGCGGCGCGGCTGGTCCGCCGCCACGACGACGGACAGCTCGAAGCACTGCTCCGCGTGGCGCCGTGGGTCGCCGGCCATCGACCCTCCCAGCGCGCTCGCGATCTCGCCGACCAGTGCCTGCGCGCGGTGGAGCAGCACCGCGCGGCGAGGCCGTTCGCGCGGCCGCTCGAGCCCGGCGAGCAGCCGTTCCTCGGTCTTCGGCCCGATTCCGGGTACGGATCGCAGACGTCCCTCGCGCGCGGCGGCGCGAAACTCGTCGGCCGTCCTCACCCCGAGAACGCGGGCGATCTCGCGCATCCGCTCGGGCCCAACCCCGAGCAGGCGCCCCAGCGCCACGAGCTCGGGTTGCACCGTGCGCTCGAGCTCGTCGAGCTCGGCGATCCGCCCTGTCTCGGCAAGCTCCCGGACGCGCGCGCCGATCCCCGGCCCGATGCCCCGGAGCTCGCCGACGCGACCACTCAACGCGAGCTCTGCGACCGAGGCCCTGGTCTCCCTGACGGTCTGGGCGGCGCGGCGGTAGGCGCGGGCGGCGTAGTAGCTCGAGCCGGCTAGCTCGAGCAGCGCGGCGAATGCCTCGAGACGCTCCGCGACGACGTCGTTGTCAGGAGCCTGCACCGCACCGACGGTCAGCCCGCCGGCTCCGCCTCGAGGGCGGCCTCGCGCGACGCGTAGACGGCGAGCACGTCTTCGAGGCCCGTGATCTCGAAAATACGCCGTGCCGGCGTCTCGGGTAACACGACTCGCATCTCGCCGCCGGCCTCGCGCACCCGGCGCAGCGCCCCCACCATCGTCCCGAGCGCGGTCGAGTCCAGGAAGGCGACGCCCGTGAGGTCGAGCACGAGGCACGGGTCGTCGGTGCCACCGAGCCGCTCGAGGGCGCCGCTCAGCAGGTCCTTCAGCCGCGGCGCATCGTGCGCGTCCAGCTCGCCGCGGAGGGTCAAAACGGCCATTCCGGCCCCGGAGTCGAGTTCGAGCGGCTCGTACACGCTTGCATCATGCCCGGGGGCGCCGCATGGCGCCCCCGGGAGCGGCTCTGTGCCGGCTCGACCTACCGTTCGACCAGCCGATCGCTGTCGCGGACGACCGTCTCACGCCGGGTGCCGCCGAAGCCGCCCCAGCTCGACCAGAACGCCAGGGAGATGAGCCCCCCGATTGCGCCCACGACCATCAGGATCACGCCGACGGTGTTGATGTCGACGCCGGATACCTCCGCGGTGACGGCCCAGGTGAGAATGGCCCCGACCGCGATCAATATGAGGCTGACGCCTATGCCCATTGCTCTTCTCCTCGCTCGCTTGAGGCTGGGTGATACCCCGATCCGGCTCTCTCGACACCCCTCGCGTCGGTGCCGACGGTCCGCGTGAGAGGTTTGGAGAACACCGGAGGCGGGAAACGCGCGGGAACGGAGGCGGCCGCCGGGGCAAGGCCCTCACCGCCCGATCGCCACCCGGCCGGCCGCCCCGACCGACCGATTCGGGGTCGCTCCAGCTAGTGGCGCAATGCGTCGGGTGCGCGGAGGGCGTCACGGGCGATCGCCAGGTCCGATACGAGCTGGGCCCGCATCTCGTGGCGCCGGTCGCCCGCCCGCAGGACCGCCGAAGGGTGGATCGTGACGAGGACCGGCTCCTCGAGCTCCGGCACGTCCACCACACGGCCCCGCAGCGCGGTCACCCGGGCCTCTCGACCGAGTAGCGCCTGCGTCGCCGTCGCGCCCAGGCAGACGACGAGCTTCGGCCGCACGTGCGCGAGCTCGAGCCGGAGCCAGTGGTCGCACGCGCGGATCTCGGTCCAGTTCG
Organism: Gaiella sp.; assembly: GCF_035710885.1. Classification (GTDB taxonomy): domain Bacteria; phylum Actinomycetota; class Thermoleophilia; order Gaiellales; family Gaiellaceae; genus Gaiella. Next base: position 43,875 of record NZ_DASTCS010000037.1, on the reverse strand, counting down.
GCTTGTCGTGAATCCGCCGCGCGCCCTTCGGCTTCCACTTGAAGTGCTTGACGGCGTTCGTGACGTAGAGCCGCCGCTCGTCGACGCCGATCTCCGTGAGGATCTCCCGCAGCAGCAGGCCGGCGGGGCCGACGAAGGGCCGCCCCTCCTCGTCCTCCACGTCGCCCGGCTGCTCTCCGACGAGCATCAGCGGCGCGTCGGGGCGCCCCTCGCCGAACACGGTCTGCGTCGCGTGCCGGTACAGGTCGCAGCGCCGGCAGTCGGCGGCGTCCCGCCGGACGGCTTCGAGCTCGCGCGAGCGTGTCGCGACAGCGGTCATGCCATGGCTCCGGGCAGCGCGCGGCCACGCGATCCGGGCCGCGCCGCGAGGGCCAGCGCAGCGAGGAGCGCGTGGAGCGCCGCGTCCGCGAGGTAGATCGGGGAAATCCGCCGGCGCCACACGTAGACGACGTCGACGAGCGCGAACGACGCCGCCGACCCGCCCGCGAGCGCCACGGCCTCCGGCGACGGTCGCTCCTCGCGTGTCGCCGCGACGAGAAGCGATGCGCCGATGGCGGCCGCGAGCAGCCCGACCGTGCGAACCAGCCAGTAGTCGGTCTTGCGTCCCGTGACCGCCTCGAAGCTGCGCCGGTGGACGATCGCCCACGCGCCCGTCGCGACGTAGTACGCACCCTGGAGCCCGATCAGCTGCCGGCTGCTCCCGGGAGTCGAAGGCCGACTCCCACCGGCCACGGACGCCCGACGAGGACCATACGCAGGCACGCCTCTGTGTGCCCTCGCGCCGTGGACGGCAAACTCCGCAGCGGTCAGCCGTGGGAGAGCAGCCGGATGAGTGTGCGGGCGTTCTCGACCGCGAACCCTTCCCAGTCGTTGTTGAAGTAGGCGTACACGTCTCCCCGGGCGTCCTCGATCCGACGGGCCCACCGCCGCAACGCTTCCCGCCCGTACGCTCCCTCCCGCGCACGGCCCCGGTGGAACCGCAGATACGTCCAGTCGGTGGTGTCGACCCACGGCGTCGGCGGGCGGGGTGCGCGATCCGCGACGACGAGCGCGGCCCCCTGGTCCCCGAGGAGGGTGTAGACGTCGTCCGCGAACCAGCTCGGATGCCGGAACTCGAACGCGTGCCGGCCCGGCGGGAGCAGCTCGAGAGCACGCGCGAGGCGGTCGTCGTCACGCTGGAACGTCTGAGGGAGCTGCCAGAGGAACGGGCCGAGCTTGCCCGCGGCCCGCAGAGGCTCCAGCCGCTCCTCGAACCTGCGCACCCCGGCCTCGAGCTCGCTGAGGCGCTTCACGTGCGTGAGGTAGCGGCTGGCCTTGACCGCGAAGCAGAAACCGGGCGGCGTGGCCTCGGCCCAGCGTGCAACGGCCTTGGCCTGAGGGAGGCGGTAGAAGGTCGCGTTCACCTCGACCGTGTCGAAGAGCTTCGCGTACAGCTCGAGCCAGCGCCCGGTCGTGCCCCGGGCCGGGTACAGGCGCCCCCGCCAGTGCTCGTAGCTCCAGCCGGAGCAACCGATGCGCACCATCCGGCCGAGCGTTCCCCGAGGCGAGCGTGACCGAAACGCGCGCGGCCCCTTGGGGCCGACAGGCGGTTTCCAGCTGGTCGGCGCGGGTATCCGCGCTTCGGTGAGGGACGCGCTTCTTCTGATCGACGTCGTCAACGACTTCGAGCACGAGGACGGTGACGCGTTGCTGGCGTCCTTCCGGAGACGACACGCGAGGCTCGAGACTGAGCTCGAGAGCGCCCGTGGCACGATCCCGGTGGCCTACGCCAACGACGACTGGGGACGCTGGGACGGCGACGCTCCCGGTCTCGTACGAAGCGCGATCGAGGAAGGCCGAGGCGGCGACCTGGTCGCCACGGTGGCGCCCAGACCGGGTGACCGTGTGGTTCTCAAGCCTCGGTACTCCGCGTTCGACTCGACCCCGCTCGAGATCCTGCTGCGAGAGCTCGAGGTCGAGCGCCTGCTGCTCGCCGGCATGGCGACGGAGATGTGCGTCACCCAGACGGCGATCGCGGCCCGCGAGCTCGGCTTCAAGGTGACCGTCCTCGCCGGGGCGTGCGCCTGCGTCGACGAGCGCCTGGAGCGGATCGCGCTCGAGTACCTCAGGGAGGTCGCGGGCGTCTTCGTGGAAGCCTGAAAGGCGCACCCTGCGTCGTCCCCGACGACGTCCGACCCGGATTCCCGGCCGACCGCCCCGGCGATGGCGCCTTGCCTCCGCGTTTTGCGAGCCATGCCCTGGGTACCCATAGGAGGGATGGATGCGCCGAGCCAGATCCGGGCACCGAGTGGACCGCGCGAGGGCGACGATCGTCCCGTCCTGCTCTTCTTCTCGAATCGTCGCTCGGGTCCCGCGAGGCGGATGTCGAGCCTCGTGGCGTGGGTCGGGGTGACCGAGAAGAAGCGCCTACGCGTGGTCGAGATCGACGCAGAGCGTCACGCCGACCTGGCGGAGGCGCTCGAGGTCTCGACCGTGCCGTCCCTCGTCCTCCTCCGCGGACGGGAGATCCTCGGCCGCCTCGAGGGCCGGGCGACCGGGAACGACATCACGCGCCTGATCGGCCCGCACATCGCGACCCGCGCGTAGCCCAGAAAGGGCCCGGGCCCCTCTCGAGGACGTCAGCCGGTCAGGCCGCTGGACGGCTCGCGGCCGCCCGCCCAGCGATGACCGCGAGCAGCCGGCTCCGGCAGGCGCCTTCGCCCGCCGGAGCGGCCGGCTGGATCCCCCCTGGCGTGCCTAGAGCAGGACGATCAGCAGGATGATGATCAGGATGACGACGAGCGTTCCGACACCGATGTACACGTCAGTTCTCCTTTCTCAGACGAGCCACCACACGAGCAGCAGCGCGGCCGCGACGATTGCCACGACGGCCCAGATGACGAGTGCGACCCCACCCAGCAGCATGAACGGGGTCCCCGAGGCGCGACCCCGCGCAACGGCGGTCTCCGTCGGCCCGGCCGGATCAGTCGGCTCCGCCGAGTCGGCCGCGTCGGTCTCCCGCTGCGTGGTCCGGGTCTCGTCGACCATGCCCGTGAGATACCCGGGGCCGCACGCAGCGAAACGGCCCTGGCTGCGCGCCCCCGCAGCCGATGCGCTCAGAGCCAGTGCCGGAGCTTTGCCACGCCGAGCGTCACCGCCGCGATCATCAGCATCGCGAGCAGGACGAACCAGAACACGATGGCATGGTCGAACAAGCCGACCTTGAAGTTCATCCCCATGACTCCGGCGAGCAGCGCGCCGGGCAGGAGGATGACGGACGTGAGGGTCAGGATCTTCATGATCTCGTTCGTCCGGTGGCCCGTGCGGGCGATGAGGACGTCGAACGAGTTGACGATGCTCTCGCGAGCATCGCGGGCGTTCTGCACAGTCACCTCGTAGCGGTCGAACAGCGCCTGGAAGCGGTCGGCCGCCGCGTCGTCGTCCCGGGCCTCGAGCACGCGGTGGGTGAGTGCGAGGAAAGGCGTACGGTGCGCGATCAGCGCGCCCTTGAGCAGCCTCGCCTCCCGGCGAAGGCGGACGAGCTCCTCGATCTCGTCCTCGGGCTTGCGCTTGCCGCGCATCGCCCGCTCGTCGAACTCCTCGAGCTCCTCCTCGACCCGCTCGAAGGCCATCGAGTACTCGTTGAGCACCCATTGCAGCAGCGCCGCGAGAAACGACGGCCCGTCGAGCTCACCGGTCGGGCCGGATCCGGAGGCGAGCTCCTGGAAGTCGTCGAGCACCGGGACGGGTTGGTTGTGGGCGGTCACGACCCAGTTCTTGGCGACGATGCACTCGACCTCGATCAGGTCGTTCGAAGAGCTCCCGCCCGGGCAATGCACGGTCACGTGGATGAAGTGCCCGGCGTCGCGAAAGGACGCGGTCTTCGTGGATGACACAAGGGCCCGGCGAGCCTCGTCGTCGAGCTCGAGCTCATCCGCGACCCGGGCGGCGGTCTCCTCCGACGTCGCCCCGACGTCGATCCACAGGAGCCTGGACCCGCCCAGCCGCGCGGGCACGTCGTCGAGGCTCGAGAGTCGCTCGGCCTGGTCGCCGCTGAAGAGGAGCAGCCCGACCCCGCCGTCGGACTCGTCCCCGCTCGCACCCGAGGGCGAAGCAGGCTCGGCAGAGGGTGGAGCGGAACGGGGGCTTGCCATGCTCGGGGTCTACCCGGTCGGCCCCCCTCGTACCCCTAGCGCCTGTGCGCGCTCGCCAGGGCGGCGGCCAGGGCGGCGTCGAGGCTCCCCCGCCGCATGTCATCGCTCAAGCCCGCGACCCGGAACGTCCAGTCGGCCGCCGTATGAGGGGGAGACACGATCAGCAGCTGCCGCTGCTCGGCTGCGAGCAGCCGGTTCCCGCGGTCGATCGCCCGGATTCCGGAGCTGTCGAGGTATGCCAGGCGGGTGAGGTCGAGAACGACGGCGGGGGCCGTCGTGGCCTCGACGGCCTCCTGGAGCACGTCGGCGTTCGTCAGATCGACCTCGCCGTCGAGGGTGAGGACGTCGACGCCCTCGATGTCCTCCCGCAAGATGTCGACGATCGCGCCGCTCATGCCGAGGCGGCGCCCTCTCTCACTGCGCGGCTCATCCGCAGGACCGTGGCGCCGTTCTCCCGTCCGACCGACAGCTCGTCCACGATCGCCCGCATGATCGAGAGCCCGCGGCCGCGATCGGCCTGGCCGTGGTCTTCCGACCAGGTCCCCTCGTCGCGGACCGCGATGTCCAGACGCTCGCCGTCGATGCGAGCCATGACGGTCACGATACCGGCCCCGTCGCAGCCGTAGGCGTGCTCGACGGCGTTCGCCGCCGCCTCGGAGACGGCGAGGACGACGCCCCGCTCGACCTCGTCGTCCACGTCGTTCTGGTCGAGCCAGCCGCGCAGGCGCTCGCGCAGCCGCGCGAGCTCGGACGGGGAGGCGGTGAAGGAATAGCTGAACATGCCTGCTGTTGGGGTGCGGTGAACCGTCAAAACGCAAACATCGTCGTCTTGCTCGTGTCCTTCGAGCAGCTGGTCGGAGATGTCGTCCGCGAGCGAGGAATTGCCGAAAGCCGCGAGCCGCACGGCGTGCGCGAGGCGCTCCAGACCGGCGTCGATGCTCTCTCCGCGCCGCTCGACGAGCCCGTCCGTGTAGAGCAGGAGCGTCTCCCCCTCGGCGAGCTGCGTCTCCGCCTGGGAACGCGCGTCGCCCAGCATCGACCCGAGCGGCGCCGAGCGTCCCTCCCAGAGATACCGCGTCGGGCCCTGCGGCGAGACGATCAGCGGAGGCGGGTGTCCCGCGCAGGCATACCGCATGTAGCCGGTCTCGGGGTCGAGCTCGACGTATGCCAGCGTCGCGGTGGCGGCGGAGGGCACGGTCTCCACGAATGCGTCGAGGCGCTCCAGCAGAAGCGCGGGGGGCGCCGTCTGCGCCAGGGCGCTGACCGCGCCGCGCAGCTGCCCCATCGCCACGGCCGCCTCGAGGCCGTGACCGACGACATCCCCCACGACCAGGGCGATCCGGCCGGACTCGAGGCGGAAGGCGTCGTACCAGTCGCCTCCCACTTCGAGCGCGGCCGTGCCGGCCCTGTAGGCGGCCGACACGACCACCCCGTCGAAGGTCGGCAGCGCGCCGCCGAGCAGGCCGAGCTGCAGCGTGTGGGACACCTCTCGCTCCCGCTCGTACAGGAGCGCGTTGTCGAGTGCGACCGCGGCGCGGGCCGCCACCTCCCGCGCCAACGCGGGGGCGATCATCGGCTTCCAGTGCGGCCCTCGGGCGATCCGCACCGTGATCGCTCCGAGGCCGTGCCCGCGCGCACGGAGCGGCAGCACGAGCAGCGTCGGTGACGCGCCGGTCGGGTCCGCTTCGGTGCGGCCGCCGTCCGGGCTGACCTCGCGCCCCGTCGAGATCGCCTTCTCCACGCAATCGGCCCAGCGATCGTCGCTGTCGAGCTGCGCCGGACGCGAGCCTCCGCTGACGACGAGCTCCGCGGAGCCGTCCGCATCGACCAGATGGATCGCCGCGAACGTCGCGTGCTCCTCGATCAGGAGCTCGACGAGGCGCCGTGCCCGCTCCTTCGCTGTCGTCGCCCGCTCGAGCGACTCTCCGAGCACGGCGAGGAACGAGTGGGCCGACGAAGCCTGCTCGGCCTCCGCCTGCAGCTGGGCGCGATCGAGCGCGAGGCCGCACTGCTCGGCGACGCCGAAGATCACCTGACGGGTGCTCTCGCTCCACGGCTGACTGTCTGCAGAGCCGACGGCGAGCACGCCGATCACCCGCCTGTCGGCCGCGCGGAGCGGGACCGAGAGAACGGCCTCCACCGCCAGCCGCCGCCGGAGAAACGCCGACCCCGGGAACCGGGCATCGTGCTCGTCGCCGGACGCGACGTCGATCGTCACGCCCCGGCGAAGCGTCTCGGCGACGAGCGTGTCCCCGTCGATCGGCGCCGGCGACAGCCGTTCGACCTCCTCCTGCGACATCGTCGCCGCAGCCATCAGGTCCATCCCGTCGCCGCCGCGCACATGGAGGATCGCGCGCCCGATGCCCGCTGCTTCGAGATCGGCCACGGTCGACGAGGCGATGTCCCTCACCGTCATGGCGGCGGCGAGATGCGCCGCATTCCGCTCGAGGAGCTCGGCGAGGCGGCGCGCCTCGCGCTCGGTCTCGAACAGCCTCGCCCGCTCGAGTGCCACGCCGGTCTGCTCGGCCACACCGAGCAGGAGCAGGGAACGGTCGTGGTCGAGCCAGTGCTGCCGATTCGCTGCCGCGAAGATCGCCCCGACCGCTTGCCCGCTCGCAGCGCGTAGGGGCACGGCGGCGAGGGACTCGACCCCCAGTCGCTCCCGCTCGTGGCTGAGCTCCGGATACCGCGTGTCGAACTCCTCGGCGGTCGCGACCATGGCCAGCCGCCCGGTCGCCATCGACTCCGAGACCAGCCCACCGAGCTCGAGCGGATACACCCCGAACCGTTCCCGCGTCTGCTCGGGCACCTCGGACGCGTCCAGGAGCTCGAGCTGTGACGCGGTGCCGAGCTCCCACACGAACACGACGTCCGCCCCGAGCGCCTGGAACTCCGCCACGGTCGCGCTCGCAACGTCCGAGACCGTGGTCGCGGCCGCCAGCCGCGACGCATTGCGCTCCATCAGCTCGGCGTGCAGGCGTGCGTCCCGCTCCCGCTCGAGCAGAGCCGAGCGCTCGAGCGCCTGGGTGAGCTCTTCGGCGATCGCGTCGAGCATCGCACGCTCGCCGTGGTCGAAGGTGCGGCTCTCCGCGAACGCGACCCCGACGGCGCCCGTCTGACGGGGCAGCGGGACGACGAGCATGGAGACGATGCCCTGCAGCAGCCGCTCGACGTCAGGCGGATAGAGCTCGCGAATCCGCTCAGGGCCGTGGAGCTCGATCACCCGCTTCGCCCGCATCGCGTCGGCGGTGGGAGTCGACGTCGAGATGGGAACCGGTCTCCATTCCCAGTCGCCCGCGGTTGCGCGGGCCGGGACCTTGAGCGTCCTCACGTCGCCGCCCGCGGCGACGCCGACCGTGGCGAGGCTCGCCCCGAACGCCTCGAAGAGGTAGGGCACCGCCGCCTCCGCCACCTCCGTGGGGAGCGCCGCAGCCGAGAGTGCGGCGACGAGACGCTGGAGGATGTCTGCCCGCCGCCTGGCTTCGTCGTCGACCGACCGCAGGCGCGCGCGCTCCAGGGCGACACCGGACTGCTCCGCGATACCGGTCACGACGGGTCGCATCCGCGGCACGAGCCAGCCCGGTCGCCTCGACGCCGCGACGACCCCACCGAGCACGGTGCCGTCCGTGTCGAGCAGCGGGACCGCGATCACGGAGTGGATGCGCTGCTGTTGGCGGAGGGCGGCGGTTTGCGGAAAGCGCTCGTCGTACTCCTCGCCCGTGGCCACCTCGACGATCTCGCCCGAGCGCATCGCCTCCCCTCCCGGCGTGGACGGGTCGAGCAGGAACCGGTTCAGGCCGCCGCCTGCGTCGGGGGCGACGCCGGTTGCGGCGAGCGTCTCCACCCGATCGCCGTGCACGAGCTGGACCGCGACGATCTCGACCCCTGCGTCGGAGAGGTCGGAGACGGTCACGGCGGCAACGTCCCGGGCCGTCGCAGGGGCCACCAGGTTCCCGGCGTGCCGCTCGAGCAGCTTCGACCGCTCGTGTGCCTCGCGCTCGGCGTCGTTCGCGCGCAGCAGTCGGCGTTCGGACGACTCCCGCGAGACGGCGAACGATCCCAGCATCAGCGCGAGCACCAGTCCGCCTGCGAGGATCGCATATGCCGTCTCGCGTGAGGGCTCCCCCGCCCGCGCGGTGACCGTCCAGACCCGGCCGCCCAGCGAGAGCGACCTCGTGACACCCTCGTTCGGCGGGGACTCCGTCTCGTACAGCTTCGCCCCGTCCACGGAGAGTGAGACCCGGTGGTCGGGAGCGAGCCTCTCCAGCACCCCCCTGATCACGGTCGTGCTGAACCAGGCGACGACGTACGCGACGGGATCCGCGGCATCCTCGCGTGGGTAGAGCGGCTTCAAGGCGAGAAAGCCGTCGTCTCCCAGGCCGAAGGGGACGAGGCTCGTGAGGGCCGTCTGCCGCGTGGCGTGCGCGCGCAGCACGGCGTTCCGGCGGACCTGCTCGCTCGTCAGGTCGAAGCCCCGGAGCGCACGGGTCTCCCCGGTGTCCGGCCAGACGGCCGAGATCGCGACGTATCTCGGGCGCTCCCCGGCGGGAACGAACGTCCCGGGCCGGACGAGATCGGTGATCGTGTGCTTGGCGGCATCCTCGAACGCCGCCCGTCCCTCCGCGGGCACGACGACCGCGAGCGCGAGAGCGTCGGTCGAGCGGATCGACTGGACCGCTCGCGCGAAGGCGACGAAGCTCGATGTGTCCACGCCGCCGCGACCCGTCACGAGCCCGTCGGCCGCCCCCAGGCTCGTCAGGACGCGGCCGACGCTCTCGCGGAGCGCCTCCCGGGCGGCCTGGGCCGCACGCTCGTCCTCGATCCGGGCGTCGTCGCGGGACTTGTCCCAGGCCAGGGCCGCCATCGCGATGCTCGCCACGAGCACGAGCGCGACGAGGATCAGGCCGATGAGCCTCGTGGCGGGTGTGCCCGTCGTCACGGTGAAGGGTCCTAGCACACGCCTTCCGCCGGGCTTCCCCGCCGGGCTCGAGGCCCCGTCGCCACCCTCACATGTGGATGACCAGGAAGTCCCCTCCGATCACCTGCCGGGCCACGTTGTGGACCGGGACCGTCCCGATCGCCGCCGTCGGCCTGCCGTGGTGCGCGTGGCCGTGGAAGACGGCATCGGGACGGTGGGCGCCGATCGGCGCGGCGAGGCGGCCCGACCCGAGGAAGGCCCAGATGCCTTCCGGCTCGCCGATCAGCGTCTCGCTCACGGGCGCGTAGTGGAGGAGCACGAGGCGCCGCTCGCAGCCGGCGATCGCCTCGAGCCCTGCCTCCAACGCCGCCACCTCGCGCGACGTCTCCGCGAACACCTCACGGAGCAGGCGCTCGCCGAAATCTGCGATCTCGGCCCCGGGAAAGCCGCCCACGAATCCCTTCGTCCCGACGACGCCGACTTCCATCCCGGCGACGTCGAGCACCGCATGGCGGCCGTCCAGGACGAGGACGTGCGCCTGCTCCAGGACGTCCTCGATCTCCGCGGCGAGCCCCGCATGGTGGTCGTGATTCCCGAGCACCGCGAGGACGGGCGCCTCGGCTTTCCCACACGCGTCCGCGAGGACACGTGCCTCCTCGACCAGGCCGTGCGTCGTCAGGTCGCCCGCAAGCAGGACCAGGTCGGCCCCGGTCAAGTCGGCGAAGGCGCGTTCGAGGCGCTCGCGGTGCTCCTCGGAGGCATGGAGGTCGCCCACCGCGGCGATCGACAATCCGCTCATCCAGGGGGAGTACCCGCTTCGGGATCCGTCCTACCGAGCCGCACGCCGCCTGCCCGTGCATCGCACGGCCTGTGGGAGAATCCCCGCGACCAGGAGACCCCGCATGCGCGCGAACCGCTCGATGCCGCCGTCGACAGTGATCCCCGTGCTCGCGTATCCCGACGTGGGCGAGGCAGTCGGCTGGCTCTGCGAGGTGTTCGGCTTCGCCGAGCGCTGGCGGGCCGGGAACCATCGCGCGCAGCTCTGGGTCGGCGAGGGGGCGATCGCCGTGACGGGCGGAGGGAGCGGTGACGCCGCGTCGTCGAGCACGGTGATGGTGCGCGTCGATGACGTCGACGCCCATCATGCCCGGGCCGTCGAGCGAGGCGCCCGCATCTCGGGAGCCCCGCAGGACTACCCGTACGGCGAGCGCCAGTACACCGCGGAGGATCCGGGCGGGCACGCATGGACCTTCTCCCAGACGATCGACGACGTCGCGCCCGAGGACTGGGGCGGAACCTCGCGGCGGCTCTGACGGAGCTCGGCACGGGCAGCACCGGCGCTAGCCTGGCCCGTGATGAGGACGATCGAGGTCGAGACGCCCCACGGCCTCGCCCGCATACACCTTCATCCGGCGGGCGAGCCACAGGGCGCGCTGATCCTCGGTCACGGAGCCGGCGGAGGAGTCTCCGCACGTGACCTGGTGGCGGCCGCCGAGGCCGCGAGGTCGATCGGGCTTGCCGTGGCGCTCGTCGAGCAGCCCTACCGCGTCGCCGGGCGCCGCTCTCCCGCGCCTGCCGGGCAGCTCGACGCGGCCTGGAGCGCCGTCGTCGAGCACCTGCGCGCCGCCGAGCTCACGGACGTCCCGGTCGTCGTCGGGGGGCGCTCGTCGGGTGCGAGAGTCGCGTGCCGGACAGCCGGGCCGGCGGGTGCGGCGGGCGTCCTCTGCCTCGCGTTCCCCTTGCAGCCGCCCGGCCGCTCCGGCAAGCCGCCGTCAGCCGACCGCCTGCCCGAGCTGGACGCCGTGAGGGTGCCGGTGCTCGTCGTCCAGGGCGAGCGAGACCGGTTCGGCATCCCGCCCCCGGGGGAGCACCGAACCGTGGTGCAGGTGAAGGGCGACCACAGCCTGAGGTCGGATCCCGCCGGGGTCGCGGAGGCGGTGCGAGCCTGGCTCCCCGGCGTGATCGGGCACGTGCCCTGATCAATCCGCCGCGGCGGGCGCCGGGACGCCGTGGTGCTCCTCCTGGGCTGCGGAGACATCGACTCGGAGGAACGCTGCGGCGACGACGGCCGAGGCCACCACGAACGCGGAGCCGACCAGGAACGCCAGGTGGTATCCGCCGTTCAGCGCCGCCCGCGCCGACTCGCCGGCGGCCTCGAGCTCCTCGGTGCGCCAGGCGGCGAGGCTCGCGAGCACGGCGAGGCCGAGTGCGCCGCCCATCATGAACGACGTGTTGACGACGCCCGACGCGAGCCCGGCCTCCGTCGGCGAGACGCCGCTCATCGCTGCGAGCAGGATCGGATTGAAGCCGATCCCGGCGCCGAGCCCGACCGCGATCGTCGCCGGGAGCACGTCGACGAGGAACGACCCGTCGACGGGCGTCCGAGCGAGCAGCAGGAGGCCGAGCGTCATCAGCGCCAGCCCTGCGATCAGCGGTGTCCTCACACCGAGCCGCATGACCAGCCGGTCGGACAGGAGGAGCGACGAGCCGCCCCAGATCACCATCGAGGGCAGGTACGCGAGACCCACCTCCATCGGGGTGTAGCCGAGGATCCCCTGGAGGTAGAGCGCCGAGAGGAAGAAGTACGCGAACATCCCCGCCGCCATCAGCACGCCGATCACGTTCGCGGTCGACACGTTGCGGTTGCGGAAGATCCCGAGCGGCATCAGCGGCGCCGAGAGCCGCGCCTCGAGCGAGAGGAACACGACCATCAGCACCGCCGCCGCGCCGAGCAGGCCGAGCGTGCGGGCGGTCATCCAGCCCACCTCGTTGCCGTTCACGATCGCGTACACCGCGATCATCAGCGACGCGGTGACCGTGATCGCGCCGGCGACGTCGACGCGCCCCGTCGCCTGGCCACGGGTACCCGGCAGCAGCGCCAGCGTCAACGCGAAGACGGCGATCCCGACCGGGAGGTTGACGAGGAAGATCCAGTGCCAGTCGAGCAGGTCGGTGATCACCCCGCCGAGCAGGACGCCTGCGGTGCCGCCGCCGGAGAGCACGAAGCCGAAGACGCCCATCGCCTTCGCCCGCTCCGCGGGCTCGACGAAGAGCGTCATGATCAGCGACAGCGCGACCGCGGACACGATTGCCCCGCCGAGGCCCTGCACCGCACGCGCGGCGATCAGTGCGCCCTGTGAGGTCGCAAGGCCGCAGGCCAGTGATGCGAGGGTGAACAGCGCGATCCCCGAGAGGAACATCCTGCGATGGCCGAAAAGGTCGCCCAGCCGGCCCCCGAGGAGCAGGAACCCGCCGAACGTCAGGAGGTACGCGTTCACGACCCACGCGAGCGACTCCTGCGAGAAGCCCAGGTCGTCGCGGATCGACGGCAGCGCCACGTTGACTATTGTCCCGTCGAGCACGATCATCAGGTCGCCCAGGCACAGGACGAGCAGCGCCAGCCAGCGGGTGCGTGTGTCGGTGATCGTCATCGTCGGAGTCCTTTCGCAGCCTTCACCATCGGTCTCGAACGGGTAGACGAGCCCGCGGCGGCGAACTCATCGGTGGGTCGCTCGATGCCCATGGACAGAGGGTTGCGCACCCAACGTCCGGCGCCTTCCGGCCGTCCGCCCTCCGCTCGTTCGGTTCTCCGTACTCCGATGAGTTCGCTCGCGTTCCGCGGTCAGAAGGGTGGATGGCAGAGCCACGCCCGACGACGCTCGTCTTCACGATCACCGGCCCGATCTCGCGCTCGGACCTCCCCGGCCTCTCCGACCGGGTCTGCACGCTGCTCGGTGCCGGCGGTCCGGGCGTCGCGTTCTGCGACGTGAGCGGCGTTCCCGCGGATGCGGTCACGGTCGACGCGCTCGCTCGGCTCCAGCTCGGCGCCCGGCGCCACCGCTGTCAGGTACGGCTGCGGAACGCCTCCAAGGACCTGCTCGAACTCGTCGCGTTCATGGGCCTTCGCGACGTGCTGCCCGAGTAGGCCGTCTCAAGCCTCCAGGCGCGGCGGCAGACCGAACAGCGGGAAGACCCGCTCCGTGTCGAGGAAGAACGTGAGCTCGACGATCCGGCCGTCCTCGACCTCGAGCACCTGCAGCGCCCAGGGGTCGAATCCGCTCCCGCTCTCGCTCGGCTTGTACTGCCCGAAGGCCGGCGAGCCGTTCGCGGCCACGGTCGGGATCACGCGCGAGCCACGGCACCCGGCACCGGGGCCGAGCCACCACGTGAAGATGTCCTCGCGACCCGTGAGCCAGAGGTCGTACGGCGGCATCGACTGCGTCGCGTCCTCGTGGAGGAGCGTCGTGAGCGCGTCCATGTCGTAGCGCTCGAAGGCGTCGACGTACCGCGCCAGGAGCTCTCGCTCGGCCTCGTCCATGGCAGGAGGCTCCTGCTCGGCCGGGCTCAGGTCACGCGCCTCGAGCGTCGCGCGGGCCCGCTGGAGCGCGCTGTTGACGGAGGCGACGCTCGTCTCGAGCAGCTCCGCGACCTCGCTCGCCTGCCAGCGCAGCACCTCGCAGAGGATCAGCACCGCGCGCTGGCGCGGCGGTAGGTGCTGCAGCGCCGCGACGAAGGCGAGCCGGATCGTCTCCCGCGCGACGGCCACCTCTGCCGGGTCGCCCTCCGGGACGACCAGGCCGTCCGGAGCGGGCTCGATCCATGTGACCTCGGGGAGCGCGTTCAGGTTGTCGGCGACCGGCTCGCGCGCGGGGCCGAGGTCCATCGGGCGCGCCCGACGCTCCCTCGCGCCGAGCATGTCGAGGCACACGTTCGTGGCGATGCGATACAGCCACGAGCGAAGGGCCGCACGCCCCTCGAACCGATCGAAGGCCTTCCAGGCCCGCAGCAACGTCTCCTGGACGGCGTCCTCCGCCTCGAACGGGGAGCCGAGCATCCGGTAGCAGTAGCCGGTCAGCTCACGGCGGTAGAGCTCGAGCCGTTCCGCCACGTCCCCCTGCGCGAGCGAGACAGCGCCTCCGGTCACCTCGAGGTCGGGCACGCGGACCATCGTAGGGAAACGGGCGCTCCGCCCGTGGTTCGGCTACCCGCACCACGGTCGCGTGCGGCGAGCGCCCCGGCCGGGCTGTTCCCGGCCGAGGCAGCGCTCGCCCACACGCTACTTCGCGGCGGCGGCGACCTTCGAGGGGTCGGGCACGATCCGGATGTAAGGCTTGGGCTCCTCCCAGCCGTCCGGCCAGATCTGCTTCGCCTCGTCGTTGGAGACCGAGCCCGCGATGATCACGTCGTCTCCCTGCGCCCAGTTGACGGGCGTCGAGACCCTGTGCTCCGCCGTCAGCTGGAGGGAGTCGATCACCCGCAGGACCTCGTCGAAGTTGCGTCCGGTCGTCATCGGGTAGATGAGGACCAGCTTCACCTTCTTGTCCGGGCCGATCACGAACACGTTGCGTACCGTCTGGTTGTCGGCTGCCGTCCGGTCGCGCGGATCGCCGGAGACGTCCGCGCCGAGCATCCCGTAGAGCTTCGAGAGGGCGAAGTCCGCATCCGCGATGATCGGGTAGTTGGGCGCGTGGCCCTGCGTCTCCTCGATGTCGCGTGCCCACCCTTCGTGGTCCGCGGCCGAATCGACGGAGAGCCCGATGATCTTCACGTTCCGGCGCTCGAACTCGGGCTTGATCTTCGCCATGTACCCGAGCTCCGTCGTGCACACCGGTGTGAAGTCCTTCGGGTGCGAGAACAGCACCGCCCACGAATCGCCGATCCAGTCGTGAAACGAGATCGGCCCCTCGGTCGTCTCCGCCTGGAAGTCCGGTGCCGTGTCTCCGATCTTCAACGTCATTCGATCCTCCTCGGTCCGATAACTGCCGCCATTCTGCGCGTCACGCGTGGGACACAGGGCAATTCTTCCATAATTGAAGTATTGGGTGTCGGCCGAGCCGGCACGGCGTCGGCCGAGCAGCGCGCTCGCCGAGGCATCCTCGAAAACCGGCCGGCGCCCTACCGTCGGCGCAGAGGCTTGCGGAAGGCGTTTCTCGGCGTGACGCGGTCCCACGTCCGGTCGGTCGCCGCGACCCGCGTCACCCTCGCGCGGTAGGCGCCCGCCGAAGCGGGTCGGCTGAAGGTCATGCGCCCGGTCGCCGTCCGGCCGGCTGCGCGCGCATAGATCTTCCCGTTGCGGTACAGCGCGACCGTGACGGTGGCATCGCGCACCCTGCGGCCGCCGCCGTCGACGACGGTCACGTAGACGTGCAGCCTCCGCTTCGCGACCCCGTAGCGGACGGCCGCGACACGGACCGGCGGCGGCGGCTCGACGGTCACGGCGGCGCCCGCGGTGAGCGTGCCGGCGGGTGTCGTCACCGTCGCGGTCACCTGTCCCGTGGCCGGCCTGCTCCCGACTGTGAGTGTCGTCGTGGGGCCCGACGGAGGCGTGAGGGTGCCGAGCGTCGCGGGCGTCACGGCCCACACCGCCGATGTCGGGACCTCGTTGCCGAACTGGTCGATGCCGACGGCAGTGAACGTCGACGTCGCCCCGGGCAGGAGCGTGGACGCCGCCGGGTCGATGCGCAGCGACACCGGAGCGGCGCCGGTGACGGTGAGCTGCTGCGTCCCCGTGACCACGCCCGCGGCCGTGGCGGTGAGCGTCACAGCGCCGGCGGTCGCGTCCTGGTAGAAGAACTGCGCGGTCCCGAACGCCCCGCCGGGAAGCTGAACGGCGAGCGTGGGTGTGAACGGCCCCGCCACGGTCGCGGCGAACGTCCCCGTCGGCGAGGAGCTCGTCAGCGTCACGGCGACGGGCGCCACCGGCTTCGCGGCCACGCCGGCGACCTGGGCCTGCAGCGAGACCGGCGCGGAGGCCACACCTGCTGCGACCGCCTGCGGCGGCGAGACGAACGCGAGCGTCGTGGGCGACCAGGTTCGGAACGAACGCCAGCCGGCGCTGAGCGTCGCCCCCTCGAGGTCGCCGGCGCACCACGTGTTCCGCCCGTTCGAGCCGCACGCTCCGAAGCCGGGGTCGGCGGGATTGTCGGCTGCCGAGTCCCGGATCGCAGCGGACAGCCGGTCGAGCACCGCGCCCGTCCGCTGGCTGAAGTCGCTCGCAAGGAGCGTGTCGGCGTTTCGCGGCGCCCAGGCGAAGCCGAAGCGGTCGGTCGGCCTGGCAGAGCGGACCCCGTGGTTTCGGAGCGCGTACACCTGAGCCGACACGAACTGCTGCATGAGGCCGTCGGGCACCAGCGTCCAGCCGAAGCCGGATCCCCACTGCCAGGCAGCGTTCGCGAGGGCGCTGGAGGCGTTCGCGAAGAAGGCGTTCGCCGTCCCCGAGGCGGCGCCACCGCTGAGGGCGAGCAGGTCGGGGTGGCGGAGGTAGTCGACCAGGGCCTCACGCCGACTCGCGGTCGGCGCCCCGGGGGCGGCGTAGCTGCGGACGTCCGCGTACACCTCCTGCGACCAGTCGCTCACGTAGGCGTTCATGTCGGCCCAGAAGGCCGTGTCCTGCAGCCACTCCTGCATGCGGGCCTTGTAGGTGGCGGCCGGCACACGCTGGCCGATGCCGACGACGAACGCCACTCCTTTCGCGGGTGGGCCTTCTCCCGCCGCGTCGTAGAGGCCGCGCAGGAAGTCGCGGATCTCCGCGCGCCGCGCACCGTCGCCCCGCCGCACTGCAGAGGAGAGCTCGTTCACCGCCCACGTGTCACCGGCGGCCACGTCGTAGCCGGCCGCGGCCATCCGCCGCCTCGCCTCGACACCCGCCTGGTACCAGGAAGAGGCCGTCGCCGTGACCCACTTCTGCCACGTCGTGTAGTGGATCTCCGCGAGCGCATGGAAGCTCGGCCCGAGCGCGCGGATCCGCCCGGCCTGGTCGGGTCGCGACCTCGTCTTGTCGCCGACGATCGGGGGCACGGAGATGTAGTACTGGGCGCACGGGGAGGCGGTCGCGGCCAGCTTGGTCGCCAGGCGCAGCCAGTCGGTGGCCGCGTAGAAGACGGCCCTCACCGGGCGGCAGCCGGCTTGGAGCGCGTAGGGCCGGAAGGTCGCGCGCCGCGCGAGCCGCTGCCACTCCGCCTGGGTCACGCGAGGCTCGAGCGAGGGTACCGGCGTGATCCGGGAGGCGTCGGCCGCAGCCGCCGGTCCGGCCAGGGCGGCGGCGGCAGCCACGCCGGCGAGCACGACCAGGAGTCCGCCGGGCACGCGAGGCATCGCGGCAGGGTACGCGCGGCGTGTGATGGAGCTGTGAGGGGTCAGCCGCCCTGGGCCGTCGCCGGCGGAGCATCGTCGAGCACGGCGCGCAGCTGGTCGAGCGTGCAGTTCCCTCCGGTGCAGACGAGCGCCACGCGCTTGCCCGCGAGCCGCCCGCGCAGCCTCAGCGCGGCCGCGAGGGGCGCGGCGCCCGCGCTCTCGACGAGGTTGCGCGTGTGCTCGATCATCAGCCGGTTGGCGGCCCGGAGCTCGTCCTCGCGCACGAGCACGAACTCGTCGAGATGCTCCCAGAGGATCGACTGCGGGAGCTCGAAGCCGACCCGGGTCGCCAGCCCCTCGGCGGCCGTGCCCATGCCGGCCTCCTGGACCGACCGGCTCTGCCACGACAGGTAGGCGGCGGGCGCCGCCTCGGCCTGGACGCCGATCACCTCGCACGCGGGCGCGACGGCCTTGGCCACGATGCACGCGCCTGCGGCGCCGCTGCCACCGCCGATGGGCACGACGAGCACGTCGAGCCGTGGCTCCTGCTCGAACGCCTCGAGCGTGTGTGTCCCGACGCCTGCGATGAGCAGTGGCTCGTTCCCCGAATGGACATAGCGGTAGCCGCCCGTCTCGGCGAGGCGCTCGCAGTGCTCGCGGGCGTCGTCGTAGTCGCGTCCGTGCTCGACGATCTCCGCGCCGAGCGCACGCATGGCGTGCAGCTTGACCGGGTTCGCGTTCTCCGGGACGCAGACCACCACTCTGACGCCGAACCGGCGGCCGGCAAACGCGATCGACTGGCCGTGGTTGCCGGTCGAGGCAGCGACGACCCCCCGGTGACGCTCGTCGGGAGAGAGCCGGGAGACGAGGTTCACGCCGCCGCGCACCTTGAACGCCCCCGTCGGGAGGTGGTTCTCGTGCTTGACGAGCACGTCGGTGCCGACGAGCTCGGCGAGGCCGGCGTGGGCCAGGAGCGGAGTCCAGGGAAGGTGCGGTGCGATCGCGCGCCGCGCTTCGAGCACGTCGGCGAGGCGGGGCGCGACCCACCGCTCTGCGTCCATGCCGGTCACCGACGCCCTCTACGCGCCCGACGGGACCGGGAAGGTTGCCGTGAGCGTCGTCCCCCGGCCCTCGGGGCTGACCAGCTCCAGGGTCCCGCCCAGCGCCTCGACGCGGTCGACGAGACCCCCGAGGCCCGAAGCCTCGTCCTGGCACTCGATGCAGGCTCCGCCGACGCCGTCGTCCCGGACGATCACCGTCAGCGTCTTTCCGGCCTCTACGGCGCGCAGCCAGACCCCGGAGGCCCGTGCGTGCTTGACGGCATTGGTACACGCCTCGGAGCAGACGTAGTACGCCGCGGCCTCCAGATCCACGGGGAGCCGGCGCGGCAGGTCGAGGTCGAGCTCGACGGGAAGCGAGGCGCGCGCGGCACCCGCGCGGAGCGCGGCGGCTAGGCCGTCCCTGGCCAGAAGGGGTGGGTGAAGCCCTCTGGCGAGCTCGCGCAGCTCGTCGATCGCCCCCTGCAGCTCCTCCTGCGCGCCGCGTGCCAGTCGCGCGAGCTCGGGCTGATCCTCGAGCTTCACGGCAAGGGTACGGATCCCGAGCAGCGATGCCGTCAGCCGCTGCTGCGCCCCGTCGTGCAGGTTCCGCTCGAGACGCCGGCGCTCCGCGTCGCCCGCCTGGAGGATCCGCAGCCTGGACGCGTTGAGCTGGTCGAGCTTTGCGACCAGATCCCGGTGCAGCCGGTCGCGCTCCATCGCGATCCGCACGAGGGGCAGGAACGTGTCCGTGAACTCCGGGACGTCGTGGAGCCGCGCGTCGTGGACGAGCGCGCCGATCCGTCTCGTCTCGTACTCGACCCGGGAGAGGGCCATCCCGGGCCCCGCGCGCGGCTCGGCGGGGGTCGGGACCCCGGCGACGTCGACGTAGCGCTCCTGCTCCCAGTCCCACCAGTAGAGCTCGAGGCCTGGGTCGTCGAGGATCTCTCGCAGGGCGGATTGCACCTGCTCGGGCGTGGCCAGGTCCGGGATCCAGTGAAAGATCCGGGCGATGGTGTCGAGCCACGACGCGACCTCGCTCACGGGTGCGTTGTACAGGGTGCGCCGTGAACACGCCACCGCCGGGAGGGCGGCCGCCGGCCACCCTCCCGCGCGGGGCGCGCTACTTGACGGTGAGAGTGCCCTTCATGCCGCCGGCCGCATGACCCGGAAGCGTGCACAGGTAGGCAGCTTTCCCCTTCTTGAGCGTCAGCTTGAGCGTCGCGGTCTTGCCCGGCTTCAGCTTCGCGGTCTTCTTGCCCGCGATCTTGAAGTCGTGCTCGAGCTTGCCCCTGTTCGCGACCTTGAACGTCACGACACCCTTCGCCACGGTCTTCTTCGACAGCGTGAACCGAAGCTCCGACGGCTTTCCGGCCGTGACGTCGACGGTCGTCGCCGTCGGTGCGCCGAAGGCCGGCAGCGCGATCACCAGCCCGGCGGCGGCGCTCGCCACGATCGCGATCAACCCCTTGCTCGACATGCTCCTCCTCGGATCGACTGAGCGGTCGTACGGGGCCACTATGCCTGCACACCGCGGGAGCCCCGCAGGGGTGCCGCGCGGTCGCCAGGTCACCGCCCGACGCGGAGGGCACGCGCCGGCGCACGCGTGCCGCGGCCGTCCGTAGGCTTGCTGGATCGCCGTACGCCGCACGCACCGGGCCGTCTCGCCGCGCACCAGGGTGCGCCGCCTGCCCGAGCGCGGCCGGTACGACCGCGCGGCGATCGACTCCGTCCTCGATGCCGGGCTCGTCGCTCACCTCGGCTTCGTCTCGGACGGCCAGCCGTTCGTGATTCCCACGCTCCACGCCCGTGTCGGCGAGGCGGTCTACGTCCACGGCTCGGCGGCGAGCCGGACGCTTCGCGAGCTCGCCGGCGGGATCCCGGCGTGCCTGACCGTCACGCTGCTCGACGGGATCGTCCTCGCACGCTCGGTGTTCGAGCACTCCATGAACTACCGCTCGGTCGTCGTGCTCGGGCCGGCCACCCCGCTGGTCGAGCCCGACGAGAAGCTCGTCGCGCTCGAGGCGTTCACCGAGAAGCTGCTGCCGGGTCGCTGGGCGGAGGCTCGCCCGCCGTCGCGGAAGGAGCTGAAGGCGACGACCGTGCTCAGGATGCCGCTCGACGAGGCTTCCGCCAAGATCCGCACCGGCGGCCCCACCGACGGCGCCACGCCGGACGCGGAGCTCGACGTCTGGGCAGGGCACGTGCCGCTCGTCGTCCGCGCGCTCGCGCCCGTACCCGACCCGTCTCTCCGGCCGGGCATCCCGGCCCCGTCGGGCGCGCAGCGGTATCGACGACCCGGCCTGGTCGACTGACGTGACCGCTTCGTTCACCCCCCCGTTCGAGACGGTGGTCATGAAGTTCGGCGGCTCGTCGGTGGCCGATCCCGACAAGGTGCGCCATGTCGCGCGGCGGTTCGTGGAAGCCCGGCGGCGAGGCCTGAACGTCGTCGGAACCGTGTCGGCGATGGGGAAGACGACGGACTCGTTGATCGCGCTCGCGAACGACGTCTCCCCCGCGCCGAACCCCCGCGAGCTCGACATGCTGCTCTCGACCGGTGAGCGGATCGCCTGTGCCCTCGTGGCGATGGCGATCCACGATCTCGGCGAGCAGGCCGTCTCGTACACCGGCTCGCAGGCCGGGATCCTGACCGACTCGACCCATACTCGGGCCAAGATCCGCGAGATCCGCGGCGACCGGGTTCGGGCGTCTCTCGACGAGGGCAAGATCGTGCTCGTCGCCGGGTTCCAGGGCTTCTCTCGCGAGACGATGGACATCACGACGCTCGGCCGCGGCGCGGGTGATCTCACCGCAGTGGCGCTCGCGGCTGCGCTCGGTGCGGCCTGCGAGATTCACTCGGACGTCGCCGGCGTGTTCACCGCAGACCCGCGCCTGGTTCCGGAAGCTCGGAAGATTCCGGTGATCTCCTACGACGAGATGCTCGAGATGGCATCGTCTGGAGCGAAGGTTCTCGCGCTTCGCTCCGTGGAGCTCGCCCGAGGGCACGGGGTTCGGATACACGCGCGATCGACGTTCTCGGACGAGGAGGGAACCTGGGTGCAGGACACGGGCATGGAGCAGGCGATCATCTCGGCGGTGACGCACTCGGAGACCGACGTCGTCTTCACCCTCACCGGGATCCCCGACCGTCCCGGCGTGGCCGCGATGATCTTCGACGCCGTCGCCTCGGCACAGGTGAACGTCGACACGATCATCCAGAACGTCGTCCACGGCCGGGCCGAGATGTCGTTTTCCGTTCCCGCCGAGGACGTGGCCGCGACCAGGAGCGCGATCGAGGCGACACAGGGCGAGCTCGGCGCTTTCGCGGTCGAGGTGAACGAGCAGCTCGGGAAGGTCTCGCTGATCGGCGCGGGGATGCGCTCACACCCGGGCGTGGCGGCGACGATGTTCCGCACGCTCGCGGACCTCGGGATCAACCTCGAGATGATCTCGACCTCGCCGATCAAGATCTCCTGCATGATCTCCCGCGACCGGATCCCGGAAGCGGTGCGCGCGCTCCACGACGCGTTCGCGCTCGAGCGCGAGCCGGAGGTGGAGCCGACGATCTGAGTCGTTCGCGGCGGGATTCGCAGAAGCGGATCCCCTGCTCGGATCCCCGCCCTGCCGCGGGGCAGATCGCTGAAGGGGCCGCTTCGCGCCCGCGCTTCGCGGGCCGCACCGCCGCTGCCGGGCAGGTATCCGGCCGGCTCGGGCAGGCGCCCGTGCCGGGACGCCGAAGAAGCGCAGCGTGAGCAGCAGGACGATCGAGGCGCTCGTGACAGCGAGTGTGGGCCTCGCGCTCGTGATCGGCGTGCGCTGGGGCCTCGGCGCCGCGTTCGAGCGCTACGAGCGCCGGCTCGCCCACCGAGACCCGGCCGACGCAGCGCGCCGGCGGACGACCTTCGGCTTCCTGCGGCGCGTGATCGTCGCGATCGTCGCGGCGATCGCCGTCTGGAACGTCCTCTCGCTCTACCCCGAGACCGACCAGATCGTCAACGCGCTCCTCGCCTCGAGCGCGGTCGTCGCGATCTTTGTCGGCCTGGCGTTCAACACGCCTCTCTCGAACCTCGGCTCCGGCATGCTGGTCGCGTTCGCCCAGCCGCTGCGGATCGGCGACCGGGTCACGGTCGGTGAGCAGACGGGGTTCGTCGAGGAGATGGACCTGCTCTACACCACGCTCGTCACGGATGACGCGCGGCGCGTGTTCATCCCGAACAGCCAGCTCACCGCGACGATGATCGTCAACCGGACGATCCGCGACCCGCGCCGGATCATCTCGGCCTCGCTTCCCGTCCGCCTCGGCGCACCGGTCGACGAGGCGCGGGCGACCGTGCTCGGCGCGATCGAGACGGTCGAGGGCATCCACCCGGGACAGGCGAGGGTGCTGGTCGGGGACGTCACCGGCAACGACGTGTGGCTGACGGCCATGGCCTCTGCACCGCTCGACGCGGACGTGATCCAGCTCGGCTCGGACATCCGGGAGGCCGCGCTGGGCGCGCTCGCCGACGCGGGCTTCCTGGGCCCCGACGGCGCCGACGCGAACTAGAGCGGTCTCCTTGCGCACGACGTCGGCGGCCGGAGGCCGGCTCTGCCGGCCGGGAGGCCAGGTAGGGGCTACCCGTGCGCTGCGCCGAAGGAGGGGCCCGCGGGGGAACCATGGGTTCCCCCGCGCTCAAACCATGGGTTCGCCCGCGCCGTTATACGCAGTCGCGCAGAGCCTGTGCCTCGGGCAGGGTCTCGAGCCGCTTGAGCGTGTTGTTCTCGATCTGGCGGATCCGCTCGCGCGTGACCCCGAAGGCGCGACCCACCTCCTCGAGGGTGCACGGCGCCTCGCCGAGGAGGCCGAAACGGAGCTCGATCACCTTCCGGTCACGTTCGGGCAGCGACCCGAGGGCCATCTCGATGTCCTCGCGGCGCAGCGAGAGCGATGCCGTGTCGAACGGTGACTCGGCCTGGTCGTCGGGGACGAAGTCACCGAGCGACGAGTCCTCCTCCTCGCCGATCGGCTTCTCGAGCGACACGGGCAGCTGCGCCATCCGGAGGATCTCGCGGACCTCCTCGGTCGTCATCTCGAGTTCCTCGGCCACCTCCTCCGGTCGCGGCTCACGCCCGAGCCGCTGGACGAGCTGGCGCTCGATGTGGACGACCTTGTTCAGCTTCTCGACCATGTGCACCGGGATCCGGATCGTGCGGGCCTTGTCCGCGATCGCCCGGGTGACCGCCTGGCGGATCCACCAGGTCGCATACGTCGAGAACTTGAACCCCTTGCGGTAGTCGAACTTCTCGACCGCGCGGATCAAGCCGAGCGACCCCTCCTGGATGAGGTCGAGGAACGAGAGCCCACGCCCCAGATACCCCTTCGCGATCGAGACGACGAGGCGCAGGTTCGCTTCGATCATGTGCTGCTTCGCGGCCTCGTCACCTCGCTCGATCCGCTTCGCGAGCGCGACCTCCTGGTCGGCGGTCAAGAGCGGCACCTTGCCGATCTCGCGGAGGTAGAGACGAAGCGAGTCGAGGGAGGGCTCGACGGTGAGGTCGAGCTTGGGTGCCGCCGCCACCTCCTCGGGGGGGACGATCGGCTGCTCGTGCGGCAGAGCCTTGTGCTGCTCACCTTCCACCAGCTCGATGGAGTGGTCGATGAGGTACGTCGTGAAGTCCTCCAGCTGCTCTTTGGTGAGATCGACGTCCTCCAGGGACTTGACGATCTCGTCGTACGTCAGGAACCCCTTCTCCTGTCCCTGCTCGACGAGCTTGTGCAGCTCGTCCACCTCTGGAAGGGCGGTATCGACGGCGAGCATGGACCTCTCTTTCTCCCTGGCGGTTGACCGAGACAGACCCTCGAACGCAGCAAGCCGGACCGTGTCGCTCCGGCTCAGACCCTTCGGCGCCGCATCGTATACATGCCCTTGGTCTTTGGGAAGGGTGCGGATAATCGATTCTCGGTCATCTGAGCCCCCGGCGCGGGGTGACGACGCGGAGCGCGCCGACGTGCTCACCGCGGCTGTTGACGACCTCCTCGGCCGCGATCCCGGGAGCCTCGAGCCCCAGCTGCGAGAGGGTGAATGCGAGCGCAGGCGCGATCGCGCGGAACGCACCGTCGGTCACCTTCAGAGCGATGCCCAGCCCCTCGGAGGAGGCGGCGCAGAACAAGCCCTCCGCCCCGCCCTTCGCCACCCAGCCGTCGAGCGCGCGGATCAGCGCGGCGTCGGCGGCGACCGGGCCCCGGAGGAGATGGGGGTGTGCGCGCATCGCGCGGACGACGCGCTCGCCGCCGTCGAGCGAGGGCAGTCGCGTGAACGCGTGCGCCGCCTGCTCGAGCGAGAGCGCGAAGGTGGGCACGCCGCAGCCGTCGATCGCGGTCGCGATCGAGGCCGGCGGACGCTCCGCCGCGCCGGCCACTTCGCGGAGCATCCTCTGCTGGCAGGGATGCGCCGGCAACCGGTAGCCGGCCGTCGGCCAGCCCTGGGAGCGGCACAGCGCCAGGAAGCCGGCGTGCTTCCCGGAGCAGTTGTGCTCGATCCTCGTCGGCTCTGGCCCGCACTCGAGGTCGTCTTCCGTGGCCGGGGCGGCGGCGAGGATCCGCCGCACGACCGTCACCTGCTCCGTCGTTGCCCGGTGCGACGCGCAGAGCAGCGCCACCTGCTCGTCGTCGAGGTCCGGGCGCGCGCGCACGACCGGCAGCGCCTGGAGCGGCTTCGCCGAAGAGCGCAGGAACGTGACGAGCCCCGGGTCACCGGCCGCGAGCTCGATGCGCCCGCCGCTGACGACGACGGCGTGCACCTGGTGGCGGGCCTCGACGACCTCGCCTCGCGTCACCTCGACGACGATCGGCTGCACGGCGGCGGAGCCTAGACGACCTTCCCGAGGCACTACCCTCAGGACATGCCCGAGCTGCCCGAGGTGGAGGCGTGGGTTCGCGAGCTCGATCCCCTCGTCGCCCGCGCCCCGATCGAGTCGGCCCGGCCCGGCCACGTCGCCACGCTGAAGACGTTCGACCCGCCGACGACCGCGCTCGAGGGCCGCTCGTTCGAGGGAGCCCGGCGGCGGGGCAAGAACCTGCTCTTCCCCACGGTCGACGGGGAGCTCGTGCTCCGGGTGCACCTGATGAGCGCCGGCCGCCTGCGATACCTGGCGGCCGGTAAGACCGGCCCCAAAAAGCCCATGTTCCGCGTGGCGTTCACGGACGGCGGCGAGCTCCTCCTGACCGAGGCCGGGAAGAAGAAACGGGCGGGGGTGTGGCTGCTCACGCCCGCATCGCTGGACACCGAGCTCGCGCACCTGGGTCCCGACGCGCTCGACCTCGACGCGGCGACGCTCGGGGCGATTCTCGCGCGCGAGCGCCGTCAGCTCCATCCCTTCCTCCGCGACCAGCGCGCGATTGCGGGCATCGGCCGCGCCCACGCGAACGAGATCCTCTGGCATGCGCGGCTCTCCCCCTTCAGGCTCTCGACCGATCTCGCGCCGGGCGAGGTCGAGACGCTGGCAGCCTCGATCCGGGACGACCTCGAACGGGCGCTGGAGCTCCGCCTCGCCGGCAAGGGCGACGCCGACGTCTACCGGGTGCACGGCCGGTTCGGGGAGGCGTGCCCGCGCTGCGGCGAGACCCTCCGGCGCGTCGACTTCGAGGAGCACACGATCACGTACTGCCCCGCCTGCCAGACCGGGGGGCGGATCCTGAAGGACCGTCGGCTCTCCCGGCTGCTTCGCTGAGGGCGAACGGGGGTATCGTCGGCACGTGCCGACGATGGACGTCAACGGCGTCGCCCTGGCCTACGACGACGAGGGCCAGGGGCCGCCGCTTCTGCTCCTGCATGCCGGGATCGCGGACCGGACCATGTGGGACGACGTCGTGCCGATGCTGAAGGACCGGTTCCGCGTCATCAGGTTCGACCTGCGCGGGTACGGTGAGACGCCGCTCCCGGACGGCCCGTTCGTGTACGCCTCCGACGCCGCCGAGCTCCTCGCGGGTCTCGGGATCGAACGCGCGCACCTCGTCGGAGTCTCGATGGGCGGCCATGTCGCGCTCGACCTCGCGATCGCACGGCCGGAGATGGTCGACCGGCTGGTGCTCGTCGGCGCCGGCATCGACGGCTGGGAGCACGACGCCACACTCGCCGCTTCATGGCAGGAGGAGGAGGAGGCCTTCGAGCGAGGCGACCTCGACGAGGCCGCGTGGATCAACGTCCGCACGTGGCTCGACGGCCCCGCACGCGGGGAGGCAGACGTACCCAAGGCCCTACGCCGACGCGTCTTCGAGATGCAGCGCGCCGCCTTCGACCAGGAGAACCCCGCCGCCACCGGCGGCTGGCTCACGCCGAGCCGTCGCGAGCGGCTGGGAGACGTCACCGCTCCGACCCTCGTCCTCGTGGGGGCGCTCGACCAGCGCGACTTCCGCCGGATCGCGCGCTTCCTCGCAGGGGAGATCCCGGGCGCGCTCTTCGAGGAGCTCCCCGCGGTCGCACACCTGCCTCCGCTCGAGCGGCCGGAGGCATTCGCCCGCACCGTGATCGGGTTCCTCGGCGAGCGCTGACGATCGATGCCACGGTGTAGCGTGGCCCTGATGAGCGACTTCCCGGTCGTCGGCGACATGCAGGCCTCCGCACCGCCTGTCGGTCTCGCTCTCTCCCGTGCGGGCGTGACCGGCGTCCACAAGGCGATCCGGATCCGCCGCGGCGACCACGAGATCCTGATGGCCGCGGAGATCGACTGCACCGTCGACCTCGCCCGGGACCAGAAGGGCGTCCACATGTCCCGCTTCCCGGAGCTGTTCGACGAGGCGATCGACGACGTCGTCCTCGGCGAGGGCCTGCTCGTGGAGGCGCTCGCCGACCGGATCGCCTCGCAGATCGTCAGACGCCAGCATGCGCTCCGGGCGGAGGTGCGGATCGTCGCCCGGTGGCCACAGCGGCGCCGGACGCCGGTCACCGGCCTCACGACGCAGGAGATGGTCTCGCTGATCGGGATCGCCGCCGCCACGGGCGAGGGCTCGCGTCGTGTCGTCGGGGTGGAGGCGACGGGGATCAACGCCTGTCCGTGCGCGCAGGGCCTCGTGCGCGGCCGCGCCGCGGAGCGCCTTGCCGAGGCCGGGTTCGGCGACGACGTGGAACGCATCCTGGACCTCGTCCCGATCGCGACGCACAACCAGCGAGGACGCGGCACGCTGCTCGTCGGCACCGCCCACGACCTGGACGCGGAGGATCTGGCGGGCATCGTGGAACGCTCGATGAGCGCTCCGGTCTACGAGCTCCTCAAGCGGCCGGACGAGCTCCACGTCGTCGAGCACGCGCACCTGCGGCCGCGCTTCGTGGAGGACTCCGTCCGCATCGCCCTCAAGGAGCTCCTCGACGCCGAGCCCCAGCTCGACGACGGCGACTTCGTGCTCTCGCGACAGGTCAACCTGGAGACGATCCACGACCACGACGTCGTCGCGGAGCGGTGGGGCACGGTCGAGGAGATCCGGGGAGAGCTCGACGGAGGCCCCCCGCCGGCCCGCCAGACGTCGCTCGAGGCCTGGCTCGGCGCCTCCTGACGTTCAGCGCCTGACGAAGCGCGCCCGAACAGACGAGGCCTTCCGCATCGGGAGCGTGCACGAGGGGGTGCGTCCGGCGCAGCCGCCGCTCCAGCCTGCGAGCTTCCAGCCGGCGGCCGGGGCCGCCCGCAGCCTGAGTGCGACGTACGAGGTGGCCGTCCGCGCGCAGCGCGCGGAGCGGCACGCCGTCCCGGCGCCGGTGATGGCGCCACGCCCGGCGACCGAGAGAACGAGCCCGAACCGGGCAGCGGCGAAGAGCGCCGTGACGGAGCGCGCCTCCCGCAGAGTCACCTCGCAGCGATCCGTCCCCGTGCAGGAACCCGACCAGCGGACGAAGCGCTGACCCTGAGCCGGGGTCGCCTCCAGCGCCACCGCCGTCCCCGCATCCCACTCGGTCACGCAGCCGCCCGCGCAGTCGATCCCGGGGACGTCGCTCTCCACGGAGCCGCGCCCGAGCATCACGAGGGTCAACCGCACCTGCCGGAGCACGAGCCGCAACCAGCCGGAGTCCTGGACGTCGGGCCATCCGCCCGCGTGACCGTAGTAGTCGTCGCGACCGACATCGAGGGCGAGGGAAGCCAGCGCTACGGTCGAGGCGTACGGGTAGAGCAGGTCGAGCGTGCTGTCACACGGGTGCCCGCGCGTGTCGGCGCAGGCGTGCGGCGGGCCGCTGTCGGCGAGGGCGCCGAACGCGTGCAGGAGCTCGTGCGCGGCGACCACCGCCGAGGGGACGTCCGTGCAGGCTCCCAGGTACACGATCGCGATGCCCGACCCGTCGGAGCGTCCCGCGCCCTCGCCGCAGGCATCCGGGTCGTCGACGGGACCGTCGTAGTAGACGAGGTGCTTCTCGTAGGACGACCGCCCCGTGGCGGCGTAGACGGCCTCGGCGATCCGGTCGCCGCGGGACGAGCTGCGCAACGAGGCCGCCGGCTGCGGCAACCGGAGCACGACGACGTCGGCCTGGGCGCCGCACGCGAACGACGCGCGGTCGAACCGTGGCTCGCGCTCGGGATCCTGTGCGCGCCACCACTCCGTGACCGCGTCCACGTCGGCGGAGACACGGGGCGCGAGCTCCCCGCTTCGATCGGCGCCGTCCGCGGGGAAGGCGAGGACGACGCGGACCGACCTGCCGGCGAGTGCCGGCGGGCGATCCTGGGTCGTGGTCGTGCCGCACCACGGTGCGGCCCGGGCGCTCTCGGTCGCGGTGACCGCCGCGACGACAGCGGCGGCGAGCAGCACGATCGCCCTGGGCGCCTTCCGCCCGAGGGCCGGACGGGTCACCGGACGCCTCGGGGGAGAGCGCGGGAGAACCTCGGCTCGGTGCCGGCGAGCAGCCGCCGGACGTTCTTGCGATGGAGCGCCAGCACGCCGACGGCGGCGAGCGCGGTGAAGCCGACGACGGGCCACGAGGAACCGAAAGCAAGGCAGAGGAGCGGCAGCGCGATCGCCGTGACCATCGAGGCGAGCGAGGCATACCGGAACGCCGCGAACGTCAGGGCCCAGAGGACGAGGCAGGCGAGCGCGGCGAAGGGCGCCAGCGCGAACGCGACGCCGCCGGCGGTCGCGACCATCTTGCCACCCTTCGAGAAGCCCAGGAAGACCGGCCGGGCGTGCCCGATCATCGCCGCCGCGCCGGCGAGTACCCCGACCCAGTCGCCTCCGAGCTCGAGGCCGACGAGCGCCGGGACGAACCCCTTGACGACGTCGAGCAGCGCCACGGGGATGCCCAACGACCGACCGTAGACCCGCCAGACGTTGGAGGCGCCGACGTTGCCGCTGCCGTGCCGGCGGACGTCGTCCCCCCGCACGAGTCGCGGGATCAGATAGCCGAAGGGGATCGAGCCGAGGACATAGCCGGCGAGGACGATCAGCGCGTCCTGCACGGCGCGGCTCCCGGCGCCACGGCGCCTCGCCCGGCGGGGCTGTGGCGAGGCCTCGTCAGACGGGGATCGAGTAGGAGGCGATCCATCCGTTGACCACGTTCCAATCGAGGTTCTCGAAGAACGCGTCGACGTACGACGCTCGGTCTGTCTGGTAGTCGAGAAAGTACGCGTGCTCGTACACGTCGAGCGCGACGAGCGGCGTCGCGTTCCAGACCGGGAAGGTGTTCTGGGCGTCCCCGAGGTAGTTGAAGAGACGTCGCTCGTCCCAGTCGAAGGCGGTCCACGCCCAGCCGCGCGCGGCGATGGCCGTGGCACGGAGATCGGCGCGCCAGGACTCCACCGAGCCGAAGTCACGCTCGACCAGCGCGCGGAACGCTCCGCTCGGGTCTCCGCCCTCGCCGCCGAGGTGGGCGAAGTACAGCTCGTGGTTCTTGATCCCACCGATCGCGAACGTCAGGTCGACCTTGAGCGCGCGCAGGTGCGAGTACACCTGGTTGGCCGTGCCGAGGTCGACGCCGTCGAGGGCGCCGAGGATCTCGTTCCGCTTCGCCACGTAGCCCTGGTAGAGGCGGTGGTGCGCCTCCACGGACGCCCGCGAGATACCGGAGAGCTGGAGGAGCCTCGGGTCGAGCGGGCGGGCGGAGATCTCGTGGGGGGGCGGCATGATGCTCCTCGGTGCGACGGGACGGGACGGGCGGGAGCATATCCTTGAGCCAACAGAAGACGACCGAAGGAGACCACCATGGCGTACTCCGTGCCCGACCTTGCGTATCCGTTCGATGCCCTCGCGCCGCACATCGACGCGAGGACGATGGAGATCCACCACGACAAGCACCACGCGGCGTACGTCACGAACCTCAACGCCGCGCTCGAGGGGACCGAGTGGATGGACCGGCCGATCGAGGGCGTCCTCGCGAACCTCGAGATCCTCCCGGAGGACAAGCGCACCGCCGTGCGCAACAACGGCGGCGGCCACGCCAATCACACGCTCTTCTGGGAGATCATGGGCCCGGACGGCGGCGGCGAGCCCTCGGGCGAGCTCGCGTCCGCGATCGCCGGCACGTTCGGCTCGGTGGACGACCTCAAGGCCCAGGTGAACGACGCGGGCGTGAAGCGGTTCGGCTCCGGGTGGAGCTGGCTCGTCTGGGACGGGACCGGCCTCGCCGTGATCTCCACCCCCAACCAGGACTCTCCCGTGATGGAGGGGAAGACGCCGATCCTCGGCATCGACGTCTGGGAGCATGCCTACTACCTCAACTACCAGAACCGGCGGCCCGACTACCTCGCGGCCTGGTGGAACGTCGTCGACTGGAACGCCGTCGGGGCGAAGCTCGAGGCCGCCCGAGCGAGCTAGTGCCACCCGCGGAGCGGAGGGGCTCGCTCGCGCCCCTCCGCCGGAGGCTCGGTCGGCTCGCCGGCAATCCGGCGCGCTCGGGTTTCCGTATTCACTGGTGTGAACGCGGCGGCCGCGGTGCGGATGGACTTGCCCTCGCGCGGCCGAGCCGCGAGCATCCTCTTCGTGGCAGCTGACTCCCGCCCAGATGCCGAGCTGATCGGCCTCATCGCCGGCGGCGACCACCATGCGTTCGAGGAGCTGCACCGACGCTACGCCCGACCGGTGCTCGGAATCGCGCTGCGACGGATCGGTGACCGGGGCCGGGCGGAGGACGCCACGCAGGACACCTTCGCGAGCGTCTGGCGCTCCGCTGCCCGCTACGACCCCACGCGCGGCGCCGCCGCTTCGTGGCTCTACGCCGTCGCCCGGAACGCGATCGTGGACGGGCTCCGCCGGAGGCCCGACCCGACCGTCGACGATCCTCCCGAGGTCGCGTCCTCCGACCCCGGTCCGCCCGAGGCCGCGGAGCGCGAATGGCTGTCCTGGCGTGTTCATCGCGCGCTCGAGACGTTGCCGGAGCAGGAGCGCTCCCTCGTGGAGCTCGGCTACTGGAGCGGCCTCTCGCAGAGCGAGATCGCCGACTACGTGGGCCTGCCGCTCGGCACCGTGAAGACCCGCACCAGGGCCGCCCTCAGGCACCTCGCCGACGAGCTGGGAGACGAGCTGCGATGAGTGACGTCCGGGACATCGTCGGCGGCGACGACCTCGGGCCGGCGGAGCTCGAGCGGCTCCAGCGCGTGCACGACCTGCTGGAGCGCGCCGGGCCGCCCCCGGAGCTCTCGCCCGCAGTGGAGCGCGCCCCGCCGCCGCCGGCAGCCCGCGTGCTCCCGTTCCCGCGCCGCTACCGGTACACCGCGGTGGCGGCCGCCGCCGTCGCGGCCTGCGCCCTGTTCGGCGTGGGCTATCTCGTGGGCGGCGGGGGCGAACCCGGTCCGCTCCGGACGATCGCCATGACGGGCGCCGACGAGGCGCGCGCCGAGCTGGACGTGTTCGAGCAGGACGAGGCTGGCAACTGGCCGATGGAGCTCCGCGTCGAGGGGCTGTCGTCCGGGCTGTACGAGCTGTGGCTCACGCGTGGAGACGAGCTCGCGGAGAACTGCGGCGCGTTCGCGATCTCCACGGGCGAGGCGGCCGTCCCGCTCAACGCCCCGTACCGCCTGAGGTCGTTCGACGGCTGGGTCGTCGTCCGCGTGGGGAGCGACCGGCCCGTGCTCACCACCTAGAAGCCTGGGCGGCGGGCCTGTTCAGGCCCGCCGCCACGCGAGCTCACTTCTTGCCGTTTCCGTTGCCGTTGCCGTTGCCGTTGCCGTTCCCGTTGCCGTTCCCGTTCCCTTTGCCAGGTCCGGTCGTGACGATCCCCGCCTGAGCGGACGGTGCTGCGGCCGGCGTCGACCTGGCCTGCTTCGCTGCCTTCTTCTCCGCCTTGGCCGGCTTCGACGGCTTCGCGTCCTCGGCGGTCTCCGTGGAGGGCGCCGTTGCCTTCGCCGCCTTGGCGACCTTCGCGGCCTTCTCGGCCTTCTCGGCCTTGGCCGCCTTCTTGGCCTTCAGCTTCGCGGCCTTCAGCTTGGCGGCCTTCAGCTTGGCGGCCTTCAGCTTGGCGGCCGTCGCCTTCGCTGCCGCGGCCGTTGCACACGGCCCGAGCGTGTCGTCGTGCTGCTTCATGTGTGCGGGCACCGCGTTGACGGAGACGCGGAGCGTCACCTTCTGCTTGTGGCAGAGCGTGACTTTGGCTCCGTACTGGTACTGGCCCGGCCCGTACTGCGACTTGGCCGGCTTCGCGAGCCCTCCGGCGAGCCCCGCGCCGCCGATCGCCGCAAACGCGACGACGGCCCCGAGCGCCACGACGAGTGTCGCCCCGAGGCGTGGTGCGAACGTACGGTCTTTCATCCGACCCCCTCTCGAGTGGGCATCAACAGCCTATCGGGTTCATCCCCGGGAGCCCGAAGGGCTAATCACCCGAATTGGGGATCCTGACGCCGGTTTCAGGGATTCCGGGCGGCCGAAGCGAGGGTTTCGAGCTCCGGCGCGAGGGGGTTCAGCCCGCTCGCTCTCTCGAGGGCGCGCTCGCGCTCCACGCCCCGACTGGCCGCCGCCAGCGAGAGCCAGGCGCTCCAGGAACGGGGATCCTCCCTCGTGGCGCGTCGCAGGTGCCGCCGTCCGGGCTCGACCCGGCCTGCTGCGAGCTCGGCCTCGCCGAGGAGCTGCCAGGGCTCGGCCGCCCACGGCACGAACCGCCGGGCGCGGTCGGCTTGGCGGACGGCCGTGCTCGCGTCGCCACGGTCGAGTGCCTCGTGGGCCTCGGCAGTCGCTCCGTTTCCGGCGTGCGCGACGATCGCGACCGCCCCTATCAGGGCAGCGCCAGCGAGGATCGCGCCCCGCGCGGCCGGAGTCAGCGGGAGGGTGTCGCCCCGGCCCCCGAGCTGCACGACAGCGACGCCCAGGAACACCGTGGCGAGCGTCACGGCCGGCAGCTCCCAGTCCCAGTCGATGGCTGCGTGGGCGAGCAGCGCGACGTACGCGGCGAGCGCCGCCCGGCCGGCCGGGTGACCGGCGGCCCTGCGCGCGCGGGCGAGCGGGCTCAGCAGCACGACCAGCAGCACGGCGAGGCCGACCGGCCCCAGCTCCGCGAGCGTCTCGAGATAGAGGTTGTGGGCGTCCTTCACGAACAGGAGCGCGGGGCGATCCCGGAGCCAGATCCGCGTGAACCCCCCCGCCCCCTCACCGAGCAGCGGGGCGTCCTCGACCATCCCGCCGGCGACGCCCCAGTACTCGGAGCGTGAGCTCGTCGACCCGGAGAGCAGCCTCTCCGGCGCGCCCTGTTGCGCGGCAGGAGTGGAGCGAGCCTCCCGGATCTCCCGCGCTCCCAGGTACGCGAGCGCCACGACGGCCAGGACCGCGGCAGCCGCCCCGAGCGCGAACCCCGCATTCCGCGAGACATGCGGCACCGGGATACGGGGTGTCGCCACGGCCAGGACGGCCGCGGCGAGGGCCAGGCCCACGAGTGCGAGGAGGAACGCGATCTCGCCGAGTGACGCGCCGGGCGCATCGAGCTCCCCGACCTGAGCAGCGAGGAGAAAGGCGCCGCCAGCGGGGAGGGCCACGAGCGCGACGCGTCCCAGAGCAACGGTCCGGCCCGTCGTGACGGCGAGGAGGACGACGCCGATCGCAGCCGCGATGAGGGAGCCGCGGGAGAGCGAGAGGTAGAGGGCTGCGGCGGCAGGGGCGGCAAGCCCGGCGGCGAGCGCGCGCCGCCGGGGTGCCGCCTCCGCGGAGAGGCCCAGGCCGAGGAGAAGCGTGGTCGCGGCGAGGATCCCGGAGGCGTTCGGGTAGCCGACCGGGGCCTCGAGGCGGTCGTTCGGGCTTCCCGGGCCGACCACGTGCTCCGCGAGGCCGCCGATGGTCACCACCCCCGTCCCGACGAGGATGCCCATGACCAGCCCGTCTGCGCGGTCACGGGTCACCGTGAGGAACGCCGTGGCTGCGGCCCCCGCGTAGACGAGCGTCCGCTCGGCCTCGAGCACCGTGGCGTCCGGATCCACCGCCCACGCGCGGGAGACGAGTTGCCACCCGACGAGGCCCAGGAGCCCTCCCACGACGCCGAGCCCGGCAAGGCTCGTCGGTGCCCGCGCGGCGAGAATGGCGACCGCGGCGAGGACGATCGCCTCGACGAGGAGCACCGCCCCCCAGGTGCGGGGGAAGTAGCCACCGCTCGACCAGGCGAGAGCGGCGAGGATCGCGGCGGGCACGCCCACGACGAGCACACGCTCGAGCACCGGCACGGACGAACCGTAGGTGCGCCGCCGGAGGGAGGGAACGGGCCTTCCGAGGAGGCCCGAGAAAGACACTGAGCCGGCAAACCCGAAGGCCCGCCGGCTCAGATGGCCCGCAATCTACGCACGGCCCGAACGACACGCAAGGGACCAGCGCGATCGAAAACCGCAATTTCCGAGTTTTTCGGGCGCCGGTGCGGTTAGGTGTCCAGGCGGAGCTCCCGCACCGCCTCGCGGAACACCTCGGTGTGCCGGTCGACGTCGGCTTCGGTGGTCGCCGGCGACACGAGCGCCATGTTGTGGAACGGCGTCAGGAGGATTCCCCGGTTGAGCGCGTGCAGGTGCATGTAGTGCTCGAGCGCGAAGTTGCCCACCGCGTGCGCCTCGCTCCCGTTCCGCGGGCGGTCGGGGCCGAAGAGGTACTCCGCGCGGCAGCCGAGCTGTGTCACCTGCCACGGGAGGCCGGTCTCGGCGATCGCGTCCTCGACACCGGACGTCCACCGCCGCGCGAGGGGGATCATGCGCGCGAAGGCCTCGTCGGTGAGCACCTCCCCGAGCGTCGCCCGCATGGCCGCGAGCGAGAGGCAATTGGCCGCGAGCGTCCCTCCGACACCGCCGACGTCGACGTCCTCGAGCTCGATCGACGCGTCGATTCGATCCGCCAGCTCGGCCGTGAAGCCGTACGCCGCAGCGGGGACGCCGCCCGCGATCGGCTTGCCGATCGTGACGATGTCGGGCGCGAGCCCGTGGAGCGCGGTGAAGCCGCCCGGCCCGCAGCAGATCGTGTGGGTCTCGTCGATCGCGAGCAGGGTGCCCGTCTCGCGCGTCAGCGCGCGGAGCGCGTCGTGGAACCCGGGATCCGGGTGGACGATTCCGACGTTGGTGAGCGCGGGCTCGGTGAGGACGAGTGCGACGTCCGCGGCGGCAAGCTCCTCCTCGAGGCGGGCCACGTCGTTCCACTCGACCACCCTGGTCGTCTCGGCAAGCGGGACCGGAGCGCCGAGGTTGCCCCTCCGCGCGACGACGGCTCCCGACTCCAGGGTCGCGAAGGCCTCGTCGACCGTGCCGTGGTAGCACCAGTTGAACACGAGCACCTTCGGCCGTCCCGTGACGTGGCGGGCGAGGCGGATCGAGAAGCGGTTCGCGTCCGTCGCGGTCAGCGCGAACTGCCAGCGATCGACGCCGAACCGGCGCGTCAGCTCCTCGGCCACCCAGAGCGCGTCCTGGGAGGGCAGCATCGTGGTGATCCCCCGCGCGGATTGCTCGGCGATCGCGCGCAGGGTCGGCCCCGGGGCGTGCCCGCTCATCGCTCCGGTGTCGCCGAGGCAGAAGTCGACGTACTCGTGCCCGTCGACGTCGGTGAACCGGCTGCCACGCGCCTCGGCGACGAACAGGGGGAAGCCGCCCGGCCACTTCGCCATCCAGTGCATCGGGACGCCGGCGAGGAGGTGCCGCCGCCCCGCCCGAGCCAGCTCGAGCGAGCGCGGATGCTCTCGAGCGAAGCGATGCTCCTCGGCGTCGTGGAGCTCCGCCAGGCGCTCCGCGGTCACACCGGGTGCGAGCTCACGCACGGCGGATCGAGCGGACCGTGGCCCGCCACGAGCCGCGCGGTGCCTCCACGGAGACGACGTCTCCCACCCCCGCGCCCATCAGCGCGGCGCCGAGCGGAGAGTCCGTCGAGACACCTCCGCCGACCGAGGAGATCGTCACCTCCATCACGTCGCCCTGCTCGTCGGCGATCTCGACGATCGAGCCCGGCCCGACGTGGTCGTCGGTGTCGTGGTCGACGACGCGGGCGTCGTGGATCCGGGCGCGCAGCTTCGTGATCCGCGCCTCGAGCAGGCCCTGCTCGTTCTTCGCGGCGTGGTACTCGAAGTTCTCGGAGAGGTCGCCGAACGCACGCGCGGTCGCGATCGCCTCGATGGCCGCAGCCCGCCGCGGGCCTTCGAGCTCGGCGAGCTCGGCCTGGAGGGCCTCCATCTGCTCCCCAGTGAGAACCTCTCCCGTCTCGGTCACGCGGCTGAGGCTACCGGAGCGCCCCGGCGTCCCCGCCCTCGCGCTCGTATGTCACCGCGGTCCATCCTGCGCCCGGCTCGCGCCCGACCTCCCGCCACATCGACCAGTCGACCTCCGGGAACCGGGTGTCTCCGTCCGGCTCGGCGTCGACGAGCGTCAGGTCGAGCCGGTCCGCGAGCGGCAGGGCGGCGGCGTAGACCTGGGCCCCGCCGACCACGAACACCTCGTCGTCGACGGCGGCGGCGGTCTCGATCGCCTCGGGGACGCCGTGCGCGACGACGACACCCTCGGAACGGGCGTCCCAGTCGCGCTGTCGCGTGACCACGACGGTCGTCCGGCCCGGCAGCGGGCGGCCGATGGACTCGTACGTCCGGCGCCCCATCACGAGCGCGTGACCGAGCGTGAGCCGCTTGAAGCGCTGCAGCTCGTCGGGCAGGCGCCACGGGAGGCCGCCGTCCACGCCGATCACGCCGTTCCGGGCGACGGCCGCCACGATCGTGACCGTCAAGATCAGACCGCGATCGGCGCCTTGATGGCGGGGTGCGGGTCGTAGCCGACGACGCCGACGGAGTCGAGCCGGAACGCGTCGATCTCGCGACACGCAGGGTCGAGCCGGAGCTCGGGCAGCGGCCGTGGGTCGCGCGTGAGCTGCTCGCGCGCCTGCTCGAGATGGTTGAGGTAGAGATGGGCGTCGCCGAGCGTGTGCACGAAGTCACCGACCTCGAGCTCCGTCACCTGCGCGACCATGTGTGTGAGGAGCGCGTACGAGGCGATGTTGAACGGCACGCCGAGGAACAGGTCGCCGGAGCGCTGGTAGAGCTGGCACGAGAGCCTGCCCTCCGCGACGTAGAACTGGAACAGCGCGTGGCAGGGCGCGAGCGCCATCTCGGGGATGTCCGCCACGTTCCAGGCGCTGACGACGTGGCGTCGCGAGTCCGGGTCGTCGCGAATCTGGTCGATCACCGCCGCGAGCTGGTCGATCCGCCGCCCGTCCGGCGCGGGCCACGAGCGCCACTGGTAGCCGTAGATCGGGCCGAGCTCGCCGCGCTCGTCGGCCCACTCGTCCCAGATCGCGACGCCCTGCTCCTGGAGTGAGCGGACGTTGGACTCGCCGCGGACGAACCACAGCAGCTCGCCGACGACCGACCGGAAATGGACCTTCTTGGTGGTCACGAGGGGGAACCCGGCGCGCAGGTCGAAGCGCATCTGGTGGCCGAAGACGCTGAGCGTGCCGGTGCCCGTGCGATCGTCCTTGCGGGCCCCCTCGTCGAGCGTCCGCTTCAGGAGATCGAGGTACTGCTGCACCCTTCCGACGGTACCACCGCTCCCGGCGAGCGACGGGGCGCTCCCCGGTCGGCGTCGGGGTCCGACGTGGCGCCTCGCGGCACCTGTCGCTTGACAGCCTTTCGGGCGTACGCCTAGATACGGAGTCGCCCGCGCCCGACGGCCGGGGTCGGCGTGCCGGACCTGCAAGACCGCGCGCTTGTTCGTGACCACTCGACCAGGAGGCCGTGGTGCCGACCGATCTCGAAGCGTTCGTGACCGCCGAGGGCCGTGCGGAGGCAGTGCGACACGTCCGTGAGCGGATCGACCGCGAGGGCGTCACCTACGTCTACTTCCAGTTCCCCTCGGTCACCGGCCGGGTCATGGGTAAGGGCGTGCCGGCGAAGCACTGGGAGGTGGTCGCCGAGAAGGGCTTCCAGCTCGTGTACGGCGCGACGGCGAACCTGTTCACCGACCGCCACGGGAACTACATCGGCTACGGGCCCGAGGCCGCCGAGCTCGTGGGCGTGCCCGAGCCGGAGACCTTCCAGCCCCTCCCGTGGGACACCAAGGTCGCCCGCGTGTGGTGCCAGTGCTTCCGCAACCGCGAGGAGCGAGAGGATCCAGGCGCATTCCTGACCTCGGACTGCCGCGGCAACCTCAAGCGGCTCCAGGGCGAGTTCGAAGCGGCGACGGGCCTTCACCTCCGGGCGGGGACGGAGCCGGAGATGATGTGGCTCCGGAACAAGGCGGACGGGACACCCGACGTCGACGGGGTCACGAAGCCCTACTGCTACCACATCGACCAGTTCTCCGAGCTGCAGCCCGTGATCCACAAGATGGTCGAGTACGGCCAGGCGATGGGGCTGGACATGATCCAGGGCGATCACGAGGACGCGCCGGGCCAGATCGAGCTCAACTTCGGCTTCGATCGCGCCGAGCTGACCGCGGACAACCTCTCCACCTTCCGGCAGATCGCGAAGCAGGTCGGTCGTGAGCAGAACGTCTTCCCCTGCTTCATGCCGAAGCCGTTCATGGGCGTCTCGGCGAACGGCTGCCACCACAACATCTCGCTCTGGCGCGGCGACGAGAACGCCTTTCTGCCGGACACCGACGACCCGCAGCGCCCGAGCGAGCTCGGCGTGTGGGCGATCGGCGGCATCCTCGAGCATCTCGCCGCCCTCACCGCGGTGACCGCGTCCACCGTCAACTCGTACCGCCGGCTCTGGGACACCGGCTTCTGGGCGCCGGTGTTCGCCGACTGGGGCTACCAGAACCGGACGACCGCGCTGCGCGTGTCCGCGCCCGGCCGCTTCGAATATCGCTCCGTCGACTCGGCCGTAAACCCGTACCTGTCGCTGGCGGTGCTCATCGCAGCGATGCGCGACGGCATCGAGCGCCGGATCGACCCCGGTCAGCCGGAGGAGCGGAACATCTACGAGGCGATGGAGGCGGGCAAGGAGGTCCGCCGGATCCCGATGACGTTCGGGGACGCGCTCGATGCACTCGAGGCCGACGACGTGGTGAGATCGGCGCTCCCGGGAGACATGTACCGTGTCTTCATGCACTACAAGCGCGACGAGTGGGAGCGTTACTGCGCCACCGTCACCGACTGGGACGTCGAGGAATACCTGGACGTGCTTCCCTAGCGGGCGCGCGAAGGGCGAGCGGACGATGTGCGGGATCGCCGGGATCATCTACCGGGACGGAGAGCATCCCGTCGGCCTGGAGATGACGCGGATGCTGCAGTCGATGAAGCACCGCGGCCCCGACTCGACGGGCTTCGCGCTCTACGGCGAGCCCGACGACGGAGCGCTCGTGATGCGGTACAAGCTCGCGGACGCGAACACTCCCCGCGACTTCGAGTTCGAAGGGCGGCTGCGGCGTCATCGCCGGGAGGTCGAGTCGAGGCTGCTGCGCCTGGGTGCCCGGCTCCAGGGCGTCGAGGAGGAGACGCCCTACGCCTTCCGTGTCTCGTTCGCCTACGACGGTGACCTGAAGGGCCTCGCCGACCTCGTGGAGGACATCCCGGACGCCGAGGTGCTCTCGCTGGGGCACTCGCTCGAGATCGTCAAGGACCTCGGCGACGCCGAGACGGTCGGCGGCCAGTACCGCCTCGACGCGTTCACGGGCACGCATGCGATCGGGCACGTCCGGATGGCGACCGAGTCCGAGGTCGACATCGCGGGGGCGCACCCCTACTGGGCGTATCCGTTCTCGGACGTCGCGGTCGTCCACAACGGCCAGCTGACGAACTACTTCATGTGGCGCCGCCGCCTCGAGCGGGCGGGGCACCGGTTCATGTCGGAGTGCGACTCGGAGGTGATCGCCGTGTACCTCGCCGAGAAGATGCGGGAGGGCAACGCGCTCGAGGAGGCGATGCACCGGTCGCTCGACGACCTCGACGGCGTCTTCACGTACATCGCCGTCACGCAGGACGCGCTGGGCGTGGCGAAGGACGAGCTCGCCGCGAAGCCGCTCGTCCTCTACGAGTCGGACGACCTCACCGCCGTGGCCTCGGAGGAGATCGCGATCCGCCAGATCGTCGACCACGAGATCGAGACATACGACCCGTACGAGCGAGAGGTGCTCGTGTGGAATCGGTGACGCGGCCGCCGGAACCGGCGCGCGGGCCCGACCCGGCACCCGGTGGGCGTGGGATCTCCTACGACGCGCGCGGCCTCTCGGAGCCGGACGCCGAAGCGCCCCGCACGGCGACGGTCGACGGCGCGGGCGTCGCGTCCTTCGACGCCAGGGACCTGACGACGCGGACGATCAACCTCGAGCTCCGCCGGCTCGTCTACGACGAGGGCGTGAGCGAGGTGGTCGTGCGCAACCCGCAGGCCCGCCACTCGCTGGGGGTCGGCATCCTGACGCGCTGCAGGATCACGTTCGAGGGCAGCCTCGGCTACTTCGGGTGCGGCCTGATCGACGGGCCGGAGGTTCACGTCAAGGGCCGAGTCGGGTGGTCCGCCTGCGAGAACATGATGAGCGGGGTCGTCGTCGTCGACTCGAACGCCGGGTCGCTCACCGGCGCGGCCATGCGGGGCGGCGACCTCGTCGTCAAGGGGCGGGTGGGGGCGCGCACGGGGATCGACCAGAAGGGCGGCACGATCGTCGTGTGCGGATCCGCCGGCTCGATGACCGGGTTCATGATGCAGCGCGGCCGCCAGATCATCCTCGGTGACGTCGGGCCCGGGCTCGGCGACTCGATGTACGACGGGACGATCTACGTCGGTGGGAAGGTCAAGTCGCTCGGGATCGACTGCGTCCCCGGCGAGTGGACGGAGGCCGACACCGAGCTGGTCGCGCGGAAGTTCCGCATCTACGGCCTCGGCGACCCGCCCGAGCTCCAGAAGTTCGTGTGCGGGAAGGTGCTCTACAACTACGACTCGCTCGAGCCCTCCGAGAAGAAGCTGGTGATCTGATGCGTGCCTGCGAGGGAGTGCTCCGCCGGAGCGGAACACTCACCGGAACGAATCCGGCCCGTCCCGCGGCCACACCCCGGAAGCCGACGGCTGCCTGCGGCAGCGACGAGGAGGCCGTTCGTGGCCGAAGATAGCCCTGGCACGAGAGAGGTGCTCGGGCGGAGCCGCATCTTCACGCCCGAGGTGATCAACGACATCCACATGAAGGCCGAGCTGGGCCGCTACCGGATGCGCGGCTTCTCGATCTTCAAGCGGATCCCGCACTGGGACGAGCTCGTCTTCCTGCCGGGCACGCTGACCCGGTTCGTGATCGAGGGCTATCGCGAGAAATGCGACACGACCACGGTGCTGGGCGCCCGCTTCGCCCGGAAGCCGCTCGAGCTCGACATCCCCGTCTACATCACGGGGATGAGCTTCGGCGCCCTCTCGCTGGAGGCGAAGATGGCGCTCGCCAGGGGCGCGTCCATGGCCGGGACCGCGACCTGCTCGGGCGAGGGCGGGATGATCCCGCCCGAGCGCGACTACTCGACCAAGTGGTACTACCAGTGCATCCAGAGCCGGTACGGGTTCAACCCGCACCACCTGATGCTCGCCGACGCCGTCGAGTT
This sequence comes from Gaiella sp., assembly GCF_035710885.1. GTDB lineage: Bacteria > Actinomycetota > Thermoleophilia > Gaiellales > Gaiellaceae > Gaiella. The sequence continues at coordinate 1,821 of NZ_DASTCS010000037.1, read as the reverse complement.
CTTCATCGGCCAGGGCTGCAAGGTCGGCCTGGGCGGTCACCTGATGGGCCAGAAGGTGACCGAGCAGGTTGCGGAGATGCGCTCGCTCCCCGCGGGGATCGACCAGCGCTCGCCGGCCCGTCATCCCGACTGGCTCGGCCCGGATGACCTCAGCCTCAAGGTCCAGGAGACCCGCGAGGCCACCAACTACGAGATCCCGATCCAGCTCAAGCTCGGCGCCGCGCGCGTGTACGACGACGTGCGCATGGCGGCCAAATGCGGACCGGACATCATCTACCTCGACGGCGCAGAGGGCGGCACCGGTGCCGGCCCGCACACGGCCGCCGAGGAGACCGGCATACCGCTGATGGCGGCGATCCCCGAGGCGCGGCGCGCCCTCGAGGACGTGGGTCTCGCCGACGAGATCGACCTCGTCGTGGCCGGCGGCATCCGCAACGGCGGCGACGTGGCCAAGTGCATCGCGCTCGGCGCGGACGCCGTCGCGATCGGCCACTCCGCCCTGATGGCGCTCAACTGCAACAAGGAGATCCCGGGCGTCACCGACTATGAGGGCACGATCGGCGTGCCGGCGGGCCAGTGCTACCACTGCCACACGGGCCGCTGCCCGGTCGGCATCACGACCCAGGACCCGGAGCTGCGCAAGCGGCTGCACGTGGAGGAGGCGGCCAACCGCGTCTACAACTTCCTCCACACGCTCACGCTCGAGGTGCAGATGCTCGCGCGCGCGTGCGGGAAGACCAACGTTCACAGCCTCGAGCCTGAGGACCTGTGCGCGCTCACCACCGAGGCCGCGGCGATGGCGAAGGTCCCGCTGGCCGGCACGAACTACATCCCGGGCGTCTCCGAGGAGAACGCGCTTCAGCGCATCGAGACGCTGCTCGACCGCTATCTCGAGAACCCGATCGACGAGCTGCCGGCCGTGCGCGAGGAGGCGGGACGATGAGCGAGCCCGCGCCCAGCACCCGCGAGCCCGAGAAGATCGTCGCGATCGACTCGGAGTACCTCTCGGGCACTCGCTACCCGTACCAGGAGGACATCTCGGCGGTCGAGGACATCGACCTCGAGGCGGCCACTCCCGGCCAGGACCTCAACTGGCTCGAGGACATCGAGCTGCTCGAGGAGGAGGGCCTGCCGGCGGTCTTCGACCGCTACTCGAACTCCTTCCTCAAGCTCTACTTCGACATCCCCGAGGGCCGCGAGAACGAGATCGCGCGCAAGGTGCTGATCGCCCACCTCCAGTCGGGCAACTCCTACGGCATCCGCCTGAAGGAGAAGCACTGCAAGTTCCCGCAGCCGGAGCTCGGCCCGTGGGTGGAGGGCTCGCGGACGGTCGGCGAAGACTGGCAGCCCTCGGTGCTCGAGGGCTGGGAGCCGCCGCTCCACTGACGATGGCCCGCGAGCGCTCCGTCCCGTACCTCGTGATCGGGGCCGGCGTGCACGGTCTCTCGACCGCCTGGCACCTCGCCGAGCGCGGCGAGCAGGTGGTGGTGCTCGACAAGACCGGCGTGGCGGCCGGCGCGTCCGGGATCGCGTGTGGCGTCGTGCGCAACAACTACTTCCAGCCGGCGATGTCCGAGCTGATGGCCGCCTGCGTGGAGATCTGGGAGTCCGATCCCGAGACGCTCCACTACCACGGCTCCGGATACATCGCGCTCGGGGACGGCGCCCAGGAGGAAGACCTCACCACAGTCCACGAGCGCCAGCAGCGGATCGGCTACGAGTCGGAGCTGATCCTGGGGGAGACCGAGGTGGCCGACCACATGCGCGCCCTCTTCCCCGATTGGCGCGCTCCCGGGCTCAGCGTGTGCCTGCACGAGCACC
>NZ_DASTCS010000036.1:0-103915 GCF_035710885.1 Gaiella sp. | reverse complement strand
CGTTGTCGATCACGAGCCGCGACGTCGCGAGCGGCTCGAGCCGCTCATAGATCTCCTCGGGGTCGTCGGGCACGTGGTACGTGCCGCGCTCCATCGTCGTGAACCACACGCCCCGGCCGGGAACGTGCAGCACGACGACGTTCGCGAGCGTGCGGACGAGCATCGGGTAGCTCGTCTTGAGGACGTCCTCGGGCACGGCGTCGAGCTCGTAGAACGAGGCGGAGTACGTCCCGCGCGACTGGCGCCGAAACGCCTTCGGCTGGGCCGCGTCGAACATGTTGAGGACGAAGTCGGCGTCGGCGATGTCGTCGACGAGGGAGAACCCGTCCGACTCGAATGCGGTCCCGATCGACTGCACCCACATCTCGTGCTCGGGTGAGGTCGCTGTCCCCCAGATCGCATACGTCCGCATGGGGCAACTCTACAGCGGAGACCGCACGGATCCTGGTGTCTCAGCGGAAGAGGTCGCGCTCACGCGGCATCACGAGCTCGGCGGCGCTGCCGCCGCCGCGAACGTCGATCCCGCGGACGATTGCCGCCGGGACATGGCGCGCCTTGCCGAGCACGAGCTCCGCCGCGCCCGCGATCTCGTCCGCGACGGCGATCTGGGTCGTGCGGAGCTCGCGCCCACGCGAGTCGGTCGTGCCGCGCAGGTCACGGAGGGGCGCGATCCCGGCGACGCCCAGCGCCACGTCCGTCGTCCCCTGGCGCCACGCGCGGCCGAACGAGTCGCTCACGATCACGCCCACGTCGACCCCCGACAGCCGAGCGAGCCGCTCGCGCAACCCGCGCGCCGAGGCGTCCGGATCGAGAGGTAGGAGGACGAGCACGTCCTCGCCCGGCGCGTTCGAGGCGTCGACGCCCGCGGAGGCGCAGACGAAGCCGTGTCGGGTCTCGGCGATCACGAGCGGCGGCCGTGAGCGAACGATCTCCTTGCTCTCGCGGACGATCACCTCGAGGTGGCGAGGGTCGCCTCCCTCCCCAGCGAGCTCGCGTGCGCGATCGGACGGCTCGACGTCGGCGAGCCGCACGATCCGTCCTTCGACCTTCGAGACCGCCTTCTGCGCGACGACGACGACGTCCGCGTGCTCGAGCCCGCCTGCGCGTCCGGCCGCGGCGTGGAGCAGGACCGCGAGGTCGTCGCTCTCCTCGAGCTCGGGCAACCCCTCGAGCGGGATCACGCTGACGACGCTCGAGGCAGGCACCTTCCAGCCTATGGCTCCGGCTCGCGGGGCACTCCCGTGAGTCGGACGCCGGCGTGGGCCTTGTAGCGCTTGTTGACGTTCACGATCACCGCGGTCAGCCCTTCGAGCGCGCGGGCGGAGGGCAAGGGGCCGCAGTCGATGGCGCGACCCGAGGTGATGCGCTCGGCGAGCTCGAGCACGATCGCCTTGGCCTCCGGGTCGTCGCCACAGACGAGCGCGTCCTCCTCCGGGGGATCCTCGCGTCCGAGGTTGCGCGCGGCGAGCGAGTGCAGGCCCGCGATCACGGGCGCGTCGACCACCTCCTGGATCCGCGCGGCGACCGACGTGGCCTCCGGGGTCGGGACGACACCCTCGGCCCCGAACGTCAGCTCGGCCGCGACCGACAGTACGGGCGTCACTCCGATGGCCTCTCGGAGGGCACGGGCCGTCTCCACCGCCGCGTCGGCTTGCGTCGCCAGCACGACGAGATCCGCTCCGCGGCAGGCATCGGCGTTGGCCGCGCCCTCCACGCCGTGGGCGGCCGCGGCCTCCGCCGCCCTCGCGGCGTCGCGAGAGCCGACCACCACGTCGTACCCGGCCCCGGCCAGGCGCTTCGCGAGCGCCAGCCCGAAGCTGCCCGTACCACCCACGATGGCGACCTTCACGCGAGAACCTCGAGAACCGACTCCGCGAGGCCGCGAGCAGTCGCGCGGTCCGTCATCAGCGTGTCCGTGACGAGGAGAGGGAGGTCCGCCTCGGCCGACGCGTCCGCCCGATCGACCACGAGCGCTCCGATCAGGCCCTCGTAGCAGCCTGCGACCTCCCGCGGCGTCGTCCCCCCGGCCATGCGCGTGAGCATACGGTCGAGCGGGCCCTTCACGGCGCGGCCGCCGATCAGCGGGCTCACGGCGACGACACGGCCGGATCGGGCGTGGAGCGCGTCCCGGATGCCGGCGACGGCGAGGATCGGGTGTATCGACGTGTAGGGGTTGCTCGGCGCGACAACGATCGCGTCCGCGTCCTCGAGCGCCTCGAGCACGCCTGGTGCAGGGCGCGCGCCCTCCGCGCCCTCGTAGACCATCGCGTCCACCTCGTCCTCGTGTCGCCGCGCGACGAACCACTCCTGGAAACGAAACGTTCCCGCGGGCGTGACGACGTGCGTGCGCAGCCGGTCGTCCGTGACGGGGACGATCCGGCTCGAGACCCCCGCGGTCTCGGCCAGGCGCTGGGTGACCGCGGACAGCGGCGCTCCCTCGCCGAGCGCCTGTGTGCGGACGAGGTGGAGCCCGAGGTCGAGGTCGCCGAGGAGGAACCAGCCCTCGCCACCCCACTCCCTTGCCGACTCGAGCGTCCGCCATGTCTCGCCGGCCCGGCCCCAGCCGCGCTCCTCGTCGTCGAGCCCGGCGAGCGCGTAGAGCACGGAGTCCAGGTCCGGCGAGACGTTGAGCCCGAGCACCTCCAGGTCGTCGCCCACGTTGCCGATCACGGTCAGCTCCCCGGGAGCGAGCGCGTCGTGGAGGCCGCGGGCGATCTTCGCGCCCCCGCCCCCTCCCGACAGGCAGACGACCTTCACCGCGAGATGGCGTCGAGCATCTCCGCCGTGCGCGACCCGGCGCGAGAGCCGACGCGCTCGAGGTCGAGGAGCGTGTCCACGTCGTGGACGAGGTTGGGGAGCGTCAGCTCCTCGAACTCGAGCCCGAGCGCGAGGGCATGCGCACGAAACTGCCCCGCGCTGCGCGCCCCGTAGAGCGGCTGGAACACGTCCCCCCGGGGAAGGCCGAGCGCGTTCGTCGTCCCGTCCCGCGCCTCGACGATCGCCAGCTTCCCGAGCAGCGCCGGGACGGCGAGCGCGTTGAGGTCCGAAGCGCGGATCCGCGGGACGTCCGCGTTGACGACGAGGCAGAGGCCCTCGGCGCCTTTCAGCCCGGCCGCGACCGCTTCTCCCTGTCCTTCCCCGGGGTCGTCGATGAGCCTTGCGCCCAGATCCGAGGCGACGAGCCTCCCGGCTGCATCGTCGGTCACCACGCGGACCTCCCCGACCGCCACCGCCACCTCGACGACGTCACCGAGCATCGCGAGCGAGACCTCGCGGCGGAGCTCCTCGGGCAGCCTGCTCTTCCCGCCGGCACGAAACGGGATCACGGTCAGCACGATGCGAGCCTAGAGGCTTGACCGCGATGGCGCGGTGCGGCTCAGGCGGCGTGCGGCGCGGCGCCGCTCGAGCCCGCGTCGGCACCGGGCCCGGTGGTCGCCCACTCGTTGACCTCGAACCAGTGGGTGCCCTCGAGGGCCGTGACCACGTCCGGGTGCGTGTGCGCCGCGTTGACGACATGGTGCTCGACGTCGCAGCAGATCTCGACGTCGTCGAGCGACAGCCCTCCGGGGATCTTGCCGACCACCTCGAACGGAAGCTGCGCTTCGTGCACCGTCATGTGCTTGAACTGGAGGTCCGGAGCGAGCTCCATCAGGGTGGGCCAGTCCGGGCAGGTCTTGTAGCTCATGCGTCCCCGTCATTCGAGCCGGGCCGCCAGGTTCCTTCGAGGCGCACCAGGCCGCGGCTCTCCCCGTCCGGGTAGACGAGGAGCGGCACGGGGCGCGGCAGGCGGTCGAGCAGCCGGCCGTCGTCGCCCAGGAGGGCGAGCGTGAGGTCGAAGCGGCCGAACTGGAGGGGCGGCGACGCCACGTCGAGCCGAAGCGCGAGGCCCTCCCCGTCGCCGTTCCACCCGAGCTTGCCGGTCTCGACGAGGTCCTCCGCGACCAGCAGCCCGGACGCGTCGCGCACTTCGAGGTGAAGGGTCGGAGCGGCGGTCGAGCCGGTGAGCACGACGACGAGCCCGAACGGCTCGCCGGCGAGAAACCGCTCGCGCGGCTCCCCGTCGGCGGCGATCAGGCGCACGTCCCCGATCCTGGCCTCTCCGGTACCGGCGGGCCCACCGCCGTTCGGCGCAGGAGCGTCGGTGTCCTCGGCCATCGCCCGGCGGTAGCGCGTGATCGCCTCGTGCACGGGCCCGTCGAACGCGAGCCGCCCGTCGCGCAGGAGCACGGCGCGGTCGCACAGCCGCTCGACCGCCGAGGCATCGTGCGAGACGAACAGGATCGTCCCCCCGCGCTCCTTGAACGCCGAGATGACGCCGAAGCACTTGCGCTGGAAGCTCTCGTCGCCGACGGCGAACACCTCGTCGAGCAGGAGCACGTCGGCCTCGAGGAACGCGGCGATCGCGAACCCGAGCCGCATCGTCATGCCCGAGGAGTACGTCCTGACGGGCCGGTCGATCGCATGCTCGAGCTCCGCGAACGCGACGATCTCGTCGAACCGCTCGCGGATCCGGGCGCGCGAGAGGCCCTGCAGGGCGCCGTTCAGCTCGACGTTCTCGCGGCCGGTGAAGTCGGGATGGAACCCCGCGCCGAGCTCGAGCAGCGATCCCACCCGGCCACCTGTCCCGACGCGACCCGAGGTCGGCCGGATGATCCCGGCAATCAGGCGGAGGAGGGTCGACTTCCCGGACCCGTTGCGGCCGACGAGCCCGACGGCCTCGCCGCGACCGACCTCCAGCGACACGTCCCGCAGCGCCCAGACCTCCTGGGCCCCGGTGCGGCCTCTCGCGACGAGCAGCTCCTTGAGTGTGTGCGTCTCGCGCGCACGGACGACGAACCGACGGGACACGCCCTCGACCGAGATCTCGCCGGGGCGCATCGTCCGCTTACGCCGCGACCGCGGCGAGCTCGCGGCGGACGATGCCGGCGAGCACCTCGACGAACCCGGGGTCGGCGTTCGGCATCTCGGTGCGTGCGAGGCGCATCCCCAGCTCCTCGGCGCGCACCTTCGCCTCGACGTCGAGGTCCCACTTGATCTCGAGATGGTCGGAGACGAACCCGACGGGGCAGACGAGCACGTCCTCGACGCCCCCCGCCCGCAGGGCGGCGAGATGGTCGAGGATGTCGGGCCCAAGCCACGGCTCGCCGGTCGGAGACTCGCTCTGGAAGGCGAACGACATGTCTTGGATCGCCGCGCGATCCGCGACCAACCGGGCCGTCTCCAGCAATGTGTCGCGGTACGGGTCGCCGTCGACGAGGATCCGCGCCGGGAGGGAGTGCGCGGTGAACACCACGTGCGTGCCGGGGTCGGTCATCGCGGAGCGACAGCGCTGTGCCAGGAGCTCCACGAGCCCCGGGTCGCTGCCCCACTCGCGGACGAACCTCGTCTCGGCCCGGCCGGCCACGGCCTCGTCGAACAGCTCCTTGTACTTCCCGATCGAGAGCGACGACCAGTGCGGCGCGAGGACGAGCCCGACGAGCCCGTCGTGGCCGAGCTCGAGCGCGGCCGCGACCGCCGTCGCGATGCGGGGGTCCCAGTGGCGCATCCCCGTGAGCACGTGGATCCCGAGCTCCTCCTCGAGCGACGCGCGGATCTGCTCGGTGACGGCGTTCAGCGTCGAGGGAGAGTCCGAGTCGTCGATCCCGAGCGCGCGGTAGCGCTCGACGAGATCCTCGAGCTGCTCCGGACGGATCGGCCGTCCGCCGCGGATGTCGGCGTAGTAGTCCGGGACGTCGGAGAGCCGGTCGGGCGAGCCGTAGGCCATCAGGATCACGGCGGGGCTCCTCATGCCGCGACCGTCGCCTCGCTCCGCTCGTGGACCAGCCGGGTCAGGCGCGTGAGCACCGAGGGATCGGTGCCCGGGAGCACCCCGTGGCCGAGGTTGAAGACATGGCCGGCGCGGCCGCCCGCCCGCGCGAGCACATCGAGCGCCTCCCGCTCCACGACGTCCCAGGGCGCGGCGAGTGCGGCCGGATCGAGGTTCCCCTGCACCGCGCGGTCTCCCGCGAGCGCCCAGCCGTCGTCGAGCGGCAGTCGCCAGTCCAGCCCGATCACGTCCCCGCCCGCCCGGGCGAGGTCGGGGAGCAGGTGTGACGCGCCTGTGCCGAAGTGGATCGTCGGCACGTCGACCGCCTCGAGGATCCGGGTCGTCCACGGCGCGACGTGGTCGCGGTAGAGCTGCGGGGAGAGCGTCCCGACCCACGAGTCGAAGACCTGGATCACGTCTGCTCCGGCGGCCACCTTCGCCCCGACGTAGCGGGCGAACGTCTCGGACAGCACCGCCATCAACGCCTCCCACGTCCCGGGCTCGCCGAGCATGAGCGCCTTCGTCCGCGGGAGCTCGCGGCTGGGGCGCCCCTCGACGAGGTAGCCGGCGACGGTGAACGGGCCGCCGCAGAACCCGATCACGGCCTTGTCCCGACCCAGCTCGCCTCGCACCATGCGGACGGCCTCGAGCACGGGCTCGAAGGCCTCGGCCTCCGGCACGTGCAGGCGCTCGACGTCGGCGGCGCTCCGGACGGGGCGCTCGACGACGGGCCCGACGCCCTCCACGAGCTCGACGTCGATGCCCATCTCGACGACCGGGGTCATGATGTCCGCGAACATCACCGCGGCGTCGACGCCATGGCGACGCACGGGCTGGAGCGTTACCTCGGCGCACAGCTCCGGAGTCCGCGCGACCTCGAAGAAGGCGTGCCGCTCGCGGATCGCCCGGTACTCCGGAAGCGAGCGGCCCGCCTGGCGCATGAACCACACAGGAGTGCGCTCCACCGGCTCGCGGCGGGCGGCACGAACGAGAAGCGGGGCGTGCATCCACCGGAGGGTAGCCCGTCGCGGGACGAAACTAGACTCGGCGCGTGGAGCCCCTCGCACCGGTCTGGCGGGAGTCGACGCTCGCGCCGCAACGAGCCGGTGCGAGGACCACGGCGCGGGTCGTGCTCGAGAACGCCGGCGCCGCCACGTGGCGGTCGCGCGGCGCCGACGGCCTGCAGCTCTCGTACCACTGGCTCGACCGGCACGGCAACGCGATCGTGTGGGACGGCGTTCGCGCCGCCTTTCCGCGGCCGATCGGCCCCGGGGAGACGATCGCGGTCGACGTGCCCGTCGACGCGCCCCGGCCGCCCGGGCGCTACGTCCTCCGCTTCGATCTCGTCGAGGAGCACCGCTTCTGGCTCTCCGAGGTAGGCGTCGCCACACACGACGTGGCCGTCGAGGTCGGCCCCCTGATCGCCGAGCGGCGGCTGGCGATCGTTGTCCACGGAGGCGACGACCCGCGCACGACCGCGGCCCTGGAGGCGCAGGAGGAGCAGCTCGTCGAGGAGGCTCCGGCCGCGCGGGCCCATCTCGTCGCAGGGGCCGAGCCGGCCCCGGACTGGTCACGGCTGGTCCTTGACGCCCACGCCGAGGGGTGGGCCGCCGTCGGTCCGGCCGTCGTCCCGGTCGGGGGGCCGCTCGAACGGCGGCGCGCCGCCCGCGCGTTGCGTCGGTGGGCACCCGGCGGCCGGAACCCGCGGCTCGACGCCCCGCTACTGCTTCCCTCGCTGCTCTGCGGGCTCGAGCCGGGCGAGTACCGCGCGCTGCCCGCCTACGAGGGAGCAGGCCTGTTCGAGGGACGCGCGGTCGTCAGGCTTCCGACGCGATCCGGTCGTCCACGGAGCTGAAGACGAGCGCCCCCAGCGCGAGGGCGACCACCGCGGCCACGCAGAGGTAGAGCGTGTCGGCGGCCGGCGGCAGCTCGCCTGCGTAGAGCGGTGCCCGGTAGGCCTCGACCGCGGGGGTGAGCGGGTTCCCCCAGTGGAGCAGGTCGATCAGCCACGGCCGCGACTCCGCGCCGGGGAGGTCCTCCAGCCGGTAGAGGATCGGGGTCAGGAAGAACCAGGGCAGGAGGACCGCGGCGACCACGAACTCGACGTCCCGGAAGATCGCGTTCAGCGAGGCCACGGCCAGCGCGAGCCCTGCGACGAAGACGACGATGACGCCCGCGACCGGGACGGCCACCCACGCGGAATCACGGCTCTCGGGGCGGAACCAGAGCGAGAGGACGAGGACGATCGCGGTCATCGCCGCGAACGCGACCACCTGGGTCGCGACGACCGAGAGGGGCACGAGCTGGCGGGGAAAGCGCACCTTGCGGATCAGCGGCGCGTTCTCGACGAGGCTGCGGGCCGCGGTCTGCAGCGACGTGGCGAAGAACACCCACGGAGGCAGCCCGCACAGGAGGAACAGCCAGTAGTCGTCCAGGTCGGTCGCCTCGGCGCGCCAGAGGACGGAGAACACCACGAGGTAGACGAGCATGAGGGCGAGCGGCAGTGCCAGGGTCCACGCGAGCCCGAGCGCCGAGCCCTTGTACTTCGCGCGGAGGTCCCGGCGGAAGAGGCTGCCGAAGAGCTCCCGGTGACGCACGAGATCGGCGTACACGCCCACGCGCGCGGATTGTAGGGGCGGGCTCCCGACGCCCGGATACCAAACAGAGTGGACATATCCCGTCCCTACAATCGTTTGCCGTGGAAGCAGCCGCCACGCTCGTCGCGCTGCCGGTCGCCTGCGCGGTCCTGTGGGCGTTGCTCCGCTCCCTCTCGTCGGGCGGCCGTCTCGTGGCCGAGCCGACCGGCGAGCGCTGGCACGACCGGGCGACGCCGACGTTCGGCGGCGTCGGGATCGCAGCCGGGCTCGGCGCAGCGGTGGCGCTCGCGGTCGTCGTGGGGGCTGTCGAGCCGTCGTGGGAGCTCGCCGGGATCCTCGCCGGATGCGCGATCCTCTTCCTCGCGGGGCTCGTCGACGACATTCGCCACCTGAGCCCGGTCACGAAGCTCACGGCCCAGTTCGCGGCCGCCGGGATCGCGATCGCGGCCGGGTTGCGCGTCGAGCTCGTCTCGAACGACCTCCTCGGGATTGCGATCGCGCTGATCTGGCTCGTGGGGATCACGAACGCCTTCAACCTCCTCGACAACATGGACGGCCTCGCCGCGACGCTGGCCACCGTCGCGTGCGTGTACTTCGCGATCGACGCGGCGACGGTGCACGAGAACGACCTCGTCCTGGTGCTGGCGCTGTCGCTCGCGTTCGCCTGCCTCGGCTTCCTCCCGTTCAACCTGCGTCCCGGCGACGGTGCGCGCGTCTTCATGGGCGACGCAGGCAGCCAGCTGCTCGGCTTCCTGCTTGCGGCTCTCGGCCTGGCCTCCAGCTGGACGACGGCCGGGACGACGGTGGCGACGATGCTGCTGCCGCTGCTCGTGCTCGCCATCCCGATCCTCGACACGACCCTGGTCACCGTCAGGCGCCTCGCAGAACGGCGGCCCGTGACGCAGGGCGGCAGGGATCACACGTCGCACCGGCTCGTCTACTACGGCCTCTCGGAGACCAAGGCCGTAGCGCTGCTGGCGCTCATCGCGGTCGCGCTCGGCGCGACCTCCGTTGCGTACAACGTCCTCGATCGTCCGGCCGTCACGGCGCTCGGGGTGCTCGTCACGTTCGCGCTGCTCGTGCAGTTCGGCGGCTTCCTCGCCGAGCTGTCGGAGCAGGAGCGACGCGGGAGGCCCGGCGACACGAGGCTGCGACACGCGATCGCCGTCCAGCCCCGGCGGCTGGTCGAGTTGCTCGTCGACGCAGCGCTCGTGTGCGGGACGTTCCTCGTCGCATACCTGCTGTTCGTCGAGGGGCGCGGGACCGAGCTCCAGCGCGGCACGTTCCTCGCCGTCCTGCCGATCGTCCTGGGGACGACCTACGTCGTCTACGTCCTCGTCGGGGTCTACAGGCGCGCCTGGCGCTACGGGACGAAGCGCGACCTCGCCACGATCCTGCTCGCGTCGGGCCTCTCGACCGTGCTGGCGTACGGCATCGTCGTCGCCACGCGCGACCTCGGCGACTTCCCGGTCGGCGTGTTCTGGGTCTACGGCCTCGCTGCTGCCCTGCTGGCGGCCGCGTCGCGGTGGTTCGTGCGCCTCGTGCCCGAGGCCGGCGGCGGGCCGGACGACGGCCGCCGCAGGGTGCTCGTCGTGGGCGCCGGGCCGGCCGGGCGCGGCATCGTGCGTGACCTGCGCGGCGACGGCGATGCCCACATCGTCGGCTTCCTCGACGACAACCCGCGGCTGCGCCGACGCCGCGTGCAGGGCGTGCCCGTGCTCGGGACGACCGGCGACGCGCGCGCCGCGCTCGAGTCGACGCGCGCCGACGAGCTCGTCGTCACGATCCCGGATGCACCGCCCGGGCGGCTCGAGCTGGTCGCCCGCGCCTGCGACGCAGCTGGAGTGACTCACCGGGTCGTCCGCGAGCGGCCCACCCCGTCCAGGGCTCCGACGCGAGCGATCGTCGAGTGACAGCGGAGGTGACGGCCCCGCTCAGGCGCGTGAGCGCGAGCGCGAAGCCCGACGTGCGCGCGCGTGTCGAGGGCCTCGTGCCCCTCGTCGGGGCGTATCTGCTCCTGGCGACGATCTACGCATGGCAGGCGTGGCGGCGCGAGACGCCGACGATCTTCAGCGACGAGCTTGAGACGACCCAGATCTCCCGCGCGATCGCCGACACCGGAGAGCCGGCGCGACGCGGTGACCCGTACGGGTTCACGAGCCTCGTCCCGTGGCTGACCGCGCCCTTCTGGTGGCTCGACCCGGTCGCGAACGCGTACGAGGCGATCAAGACGTTCCAGGCGTTCGTGATGGCCACCGCGATCTTCCCGGCCTACCTGCTCGCGCGCCGCGTGGTGTCGCCCGGCTGGGCGTACTTCGCCGCCGTCGCGACCATCGCAGCCCCCGCGCTGTCGTACGCGCCGATCCTGGTCGAGGAGCCCTGGGCGTACCCGGCCGCGACCCTCGCGCTGTGGCTCACGGTGCGCGCCGTGGACGAGCCCGGGCGATGGTCGATCGGTCTCGCGCTGGGCGCCTGCATCGCTGCGGTGCTCCTTCGCTCGCAGCTCGCGGCGCTGCTCGGCACGCTCGCCATCGGGCTGATCGCGCTCGGCTGGCGCTCGTCGGCGATGCGGCGCTGGCGCGCGACGTGGTCGGCGTGGGACCGGGTCGGCGCCGCGGTGCTCGGCGTCGGCGCGGTGATCACCGTCGTCGCCTTCCTGGGCCACCGGTCGCAGGAGTGGGAGGTCGCGACAACGCTCTGGAAGGGGCGGATGGTCGAGTACGGGAGCTGGGCCGGCGGGGCGTTCGCGATCGGGATCGGGATGCTCCCGGCGATCGCGCTGCTCGCCGTGCTCGCCGTCCCGCGAGTGGAGCGAGAGCGGACCGGAGTCCGCGCGCTGGTGACCGTCTCCGCGGGAGCCGTGGTCAGCTTCGGCTGGTACGCGGCGATCAAGGGCGCGTACCTCTCGACGACGTTCTCGAGCCTCATCGTCGAGCGGAACCTCGTCTACCTCGCCCCGCTGGCCTTCGTCGCGACCGCCTACCTCCTCGAGCGCGCGGCTGCCCCGATCTGGGCCGTCCTCGTCGCCGGCGCGGCGGTGCTGGGGCTGGTCGTGTGGGTGCCCGTCGACCGTGGGCTGGACAACTTCCCCTACTACGAGGCGCACGGGCTCGCGATCCTCGCGCTCGCGAACCGTGAGTGGTCCTGGCCGCTGGGTCGCGTCGAGAACGTCGTCCAGCTCCTCACGCTCGTCTGCATCGTGCTCCTCCTCCTGGCGGGCACGCGGCTGCGTCGCCGGGCGGCCTCGATCGCAGGGCCGGCGGCCGTCGTGCTGGCGGTGGCGCTCGTCGGCTGGAACCTCACCGCCGAGGTCTACGCGTCGATCGGCGAGCACGATTTCAGCGCGAGGGTCGAGAAGAACATCCCCAAGCCGAACGACTGGGTCGACCGCGCCGCCGGCGACGGCTCCGTCGTGGTGCTCGGGCAGCGGATGAACGACAACCCGCTCGGGGTCCCGTCGACCGAGTTCTGGAATCGCTCGATCGCGAAGGTGTGGAGCGTCGACGGCACCGGACCGGGTCCCGGCCACACCCTCACGCCCGACCTCGAGGACATCGACGGGACGCTCTGGCCCGACCCAGGTACGGACTTCGTGCTTGCCGCGAACGGCGTCGAGGTCGTCGGCGAGCAGGTCGCGACCAACCCCGATGCGAACGCCGCGCTCGTCCGGCTCGACGGCCCCATCCGCCTGCGGGCGAACCAGACGGGGATCGCGGCGGACGGGTGGGTCGTCGGCGACGCGGGAGACGAGTCCGTCCCCGCCCGCGCCGCATACAACCGCTTCGACGTCAGCGGCTCCGGGACGGGCAACGCGGTCGTGACCCTCTCGCGGGAGACGTTCTGCCCCGAGGACGTCCGTCTCCCGGGGGTGGCGCGCGTGCGGATCGGCGAGCTCGGCCGCGGAGCGGACAAGCAGCCGGCGATCGCACGCGAGACCGGGAGTGAGATCGTGTACGTCCCAGGGTGTGCGGTTCGCACCGTGGTGCTGCCGACGCCTGACGGTCCCTGGCGGGCAGAGGTGGCGATCGACACCTTCGTCCCGGCGGCGATCGACCCGGGGTCGGGCAGCGAGCGTCGCGCGCTCGGCGCCCGCGTCTCGTTCGACGTCGCGCCCCGCTAACGGAGTGCCGCGACGATGTAGGTGAACCGCACGCGGAGGGCCAGTCGCGCGAGCGGCCCCGCGAGCTCCGCTGCTCTCAGGAGGCCGATCGCCGGTGCGGGGAGCCGTCGCGTCTGGGGGACGAAGAAGGGCCGTAGCTCGACCCGCGGGAATCCTGCCGCCCGGAGCTCGGCCAGGACGTCGTCGAGCCGGTACTGGCGAGGATTGAGGTCGAAGACGAGCTTCTTCTCGGTGAAGCCGGCGAGCCGCGTGAAGAAGGCGGCGCGGTCGTGCGCGTAGTAGATCGCGCGGAACACGGTCGTCGCGGCGACGGGACGGCCGGGCTCGTAGGTGTTCAGGTCGCCTGCTTCGATCGCGGCGTGCTCACCGAGGCGGCGACGGGCCGCGTCCACCATCTCCGCCTGAGCGTCCACCCCCGTGTACCGCAGTTCTCGCTCGAGCATGAACGCGCCGAGCCCGCCGTCGCCGCATGCGAGGTCGAGCACCTCGTCGCCGGGCTCGAGACGGGTGCCGAGCGAGGCGACCAGCTGGGCGCGATGGTCGAGATACGCATGCGCGTCCGCGTACTCCGCGTCCGACCAGCCGGCTGCCTTGCGCGCGTACTGATCGGCCTTGCTCACAGGCGGGCGAGCGTCTCGGGATGCTCGCGCACGAACCGCATCATGCTGCGGGCGTGCCAGAGGCTCTGCCGGGAGAGGAACCGCCGGTCGGTGACCTGCGCCCAGTCGTGCGTGACACGCGCGCCCGGTACGTACCACCGTTCC
This sequence comes from Gaiella sp., assembly GCF_035710885.1. Taxonomy (GTDB): domain Bacteria; phylum Actinomycetota; class Thermoleophilia; order Gaiellales; family Gaiellaceae; genus Gaiella. Next base: position 90,628 of record NZ_DASTCS010000036.1, on the reverse strand, counting down.
CAACCGGCGCGCATCGCCCGGTAGCAGAGGTCGATGTCCTCGACGTAGTGGCGGTAGCCCTCGTCCCAGCCGCCGAGCTCGTCGAGCATCGCGCGGCGCATCAGGAGGAACGCGCCGAGCAGCCAGTCCGCCTCGACCGGGGTCTCGACGTCCTCGTCGAGCAGGTAGTGATCACGCTGCCGCTCGAGCGGCGGGAACAACCGGCGAAGCGGCGTCCTCCGGACGAGCGTCCCGCCGACGGTCGGAAAGCGGCGCCTCGTCGGCTGCCAGGACCCGTCGGGCCACGTGGTGCGCGGGCCGGCGATGCCGCAGCGCTCCCGACGCGCCGCGAACGCGTGGAGCACTCCCACCGAATCGGGAGCGGGGTCGACGTCGGGGTTCGAGAAGAGCACCCACTCGCCGCTGGTGGCGGCGGTGCCGAGGTTGACGTTCGCCGAGAGGCGGAGCGGCCGCGTGTTCTCGATCACGCGCGTGGCGCTGGGGAGCGAGCGAGGAGTCGAGCCGGGCCTGTTGGCGACCACGACGAGCTCGTCGACCTGTGGTGCGAGCAGCGGAAGCAGCGTCTCCAGCTCGCGGGCGTGGCCGTGCGAGACGACGACGGCGGAGACGCTGATCACCCGAGCGCCTCGAGGTAGACCCGGACGGTCGCGCGCGCCGTGGCCTCCCAGCTGAAGCCGCGCGCGCGCTCGAGCCCAGCCGCCACCAGCCGCTCGCGCTCGGCGAGCGCCCGAGCGATCCCCTCGGCCAGCATCCCGTCCTCGACGACGACGGCCGCATCGCCCGCGACCTCCATGAGCGCGGGATCGGAGACGGTGACGACCGGGGTTCCCGACGCCATCGCCTCGACGACGGGGAGGCCGAACCCTTCGTGCCGCGAGGCCTGCACGAGGCATGCGGCGCCGCGATAGAGCTCTGCGAGCCGCTCCGTCGGGACGTACCCCTCGAGCCGGGCTCCGCCCGACCGCAGCTCGGCCGCGACGCGCTCGTCCTTCGTCGGCCCGACCACGACGAGCTCGAGTCCTGCCTCGCGGGCGGCAGCCAGGGCCGCGAGCGGGTTCTTCCGATCCTGGATCGCGCCCACCGCCAGCGCGTAGGACGCCGGTGGGGCCGTGTCGGCGGCGAGGCCGCCTGCCTGCGCAAAGGCGGGGTCGACGCCGTTGGGGGTCACGACGACGCGCTCCGGCCGGAGGTGGTACTGCTCGACGAGGTCCCGCTTCGTGCGCTCGGACACGGTGAGGATGCGCGCTGCCCCGCGCGCGGCGCGCGGCACGACCTGCCGGAACACGAAGCGGTCTCGGGCACCCATCAGGCCGTGCTCGAAGGAGAGGTCGTGGATCGTCACGACGGCGGGGCACGGGCAGCGGAGCGGGAGCGCGTACTGCGTGTGGACCAGCGCGGCTCCGAGGCGACGCAGGGCGCGCGGGAGCGTCCAGGCCATGCGGAGCTCCTGCGAGCGCGCCGCGAGCTCGATCGCCTCGACGCCGTCAGGGACGAGCTCTGGATGACGCGTGACGGCGGCCACGCGGAGTCCGGCCGCTGCCGCGGGCGAGGGTAGCGCCCGGAGCAGGTTCCGGACGTAGGTCTCGTCACCGGTGCGGCGGCGTCCGAGCACGTCCGCGTCGACGACGACGAGGCTCACGCGAGCTCGCGCCAGAGCGCCTCCACGTTGTCGGCCGACCTGCGCCAGGTGAACATGGCGGCTCTGTGGAGGCCGATCTCCCGGAGCTCTGCTCTCCGTCGCGCCGCCTCGTCGATCCCTGCGGCGATGGATGCCGGCGATCCCGGGTCGACCAGCACGGCCGCGCCTCCCGCCACCTCCTCCGTCGCCCCTCCGCGGCTGGTGACGACCGGCGTGCCGCAGGCCATCGCCTCGAGCACGGGGAGGCCGAAGCCCTCGTAGAGGGAGGGATAGACGAGGCAGCGCGCACCGCGCATCAGCTCGGCGAGCGCGGCGTCCGTGGGCTCTCCCACCCAGCCGGCGGTGGCCACGTCCCCCCAGCCCGCCGCACCGGCGACGCGGAGCTCGACCCCGGCGAGCCGCGCCGCCTCGACGGCAGCCGCGAGGTTCTTGCGCGGCTCGAGCGTTCCCACCGCGAGCACGTAGTCTCCCTCCCCGGCCGGGCCGTTCGGGGAGAACACCGGATCGACGCCGTTCGGGACGATGCGGATGCGCTCGACCGGCACGCCGAGGAGCGCGACGAGCTCGTCGCGCGTGAACGCCGAGACGGCGACGACTGCGTCCGCCGCGCGCACACCGCCGCGGAGGGCGAGCGCGCCCGTCACCCGGTGCCAGCGCGGGAACGCCTCCGGGTGCCGCAGGAGGGCCGTGTCGTGCACCGTGACCACCAGCGGTGCGCGCGGAGCTACGGGCGCGCGGAACGTCGTGCAGTGGAGCACGTCGAGGTGCGCGGAGGCGTGACCGAGACGGAACGGGTACCACAGCGCATCGCGGCGGACGGTCGCCAGGCGCCCGGTCCCCCCCGCCTCGAGGCCGACGAGCTCCAGGCCGGGACGCCCGGAGAGCTCGCCGAGCAGCCCGGTCACGTGGCGCGCCGTGCCCGCGCGTGTCTGGACGAGCGGGGAGATGTCGATCCCGACCTTCACTGCGCTGCCCTCCGCACGGCCTCGCGCGGCTCCGGGTAGTGGAGCAGCTCGACCGCCGCTTCGAGATCGAGCCAGCGATGCTCGACGTGCTCCGCGTCGAGCACGGGCTCCCAGCCCTCGGGCGCATCGGCGACGTAGATCCACACCGTGATCCGCTCGGTACCCACGGGGAAGCGCTCGCGTACCGACTCGGGGTCGCCGGCGAGGTCGTAGGAGAGAGGGCCGTCGAGCGGGGACGGTACGGCCTCGAGGCCGGTCTCCTCCGCCAGCTCGCGAGCCGCCGCGGTGTCGGGCGCCTCCCCCCACTCCACCCCGCCGGCAACGAGGTGCCAGTAGCCGAGCTTCTCCGGCGAGCGCAGGACGACGAGGAACTCGGGGCCGCTCTCTGCGGGCCGCCGGACGACGACCGCGACCTCCTCGGGGCGACGGTCGCCGCTCACGCGCGCTCCTCGAGCGCGGCAAGGATCGTTCGTCCGTTCCGGTCCCACGAGAAGCGCGCTGCCTGGGCCAGGCCGAGCGGAACGAGCTCGTCCCGCCGCTCCACGGCCTCCCGGACGCCGGCTGCGATCGACTCGGGATCCAGCGGGTCGACCCGCACCGCAGCGTCGCCGCAGGCCTCGTCGAGGGAAGGGTGCTGTGAGGCGACCACGGGGGTTCCGCAGGCCATGGCCTCGATCACGGGGATCCCGAACCCCTCGAAGAGCGACGGATACACGAGCACGGCCGCCCCACGGTAGAGGCGGGCGATCTCGCCGTCGGGGACGTACCCCAGCTGCCGGATGCGGGAGTCGGCCAGGTCGGGCCGGTCCCCCCAGCCCTCGCCGCCGGCCAGCACCAGCCCGAGCTCTTCGTCGAGAAGCTTCCACGCCTCCACGAGGCGTGCGATGTTCTTCCGCGGCTCGATCGTCCCCAGCCCGAGGACGCTCGGCCCGCCGAGATCGGCGCGCGAGCCAACCGGCGTGAGACCGGGACGGATGCCCGGCTCGGCGACGACGATCCGATCCTCGGCGATCCCCAGGCTCGTGGACAGGTCGTCGGCGGTGTACCGCGAGTTCGCGAACACGACGTCGCACGTCCTGGCCGCGTTCCGCGCCTTGTGCGTGTGCATCGAGACGGTGCGCGCCGTGCACCACTCGGGGTGGTGGAGGGGGACGAGATCGTGGAAGACCGTCGCCCGAACGCCGCTTCGCTGCGCGGGGTACATCCACTCGCTGAAGAGGAACGCGTCGAGCCGGCCTGCGAGCCACTCCACGGGAGGGCGGCCGGCACGGCTCCAGACGGTGCGGAGGGCGTGCGACGCAGGGAGCCGGAGAACGCGTTGGTGGACCGGGATTCCGGCGAGCGCGGCGCGGATCGCGGCCGGGCCGCGGAGGCTCGTCGCGGCGAGCGCGACGAGCTCGTGCCGTCCGGTAGCCGCCGCGGCCATGCCCCCGAGCGACCCCTGGATGTAGTTGCCGATCCCGGTGCGGGGATGCGACAGCGGGGAGACGTCGACGACGATCCTCATGCCGGCGTCACGTGCACGAAGGAGTCGAAGTGCGCGCCGAGCTCGCGGTCGTCCGTGTTGCCCGGGATCACCTCCGAGGGCACGCGGGTCGGCGTGACCGTGAAGTCGACCCGGCACCTGCCGTCCACGGGCTCGAGCGGCACGCGAAGGGTGACGGCGCCCTCCGGCGGCACGGTGATCCGCGCCACCGGCCGTCCACGCACGGTCGCGAGGACGTCCGTCAGCTCGTCGGCGAAGAGCGTCGGGTCGGAGTGCAGTGCGACGAGCAGCTCCCCGCCTGCGCAGCGCAGGCGTGTCCACGACAGCTCCGGGCCCGACCAGGTGTCGTTCGGGTAGCGCCCGCTGACCCTCGTGAGAGACGAGAGCGGCCCCCAGAGGCGCCAGAGCGTCGTCCCCAGGTCGTCCCGGGCCAGTGCCTCGCCGTCGGGAGTGATCGAGCCGTCGAGGAGCGCGTACTTCGCGTCTACCGTCCCCCTGTCGGGCGTGCGCACCGTGCCGTCGGGGTCGATCGTGACCCGGGTCTCGCCCAGCCCGCCCGGGGTCGGATACGAGCTGTAGTAGACGTCGCCGACCCGCGCGTTGAAGAACTCGTTCTGGTTGACCGTGAACCGGTCCGCCCGCCCGGTCCAGAGCACGGCGACGTCGTCGCCCGACGGAACCCGCTCGTCGACCCACGCCCGCTCGATACCGCGGATCCCCTGGAACAGGGCGCCTTCCCCCGAGCGCAGCACGCCCTGCGGCCCCGACCAGACAGGGCGCGAGAGAAGCACGAAGAGCCCGAGCAGCACGAGCGGCACGGCGACCGCGCGCCCGGCGGGGACGAGGGCGAACAGGGCGACCAGCGCGACCGCGGCCACCAGCACGGTCAGCCGGTAGGAGCCTGCCGGGAGGTGCTCGTTCACCGACCAGAGCGGGATCAAGCCGAAGGTGTCGGACTTCGCCGGCTCGGTGATGAACCGCGTGTACGGGAAGGCCACCACGAGCCCCACAGCGAGCACGGAGCCGATTGCGAGCGGAAGGCGGGGTCGCGGCGCCCCGAGCGTGATCCACGCGGCCAGGGTGGCGAGGAGGAGCGGCGTGAGGAAGAAGAGGTACCGGTCCTGGATCCGGTCGGAGGCGAAGCGCGAGGCGAACGTCGCGACGACGAGCGTCGAGGTGACGAGCAGCGCGACGGTCGCGGCGAGGTGCTCCTGCATCGCACCTGGGAGCTGTCGCGCGCGAGCGAGGAGCACGACCAGCGCGACGACCGGGACGACGAGGACGTACAGCGTCAGCTCCTCGACGTGCCAGAGCCAGAAGCGAAGCGCCTGGCCGACGTCGTAGCCTCCCTCGCCGACCACGCTGTACGCGCCCAGCAGGTCGGAGATGGTCCTGCCGCGGAGCAACTGCGCACCGAGCACGAGAATCCCGATCCCGACCACGCCGCCGAGCAGCGGCACGAACGGCCGGACGACCCGCCGATCGCGGCGGAGCAGGGCGAGAACGAACGGCGCGAGCAGGATCGCGCCCACGAAGCCGAGCGCCTGGGAGCGGGTCGCCACCGCGGCGACGAGCGCCGCGGCGAGGGCGGCGATGCGTCCGACCGAGGGTCGGTCGAGCACCCGCACGAGCGTCCACGCGAACAACAGCGCGAGCGGGTAGAAGAGGTTCTCCGTGACGATCGTCGCCGTGTAGGCCATCGACGGCAGGGCAACCGCGAGCACCGCGGCGAGGAGCGACAGCAGCCTTCCGGCGACGCGACGGGTGAGGAGCCAGGCCGGGACCGCGGCCAGGGACATCGCGATTGCATTCGTCGCCTTCGCCGCCGCGTATGCGTCCGGTAGCGCGTCGAAGAGCCCGTAGGCGAGCGTGAGCAGCGCCGGGTAGAGGATGCTGTACCCGCTGGTCGAGACACCCCGCACCTCGAAGGACCCCGTGTCGACGAGGCTCCGCGCAAGCTCCGAGTAGATCAGCTCATCGACGAAGATGAACGGCGCGGGCATCGCACGCACGAGCCAGATCCGCAGGGCGGCCGACACGAGCACGATCGCCGCGAGCCACGCCCAGTCCGGCACGCGGGCGGCTCGCGCCCGCCACGGGTCATCCACCGAGGTCGACCTCGGAGAGGCGTCTCCCGATCTCCGTGGCCTCGGGCGTGCCCGGGGCGATCCCGACCTCCGCGGCTGCCTCGCTCACGTCGTGCAGCACCTCGTCGGCCACCGCCCGTCCGCCCGCGACGCTCTCGAACGCGGCCGCCTGGCGCTCGGCCACGCGCGCAAGGTCGTGCTCACCGGTCGCGAGGTCGCGCGCGGCAGCTCCCATCGCCGCGCGCACGTCGGCGCGCTCGACCAGGAGGCGCAGGGCCGCCGCGAGCTCGTCTACCTCGCGGTCTCCGACCCCGACCTTGAGCGCGACGCCCTCCGGCAGCTCCGTGAACCAGCCGACGTCCGAGACGACGAGCGGCTTGCCCAGCGTGAGCGCGCGGATCGCCGTGCCGGAGGTCTCGCCCATCGTGGGAGAGCGGAGGTTGACGTGGAGGTCGCACGCGGCCATCAACGCCCACAGGCGGCGCTCGTCGACGAACCCCTCCCGGACGATCCCGTCCCCATCCAGGCCGAGGCGCTGCAACCGGCGGTCGAGGTCGAACCCCGGAGAGGTCGCCCCGACGAGCAAGAGCCTGGCGCCGGCGTGCTCGGCGCGTATGCGGGCGAACGCCCCGAGCAGCTGCGGCACACGCTTGCTGGCGTTGACGTTCCCGAAGGCGCCGATCAGCGGCTGCCCTCGGACCTCCGCGGGCGGAATCCCCGGCACGGGCCAGGCGGGGTGCGCGACGCGCGCGATCGGGCCGACGAATCCCGCTGCACGGGCCCGCTCCTCCACGTACCGGGAGTGGACGACGAGGCCCGTCGCAAGGGGGAGCACCTCGCCGGCCAGCGGGAAGTCCTCGGGACGGGCCTCCCAGAGCGGCGGCAGCCGCTTGTCGAGCACGCCGTGCGCCAGCAGCCTCCCGAGCACGCCGTGCTCGCGTTCCATCGCGTCGAGGTAGCCATGCCCGTCGCGACGCCCGATGGTGACTCCGGCGACGAGGTGGTGGAGCACGAAGTCGTGCAGCACGACCAGCCCCGGCGACCGCCGTAGCGCATCGAGGATCCAGCCGTGCGCGTCGGGGTTGTTGCCGATGTGGTAGACGGAGAGATCCACCCCGCGAGGGGGCCGCTTCGCGCCGCGCTTCGGAACGACGACGTCCACGTGCCCGCGCAGAGCCGGCAGGAGCAGAGCCGAGTAGTCCGCGATCCCCGACGCCTCCGGCGGCATCGGCGAGAAGTAGGCGATTCTCACGAGAGCAGCCTGCCGATCGCGCGCTCCCAGGTGACCTCGTCGGCGAGCGCCTTCCCCGCCTTGCCGAAGGCCGCTGCTTCGTCCTCGTGCTCCCGCAGCCACGACGCCGCTTGACCGATCGCCGCCGCCTCGGGCCTGACGACGAGCCCCGTCCGCCGATCGTGGACGACGTCGAGCGGGCCGCCCGCGTCCGTCGTCGTGATCACGGGCTTGCCCGAGAGGAACGCCTCGTACGGGCCCATCCCGAAGTCCTCGTCGACCGGCGCGTAGTAGACCGACGAGCACGTCGCGTACAGCTCGGCGAGCCGGTCGGCGCTCACGCGTCCCTCGAAGCGGACACGACCGTTCAGGCCACGGAGATGCGCGAGCTCCTCGAGCCGGTCCCGGTCGGGACCGTCCGAGGCGATGACGACCTCGACGCTCGGGTCGAGCGCGGCCGCCTCCAGCAGGAGGTCGATGCGCTTCGCGCGGTCGAGGCGGCTCGCGGAGAGGACGAACCCGTGCGAGGCCTCCGAGCGGTACGGGAGGGCCTGCGGCGGGTGCGGCAGCACCTCGGCGACGAAGCCGGTCGAGCGCTCGAGCCGACCGGCGACGTTCGCCGACGTCGCGAAGATACGCGTCGCCTCGCGGAGCGCGAGGCGGTCGAGCTCCTGCACCTGCCTCCGGAGGGCGCGCTCCTCGGCCGAGGGGCCGAACTGCCCCAGCGCGGTGCCGTCGAGCTCGTACGCCTGTCGAAACTGATGGACGAGCCAGACGCGCTTCTCGCGATGCCGGACGACGTACGAGGGGAACTTGGTCGCGACCACGACGTCGATCCTCCGCCCGTCCGCCTCGTCGAGGTCGAGCATCCGCCACAGGAACGCCTGCGTCAGCACGCGCGCGCCGGGATACCACTTGAACGGCACGGAGACGAGGTCGGCCTCGTGCCCGCGTGCCCGCAGCTCCGCGACGAGCTCGTCCGTGAAGATCTCGGCGCCGCCCCGGGCGAACGGCACCTGAGGGCGCAGAACCGCGATACGCATGTGGTCCTCTAGCGCTTCTCCGCCTCGCGGACGAGCGCGAGCTCGGACTCGAGGCGCGCAACCCGCTGCTCGAGGTCGTCCACGAGCCTCAGCGCCGCCGCGTTGAACGACCGCTGGTCGTATGCGAGCGGCTCGACGTACCAGCGCATCAGCTTCCGGAGGACGGCCTTGGCCGGCGTGCCCAGGCCGCCGCGGAAGCCCGGCCGCAGCCGCAGCGGCCGGTCGGCCGACACGGGCCAGAGGCGCTCGGCCTCGGCGCGCGCGGCACGCCGATCGTCCGGTTCGCCCGTGGCGCCGGGATCGGCGCCGGAGCGCCGGATCTCTTCCTTGAGGGCCGCGAAGAGCGCCTCCACGTCGACGTCCTCGGTGGACGGAAAGCCGTTGTCCGTCGCCTCGTCCGGCATCGCGCGAAGTGTAATGCGGGCAGGGGACTGGCCCCGAATGGGGCTGTCCCCGGTGGCGCGCTCACCGGGGCAGTCCCCTGCGGGGACAGACCCCGCAGACCCTAGGATCGAGCGATGCGAGTTGCCCTGCCGATGCTGACGCTCGTGCCGGGGCTCTCCGGCGGCAGCGAGACGTACGCCCGCGAGCTGTGCCGCGCCCTCGCCAGGGTGGGACGGCACGACTACGAGACGCTCGTTTCCACGCTCGCGCCGGATGCGGGCGGCGGGCTGCCGACCGCGGTCGCGACCGGCTATCGCGCGTCCACCACGACGTCTGGCCGGCTCCGCGCGATGGGGGCGGCAGCGCTCCACCCGGGTGCGCTCCGCGAGCGTCTCACGGGAGCCGACGTCGTCCACTACCCGCTCACCGTCCCCGTCCCGCCGGTGGAGCGCCCGACGGTGCTGACCCTTCTCGACGTGCAACACCTCGACCGTCCCGAGCTGTTCCCGCGCGGGGAGCGGCTCTTCCGCCGTCTCGCCTACGACCGCGCTGCGCGGCGCGCCGATCGCGTGGTGGTGATCAGCGAGTGGGTCAGGCACCGCGTGACCGAGCGCCTGGGCCTCGACCCGGACCGCGTCGACGCGATCCACCTCGGCGTCGACCACGAGCGGTTCACTCCCGATCCGGGCGTCGGGCGTGAACCGTTCCTCCTCTATCCGGCCAGGCCGTGGCCGCACAAGAACCACGGGCGGCTGCTCGAGGCGTTCGCCCTCCTGCGCGCCGAGCGTCCGGAGCTGCGGCTCGTGCTCACGGGCGTCGGCCACGATTCCGCGCGGCTGCCGCCCGGGGTCGAGGCTCCCGGGGGCGTTCCGCAGCGCGAGCTCGTCGCCCTCTACCGGCGCGCAGCCGCCCTGGTCTTCCCGAGCCTCTACGAGGGGTTCGGGCTGCCGCCGGTCGAGGCGATGGCGTGTGGCTGCCCGGTGGCGGCGTCCAACGAGGGCTCTCTCCCGGAGGTCGTCGGGGACGCCGCCGTCCTGTTCGACCCCCACGACCCGGCCGCGATCGCGGCGGGGGTCTCCGACGCGCTCGGCCGCTCGGCCGAGCTCTCCGCGCTCGGTGTCGTGAGGGCCGCGCGATTCACGTGGGACGCGACCGCGCGCGCCCACGACCGAGTCTACGAGCTTGCTGCAGGTGCCTGAAGCCGGGCGAGGTCGGCCTCGACCATCAGCGTCAGGAGCTCCCGGAAGCCCACCTCGGGCTCCCAGCCGAGCACACGCCGCGCCTTCGATGCGTCGCCGACGAGGTCGTGGAGCTCCGACGCGCCGCGAAACAGCGCGGAGTCGGTGCGCACGTGCTCGCGCCAGTCGAGCGACACCGCGTCGAACGCGCAGGCGACGAGCTCCTCGACGGAGTGCGAGACCCCGGTCGCGACGACGTAGTCGCCGGGCTGGTCGCACTGGAGCATCAGCCACATGGCGCGCACGTAATCGCCGGCGTAGCCCCAGTCGCGGCGGGCGGAGAGGTCGCCGAGGACGAGCTCGTCCTCGAGGCCCAGCGAGATCGCCGCGGCCGCGTGCGACACCTTCCGTGGGAGGAAGTCCACCGGTCGCAGCGGCGACTCGTGGTTGTAGAGGATCCCGCAGCACGTGAACATCCCGTACTTGCGCCGGTAGCTCCCGGCGATGAAGTGGGCGTAGGCCTTCGCGACGCCGTACGGCGTGACCGGGCTCGGCGCCGTCTGCTCCGTCTGAGGGGTCTCGCGTGGCTCGCCGAAGATCTCGCTCGACGACGCCTGGTAGAAGCGGATCCCGGGATCCACCTCGCGGATCGCCTCGAGCATCGACGTCGCACCGACCGCCGCGAACTCGGCGGTCACGATCGGCTCGTCCCACGAGCGGGGGACGAACGACGGCGCCGCGAGGTTGTAGACCTCGGTGGGCCGCGTCTCGCGCAGCGACGCGACGAGCGCGGCGTGGTCGAGCAGATCGGCCTCGAGGAGCGTCACGCGCCCTTCGACCGGTGCGAGCGCCTCCGCGTACGCCGAGGGCTCGCGCCGGAGGACGCCGACCACCTCGTAGCCCTTGTCGAGCAGGAGAGCGGCGAGCAGCGAGCCGTCCTGCCCGCCGACCCCGGTGATGAACGCGCGGGGCGTGGTCATCGGCGGGGCCGAGTGTACGTGTCGGTGAATCACCCGACACCTCTCTTCTCGCGCAGAATGCCGCGGTGACGTCGACACCGATCACCGACGCGCTCCGCTCCGCTCCGCCGGGCCTGCACGGCACCGGCGAGTACTGGGGGCTCGCCTGGTCGGCACTGGAGTGGCTCGAGCGCAACCTTCGACCCGAATGGTCGACTCTCGAGACGGGCGCCGGAGCGAGCACGATCGTGTTCGCCGCCGCGGGCACGGCGCACGAGGCGGTGACACCGGACGCCGGCGAGGAGGAGCGGATCCGCGCCCGCTGCTCCGAGCTCGGGGTCGAATCCGGAGCCGTCTCGTTCCTCATCGGGCCTTCGCACGAGATCCTCGCCCGGTGGGAACCGCGACCGCTCGACCTGGTGCTCGTGGACGGCGCGCACGGATTCCCCTACCCGGTCCTCGACTGGTGGCACGTCGCCCCGCACGTCCGCGTGGGAGGGACGGTCCTGCTCGACGACGCATACCTCCCTGCCGTCTCGTCGATCGTCGACTTCGCGCGCGACAACGCTGCGTGGCGGGTCGACGACGCGGTGAGCTTCCGCACGGCGCGACTGACCAAGCTCGCCGACGAGGAGCCGCCGTTCTTCGCCGGCGCCGACGCGTCGCGTGGGCGCATGCGCTTCGCCTACCTGCCTCCGCATCGGCGCGTCGTCGCCTCGACGAGGCAGCGGGTCTTCTCGACCCGGGCGGGCCTGTGGGCGGTGCGACGACTCCGCCGGGGCGCCTAGGCGAGCGACCTGAGATACCGCCACGAGCCGCGCAGCCCGGCAGGGCGGACGAGCGCGAGCGCGGCGGCGTAGAGCGCGAGGCCGACCAACGCTGCCGGCCCGGGGTCGAGGCCGAGCGCCGGGATCCCGAAGGCGATGCAGACCAGCACGGCGACCGCGACCGCGGCGCGGACGAGGGCGGTCAGCGTCGGCCGTGCCGCGTGGAGCCGGTGGAGCATCACGGCCAGCGCAACGGCGGTCGTCACCGCCAGGCCGAGCGAGAGGCCGACGAGCCCGCCGAGCACCTGGCCGAGCCAGGCGACGGGAACGTGGAGCGCCACGAGCCCCAGCGCGACGAGCACCAGTCCCCGCGTGCGCCCCTGGACGAACAGGAGCGGGAGCGTCACCGAGAACCCGACCATGAAGACCATCCACGGCGAGAGCAGCGCGATCAGGCGGCCGAGCTCCTCGCCGACGTCGGCGAGGTAGCTGTCGCCGAGCACGGCTCCCACGATCGAGCTCCCGGCGACCGCGAACACGCCGGCCGCCGCACCCACCGTGACGAGGGCGAGCCACGACGCCGAGACGACGTGGCGCGCGACGCCTGCCGGGTCGAGGCCGACCCGGGCGAGCGGCACCGAGGTGACGAGACCGAGGGACGACGAGGTGACCGCGACCAGCGCCGCAGCCGCCAGGTACGCGTACCCGAAGCTCGTCGCCGACCCGACGCCCTCCTGCGCCGCGAAGGGCAGGCAGATCATGTAGACGGCCTGCAGCGCGAGCGGCAGCGCGACGCTCCGGCCCGCCTCGAGCAGCCGCTGGAGAAGAGGGGGGCCGGCAGGTCGGACGGCGCTGCGCGGCATCGCCTCGGACCGGGCGCGGAGGCCGAGAACGAGCGTCGGGAGCGCCACCGCGACCGCGCCGTTCAGCGCCATCCCCGCCGCGACCGCGTCGATCCCGTCGGCATCGATGCGCGCGAGGATGTACCCCAGGCCGACGATGCTTGCGACGATGTAGGAGACCGCAGCCGTGAGGTAGTCGTCGAGGGCGGCGAGAGCGCTGGCGGCGAGGCCCGCATAGAGCTGAAGGACCGCGGCGAGCACCATCAGGGGGAGGAGGTCCTCCGCCGCGTCCCTGGCCTGGTCGGGCCCGAAGCCGGTCAGGAGCGCCGCGACCGGGCGCGCTGTCGCGACGGCGAGGACGAGCACGGGGACGGCGAGAATCGCGAACGCCACCGCCCAGGCGGCCGTCTCCTGTCCCAGGCGTCGCTCGAGGCGCGCGCGCGCGAGTGGTGGGAGAACGACGAGCCGGATCGCGGTCGCCGCCAGGGCGAGGACGATGAAGACCCCGTAGGCGGCGAAGAAGCCGTCGGTCTCGGCGCCCCGGTCGATCTCGCGCGCGATGACCACGCCGACCACTGCCGCCAGCCCGGACTGGACGGCGATTGCGAGCGCGGTGACCGCCCCCGTGGCGAGAGACCCGAGTCCGGCCGGAGCGGTACGCTTGTCCACCGACGCGGAAGCCTACGGCTCGCGTCACCCGACCCGATGAGCACCGAGACGATCTGGAACGAGGGCGACCTCGACGACCTCCGCCGCGACTTCACCGACGTCTACGGCGGTCGCACAGTCCTCGTGACCGGGGCGGACGGCTTCATGGGCTCGCACCTCACGGATGCCCTCGTCGGGCTCGGCGCCAACGTCCACGCCTTCGTGCGCGCGACCTCGAGCGGCGCGCTCAACAACATCTCGCACCTCCGCCGTGACCTCAAGGTGCATTTCGCCGACCTCACCGACCGCACCTCGATCGACTATCTCGTGCGGGAGCTGTGCGACGCGCCCGACCGGCCGTACGTGTTCCACCTCGGCGCGCAGGCGCACGTGGGCGAGTCCTGGCACCGACCCTACGAGACCGTGATGGCGAACACCGTCGGCACGCTGAATCTCCTCCAGTCGATCGTCGACTGGGGGCTCGAGCTCGAGAAGTTCGACACGGCCGGCACGTCGGAGGAGTACGGCAACGTCCGCGACGACGTCACGGACCACCACACGTACGACGACGCGGGCTCGCTGATCCTCCACGAGCGCTCGCCGATCAACCCAAAGTCGATCTACGCCACCGCCAAGGTCGCGGCCGACTTCCTCACGATGAACTACTACGACGCCTTCGGCCTCCCGGGCGTGGTGACGCGGATGTTCAACAACTACGGGCCGCGCCAGAACCCGCGCTACGTCACCGGGACGATCGTCACCCAGGCGCTCACCCGGCCCGAGATCGAGCTCGGCGCGCTCGAACCGCTGCGGGACTTCTGCTTCTGCACGGACGGCGTGCGCGGCCACCTCACGGTCGCCGCGCACGGCCGGCCCGGGGATGTGTACGTGTACGGGCAGGGCGTGAACATCTCGATGGCGGACTGGGCCGACCTGATCGTGCGCACGGGCGTCGAGCAGGGCTTCTGGCCCGACGACCGCCGGGTCGTCACGACCGAGGCGCGCAAGCGACCCGGCTCGAGCGACGTGATGGCCCTCCGCGTGGGACACGAGAAGCTGACGCTGGAGACCGGCTGGCAGCCGCGGATCTCCTGGGAGGAGGGCGTGCTCCGCACGATCCGCTGGTATGCGGAGAACCGCGAGCGCTGGATCGGCCGGGTGGACTGGCTGCCGACGGGATCGCCGCAGCTCGCCGCCGGTTCGTGAGCCGGGTCCTGGTCACGGGCGGCGGCGGGTTCGTCGGCTCGCGTCTGGCCGAGCGGCTCCGCGCAGAGGGCCACGCCGTCTCGGTCGCCCGCCGGCGCGACTACGACCTCACGTCGATGGACGCAATGCAGCGCCTGTTCGACGACACCGATCCCGAGCTCGTGTTCCACCTCGCCGCCGAGGTCGGCGGCATCGGCGCCAACCGCGCCAACCCCGGCCGCTACTGGTACGCGAACCTGATGATGGGCGCTCACGTCCTCGAGCAGGCGCGCCTCCACGCCACGCCGAAGCTGGTGATCGCGGGGACGATCTGTTCCTACCCGAAGTTCGCACCGGTGCCGTTCCGCGAGGAGGACCTCTGGAACGGCTACCCCGAGGAGACGAACGCGCCGTACGGAGTCGCGAAGAAGGCGATCCTCGTCGGCGCGCAGTCCTACCGGGAGCAGTACGGCACCAACGCGATCTTCCTGCTACCGGTGAACCTCTACGGGCCCGGCGACAACTTCGACCTCGAGACCTCGCACGTGATCCCGGCGCTGATCCGGAAGATGGTCGAGGCGCAGGAACGGGGTGAAGCCGAGATCGTGCTCTGGGGCGACGGGAGTCCGACGCGCGAGTTCCTGTACGTCGACGACTGCGTCGAGGGTCTCGCGCTCGCGGCCGATCGCTACGACGGCGCGGACCCGGTCAACCTCGGCACGGGCGAGGAGATCGCGATCTCCGACCTCGCCCAGCTGATCCGCGACGCGACGGGGTTCGAGGGCGTGATCCGATGGGACACGTCCAAGCCGAACGGCCAGCCGAGGCGGCAGCTCGACACGTCCCGCGCCGAGGAGCTGTTCGGCTTCACGGCGGCCGTCCGGCTCCGCGAGGGGATCGCCCGTACGGTCGACTGGTTCCGGGCGAACCACCGGACATGAGCGAAGCGGCGACCGCCGCCAGAGCCCGCCCGGCGCTCGCCGTCATGGCACGTGCCGCGGACACGGTCACGCGGCACGTGGTCCTCTCGCTGGGCGTGATCCTGATCGTCCAGATCGTCGCGACGATCGCCCTCTTCTTCTCGATCAACCGCAACGGCTGGCTGACCTATCAGGGCGGTGACCAGATCTGGCTCGTCACCTCGGGCTGGCTGCTCGGCGACGGGACGATCGGCTACGCGCTGACGAGTCACGGGTGGCCGATGCTGCTGGCCCCGCTCACGTGGATCACCGGCTCCAGCTCGATCGAGCTGCTGCCCCTCACGACGGTGCTCCAGGTCGGGGTGCTCGGGCCGATTGCGACGCTCGCGGTCTACGACATCGGCGCGCGCCTGGCCGGGCGGCTGGCCGGGCTCTGGTGCGCTGCGGCGTTCGTCGCGGCGCCGTTTCTCGCGATCCCGTACTTCGTGCAGCGCTACCACGACTCGTGGGTCGACCAGTTCCTGCCGCAGGCGCTCGGGCTCACGCAGCAGGCGGACTTCCCCTCGGTGGTGGCGGTACTCGTCTCCGTCGCGTTCACCGTCCGCGCTCTCCAGGCAGGTGCGTTGCGGGAGGCAGTCCTGGCAGGGACCTTCGCCGGTGTCGCGCTCGCGCTGAAGCCCGCGAACGCGCTCTTCCTCGGTGGCCCGTTCCTCGCGTTTCTGCTGGCGCGCCGCTACCTGCACGCCGGGCTCTTCGCGGCCGCGCTCGGGCCCGCGCTCCTCGCGCTGACGGTCTGGAAGGGGAGGGGCCTCGGCGAGGTGCCGCTGTTCGCGCTCGAGGAGGTGAGGCTGGCGGCCGGATCGGGCGATCCGGCCGTCGCCTCGGTGACGTCGTGGTTCGACCGCACGGTGCACCTGAACTTCGACACCTGGAAGCAGAACATGTCGAACCTGCGGGAGTTCACCTGGAGCGCGAGGGTGATCCAGTTCCTGCCGCTGGCGGGGGCGATCGCGGTCGCCAGACGCTCGGTGCCCGCGGCCGGGCTCTTCCTCGGCTGGCTCCTCGGCTACGTGGTCGTCAAGGGCGCCGCTGACGTGGCGACGGTCGAGTCGGGGAGCTACTGGCGGCTGATCATGCCCGGCCTCCCCGCGTTCGCGCTCCTGACCGCCGCGATCCCCCTGCTCGTGCCGACGCTGCCCGACCGGGCAGGGCGCCTGCTCGCCCCGCTGCCGGGGCGGCGCCCCGGGCTGCGCTCGACTGCGGCGGTCGTCGCCTTCCTCGCCGTCGTCCCGCTGGTCGTGCTGCTCGCGTCGTCTCAGTCCCGCGCGACCCCCAACGAGAACCCACCCCCGAACGTCGTCTCGTCCTCGGTCGTGGTGGACAACATCGCCGTGCCTGCGGACGGGGACGTCGTGCGCCTCGAGGTCCGCCGCGCGGGGGGCGGCAACGAGCTCACGTGGACCGACTCGACCACGCGCGCCCGCACCTTCTATCGCGTCTACCGTGCGTCGGCGGCGTTCCCGGACATCGTGTGCGAGCCGCGTGGCGTCGACCGGTGCGAGCTCCGCGCCGAAACCTTGACCACGACACGCGACCGGACCTACGTCGACGCGAGCCCGCCGCCCGACGCGGTCTACCGGATCGGCGTCGCCGCGAACTGGCTCGACGACCCCACGCGCGGAGACGTCTTCGCGGTCAGTCCGCCGGCCGCCCCGTAGAGCTCGGGCTCGGCGGCGCCTCGAGGCGGTCGACCCGCGCGCGGAGAAGCGCCACCTCCTGCGCGAGCAGGACGTTGTCGTCCGTCAGCCGCGAGAGCACGGTCGAGTAGTGGAGCAGCACGGCGATCACGAACATGATCGCGGCGGCGAACAGGATCGCCGGGGGGTAGCCCGACACACCGAGCCAGCCCGCGATCGTGTTGAGGCCGCCGCGCCAGGCCGAGAGGACGAGCAGCACGCCGCCGGTGACGAGCCAGAGGAGCGCGTAACGCTCCTTCAAGCGCCGCCCGCGGATCAGCTCGAGCACGATCAGGATCAGCAGGACGGAGCCGATGGCGGCCGCGATCGAGATGCGGACCGGGGTCACCGCTGCACTCCCTCCGACGGAACGGCGTACCGGCGGGCCATGGCGATGAACAGGGCGAGGGTCACCTTGATCGCGTAGTAGATCGAGCGCAGGAAGGTGATCGAGGATGACCCGTGCTCGCGCTCGCGCATCCGCACGGGCACCTCCACGAGCCGGAGCCGGTGCTTGAGAAGGAGCACTGTGGCCTCGACCTCGGGGTAGTCGCTCGGATAGTCCCGTGCGAACAGAGCGATGCCCTGCCGGTTGAGCGCCTGGAAGCCCGAGGTCGTGTCGGTCACCCGCTGTCCCGAGAGCAGCGAGACGAGCCGCGCGAACCACGTGATCCCGAGGCGGCGCCCGAGCGGCGGCCGGTAGGCGTCCTCACCCTCCCGGAACCGCGACCCGGTGACGACGTCCGCCTCGTCCCGCTCGAGCGGCTCGAGCAGCTTCGGCAGCTCGGCGGGGTCATGCTGGCCGTCGCCGTCGAGCCGCACGGCAACGTCGTACTCCTGCTCGAGCGCGTAGCGGAACCCCGTCTGCACGGCTGCCCCGATCCCCAGGTTGAACGGCAGGCGGACGACGGCCGCCCCGGCCGCCGCGGCGGCACGAGCGGTGGCGTCGCCCGACCCGTCGTCGACCACCACGACGTCGATCGCGGGATCGAACGCATGGATCTCGGCGACCACCGCACCGATCGCGGCCTCCTCGTCGAACGCAGGGACGACTGCGACGATTCGGCCGTTCACACCCTGACCCCCGCCTCGAGCTCGAGGAGCCGCAGCACCTGGCGCGCCCGGTGGGCGTAGGTGTGCTCGTCGAGGACCCGCTCGCGTGCCCGGGAGCCCATCGCGGCCGCCTCACCCGGATCGTCGAGCAGCGTGTGGTAGGCGTCGAGTGCGCTCTCGGCGTCCTCCACCACGACGAGCTCGCGGCCCGGCTCGAACCAGCGCTCGAGGCCCGCGTGCGGGTTGGACACGATCGCCGCGCCCGCGGAGGCCAGCTCGAACGGCCTGCACGTCGACGAGCCGTCCACCGCCGCATGCGCCCTCCGCGTCACGTTGAGGTTCAGGCGCGCGGCCGAGATCGCACGGGCAAAGACGTTGAACGGCACGTCGCCGACGAGCCTCGCGCGGCCGACGTCACCCTGGAAGTCGCGCCCGCCGAGGACGAAGTCGATGCGCGGGTCGCGCCGGCTCGGCTCGCCGACGAGCGCGGCCATCCACTCCCGCCGGAACTTGTCTCCGTAGCCGTAGAAGAAGACGTCGTTGTCCTTCTCCACGGGCAGCGGGCGGAAGAACTCGGGATCGGCGGCCCAGAGCACCGCCTCCGCTCGCCGCGCACCGAGCTCGAGCAGCCGCCCGAGGCCGCCCTCGGAGTTCGAGAGCACGAGGTCGTACTCCGACGGATCTGCGCCGTGGTAGTAGTTGAACCCCGTGTCCATCCCGCCGAACTCCGGGAGGCTCATCGGCACGTCGCCGTCGTAGAAGACGACCGGGAGACCGTGACGCTCGCGGAGGTAGGTCGGAATGCCGCGGAAATGCGCCATGGGGACGGTGAACACGAGCACCGCGTCGGGGCGCTCCCGCTCGACCAGACGGTCGAGGTGACGCCGCCAGCGGGGCGTCACCACCTTCCAGATCGTCTCGCGCGTGAGCCTGTCGAACGCGCTGTCCTCCGGGCTCTCCTCGACACGCCGCAGGTAGCGGTCGCCCTTCAGGCGCGCGAGCCCGCTGCGGACGGCGGCGTAGCTCTCGCCCTCGCGGTAGGTCGGGTTGGGCGCGGTGCGCCACCAGGGCGACTCGACGGGACGGCCTCGGTACGGAGTGACCACGAGGTCGACACCGGCCTCGTACAGGCCCTTCCACAGCTGCCACCAGGCGGGCGTGCAGCCGTAGCGGAAGTCGAGGTCGACGGCGGAGGCGACCGCAAGGATGCGTGGCTGGCGCACGAGGGCCAGTCTAGGGACGACCCCGGGCGAGACAGCCGAGGCGCCCGGCCGGTCCGTGCGGTGTCAGACACCGATTTCTGTCAAGGGCAAGACGTGCCGAGTTCGTGCCAATCGCTCCACAACGTAGCGCTGGCGCTGTCGGGATCGGGACCCGCCGCATGAAGCGAGCGTTCCTGCCGTTCTTCGGACGCTCGACGAGGGTACGACTCGCGACGGCGCCGGAGAGGCGCAGGGTGGCGCGAGGCTGCGAGGGCACGTCCGAATGCGGCGTGGAAGGCCTGTGAACAGGACCTGTGGAGCGATCGGCACGAGTCTGGCCCCGACGGGGCTTGACAGAGAACCGTGTCTGACACCGACCTCGCCCACCAAGCCCCGCGGGCAGTAGCCCGACGGCGTGTCGGGGGCGCGGACCCGAGGTCAGTACGCGCCGCGGCCGCTCAGGACGGCCGGGATCGTCCGCGCGATGATCGAGACGTCCGACCAGATCGACCAGTTCTCGATGTACGTGAAGTCGAGCCGCACGAGATCGTCGAACTCGAGGCCCGAGCGACCCGAGATCTGCCAGAGCCCCGTCATCCCGGGAAGCACGAGTGCGCGGGCGCGGTGCCAGTCCTCGAGCATCGCGTGGTCGCGCAGGGGCAAGGGCCGCGGGCCGACGAGGCTCATCTCCCCCCGCAGGACGTTGACGAGCTGCGGCAGCTCGTCGAGCGAGAGGCGTCGGAGCACCCGCCCGACCCGGGTGACCCTCGGGTCGTCACGGATCTTGAAGAGCGCCCCCGTTGCCTCGTTCTCCTCCTCGAGCTCCGGCTGCTGCTCGGCGGCATCCGCGACCATCGTGCGGAACTTGAACATGCCGAACTCTCGCTCGCCGACCCCGACCCGCCGGTCGACGTAGAGCACGGGCCCGCGGGAGTCGAGCTTGATCGCCGCGGCGACGAGCAGCCAGAGCGGGATTCCGACGACGGCGAAGACGAGGGACACGACGAGGTCGAACGCACGCTTCGTCGCCCACTCGACACCGGTCAGCATCGGGGGACGAAGCTCGAACAGGGGCACGCCCTGACCCGGCACGTACTGCCCCTCGTGGACGAGCAGCTCGGTCGTCGTCGGGGCGAGCTTCACCTTCACCCCATGCCGGTGAGCGAGCTGGACGACTCCGAGGACCGTCTGCTCGTCGAAGTCCGCCTCGGCGAGCACGAGCTCGTCCGGCCGCTCGCGCTCGAGCATGTGCACCAGCCGGTCGAGCGAGCTGCCCAGCATCGAGGGGCCCCGACCTGCGTTGAGCGTCCCCACGACGTCGACCCCGATCCCCCCGCGGGCGGCACGGAGCTGGCGCTCGAGATCGGTGAGCGTGTGTCCTTCGCCGACGAGCACGAGCCTGCGCCGGACGCCTGCGAGGCCCATCAGCTCGAGGGAGACCGAGTCGTAGGCTGCGCGGAGGAGCCCGATGGCGAGCGCGCTCGTCGCGACCGCGGTCGGGATCAGCCCCGTCGTCGTGAAGTCGTAGTCCGTCCCGAGCCCGAACGCGAGCACGATCAGCGCCACGAGCACGAGGGCGGCGAGGATCCGTCCCGACCCGGCGCGCCGCTCGCGCGGCGCGTACAGCCCCGCCTGCAGGAAGACGAGGACGGTGATCGGCGCGAGGAACGGCAGCCACTCCGCCGGCCCCGTGTCCCAGAGGAGCGACCAGTAGACCGTGTCCCCGTAGACGAGCGAGCGCAGGACGAGCGCCACGTAGACCCCGAGGGCGAGCCCCGCGATGTCCGCGGCGACGAGGGCGACGATGCTCACGGCCCGGCGCAACAGCCCGGAGAGCGGGCCGCGCGAGAGGAGGTAGACGCGGGAGCGGCGGATGTCGGCCGAGCCGTCCGACGGCGCCGTGCTCGACACCGGTTTCGAGCTCGTGGGTGCCTGGCTCGGCACGCCCGGATTCTACGCTCGGGGGGCGGCCGCCTCGCCGCGCGCGACGGTCTCCCAGCCGAGCGTCGTACCGTGGTCGCGTACCGTGGCCGCGACGACGTCGAGGTCGGCCACGGGCCTGCGCCGTCCGAGCAGGGCGAGCGTCGACGTGATCAGGGCGCGCCGCCCGGCGTGGACGAGGTCCGTGTCGTGGAAATACGCGTGGACACGCGGCGAGAGAGCCGGGCGAAGAAGCGCCCGTGCGAGATCGCCCGGGCCGTGCGTCGTCGGCACGGCCGCGATCGCCGCCTCGCCGAGGTCGAGACGGGCCGGCATCGCCAACTCGGCCCAGGCGGCGTCGTCGGGGAGGTACGACGGACGGGTCGTGCGGGGCGTGCAGTCCGCGTAGCCGAGCTTCGCGCAGGCGAGGGCGACCGAGCGATCGGTGTACCAGCCGCCGCCGCAGAAGAGCGTCGGCCGGAGGCCGTGCTCGTACAGCCAGGCCCCTTCGCGAAGCACCCGCTCTCCGGTCGGGCCGGCGGTCGGACGCGCGTGCGTCGGGCTCGTGAAATGCGTGTGGTGGCCGAGCGGCCCCCGGTCGGAGGCCTCGCGCGCGCGGATGAGCCACAGCTCGTCGTCGTTCTCACCCGCATCCGGGTCCGGCGGCCGGATCAGCGCCGCGACGCAGAAGCCACCCGGCCTGCGCTCCTGTAAGGCCGAGAAGGCGGCCCAGACGCGGTCGTCGAGCGGTCGCTCCACGTGACAGGAGACCACTGCGTACCGTTCCTGAGTCGTGGGCGGCATCGCGCAACGGATACCACGTTCGACGCTCGCGGCAATCGTGGTCTCCGCGGCGGCCGCGCTGCCCCGGCTCGCCGCGCTCGCGATCGAGCGCGAGGACGTCCTCCAGGAGTACGTCGAGAAGAGCGACACGTTCGCCCGGACGCTTGTCGCAAGCGGGACGTTCGGCTTCCTGCCCGACGTCCCGTCGGCCTACACGCAACCGCTGTACGCCTGGTTCCTGGCGGCGCTGTACTGGCCCCTCGACCGCTCGTGGGTCGTCGTGGGGCTCGCCCAGATCGCCGTCGCGGTCGCCTCGGCATTGCTCGTGCTCATGATCGGACGCCGTCTCGCCTCGCTCAGGACGGGAGTGATCGCGGCACTCGTCGCGACCCTGCACCCGTACCTCGTCTGGCACGACGTCCACGTCAACCGCGAGATCCTCGACGGGCTGCTCGCGGCCGCGATCGTCCTCCTCGCCCTGCTCGTGTACGAACGCCGCTCCCTGCTGCTCGCCCTCGCGCTCGGCGCCGTCATCGGGCTCGCGGTCCTCTCCAACGCCAGGCTCCTGCTCCTGCCGCTCGTGCTCGCCCCGTACGCCGCCTGGCGCATCCGACCCGGTCGCCGCGCGATCGCGTCGGCGCTGCTCGTCGTGGTCGGTGCGGCGGCGGTGACCGCGCCGTGGGTCGTCCGCAACGACGTCGTGATCGGGTGCGCGACGATCACGACCGACACCCGCGCGCTCTGGAAGGCGAACAACCCGGCGACGTACGACGTCCTCGCCGGCGGCGGCTGGATCGACGACGTCCCCGACCTCCCGGGCGTCCCGCCCTGGCCGGAGAAGGCCGCCGGGATCTCGGTGGCTGCGGCGAAGGCGGTGGACGAGTGCGCCCAGGCGACCTTCTACCGGGACGAGGTCATCGACTTCTGGCGCGACGAGCCCGGCGAGAAGGCCAGGCTCGCCGTCCAGGCCGTCGGCATGCTCTGGTCGCCGTTCCTGACCGTCTCGGCGGACGATCCGGCACAGCAGGGCCTCTCGGACTTCCTTCAGCGCACGGTGGAGCCGGCGTTCGTCATGGTGCTCTACGCCTTCGCGCTCTGGGGCGCGTTCCTCGCGCCGCGGCGGTTCGCCGCGCTGGCCGGGCTCCTGCTGGGCTACAACACGCTTGCGGCGATGGTCTTCGCGGGGACGGTGCGCTACCGAGCGCCCTGGGACTTCGTGCTGGCGCTGCTCGCCGCGTTCGCACTCGAGCGCGCATGGGGGCTCCTGCGCAAGCGGCGAGCCCCGGCTGCGGCCAGCGCCTCCCGGTAGAGCGCCTCGATCCGATCGGTGCAACGGCTCTGGGAGAACTCCTCGAGTGCCCGGGTACGCCCGGCTGCGCCCATCGCGGCTGCGCGGCTCCCGTCCTTCGCGAGCTCGCCGATGGCCGCGGCGAGCGCCTGAACGTCCCCGGGGGGAACGACGAGGCCCGTGCGGGCGGCCTCCACGATCTCCGGGAGGCCGCCGACGGCGCTGGCGATCACGGGCCGGCCACGCTCCATCGCCTCGAGTGCGACCATCCCGAAGCCCTCGCCGAATGACGGCACGACCACGATCTCGGCCCGCTCGAAGACCGGGGTCGCAGGCGCGACGCGGCCGAGGAACGACACGCGGTCATCCAGCCCGAGCCGGACGACGCCCGCCCGCAGCTCCTGCTCGAGCGGCCCGTCTCCAGCAATCTCCAGGGTGGCCTCGGGCAGGTCGCCCCCGACCGTGGCGAGCGCCCGCAGCAGCACCTCGTGGCCCTTGATCGGGATCAGGCGGCCGACGATCGCGAGCCGCGGCGCCCCGGGGAGCGGCGGCGGGCTCGGGCCCGGCTCGATCCCGTAGTGGACGATCTCGAAGTCGGCCTCGTCGAACCTCTCGCTCTCGGCCAGATACCGCGCCAGGCCGGCCGAGATCGCGACGTGCACGTCTGCGAGCCGCGCAACGGCTCGGTCGGCGGCCGCGAACGCCCGGTTGCCGCGGAACGGGTTGAAGCCGTGCTTCGTCGAGACGAGCACGGGCACGCGGGCCAGCCGACCCGCCGGCAGCCCGTGGAAGTCGGCATGGACGAGATGCGTGTGGAGGATCGCCGGCCGGACATGCCGGACGAAGCGGACCAGCCGTGCGAACGCCTGCGGATCGAGCGCCCGCGGGAGACGCAGCCGCTCCACCGGGACCCCTGCCTCCTCGAGCTGCGAGGCAAAGTCCCGGGCACCGGGCTCGTCCTCGTGGAGCATCACGAGGCGGACGTCGAAGCCACGCTCCCGCAACCCGGGCAGCAGGAGGAGCAGATGGCTCTCGGCGCCCGAGATCCCGGCGACCTTCGCGACGTGCAGCACCCGCGCGCTCATCCCGCGAGCGAGACGACCCGGTCCGCCCAGACGCCGACCGAGTGCTCGCGGACGACCGTCTCGCGCAGCCTCCGGCCGACATCGTTCCGGTCGATCTCCGCCAGGCGCCGGATGGCCGTCGCGAGGTCGCCGGCGTCTCCGTGCGCGAAGCGGAGCCCCTCCGGGAGGAGCGTGTCGAAGGCGGGGTTGGAGGCGATCACGGGCAGGCAGGTCGCAGCGGCCTCGTAGACGACCTTGTCCGTCGCCCCTTCGCGCATGTCGTTGACGAGCGCGTCCGCCTCCGCGTACAGGCCGGCGACGGTGTGATGCGGCGCCGGGCCGCGGATGTCTACCCGGTCGAGCAGGCCGAGCTCGATCACGAGCCGCTCGAGCGCGATCCTGTGGAGCCGCTCCTCCTCCGTGATCGACGGGCCGTGCACGCGCAGCGCGACCTCCTCGACCTGCTGGACCGCGCGCACGATCGTCTCGAGGCCCTTCGCCGGCGACGTCCGACCGAGGGCGAGCAGAGTCAGCGGCTGTCGGTCGGGCCGATCGACGCACGTGAGCCCTGAGACGTCGATCCCGTGGCCGATCGCGACGAGCTTCCGCGAGCGCAGCGGGAACGTCCGCTCGTCGACGCTGAGCACGGTCGTCGAGAGCCGCTCCGCGGTCTTCAGCAGGCGGCTCCGCCGCCAGTGCGTGAACCAGAGCAGGACCTTGACGCCGGCGGGCCGGGCGAGCGGCGCGGCGAGCACGGCGTAGATGGGGCACATGTGCGCGATGACGGCGGCGGGCCTCGGGCGCCGCGCGAGCTCACGCGCGAGCGCCGACTCGAAGCGCAGCCCGCGCCCGGCGCGATGCGACGCCCGGAAGAGGCGCACGCGACAGTTGTCCGGGAGCGTCCCCTCCACGGCGCTGTCCGCCAGCACGACCAGCTCGTCGACGCGGGCGGCGAGCGCGCGCAGCTTGTCGACCGTCGCCCCGAGGGACGGGCTCCCGGGGTCGACCTGCTGCGTGACGACGACGAGCCTCATGCGACGCGGGCCTCGACCGCTCGCTCCACCAGCTCGGCGACGTCGGCGGCGTACTTCTCGGGGGTGTAGGTCCACGACGACGAGCGCGCCTTGCCCTCCGCGCCGAGGTGCTCGGCGAGCGCGGGGTCGGAGAGGATTCGGACGAGAGCGTCCGCGATCTCGCCGGGCCGGTCGGGGTCGACGAGCAGCCCGGTCTCCCCGTCCCGGACGACGTCCGGGATCCCTCCGGCCCGCGCGCCGACGACGGCCCGACCGCGGCAGAGCGCCTCGAGCACGACCCTGGGCGTCCCCTCGGACCGCGAGGCCAGCAGGAGCAGCCACGCATCGTCGAACGCCTTCACCACGTCGGGTGTCTCGAGCCGCCGGTCCCAGGAGACGCGGCCGGGGAGCTCGCGGACGAGCGCGTCCGCGACGTCTCGGTGTCGCCCGTCGCCGACGATCCGCAGCGTGGCCTCCGGGACGCGCGGGGCGGCGAGCCGCCAGGCCTCTGCGATCGCATGGACGTTCTTGTATCGCTCGAGCACCCCGATGAACAGGGCGGTTGGGCGCCCGGGGAGCGGCGCGACCGGCGGCTCGGCGAACGCCATGAGCTCGGTGTAGGTCGTGAACGAGAGCGTCGGCTCGACCCCGGCCTCGCGGACGATGCCGGTCGTGAACGGCGACAGCGTCCTCACGGCGTCGGCCCCGCGGATGGCCACCAGCGCGGCCCGGTCTGCCAGAGGTGCAACCAGCGCGCGGGCGCGCGACCCGTAGAGCCGTGACCAGGTCCTCCAGTCGCCGTGGATCTCGACGACGACCGCTGCATCGCTCCGGGCCAGCTTGCGACCCGCCAGCGCGGCGAGCGCCTCGTACGGGCTCTGCGCGACGATCGCGTCAGCGGGCCCGCGCCTCAGCTCCCGCGCGATCCGCACGGGCAGGGAGCCGTAGAAGAGCGGCCCGTCGAGTGGGGGCACCGGCGTGCCGCGCTGGAGGGCGAACGTCGCGTCCCCGGAGGACGCACCCCGAGGTGCGGCCGCGAGGACGCGCAGGTCGAGCCGCTCGCGGAGCGCGTCGAACTTCCGCTCCAGCGATTGGTTCAGCGGGAGCCGGTAGCGCGTGCGGCCGACCATGAGGACGCGCGGCTTCATTCCGCATCCTCGATGGCCCGCACGATCCGCCGCAGGATACGCGGCTCCGAGAGCTCCTCCACCGACGGCCCGGCCGCGGCCGCGAGCGCCTGCCGGAGCCCGTCGTCGCGTACGAGCCGCTCGATCGCCCCGGCGATCGCGTCGACCGATCCCGCCGGCACGAGCAGGCCGTTCTCCTCGTCGACCACGACCTCGGGAATGCCCCCGACCGCCGTCGCGATCACGGGCGTCCCGGCCGC
Source organism: Gaiella sp. (assembly GCF_035710885.1). Taxonomy (GTDB): domain Bacteria; phylum Actinomycetota; class Thermoleophilia; order Gaiellales; family Gaiellaceae; genus Gaiella. The sequence continues at coordinate 63,848 of NZ_DASTCS010000036.1, read as the reverse complement.
CAGCGCCTCGAGCAGGGTGTGCGGGAGGTTCTCCCACGCCGACGTGAGCAAGGCCGCGTCGGCGGCCCGGAACAGCGTGACGACGTCCTCGCGTGTCCCGGCCCCCAGGAAGCGGACCCGGCCGGAGATGCCGAGATGCGATGCGCGGCGTTCGAGCGCTCCGCGCTCGGGCCCGTCGCCGAGCACGAGGAGCTCCACGTCGGGGACGCGGGAAAGCGCGTCCAGCGCATCTCCGAGCGCCTTCTGAGCGGTGAGCCGGCCGGCCGTGCCGAGCGCGAACCCCCGGATCCCCAGTGACCTACGTGCGGCGTCGCGCGGGGGGAGCGAAGCGAGCTCCGGGGCCGGGTTGGGGACGACCGTCACGCGACCTGGCTCGAGACCCCAGCCGAGCGCGACCTCGCGCAGGTAGGCGCTGGGAACCAGCACGCGCCGCGCGCGCCTGAGCGCAGCGGTGCGGGTCGCTCGAAGCGCGCGGACACGAAGGCCGGCGCGCTGCACCTGGAACTCCTCCAGGGTGCCCGTGCAGCGGCCGGAGCGGCGCTCGCGCTCGTACGCCTCGTCCGCAACGAGCTTCACCACGAGGAGTCTGCGTGCGAGCGCGGCCCCGAGCGCCGCGCGCCGCACCATCGTCGTCGCGTAGACGCGATCCGCGCGGCGTGCCGCCCGCGCTACCTCACCCGCGACGGCGAGGTGGCGCAAGGGCGCGCTCCGGGCGCGCGACACCCACCGCACCCGGTACGGCCGGGCGTCGGGCTGTGCGTCCGCGGTCGTGACGATCTCCACCTCGTGGCCCTCCGCGAGGAGAGCGTCCGCGAGCGCGGGGGCGTGGCTCGCCGGGCCGCCGACGTCGGGTGGCCAGATGCCCGAGACGATCACGACCCTCACGAGCCCACCGCTCTCGGCTCGCCGACACGGCGGGCGGCGCGAAGCTCCTCCCTGAGGCGGACGAGCACGACCGCCCACGTGAGCGCGAACGCGATGGTCGCGATCAGGACCGCGACCGCTGCGCCGGTCACTCCCCAGCGGGCGCCCAGCACGACGACCAGGGGCAACAGGACGAGGGTCTCGATGCCGTGCGTGACGATCCGCAGGTGCGGCCTGCCGATGGTCACCGGCAGCGACTTCGACCAGCCGAGCACGAGCAGGATCGCCGCGGCGACGAGGACGATACGGGCGGCGTCGACGGCCGGCAGGTACTCGCTCCCGAACACGACGCGGACGAGCCACGGCATCGCGAGCAGGAACACGGGAACGGCCACCGCGGCGACGGCGGCCGCCCCGAGCGAGTACCGCCGCAGCCCCCGGAGCACCGTCTGCGCGCGTCCGTACTCCCAGTCGCGCGTCTGCTCGGTCAGCAGCACGAGTCGGACGGGGGCGCTCGCGGCCGAGAACCCGCTCTGGGGGGCCAGCGCGACCCGGTAGTAGCCGACCTGCGTCGTCCCGGCGACGACGCCGAGCAGCACCGGGGTCAGCGCGGTACGGAGCGAGACCACGCCCGTGGCGATGCTCGACTGGACGACGAACGAGACGATCTCGCGGCGATCGCTTCCGAGCGGTCGAGTCTCGGCACGGGGAAACCGCCTCAGGGCGACCGTCCCGGCCGCCCCCACGATCGCCGTCGCGATCAGCTGGCCGACCGCCAACGCGCCGAGCGCGGCCGTCACGCCGATCGAGGCGCCGACGACGATCGCGACCAGCCGGACGCCCATCGTCACCGAGAGGAGCAGGCCGCGCAGGTCGTAGCGTCCGCGCAGCAGGAGCGCGCTCGCGGAGACGTTCTCCGGCGACGCGAGAAACGGGATTGCCGCTCCGGCCGCCATCGGCCCGGCGAGCCCGTCGGTGCCGAAGATGGTGTCTGCCACGGGCGCGAGCGCGAGGAGGACGAGCGAGGCGACGGCGCCCCCGACGAGCTTCAGCTCGAGCGCTCGGCGAAAGAGGCGGTGAAGCTTCCCCCAGTTCTCCGCGGCGACGTAGCGGAAGCCGAACTTGGTGAGGCTCTCCTCGACCGTGAGGTCGAGCAGGGTCTGGGCGAGCCCGACCACCGCCAGCACCGTCGCGAACCGACCGAACCCCTCGAGCCCGAGGATCCGCGCCGCCGCGATCGTGCCGAGGATGCCGAGGGCCACCGAGAGATAGAGCCCGGCTGCGGTCGCAGACCGGCGCCGGAGAACGCTCGGTGCCATCGTGACGGGTCAGTGTAGGCGAGCCACCGCGCGATCCCGTCCCGACGGCGACGTCGCGCCCGGGCCGCGATTCGTCCGATCACGGCCCTTCGAGACATGGCTTCGTACCTGGCACGAGGACGTGGCCGCAACGGTCGTGGCCAGGCCGGCCATGTCTTCGTGCCTGGCACCGGGACATGCCGCAGCGGACACCGCTGGCACCCGCACGCCCTCCAGGGCGCGTCGTGGTGCCTCGCTACAGTCCGCACGGTGACGGCCGAGCCGCTGCCCCGGGCGCACGCGTCCGCCGGGACGGCGCGGGCGCTCGTCGGTGACGCGCCGGCCGGAGCAATCGTCCTGGCGGCGGCGGTGCCGTTCCTCTTCCTCCACCCGACGTACCAGCCCAGCCTCTCCGTCGGTCTGGGCTCCAGCACCGTCGACGCGACGCTCGCCGACGCCGCAATCGCCTGCGTGGTCGTCGCTGCGGCCCTCCGAGGGAGGAGCGAGGGCTGGCAGCCGCTCGCCGGCGCGCGGGTGGTGCTGGGGCTGGCGGCCGCCTTCGTGCTCGCAGGCGCGATCTCGCTCGCGACCCCGTCGCTGCTCGGCGAGGAATACGACCTGACGACGCACGCGATCAGCGTGGCGAAGTTCGCCTGGTACGCGGCCCTGCTTCCCGCGACCGTCCTCCTCGTACGCTCGGGCGAGGACCTGATGCCGCTCGTCCGCGCGGTCGTCGCGTGGAGCGTCGCCGCGACGTCGTGGGGCCTCCTTCAGTTCCTCGGGATCGTGTCGGAGTTCGAGGGCAAGCGGCCCGGCCAGCGAGAGCCCTCCTTCGTCGGGATCCACGACTTCGCGGCGCTCTCGGGAGCCGCCCTCGTGGTCGGAGCGATAGGCGTGGCGCTCGGGGACGGCCGCCCGGCGGGAAGGCGGTGGTCCTGGGTCGCGCTCGCGACAGGGGCGCTGGGTGTGATCCTCTCGGGCGCGATGACGGCTGTATTCGGGCTCTGGCTCGCGGTCGCAGCGCTGCTCCTGGCCGCGAGGGCGTTGGGAGCGCTGCGGGCGCGGCGGGCGGTCGCCCTCGCCGCGATCACGCTGCTGGTCACGGCCGGTACCGCGGCGATGCGGGCCGACACGATCGAGCGATTCGCGGAGTTCCTGGGCCTCCGCGATCGGGTGGAGGAGACCGGTGTCGAGAGCTACGCCCACCGCACGCTGCTCGCCTACATCGGCGGGCGCATCTGGCTCGACCGTCCGATCACGGGGGTGGGATGGCAGGCCTCCAGCGAGGAATGGGCCTACGGGCCGTTCCTGGAGGACGCGCGGGAGCGCTTCCCGGACGAGCCCGACCAGGCGTTCCCCTCGCCCGCGCACCCGTGGGGCATACAGCTCCTCTATCTCCAGGTTGCAGCCGACCTCGGCATCGCAGGGATCGCGCTGCTGCTGGGGCTCGCCGCAGCGGCCGTCACGGCCGGCGTGCGCGGCCTTCGCTCCTCTCCCGCCGCGCTGGTCGGCCTCGGGTGGCTCTGCGTCGCGGCGGGAGTCTGGGCCGGTATCGGGCTCGTCGCCGGGCTTCCGCTGGGGGCGCTGACATGGATCGCGATCGCGCTTGCGACCGTCCGTGACCCGGGGGTCGTGGTGCGGTGACGCGAGCTCCCGAGAGCCGACTCGACCCGCCGCTTTCGATGCCGACCTACGCCGTGCGCGCGCCCCTCGTGCGCTGGCTCGGAGACGAAGCCGCCAGGGCCGCCGCCGACCTCGGTCCCTACCGACTCCTCGACGTGGGCTGCGGCGAGATGCCGTACAGCCCGCTCTTCGAGTCGCACGCGAGGGAGATCGTCGGACTGGACAGCGTCCCCAACCCGCACGCAAGCCTGCTCGGGCCGATCGAGGCGATCCCGGCCCCCGACGCGTCGTTCGACGTCGTCCTCTGCGCCCAGGTGCTGGAGCACGTCGACGATCCGGCGCGGGGAGTCCGGGAGCTCCACCGCGTGACCCGGCCCGGCGGCAGGGTGCTCCTCGCGACGCACGGCACGATGGTGTACCACCCGAACCCGGTCGACTTCTGGCGCTGGACGGGAGCCGGGCTCGAGCGCCTGTTCGGTGAGAACGGCGAATGGGGTTCGGTTACGGTGTCCGCCGGATCCGGCACGGCCTCCTCCCTCGCGATGCTCAACGCGATCTACCTCGAGCACGTCCTCCGGCGGACTCCGCTCCGTCCCGTGCGGGGCCCCGTCGTCTCCGTGCTGAACCGTGTGGCGCGGGCGCTCGACCGGCACGTCACCCTGCTGCGCGACGAGCGCCCGGGCACGCTCGCGGCGAACTACCACGTCGTCGCGGAGCGAGCGGCGTGACCCGCGTTCTCCACCGGGAACCGACACCGCAGGTGCCTGTCCCCGGCGACTCCCCCGCGCTCCGCGACAGTGGCACGGTTCGCGCGTGACCCGGGTCCTCGTCACCGGCGGCGCCGGGTTCATCGGCTCCAACCTCGTCGAGGCGCTCCTCGAGCGGGGCGATGACGTGCGCGTGCTGGACAACTTCTCGACGGGAAGCCGCGCGAATCTTGCCGCGCTCGGCCGCGAGGTCGAGGTCGTCGAGGGCGACCTGCGCTCGTACGAGCGGGTGCACACGGCCGTGCGCGGCGTGGAGGTGGTCTTCCACCAGGGTGCGCTCGGCTCCGTCCCCCGCTCCGTCCAGGACCCACTCACCTCGACCGCGGTCAACGTCGAGGGCACGGTCAACGTGCTCCTCGCGGCCCGCGACGAGGGAATCCGACGGGTGGTCGCGGCGTCGTCCTCGTCCGTCTACGGCGATGGAGGAGCCTTCCCGCGGGTCGAGACGCAGGCACCGAACCCGATCTCCCCGTACGCGGTCGCCAAGCTCGCCGCCGAGAGGTTCTGCGTCAGCTTCACGCGCGTCTACGGGATCGAGACCGTGGCTCTCAGATACTTCAACGTGTTCGGACGGCGCCAGGACCCGACCTCCCAGTACGCGGCCGTCGTGCCGCGGTTCATCCGCGCGATCGCCGACGGGCGGCCGGTCACGGTCCACGGCGACGGGCAGCAGTCACGCGACTTCACGTACGTCGAGAACGTCGTCGAGGCGAACCTGCTGGCCGCAGACGCTGCCGATGCCGCGGGCAGGGTCCTGAACGTGGCCACAGGCGGCGCGGAGACCGTCAACGCCCTCGCGGAGACGATCGGGGGGATCCTCGACCGGCCCGTCGAGACGACGTTCGGCCCGGCGCAGCCCGGCGACGTGCGAGAGTCATGGGCGGACGTGAGCGCCGCGCGCGAGGCGATCGGGTACGAGCCTCGCGTCGGCTTCGAGGAGGGGCTGCGGCGGACGATCGACGCCATGGTCGGGACGAAGGGAGCGACGAGGTGACCCATGCGTTCGGGACGATCGAGGAGCTGGGCTCGGGCTACGGCTTCCGCAAGGTGCGCCAGGCGCTCGGCGTAGAGGCGTTCGGCGTCAACGTGATCGTGATGCCGCCCGGCTACCTCGGGTTTCACCACTACCACGACGAGCAGGACGAGCTCTACTTCGTCCATTCGGGCACGGCGAGGGTCGAGGTCGACGGCGAGGACAGGCTGCTCGGCCCCGGCGGGATGGTGCACGTCTCGTCGACCACACCGCGGCGCGTCTCGAACGGCGGCGCCGAGGATCTCGTGATGGTCGTCGTCGGCGCGAGCGGGGGCTACGTCGGACGGGACGGGCACCTCGTGGACGAGGCGGACGCCGAGCGGCGCGCGAGCTTCGGCAGGCCGGGCTCGTAGCCCCGGGCTCGGGGCGGTCCGACCGCCCTACAGCGCGTCCTCCGGAGGCGGCGCGCCGCGATCGGAGCCGATGGCTGCTCCGGCGAGCGCGAACACGGCGACCGACAGCCAGTGGATCCCGATCACGTCTGTCTGGAGGCCGAGGAGCGCGACCGCGGCCACCGACGACGTGAGCCACGCCGACCGGCGAAGGAGCGCCAGACAGAGCGCGACGAGCCAGCCGACGAAGGCGACCATGCCGAGCACACCGGCGTCGACCCCGAGCTCCGTGTAGGTCGACTCCCCGGCCTTCACCTCGGCCCCGGTGCGCGAGGCCGACACGCCCGCGTTCCCGAGCCCGTAGCCCCACGGGTGGCGCGCGACCGTCTCGATCCCGTCCCGGAGCGCGCTCAGGTGGCTCGAGATCGAGCTCTCGCCCCGGCTGAACGGGTCGTCGGAGGCCTCGCCCTCGGCCGCCGCGTTCTCGCGCAGGCAGGCGAGCTCGGTCTCCGTGTACGTCGTCTCGGGCCCGATCGAGGGGAAGAGCCCGACGAACGCCGCCGAGACGACGGCGGAGCCGACCGCCAGGCCGACGGGAGCCCACGACCTCCGTAGTGCGGCGACGACGAGCAGGGCAACCGGCAGGACGAGGAACGCCGCCCGCGTGTGAGCCCAGAGGAAGCCCGCGTACACGACCGCCCCCGCGGCGACCGTCCACCACCGCCGCCGTGCGCAGACGAGGAGCAGCAGGATGACGACGAGCGCATACGACGTGGCGAGCGGGCTCAGGAACGTCGAGACGAGCCGCCGGGCGGGGCTGTCCTCGTCCGTGTTCAGGATCCAGTTCTCGGGGAGCCCCGAGAGGCACCTGTAGGCGAGGCCGAGCTGCTCCTCGAACCAGCCTGGCGCGCCCGAGTCGCGCCACCACCGGAGCGGCACGAGGTACACGTCGACGAGGCCCCAGGCTGCGAGCCCGACACCGACCGCGACGATCGCCAGCCCGATGCGCCTCCACCACGGTCGATCGAGGACGATCAGCCGGCCGAGCAGGTACGCGCCGAGCGGAAGCAGGTGGTGCCGGAGCGCATAGAGCTCGCCGCGCACCGTCGCCTCCCCACCGAGCCACGATTGCGGCAGCAGCCAGTAGACGACCACGATCACGCCGTACGCCAGCGCGAGCCTGTCCGCCCAGCAGAGGTCGGGCCGCGTGCCCACCGCTGCGAGCGCCGCGACCAGCGCCACGAGCAGCAATGCCTCTTTCCACGCGGCGACGACGTCGAGCGCCGTGTCGCGCACGCCGGCCTCCCAGAGGAGCGCCATCGCGAGGTTGTGGAGCGCGAGCCCGACGACGAGCGCGAGCAGCGCGAGAGCGGGGACGCGCCGGGTCACGTCGTCGCGACGAGCGTCAGGCCGAGGTTGTGGATCTCCACCGGCACCGGGAAGAGCGACCGCAGGTCGGATGCACCCAGCAGGTGGTTGTCCCTCGCCCAGGGCTTCCCCGCGAGGTCGTAGAGCCGTCCGGCGAGCGGCTCGGGCAGCCAGTGGACGAGCGGGAGCCGGGTGTGCACCTCGATCGGAAACCAGCGGTTGGGCGTGGTGAGGAAGACCCTGCGACCGACGCGCAGCGCCTCGCGGACGAACGCCTGCTGCCGCTCTCGGCCGCCGACGTGCTCGATCACCGCGTTCGAGTGGACGACGTCGAAGGCCCCGTCGGGGAAGGGCAGCGCGCAGGCGTCTCCCTGGACGTATGCCACGTGCGGATAGCGCTCACGGAAGCGCGCGCCGTGGTGGAGGCCGAGCGCCGTGAGGCGCCCCGGCCAGGGATAGCGCTCCTCGAGGAAGTTGTGCGTCCTGCAGCCGCTCTCGCCCCCCGCCTCGCCGAGCGAGACCTCGTCGACCCCGACATCGAGCACGGTCGTGGACGCGTCCGGCTGCATCAGCTCCAGGAAGAGCGAGAGCTTGCGCCTGCGCGAGCGAAGCGAGATCGCATCCACGAGCCGCACGGCCGTGACCCTACGGATGGATGACGACGGGCGTGCCGAGCGGCAGGCGGGCGAGCGCCCTGAGCGTCCGCTCCGTGGCGTGGAGGCAGCCGGCGCTCGCCGGCGTGCCGATCGTCTGCCTCGAGCCCGGAGGCCCGTGCACCGCGAGCCGGTCGCCGCCGTTCCACCCGGCCGGAAGTCGCGGCTGGTTCCCCGAGATGACCACGATGCAGCAGCCGAGGCCCCAGCGCGTGCCCGGGACGTGGTCGGTGACGTGGAACCTGCCGCTCGGCGTGGGCGAGTCGCTCGCCCCGATCGACACCCGCCGACGGAAGACGATGCGGCCGTTCTCGCGCAGCGTCAGGAGCCGCTGGGAGAGATCCGCCTCGACGCCGTAGCGCACCTTCCGCATCCGCACTGCCGCGGTCACCGGCACCCAGCCGACCACGCCGTTCTCGAGCACGTCGCTCTCGACCGCGAACCAGTTGCCGCGCCGCTCGACGACGCGCAGGCGCCTGACGGAGCCGAACGGCGTCTTCCAGCCCGCCACGGCGAGCGTCCGGCCGGCCGGCGCCCGGCGGATCGCGATCTTGGCCCCGTGGTCGATCACGAGCGTCAGCGCCCGGCCCGGCTCGGCTGCTGCGAGGGCAGGCGCAGACCGAAGCGTCACGCACGCTGCGCTCGCGACGAGCGCGAGGAGCACGATGCCCGAGGTGCGTGCGGTGCCTGCCACCCGATCCGGGCCCAGCGTACAGCCGGAGTAGTGTCAGCGCCGTGGTCGAGGACGTCGTCACGCCCGTCGGGCCCTACCGCCTCCGCCTCATGGCGCGCAGCGGGACCTGGACGGGCGCGCTGCCCGACCGCCGCTCGGCGACCGCGTGGCAGCGCCCGGACGGACGGGTTCTCATCCATGCACCGGACGAGCCCTCCCTCGGAACGGCGCGTTTCATGCTCGCCCTCGACGACGACACCGGCGAGTTCCATTCCCGGTTCGCACGCGACCCGCTGATCGGCCCCTCGGCCCGGGCGCTCGTCGGCTATCGACCGCTTCGCAGAGCGACTGTCGCCCACGCGGTTGTTCGCGCGCTCGCCGGCCAGCTGATCGAGGCGCGGCAGGCGCGTGCGATCGAGCGGGCGATCACGCGCGCGTGCGGCGACCACGTGGTCACGCAGGCTGCGCTCCGGCTTCTCTCACCCGTCGCGCTCCGGCGCCTCGGTCTCGCCCAGCAGCGCGCGACCGTGCTCTCCCGGCTCGCCGCGACCGTCGAGCTCGAGCGCCTGCACGCGTTCCCCACCGAGGTCGTCCGCGCCCGCCTGACGCGCGAGCGCGGAATCGGGCCCTGGTCGGTCGGCGTCGTGGCGCTCGAGGGCCTCGGCCGCTACGACCACGCGCTGATCGGGGACCTCTCGCTCGTGAAGCTCCAGGCAGCGCTGACCGGCCGCTGGGTCGAGGCCCGGGAGACGGCCGAGCTGCTCGCCCCGTACGAGGAGTGGCAGGGCCTCGCCGGGGAGATCCTCCTGCTCGGCTGGGCGCGTGGGCTCGTTCGCGGCGCGTCCGTCGAGGGAGCGCGGATCGCGCGGCGCCGCGCACGCAGGGCTGCATAGAGTTGCGTATGGCAGTCGACGAGCGGCGGATCGCGGTCCTGGGGGCCGGGCGGATCGGCGAAGCGCTGATCGTCGGGCTCCTCTCGTCCGGCTGGCGGGGTCCCGGCGAGATCTCCGCCTCCAGCCGGCGCCCCGAGCGGGTCGCGGAGCTGGCCGAGCGGCACGGGATCGCCGCATCGGTCGACAACGTCGAGGCGGCCGCGCACGCTGCGCTCGTCGTCGTGGCCGTCAAGCCCCAGGACATCGACGCCCTTCTCGGGGAGATCGGCCCGGCGATCACGCCGGAACAGACGGTGCTCTCCGTCGCCGCCGCCACGCCGACGGCGACGATCGAGCGGCATCTCGCCGCAGGGGTGCCGGTCGTCAGGGCGATGCCCAACACGCCGTCGACCGTCCACGAGGGGATCGCCGGGCTCTGCGCGGGCGCCCATGCCGACGACGCGCACGTCACGCTGGCCGAGGAGGCGCTCGCCCACCTCGGCTCCGTCGTCCGTGTCCCCGAGCGCTACATGGACGCCGTCACCGCCGTCTCGGGCTCGGGACCGGCGTACTTCGCGCTGCTGGCCGAGGCCATGATCGAGGCCGGTCTCCTGCTCGGGCTCTCGCGCGAGATCTCGACCCAGCTCGTCGTGCAGACGATGCTCGGCACCGCGAAGCAGCTCCGCGACGAGCGCATGCATCCCGTCGAGCTCCGCGAGATGGTCACCTCCCCCGGCGGCACGACGATCGCGGCCATCCGCGAGCTCGAGTCCGCAGGCGTGCGGGCGGCGTTCCTCAACGCGATCCAGGCCGCGATGACACGCTCGAAGGAGCTGGCCGCGGGGGAGGACTGAGCATCTTTCTCCGCGAAGTCGGATCCCGCAAGAGCGGAATCCGACCGCGGCAGATCCCCGCCTCCGGCGGGGCAGATCCCTGAAGCGGCCTGCTTCGCGGCCGAGAGGAGCGGCGAGCGCGCCAGCGGAATCCGACCGCGGCAGACCCTACGCAGGCAGTAGCGCCGAGGGGAGCGACGGCGTGGGGAGCCCCCGAGGTCGGGCGAGCGCATCCAGGACGAGCACGGTGTCCGCGACGGGCATGTCCTCCAGGAAGGCCTCGCGTTCCTCGAAGGAGCGCAGGACCGCCGCACGCGCCTCGGAGAACGCAGCGCCGTCGCCTCGCCCGATCGCGGCCAGCCCGTGCGCGACCGCAGCGGGCTGGAGCCCCTCGGCGGCAATCCGCTCGGCGACCGAGACCGCCTCGTCGTCGCGCCGGAGCACGAGCAGAGCGAGCGCGGCGCAGTAGCCGCCGATCGGCCCTGCCGCGTCGAACACTCCCTCCTCGAGCGCGGCGGCGGCGTCCGCACGGGCTCCGTCGACGTCCCCGGCCATCAGCCGGCAACGGATCATGGCGATCGGCCGGCCCCAGCTCCCCGGCGGTGCCGCGCGCCAGCTCGTGCCGTACTCGTCCGCCGCCCGCCGCAGGAGCGACGCGGCGCCGTCCCCGTCGCCGAGCATCGCGGCGGCCAGGCCCGCCGCCCACGACGCTCCCGCGATGCCTGCCAGCCTGAGGTCGTCGCGCTCGTCCGGTCCCGCCGGCGTCGAGCGCCGCCGCGCGTGCTCCGCGTCGGCCCATGCCTGCTTCGCCTCCCAGTCCACCCACGCAGTATCCCCTCCCGCTGCTGATTGAACCGTCAGTCAACGGCCGTGTATCCTCCCCCCGAATGGGTCGCGAGCTTCGAGAGGTCGTGTTCGTCGACGGCGTCCGTACCGCGTTCGGCAAGGCCGGGCCCGGCGGCCTGTTCTGGAAGACGCGGGCCGACGACATGTCGGTCAAGACGGTGCGCGAGCTGCTGCGGCGCAACCCCGAGGCCCCGCCGGAGCGGATCGGCGACGTCGTCATGGCGGCCACGGCGCAGGTCGGCGACCAGGGACTGACCCTCGGCCGCGACGTCGCCCTGCTGGCCGGGCTGCCGCACACGGTGCCGGGCTTCGCGGTCGACCGGATGTGCGCGGGCGCCCTCACGGCCGTCACGGCGGCCGCCGGGGAGATCGCGATGGGCGCGTGCGACCTCGCGATCGCGGGCGGGGTCGAGCACATGGGGCACCACCCGATGGGCGACGACGTCGACTTCAACCCGCGCTTCGTCGCCGAGCGCCTGATCGACGAGAGCGCGGCCGTGATGGGACAGACGGCAGAGAACCTCCATGACGCGTTTCCAACACTGACGAAGGAAGACGCGGACAGCTACGCCGCGGAATCGCAGCGACGGGCGGCCGCTGCCTGGGACGATCCCGACGGCGTCTACGCCGGCACGGTCGTCCCGATGAGCGTCTTCACGGAGGACGGCTGGAAGCTCGCGGAGCGGGACGAGTTCCTGAGGCCCGACACGACGGTCGAGGGCCTCGCCACGCTGCGGACGCCCTTCCGCGCCGGCGGCCGGGTGACCGCGGGGAACTCCGCCGGCCTGACCGACGGCGCGACGGCCTCTCTCATCGCCTCGGAGGCCGCGGCGCGAGAGCTCGGCCTCGAGCCGCGCATGCGCCTCGTGGGGTTCGCGTACGCGGGCGTCGAGCCGCACCTGATGGGGCTCGGGCCTGTGCCGGCCACCGAGAAGGTGCTCGCGCAGACGGGGATCGCGATCGACGAGATCGGGCTGTTCGAGCTGAACGAGCCGTTCGCGGTACAGGTTCTCACCTGGTGCGACGGGGTGGGCGTCGCGCCGGACGACCCACGGCTCAACCCGTACGGCGGCGCGATCGCCTGCGGCCATCCGCTTGCCGCGACGGGTGTGCGCCTGCTGGCTCAACTCGCCCACGGCTTCGAGCGGCGGCCCGACGTCCGCTACGGGCTGACCGCCCTCTGCATCGGGCTCGGGATGGGCGCGGCGCTCCTCTGGGAGAACCCGCGCCATGGCTGACGACCCCGTCACGCAGTTCCACCTGCAGCGGCTCGACACCCGCGTCGGACCGGTCGCGCTGGTCACGATCGACAACGGCGCCGACTGGCGGAAGCCGAGCACCTTCGGGCCGGAGGCGCTCGCATCGCTCTCCGACGTGCTCGACCGGCTCGCCGAGCCCGAGTGGCGCGGCCTCGTGCTCACCGGCAAGCCGCTCGTGTTCGCGGCCGGTGCGGACATCACGCGCTTCCCCGGGATCACGCCCGAGCTCGCGCGCCAGGGCGGGAAGGTCGGTCACGAGCTCTTCGGGCGGCTTCGCGAGCTCCCCTTCCCGACGCTCGCGGCCGTGAACGGCGCGGCACTCGGCGGCGGCCTGGAGATCGCGCTCCACTGTGACGTCCGCACGCTGGCGTCGAGCGTCCGCCACCTCGCGTTCCCCGAGGTCTTCCTGGGGCTGTTCCCCGCCTGGGGAGGCACGCAGCTCACACCGCGCCTCCTCGGCGCAGAGGCGGCGGTGAGGCTGATCGTCGACAACCCTCTCCGGCAGAACCGGATGGTCCGGGCCGCCGAGGCGCTCGAGCTGGGGCTCGTCGACCATGTGCTCGAGCCCGTCGAGTTCCTCGACGACTCGCTCGAGCTCCTCCTGCGCCGCGTCGAGGCAGGTGAGGGGAAGCGCGCCCTCGACGCCGACCTCTCGGACGCCGCCGACGTTGTCGGCAGGGCGCGCTCGCGGGTCGACGACGCCGTGCACGGGCAGGCGCCGGCCCCCTACCGCGCGCTCGAGCTGATCGAAGGCGCAGCCGCCTGGAGCCTCGACGAGGGCTACGCGGCCGAGGAGGACGCCCTCGCCGAGCTCCTGCCGGGGCCGGAGGCCCAGGCGTCGATCTACGCGTTCGACGTCGTCGAGCGCCGGATCAGGAGGCCTCCCACGCTGCCGGACGTCGAGCCGAGACGGATCCAGCGGGTCGGGGTGGTCGGCGCCGGGCTGATGGCGACACAGCTCGCGACGCTCTTCCTCCGCCGGCTCGAGGTGCCGGTGGTCCTGACGGACGTGGACCGCGAGCAAACCGAGAGGGCAGTCGAGTCGATCCGCGGTGAGCTCGCGGCGCTCGTCGCCAAGGGTCGCCTGCCCGAAGGCAAGGCGCGATTCCTCGGATCGATCGTGGATGCGGGGGAGGGAGCCGGGGCGTACGCGGGCTGCGACCTGGTGCTCGAGGCCGTCTTCGAGGAGCTCGACGTGAAGCGCGAGGTGCTCGCGGCGCTCGAGGCGGTCGTGTCCCCCGAGTGCCTGCTCGTGACGAACACCTCCGCGCTGTCCGTCGCCGCGATGGCCGAGGGGCTGGCACACCCGAAGCGGGTCGTCGGGCTGCACTTCTTCAACCCGGTCGCCGTCCTGCCGCTCGTCGAGGTCGTGCGCGGCCCGCAGACGGACGACTCGACGCTCGCGACCGCCTGGGACGTCGCCCGGAAGCTCGGTAAGCGTCCCGTGCTCGTGAAGGACGCCCCGGCCTTCGTCGTCAACCGCATGCTGACCCGGCAGTCGACGGTGCTGATGCAGGGCCTCGAGAGCGGCAACACGTTCGAGGAGACCGACGAGGCCGCGCTCCGGCTCGGGATCCCGATGCCCCCCTCGGCGCTGCTGGCAATGGTCGGCCCTCGGGTGGCAAACCATGTCCTCGCGACGCTGAACGAGGCCTACCCCGACCGCTTCCCGCTCTCGCCCACCCTGCAGGCGCTCGCCGACGGCGACCTCCCCGCGATCGAGGCGAGGGACGGCCGGGCGACCGTCGAGGAGATCCACGGGCACATCCTCGAGGCCCTCGCCGACGAGGCGGGGCACATCCTCGACGAGGGCGTCGTCTCGAGCGCCGCGGAGATCGACGCCTGCCTGATCCTCGGGGCCGGTTACCCGTTCTTCCGGGGCGGCATCACGAAGCACCTCGACCAGGCGGGCGTCTCGCAACGCGTCCTCGGCCGGCCGCTCGGCGAGCGCTAGGACTGTTCGCCGCCCTCCGATTCCGCTAGTCTGCGGGGTGCAGCGACGCTGGCGCGCGAACCACGCCCGAGTGAGCTGTCTTTCTTCGAAGGGTTGCGCACGACAGGGCACCGCGGTTCGAGTCGGCTGCATACATGCAGGAATCCACTATCACTTCGAGCCGGTCTTCCGAACCGCTTCCGGACCTGGAGAAGGCCGCGCATCGCGCGGAGCGGTGGTTCGGCGAGCCGTTTCTCCATCCGGGTGAGGAGGCGGGTGTCGCCCTCGCGCCGGGTGCCGCGCGCCGTTTCGCGCTGGACGACGCGCTCGAGGAGATCGAGGCCGGTCTGCGGAGCCCGACGCCCGGCTGGAAGGTGCGCTACGGGCTGATGCTCGGGCTCGAGCGGGTCCTCGCCGCCGAGAGCCCCGCCACCGCCGCCGGCACCGCTCTCAGGCGCCACCAGATCGACGCGCTCGCCGGGATGCTGACGGAGCTGATCGCCGCCACCCAGCGCAGCGCCGAGGAGAACGGCAACGGCGGCTCGAACGGCAGCGTCGCGGAGCTCCTGGACGAGCAGGAAGAGGAAGACGAGGAGGAGGTCGAGCTCGCCGAGGAGGAGGCCGACGAGCACGGCTTCGCCGGCGACGACCCCGGCGCGTCCCGTCGCTACCGCTTCCGGCACCCCACCGCGTCCGGCAAGACGATCGCCGCCGCCGGGTTCGTCGAGGCCGCGCGACATCTCGGCGTCCTGATCCTCACCCACCGCCGGCTGCTCGTCGACCAGTTCCGCCGCGACCTCACCACCGAGGGGTACGGCGACCGCCTGACCGACGCGATCGAGCAGGATCGGGAGCCGCTTCGGCCCGACCCGATCACGATCCAGACCTATGCGTGGTTCGCGCGGCACGGCGACGAGCTCTCCCGCAGCGCGTACCAGCTGGTGATCTGCGACGAGGCGCACACCGCCCTCGGCGAGAAGACCTCGAACGCGATCCGCCGCTTCCCCGAGCCGCTCTACATCGGGATGACGGCGACCGAGCAGCTGATCGCGAAGCAGGTCTCCGACGTCTTCCCCGCCTCGGTCGACGACCTGCCGCTCACCGACGCAGCGCGCCGTGGGCTGATCGCTCCGCTTCGCAGCCTGCGTGTCCCCCCCGTGGCGGCGATCAACTCGGTGCCGATCGTGGGCGGCGACTTCGAGGAGCGCGCGCTGGCCGCAGCCCTCGACCACGTCGCGCTCAACCAGGCTGCCGCGAGCCTGTACCGCGACCGGTTCGGGTCGACGCCGGGGATCGTGTACGCGGCCGGCGTCGACCACGCCTACAACCTCGCTCAGGAGCTCCGGGCCGCGGGCCTCAAGGCGACGGCCGTGTCGGGCAGGACGCCGCCGCGCGAGCTCGCCGAGACCCTGGCCGCCTACGAGCGCGGCGAGATCAACGTCCTGGTCAACGCCCAGCTCCTTGCCGAGGGCTGGAACTCGCCGCGCGCGACGGTCTGCATGCACCTCGCGCCGACCGCGTCGAAGCGCGTGTACCAGCAGCGGATCGGGCGCATCATGCGCACGCACCCGCGCAAGGAGGCGGGCATCGTCGTCGACTTCGTGCCGAAGGGCGCCACACACTCCGAGCGCGTCGTCTCGCTCCACTCACTGCTCGACTCCGACTTCTACCGGGAGGGCGCGCGCGTCACTCCCGCCCCGCGGCGCCGGTCGGCGCGCCGTGCGCGCCGCCGGCTCTCGCCGGCTCCGTGGCTCGTCCCGGTGACCCAGGACGTCGCCCGCCGCCTCGCCGTGATCCAGCGCGAATGGCAACGGGTCGACCCGCGCTTCCTCGACGACGACGAGCAGCGGTTCTGGGCGACGATCGCCGGCCGCCAGATCAGGTTCGACCAGCGGGGCGAGTTCGCGCGGAAGTTCGCCGAGGGGCGTGCCGGCAAGGGCGCGCTCGAGACCTTCCTCTCCGTCTGCGCCGCCGAGAACCCGAACCGCCGCCTCCGGATGACGGCGCTCGCCGACCGTGTCGCGACGCCGGTCGAGCGTGCGGACTTCGACGACCTCGTCACGCTCGTGACGCAGGCGCCGCCCTGGGAGAAGGACCGCGCGGCAGGCGTGCGCATCCTGCTGCGTGCGCTCGGAGAAGGCAAGGCAAGCGCGCCCGACCAGATCCTCGGCCGCTGGACGTGGCGGCTGGCACGGTCCGTACGCAAGACGCTCGACCGGAAGGCGAGCCAGGAGTTCCCCGAGGCCAAGCGGCTTCTCGGCGCGGTCGCGAACTCGCGCGGCCACCGCCACGAGGACAACGTCTCCCAGCTCGTCAAGATCGCTGCGGCGCTCCCGCTTCCCGTGGGTGCCGCGCTCCTCGCGTCGGCAGAGGGCTATACGCCGCGGGCGAACGGGACGCTCGACCGGGCCCGCGAGGAGCTTGGGCCGATCCAGGAGATCGCGACGGCTCTCGCCGAGAGCCTCCCGGCACCGAAGGCGCCCGCCCGCAAGTCTCGCCGGCGACGCCGCAAACGGCGTTCCGCCGAGGCCGGGAGCACCTCCGCGGCTCCGGCGACCTCGACCGAAGTCACACCCGAGGCCGAGGGCGGCGACGCCACTGCGGACGCACCGTCCGGGAAGCCCGCGGCCCGGCCGGAGCCCGGCCCCGAGCCCCGCGACTCACTTGCCGCAAACACGAGAGCGAAGCCGGAGCTCGGCTCCGAGCCCGCTTCGGACGCCGCCTGAACTACCCCTGGCCCTCGGGCGGGTCGTCCTTCCGCCCGCGCTCGCGGTCGCGCAGGAACCTCGTCAGCTCCGCCGCGAGCGATTCACCGCTCGGCAGCTGGCCCCCTTCCGCGAAGGACTCGATCGTGTCGGCGCGCTGCTCGAGCTCCTCGACGTAGGCCTGCGTGTCGGGATCGGAGGCCACGGCCTCGCTCACCTGCGACGCGTACTCCTCCTCTGCCTCGTCGAGCTCGGTGGTGTCGATCTCGGCGCCCAGCAGATCCGAGAGGCGGGAGCAGAGCGCCTTCGCCGCCCGAGGGCTCGGCGCCAGGGACACGTAGTGCGGCACCGCCGACCAGAGGCTCACCGAGCGCAGCTCCGCGGCGCGGCACGCGTCGTGGAGGACGCCGACGATCCCGGTCGGCCCTTCGTACCTGGACAGCTGGAGGCCGAGCTCCTCGACCAGGCGAGGGTCGGTCGCAGCCCCGGTGACGGGCGCGGGGCGCGTGTGCGGCACGTCCGCGAGCAGGGCGCCGAGCGTGACGA
Source organism: Gaiella sp. (assembly GCF_035710885.1). GTDB lineage: Bacteria > Actinomycetota > Thermoleophilia > Gaiellales > Gaiellaceae > Gaiella. Next base: position 46,243 of record NZ_DASTCS010000036.1, on the reverse strand, counting down.
CGAGCTCCACGCCGAGGTCGCGCGCGAGGCCGATCACGAGCTCGGTGAACGCCCGCCAGCGGTAGTTGGGCTCGACGCCGAGGAGGATCACGGCGTCGCGGCCGGTCCCGGGGATCTCCGCGTGGAAGAACGTGTTCTCCGGCCACTCGATCCGTCGAGTCAGGCCCTCGTCGAGGGTCACCGTGGGCCGGACGGCCTGGAAGTCGACGAACGCCTCCGGGTCGATGTCGGCGAAGCGCTTGCCCTCCCACTGCTGCACCAGGTACCCCGCAGCGACGGTCGCGGCCTGGCCGCCGTCGTTCCAGCCACGGAACGCCGTCACCATCACGGGCCTGCGCAGCGCGGGCAGCTCGGTGACACGCAGGTCGGCGGAGGTCATGGGGACAGCGTAACTGCGGTCAGCGGGAGCGCAGGGGCTCGCCCACGGAGTCGACCCGCTCGGGAGCTGCCGCGACGAGGGCGAGGGGCGGCCGCCACAGCGTGTACGCGAGCCCTACCGTGAGGCCCCAGATCGCGGCGCCGAGGGTCACGTGCACCAGCACGAGGCCCCACGGAAGCGCATTTCGGTACTGGATCTCCCCGACGAGCATCTGTACGAGCAGGACGCCGAGCAACACGACGGCGAGACGCACCACACCCGGGGCGGCGCGGCGCGCGCGGAGCAGCTGCCAGCCGATGAGCAGGAGGCCGATCCCGTACACCGCGGTCGCTCGCACGTGAACGTAGACCGTGTCGCTGATCCCGAGACCGAGCCGGTGGACGTCCTCGTCGGCGCCCGGGTGCGGGCCGGACGCGGTGGCCACCGCCCCCGTGACGACCATCACGGCGCACGCAACGACCCCTGCGACCGCGAGCAGGCGCAGCCAGCCTGGCAGGACCGGCGCCCCCAGGCCGCCCGAGTGGCTCCACGCCTCGAAGGCGACCAGGATCGACAGCGCGACGACGACGAGGGCGAGCAGGAAGTGGGACATCACGGCGAGCGGGTGGAGGTCGAGGATCACGGTGAGCCCGCCGAGGGGGATCTGCGTCAAGGTGCCGAGGAAGGCGGCGAGCGCGGTGAGGCGCACCCACCGTGGCAGCCCGTCGACACGTCGGGAGGCGTGCCACACCGCGAGCGACGCGAGGATCCCGCCCACGGCGACGACGCGGTTCCCGAACTCCACGATCGCGTGGAAGTCCTTGGCGGGGAACGGCGTGGAGCCGCACCTCGGCCAGTTGTCGCAGCCGAGCCCCGACCCCGTCAGGCGGACGAACGCGCCCGATGCCACCACGAGGCCGAGCATCGCGACACCGGCGACGGACAGCTGGAGAAAGCGGCGCGCTGAGACCGGTCCGCTGAGACGCGCCCGAACGCTCATGCGAGCGAGACGCCGCTCCCCTGCTCGACCCGGCCGACCACGTGCACTGCGAGGCCTGCCGCGGCGAACGTCGCCTCCAGCACCACGCGCCTGTCCGAGGGAAGCGTCACGAGCAACCCCCCCGCCGTCTGGGGGTCGTACGCCAGCGCTTCGAGCTCCGCCGAGGCCGTGCTCCGCACGTGAGGCCCGGCGAACTCGCGGTTCCTCCGATCCCCGCCGGTGCGCACCCCTGCCGCGGCCAGCTCGACCGCGCCCGGGAGCGCCGGGAGCGCCGCGGCGTCGAGGACGATGTGGACCCCGGAGCGGAGCGCCGTCTCGTGGGCATGGCCGAGCAGGCCGAAGCCGGTGACGTCGGTGACCGCGTTCGGCTCGAACGGGCGCAGTGCGTCGGCTGCTTCCCGATTCAGCTCCGTCATCGCCTCGACCGCGGCCGCGAGCGCCCCCGCCGGCGCACGGCCGTCGCGCACCGCCTGGAGGACGAGGCCCGTGCCGAGCGGCTTGGTGAGCAGCACGACGTCGCCGGGCTGCGCGCCGCTCTTGCGCCACACCCCCTGCGGGTGGACGGTGCCGACGACCGCGAGCCCGTACTTCGGCTCGTCGTCGCGGATCGTGTGGCCTCCGGCGAGGATCGCACCGGCGTCGCGGGTCGCCTCGGCGGCGCCGTCGAGCACCTCCCCCAACATCGCAGTGGGGAGCTCTTCCGGGAACGCGGTGACCGACAGCGCGAGCAGCGGCCGTCCGCCCATCGCGAACACGTCGTTGAGCGCGTTCGTCGCGGCGATCCGTCCGTACGTCCGCGGGTCGTCCACGACCGGCGGGAAGAAATCGACCGTGAAGACCAGCGCAGTGTCGTCGTCGAGTCGGTAGACCGCCGCGTCGTCCGCCGGGTCGAGGCCGACGAGCAGGTCGGTCGCGTCGGCCGGGACGAGCCCACCGAGCAGCTCCTCGAGCCGCGCGGCCGAGTACTTCGCCGCGCACCCGCCCGCCTTGGCGAGGCTCGTCAGCGTCGGCTGCGTCACCCTGCGAGTGTAGAGACGGCTCACGCCACGCGATCCCGGCGCGAGGGAGAAGGAAACGGGAGGCCGGGCGAGTACTGGGGGGCAGCCGGAGAGGATCTCCCCCTTTCACCTCTCCCTGCTCCGCGGAGGCCGCCGGACGTCTGGCGGCCTTCGTCTGTGAGAGGATCGCCTCGTGCCGAGCGCGCTCGTCACCGGGGGCTCGTCGGGCATCGGCCTCGCGATCGCGCGCATGCTCCGCGACGAAGGGCACGCCCTCACACTCGCCGCACGCAAGCTCGAGCGCCTCGAGGAAGCGGCGGCCGAGCTCGGCGCGACGGCGGTCGCTGCGGACGTGCAGCACGAAGAGGACTGCGCACGGCTCGTGAAGACCCATCTCGAGACGCACGGCGGCCTGGACGTGCTCGTCAACTCGGCCGGGGTGGGCATCGCGGGCATGATCGGCGACACCACGACGAAGCACTTCGACCTTCAGCAGGCGGTCAACCTGCGGGGCGCGTTCATCGTCACGCGGGAGGCCCTCCCCGCGCTCCGTGAGGCGAAGGGCTACGTCGTCAACCTCGCCTCGATCGCCGGGACGATCCCGACCCCCGGCCTCGCGACGTACGGCGCGGCGAAAGCGGCTGTGATCTCGCTCACCCGCTCGCTCGCGCGGGAGGAGGCGGCCGCAGGCGTGCGGGTGACCGCGATCTGCCCGGGGTTCGTGGACACGCCGATGGCGTCGTGGACCGGCCTCGAGGCGGAGCAGATGATCCAGCCCGAGGACTGCGCCGAGATCGTCCGGTCGCTGCTCCGCCTGAGCCCCGCGGCGCGGGTTCCGCTCGTCGTGATCGAGCGCGCCGGCGACGACGTCTGAGGCGAGGCCTCGGCTCGCTTATGAGCCGTCGCCGGGTGCCAGGGCGCCGAGCGCGTCGTCGTCGCCTCCGGTCAGGCCGAGGCGGCCGTAGAGGCCGAGCTTGCCCCGTGAGTCCTCGATGTCGAGCTGCCGCATCGTCAGCTGGCCGATCCGGTCGAGCGGCCCGAAGGCCGCGTCCTCCACACGCTCCATCGAGAGCCGCTCCGGGTGGTACGTGGCGTTCTCGGAGACCGTCTCGAGGATCGTGTAGTCGTCGCCGCGTCGTAGCTCCACGGTCACCTCGCCGCTGACGGCGCTTCCCACCCAGCTCGAGAGGCTCTGGCGCAGCATCAGCGCCTGCGGGTCGAACCAGCGCCCCTCGTAGAGGAGGCGACCGAGGCGCCGGCCGCTCGTCCGGTACTCGTCGATCGTGGCCTCGTTGTGGATCGCGTTCACCAGGCGCTCGTAGGCGAGGTGGAGAAGCGCCATCCCCGGCGCCTCGTAGACCCCTCGGCTCTTCGCCTCGATGATCCGGTTCTCGATCTGGTCGGACATCCCCAGCCCGTGTCGTCCGCCGATCGCGTTCGCCTCCAGGACGAGCTGCACCCGGTCGTGGTCGATGCCGTTCAGCGCCACCGGCCAGCCCTCCTCGAACCGCACGACCACGACCTCCGAGGCGACCTCGGTCGCGGGGTCCCAGTGACGGACGCCCATGATCGGCTCGACGAGGTGCAGCGACCGGTCGAGCAGCTCGAGCTCCTTCGCCTCGTGCGTCGCGCCCCAGATGTTCGCGTCGGTCGAGTAGGCCCTCTCCACGCTCGCGCGATAGGGCAGCCCGCGCTCTACGAGCCACTCGCTCATCTCCGTGCGCCCGCCCAGCTCGGCGACGAAGAGCGGGTCGAGCCACGGCTTGTAGATGCGGAGCGCCGGGTTGGCGAGGAGCCCGTAGCGGTAGAACCGCTCGATGTCGTTGCCCTTGTACGTCGAGCCGTCGCCCCAGACGTCGACGCCGTGCTCGTGCATCGCCTGCACGAGCATCGTCCCCGTGACGGCGCGGCCGAGCGGGGTCGTGTTGAAGTACGTCTTTCCCGCCGAGGAGACGTGGAAGGCGCCGCAGCGGAGTGCGACGAGCCCCTCGTGCACGAGGTGCGGCCTGCAGTCGACGAGGATCGCCTCCTCCGCCCCCACCTCCCGTGCCCGGTCGGGGATCCCTGCGACGTCCTCCTCGTCGTACTGGCCGAGGTCGGCCGTCAGGGCGTACGGGACGGCGCCCTTCTCGCGGATCCACGCGACCGCGACGGTCGTGTCAAGGCCGCCGGAGAACGCGATCCCGACCCGTTCTCCGACGGGGAGCGAGGTGAGCACGCGCGACGACATGGGGCACCAGCGTATCCCCGAGCACCCTGTGGATCGATCGGCACGAAACCGGCGCGCCGTTCACTTGACACAAAACGGTGTCTGACACCGTCTCGTGTCAAGACGTCCGGACGGGACATGTCCGGCTCCCCGGCGCCTCGACCGGGTCAGCGCACCTTCGCGACCGCGCGCTCGAGCTCGCCCACCGAGAACGCGCCTTCGAGCTTCGTGCGGATGACCCCGGTGCGATCGACGGCGAACGTGAACGGCTCCGTGGGGAGCCGCCACTGGCTGACCCACCGGTTGACGCCCTTCGCCGGATCGTTGTCCTTGTAGATCTCGACGTGGATGAAGCGCACCCCCGCGCTCGCCTGCTCCTTGCGGACGGCCGAGACCACGTCCACCACGGGCCCGCACGTGCGCGTCTGGCAGAACTGCGGCGTCGCGAACGCGACCACGAACGGCTCCTCTGCGGCCAGCGCCTGCGCCACCGAGGTCGTGTAGAGAGCGCGATCGGGTCTCCTCGAGGTCGTCAGTTCCGCGAAGTCGCCCGAGGCACTCGTGAGCGTCGGCGTCCTCGAGGGGATCGCGCGATCGCCCTCGGCGGGAGCAGCGCTCTGCCTGCGGGCGACGATGTTGCCGAGCGCCTGCACCTTGCGCCCGCCCACGGGCTCGGCGAGGTACCAGTACTTGCCGGCACTCGGCAGCTCGAGCGTGGCGACGTAGATGCCCCCGACGTCGGCCGTGTCCCCGCCCGGCACGCCGATCGGCTCGAGGCGCGCGGTGGTCTCCGCGAACGGACGCTGCTTCAGCCCGCGCGCGAGCCAGATGCGGGCGGTCGGCCTCTCGACCAGCCGGGACTGCTTGTCGACGACCAGGAACGAGATGCGGTTCGAGCCGACGGCATGGTCGCTCGTGCCGGCGACGACAGCCACGTCCTCACCCGGACCACGCCAAAGCGCCTCGAGCGTTCCCGCCGAGGGTTTGGCGGTCGTCTGGCCCGGGCTCTCGCCCGAGCCGCCGCACGCGGCCGCCAGAAGCGCCGCGCCGATGGCGATCACGATCCCAGCCGCAAGCCGACGCTCCACGACGCCAGCGTAGCCGCGGCGCGGGAGCGCTAGTCGCCGTCGGAGAACGTGCGGTTCGGACCCCTGAACTGACCCAGCCAGGCTGCGATCAGCGCAAGGTTCACGAGAGCGAAAGTCAGGCGCGCTCTGCTCACTCGATCCTCCTTTCTCAGAAGCGGACGACCCGAAGCGCCTCGGCAGCGTTCCGGTACAACCGCGCTGCCTCGGTCGCGTCCCCTCGACGCTCCGCGAGATCACCCAGCGCGACCCACGCCCCCGTCCGGTGCGCGATGGACGCCATCTGCTCGAACGCAGCGTCCGCGGTCCGGAAGCACTCCTCCGCCTCTTCGAGACGGCCCCGCTCCAGCAACGAGCGGCCCAGCACGAGGTTCGACTGGCCGATCTCGTCGAGGAAGTCGTCGCGCCCTTCCAGGAGCGCAAGCGCCTTGCGTGCATGCTCGTCGGCCGCGTCGTGGTCGCCGAGGTGCTCGTGCACCGCCGCGAGGCTGCCCAGGGCCTGCGCGGCGTCCGGCTGCGAGCCGGCCTCGACGGCGAGCGCGAACGACGCCGTCAGATGCTCGATCGCCTGCTCGGGATGCCCGAGCAGGAGCTGCAGGCCGCCGAGGTTCAACATCAGGCGACCAGTGTTCCGCTCGTCGTTCAGCTCCTGGTAGATCGCCTTCGCCTGCTGTGCGTACTGGCGGGCGAGCACCCAGTGCCCCATCTTCTCGGCCACGAGCGAGGCCTGGAAGTACGTTCCCGCGACGACCCGTGGGTCGTCCATCGCCTGGGCGAGCTCGACGGCTCGCTCGGCGTCTTCCCGCGCGGCCTCGTAGTCGGCCTGGCGGCGTCGGCAGCGAGAGCGCCACGCAAGGATCCGCGCGCGCAGAAGGTCACACGGCAGCCCGGATCGCTCCGCGAGCGCGAGGGCCTCGTCGAAGAGACCGATCGCGGTCGGGATGCTCGAGATCCGATAGCGGCAACAGCCCAGGCGGAAGAGCACGTCGGCCCGGTCGAGGTCGGAGAACTGGGGATGCTCGGCGAGCTCCCGCGCCTCCTGCAGCACCTCGATCGCCTCGCGCGACTCGCCGAGCTCCTGGAGCGCCCAGCCCTGCCCCACGAGCGCGCGCAGCTCGAGCTCGGCCGATGCGAGCGCAGCGATCTCCTCGCGCGCCTCGCGGAAGACGTCGACGGCCTCCTGGTCACGGTGGGACTCCTGCAGAGCCTCGGCCCGGGCGAGCTTCGCCTCCACGCGGCTGCGAACGTCGGCGGAGACGCCGTGGGCGAGGTACTGGGCGTCCACCCCGAGCCGCTCGGCGAGCCAGGCGACGGTCTCGGCGGTCGGTCGGGTCTTCCCGCGCTCGATCTGGCTGACGTACTCCTTCGAGAAGCGCTCTCCGGCAAGCGCGCTCTGGGTCAGTCCCGCCGCAACGCGCAGGGCGCGGACGCGGTCGCCGACCCTCTGACCGGTCGCACGGGTTGGAGACCGGGGTGTGGCGGCCGCATCGCGCATACCGCTGTCACTGAAGCCGCCAACGCGGTCGGGCGCCGTCCCCCGTTGGGGTGAACCGGTGGTATCGATCTCCGAGGCCACGGTGAAGTGGAGCATACAGTGGATCACTTGACCGAGCTACTTGACTTTTCTGGACAGGGCACCTACAGTCAAAACACCAAGCACCTTCCAGACGCCAGGAAGGTGCACGGGGCGTCACCGACAGGGACGGCGCGGGTACGGAGAACAACGTGGCTGGGCCGCAGAGTCACGAGCTCCCTCCAGCGCCCCTCATGAGGGCCGCCTCCTTCGAAACGCCCCCGGAAGCCGCAGCCGGGGGCGTTTCACATCGTGGGGGAACCCATGTCTCCCCCGGGCGCCCTCCGTCCGGCGTACGGCGACGCCAAGCCCCCTTTGGCCTCCCGGCCGGCAAAGCCGGCCTCCGGCCTCCACGCGGTGACCGAGAGTCGAGAAGCACCGGGCCGCTCGCGCGAGTCGTCAGGCTGAACTACGCGGTCGGACCCTTCGGGGCCGGCACCGGGATCTGCGTCCAGCTCAGGATCTTGCCGTTCCGGATGCGGAACACCGCCGCTGCCTTCTGACCCGCCGCGCCGCAGCGGCGGCCCCTGCCGTTCGCGAGGACGAAGACGGCCGTGGCCCGGTCACCCCTTACCGTGATCGACGCGATCCGCCCCGCGCACGGGAGGAGGCTGTGCCAGAGGGCGATGTCGAGGTAGTCGCGGAGCCTGAGTGCCGTCCCGCCCTGCTCGAACACGGCCGGCCGCGCGAACAGCCGCGCCGCACCCGCGTTGTCGTACGCATTGAGCCGTGCGCTCCACGAGCGGACGACACGCTTCGTCGCGGCGGGCGAGTCCGCCCGCACGGCGGCGGCGAACGGGGTCAGCAGCAGCGCGACCAGCACGCCGAGGACGACGGTACGCACGCCGGCCACGATACGCCCCCTGCGTAGCATCGTCGGCGTGGAGCTCCGAGCGGACGCGGCGCATGGCTTCACGCAGGGATTCCGCGCGATGGTGCCGCTCTGGCTCGGCGTCGTCCCGTTCGCGCTCGCGTATGCGGTGCTCGCCCGGGACGTCGGGCTCTCGCTCGTCGAGACCCAGGCGCTCTCGGTGCTCGTGTTCGCCGGCAGCGCGCAGTTCACCGCAGTCGGCCTCTTCGGGACCGGCGCGGCGGCCGCCGAGATCGTCTCGACGACGTTCCTCCTGAACGTCCGCCACGTGCTCTACGGGCTGTCGCTCGGACGGCAGATCCCGCTCCGAGGCTGGCGCCGCACGACCGCGGCGTACTTCCTCACCGACGAGGCGTTCGGCGTCGTCGCGGCGCGCGAGGAGCGGACCTTCTCCTTCCTGCTCGGCGCCGAGCTCAGCCTCTTCGTCACCTGGAACTTGGCGACGCTGGGAGGCGCGCTCGTCGGCTCGGCGATCACCGATCCCGCCGAGATCGGCCTCGATCTGATCTTCCCCCTCGCCTTCCTGGCGCTGCTGGTGCCGCTGGTGCGCACGCGCGTCGAGCTCGTCGTGGCCGTCGCGTCGGGCGTGCTCGCCTACGCCCTCTCGGAGGGCCTCCCCGGCGGGCTGCCGGTCCTCGTGACCGGTGTCGCCGGGAGCCTGCTCGGCGCGCTCCTGACCCGCGGACGCCCCGACGACCTCCACCTCGAGGATGCGGCGCGGGAGGTCGCGTGACGTTCTGGCTCACCGTCGCCGGGATGCTCGCCGTGACCTTCGGCTCGCGCTACGCCGGGCTCGCCCTGCAGACGGAGCTGCCCGACTTCTGGGTGCGGTTCCTCCACTTCGTCCCGATCGCGGTGTTCGCCGCGCTCGTCACTCCCTCGCTCGAAGGTGACTTCGGGGAGGGCGAGATCCGCGCCGCCGGCGCCGGCATCGCGACGATCGTGGCCTGGAGGACGCGCAACCTCGGGCTCGCTATCGGGGCCGGGATGCTCGCCTTCTGGGCGCTCCGCTGGGTCACGTAGACGGCTCGCCGACGAGCCAGCGCACCCGCTCGCGCTGGATCGCGGCAAGGTCGTCCTCGTCGAGCAGCTCGCCGAGCCGGGAGGCGACCGCCCGCAGGAGCCCTCCCGCGATCATCACCCAGGCCTCTGCGTCCGGATCCCGGTCGGCGGGCACCACGCCGGCAGCCTGGCCGTCACGCAGCCTCGCCGCGACATGGTCGTGGACGACCCGCATGTGTCGCGCGACGTGCTTGCGGATCACGCGGTCCTCGTTGGCCTCGGTGACACCCTGCATCCAGAGGTTCGGGAGCAGCGCTTTCTTCCAGCGGGCGGCGGACGGCGGCACGGAAGCGGCTCGCTCCTCAGGGAGGCGCGCGAGCAACTCCTCGCGCGGCACTTCGAGCATCTCCTCGACCGCGGCGTCGAGCGCACCGCGAAGCTCCTCCCAGGCGGCGTCGAGGCATGCCGTCCAGAGATCCCGCTTCGACGCGAAGTGCCGGTAGAGGACCGGCTCGCTCACGCCGGCCTCCCGCGCGATCTCCGCGGTCGTCGCCCCCGCGTAGCTACTGCTGGAGAAGACCCGCAGCGCCGCCTTCAGGATCGCGCGCCGCCGCTCCTCGGCTGGAAGTCGCTTCCGGCGAGTCACGCCGCCTCGGCAGGCTGCACCTGCTCGCCCGTCTCGCGCGTCGTGTCGTGCGGCCGGATCAGCGCGCCGGCGACGATCGCGCCCGCGATCGCGATCCCCGCGGCCACGAGGAGCGCGTGCTCGAAGCCGCGCATGAACGACGCGATGCTGGGTGGCTCGCTGAGCTGCGCGGCCATGATCGCCCCCATCAACGCGATCCCCACCGAGCCGCCCACCTGACGGAACGCGTTCAGAACCGCGGCCCCGACGCCCGCTTTCTCCACCGGCACCGCGCGGGTCGCGGCAGCGGCGCTCGGCGTCATCGTCAGCGACAGGCCGACGCCGCCGAGTACCAGGCCCGGGAGCAACGTCCAGAACGTCTCGTCGGTGCCGAGCTGGCTGAAGTAGACGAGCTGCACGGAGAGGAGCGCCATCCCCGCCGTCATGAGGCCGCGTGAGCCGAAGCGGTCGGAGACCCGGCCCGCGATCGGCGCGACGACGATGACCAGGATGGTCATGGGGAGGAACGCCGCCCCGGCCTGGACCGCGGTGAACCCGAGGACGTTCTGCATGTACAGCGAGACGAAGAAGAAGACCCCGAACATGGCGAGCGCGACGAGCAGGACGACGAGGTTCGCGCCGACATACGTCCGGTTGCGGAACAGCGTCAGGTCGAGCATGGGGGCGCGCTGGTGCCGCTCCAGGAAGAGGAACGCGAGCAGCCCCGCCGCCGCGATCGCGAAGGCGCCGACGATCCGTGGCGAGCCCCATCCGTAGGTGTTCGCCTCGATCAGCCCGTAGGTCAGGGCGAACAGCCCGATCGCCGACGTCGCCAGGCCGGGCAGGTCGAGTCGCTCGTGCGTCGGGTCATGGGACTCGTCGATGAGGAGGAAGCTCGCGGCGATCCCCAGGATGCCCACCGGCACGTTGACGAAGAAGATCCAGTGCCAGCTCGCGTGGTCCGTGAGGAGCCCCCCGACGAGCGGCCCGATCGCAAGCGCGAGCGCGGAGACGCCGGCCCAGATACCGATCGCGGTACCGCGCTGTCGCGCCGGGAACGTGGCGGCGATGATCGACAGCGTCGCGGGGTTCATCATCGCTGCGCCGGCGCCCTGCGCGATCCGCGCGGCGATCAGCATGTCGCCGCTCGTGGCGAGCCCGCAGGCGAGTGACGCGAGCGTGAACACCGCGATCCCGATCACGAACAGCAACCGGCGCCCGTACGCGTCCGCAAGCTTGCCGCCGACCAGCATCAACGCGGCGAACGTGAGCGCGTAGCCGGAGACGATCCACTCCAGCTCGGAGAGCCCGACGCCGAGGTCGCGCTGGATCGCGGGAAGCGCGACGTTCACGACGGTGTTGTCGAGCATGATCATGAAGAGCCCGAACGACACGGCCGCGAGCGTCCACCACTTCTTGTTCTCCTCCGTGACGAGCCGAGCTCTCATGTCGTGCTCCTCCAAGCTAGCGCGCGCTAGGTTAGCAACCACTAACCCAGGCAGGCGTTAACGGGGCCGCAACCGCCCCGCCACGTACCATCGCCGCGTGCCCGTCTTCATCTGCCCGAACTGCCGCACGCGCTCGGTCGACCTCGACGGCACCGAGGGGTTCTCGCGTCAGGTTCCACAATGCCGGAGCTGCGGCTTCGGGTTCCTGTTCCAGCTGCTCGAGGACTACTATCCCGCACCCTCCACAGGCTTCGTCGTCTGCGACCGGGACGCTCGCGTGCTCGCGGTGGGGCGGGGCGTGTTCGAGCTGACGGGGTACCGCGAGGCCGACCTGATCGGGCGGGACGTGGCGTCCGCGTTCGCGCTCTCGGACACCGCACCCCTCGAGCTCGTCAGGGAATGGGGTGTCCGTCGTCTCGGCGAGCAGCTCGAGCTGCGGACGCGCGCCGGCCTCACCAAGCCGGTCGTCGTCGACCTGTTCCCGGCGTACGACGACGACGGCGGGCTGCTCGTCGCCCTCACCTCCCGCTAGCTCGCGCCGTGCGTGCCGGCTCGCTGTGGCTCGTCCGGCACGGTGAGACCGCCTGGAGCCGCGACCGTCTCCACACGTCGGTCACCGACGTGCCGTTGACCGAGGCTGGGATGGAGGCCGCCAGGTTGCTGGGCGGTCGGCTCTCCGGTCACGGCTTCTCGCTCGTCCTCACGAGCCCGCGGCTGCGGGCTCGCCACAGCGCCGAGCTCGCGGGGTACCCCGAGGCCGAGGTCGACGACGACCTCGTGGAGTGGGATTACGGACGCTACGAGGGGATCAGCACGGCCAGGATCCGCGAGACCGAACCGGGCTGGTCGATCTGGTCCCACCCCGCGCCGGGGGGCGAGACCGCGGGCCAGGTCCGGCAACGCGTGGATCGCGTGATCGCGAGAGCCCGGGCGACGGAGGGCGACGTCCTCGTCTTCGGGCACGCCCACAGCCTGCGCGCGCTCGCTGCCCGGTGGCTCGGGCGCCCGGTCACGGACGGGCGGCACTACCGCCTCGACACGGGCTCGCTCTCGGTTCTCGGATACGAGCGCGAGACACCCGTGATCGTGCGCTGGAACTCCACCGGCTCCGCCCCGCTCACGGACTAGCGGGGGCGAGCGTGCGCTAGCGGGGAAGGATCCAGACCTGCCGGGCGACGGCGAGCACCTCGCCTCCGCGGCCGTAGAGCGCCGTGCCGGCGAAGAGCTTGCGGCCATCCTCACCGAGCGGCCAGCCCACGACCACGCAGTGCTCGCCCTCCTCGGGCAACCGCTCGAGGCGCGCGGTCATGCGGCCGAGGACGACCTCGCCGCGGCCGGGATCGCCGGCTGCGTAGGCGCCCGGGCAGTCGATCGCGGCCCACACCACCTCCGGGGTCACACGGTGCGCGACCCACGTCGCTGCGACCAGCCCGTCCTCCCGGCCGGCCACCGGGCCGGGATGGATCCCGAGGCCGCTCCCGTCGTCACGGACGCCGCAGACGAAGCACTCGGCGAACTCGGGCGGCCCGTAGGTGCCGACTCCCTCCTCCGCGGCGGCAGCCTCGCCCGGGCTCGGAGGCGTTGGAGCCTCCAGGCCCGGGTCGGCGGGCCGACCCTCGGCCACGAGCCGCCCCTCGTCCTCCAGCAGCAGCCGCTCGCCCTCCCGGTGGAGCGCGAGGGGGCGCTCGAGCGGTGGCGGGAGCCGCAGCGTGACCTCGGCCGCGGAGCCGACCCGTGACCCGACGACGCCCGCTGCGTACCCGCCGTTCGCGGACGTGAGCGGCCCGCGGAAGCGGCGCGCGATCGTGACGCTCCCGGCATCGGTGCTCGATGCGACGCTCTCGGTGCCCACGGCGGATAGAGTGACGTTTGTGACCGCGAGGCAAAAACCTGGTGCTCGAACCGCACGCGGAGCGGCGAGGATGCGTCGGTGAGGATTGCCCTGGCACAGCTGAACGTCGTCGTCGGCGACCTCGACGGAAACGTGGAGCGGATCACGAAGGCGGTCGCCGAGGCGACCGGCGCCACGGCCGACCTCGTCGTCTTCCCCGAGCTCGCCGTCACCGGCTACCCCCCGGAGGATCTCCTCCTCCGCCCCGGGTTCGTCCGGGCAGCGCGCGAGGCCGTCGACGAGGTCGCGCGGGCCTGCACCGGGACGGTCGCGCTCGTCGGAGCACCCGCGTTCGACCGAGACCTCACGAACGCGGCATTCGTCTGCGCCGAGGGCACGGTGCAGGGCGTGTACCGAAAGCATTTTCTCCCGAACTACGGCGTGTTCGACGAGCACCGCTACTTCGCCTCCGGGCGCGAGCTCGTCCTCCTCGAGTTCGGCGAGGTGCTCGTCGGGCCGACAATCTGCGAGGACGTCTGGCAGCCCGGCCCACCCGCGACCGACCTCGCGCTCGCGGGCGCGACGCTGCTCGTCAACCTCTCGGCCTCCCCGTTCCACGTCGGCAAGGCGGAAGACCGCGAGGAGATGCTCGTCACCCGGGCCCGCGACAACGCGCTCTACGTGGCGTTCTGCAACCTCGTGGGCGGCCAGGACGAGTTGGTATTCGACGGGCACTCGGTGGTGCTCGACGACGAAGGCGAGGTGATCGCCCGTGCGCCGGGGTTCGAGGAGGCGCTTCTGGTCGTCGACGTCGACCCGACCGAGGCGATCGGCCGCCGCCTGCGCGACGTGCGCCGGCGCGAGCTCGGGCGCGCGCGCTCAGAGCCACCCGTCGCCACGACCATCCGGTTGAGCGCGCCGCACCCGGTCGGCGAGCACCTCGCGCCCGCCGCAGTTCCGTTCGCCACCGACCTCGAGCAGATGCGCCTCGGCCTCAGCCTCGGCCTTCGCGACTACGTGAGGAAGAACGGCTTCGCCGATGTGGTCATCGGGATCTCGGGCGGCATCGATTCGGCGCTGACGGCCGCGATCGCCGCCGATGCGCTCGGCGCGGAGCGCGTCCACACCGTCTCGATGCCGTCGCGCTTCTCGTCCGAAGGAACGCGCGACGACGCGCGCGAGGTGAGCGAGAACCTCGGCGTCGACTTTCGCGAGATCCCGATCGAGGAGGTGGTCCGAGCCTTCCATGAAGCGCTCGACGGCCTCGACGGGCTCGCCGCCGAGAACCTTCAGGCGCGGATCCGGGGCACGATCCTGATGGCGCTGTCGAACACGCACGGCTGGCTCGTGCTCGCGACCGGCAACAAGTCGGAGATGGCGGTCGGCTACGCGACGATCTACGGCGACATGGTCGGCGGCTACGCGCTGCTGAAGGACGTGTTCAAGACCGACGTCTTCCGGCTCTCGCGGCACCTGAACGAGCGGGCGGGTCGCGAGCTGATCCCGGTGTCGACCATCGAGCGGCCGCCGACGGCGGAGCTGCGGGCCGACCAGCGCGACGACCAGTCGCTGCCGCCCTACGAGGTACTCGACCCCGTGCTCGAGGCCTATGTCGAGCTCGACCGCTCGCGCGAGGAGCTCGAGGAGCTGTTCGACCCGGCCATCGTCGCCAGGACCCTCGCGCTCGTCGACCGGGCAGAGTACAAGCGCCGGCAGGCGGCCCCCGGGGTGAAGCTCCGGCCACGCGCGTTCGGCCGCGACTGGCGAGCGCCGATCACGAACCGCTGGCGGGGCTGAAGGGCCCTCGAGCGGCTCGTTGCACCTTGGGGGTGGCTTCAGCCTCGCCCCTTGTGGTGGCGCTCCGAGGCCATCTCCGCCAGTGCCTGCACGGTGCGCCAGTTCCGCACCGTGAGCGTGGTCGGCTGGCGGCGCTTCGCCAGCGTCTCCATCAGCTTCGAGCGCGCCTGCCCGTTCGGGACGCTCACGTAGAGCTCGCGTCCGACGAGCGTCACCTCGTCCGGGGCGAATGCCGACGGATCCGAGACGCCGAGCGCCGCCAGGCCCACCTTCTCGGCGAGGAACGCGACGACGACCCGGGTAGGGTCGTCGACCGGATACGGATTTCGCTCGACGACCGCGACGAGCTGCTTGCCCGTCCGGACGACGACCGCCACGTCGAGGCCCGTCGCCTCGGCGATCGCAGCGGAGAGCTCGGCTGCGTGGTCGCCACGCCCGCGAGGCGTGAAGACGACGTTCCCGCTCTGGAGGTAGGTCTCGACGTCGGCGTGGCCGAGCGACTCGACGATCTCCCGCAGCGCGGGCATCGCGATGCGCTTGTTCGGCCCCACGTTGATCCCGCGGAGGAGCGCGACGACCCGCACCGCAGCAGTGTGCCTCGCTCGGCCGTGCGACGTCAGATGCCGACGTCGATCGCAGCGGGCCCGGCGCCGGTCCGCAACAGGCGCGCGAGGTGCTCGTGGAGCAGCCGCGGCGCGAAGACGGCACCGGAAGCCGCCCCGATCTCGTCGAGCGTCCACCAGCGGATCTCGCCGACGCCCTCGGAGCGCAGGGCCTCCCAACCGAGTGCTGGCGTGATCTCGAACGGCTCGACACGGAGCAGGTAGAAGCGCTCGGCCTGCCCGTCCCAGCCGGTCATCGGGAAGGCGTGCGTTCGCTCCCAGACTGGCTCCCCGAGCGGAACGGCGAGCTCGAGGCCCAGCTCCTCGCGCAGCTCACGGCGAAGTGCGTCCTCGTCGGTCTCGTCACGCTCGACACCCCCTCCGGGTGTGGCCCACACGGTTCGGCCGGGAAAGTCGAAGCGCACGAGCACGAGCCGCTCCGAGGAATCGACGACGAGGCCACGCACGCCGTGCCTGAGAATCACGAGACGAGCTCCCGCAGCGCCCGGAACCAGCGCAGCCGCTCGTCCCAGTGGACGGCCGCGTTCGCGGGCGAGGTCGAGGGCAAGACGAAGAGCAGCGTCCGATCGAGCCGGCGCTCCTGCAGGCCGTGGGCCGGCCGACCGCCGAACGGGCCACGAAAGGCCTCCTTGCCGACGAACCCGATCGCGCGCGGCTGCAGCTCGAGCGCGAGCCGCTCGAGCCGAGTGGCGCTGCCGTGGAAGTCGCCTTTGCGCAGGTCGGACGAGCCCCGTGTGGTGCGGTAGGCGGCGTTCGTGAGCCCGATGCCGAATCCGAGCACGTCGAGCTGCTCGGAAGGATCGAGGAGCCGGGGCGTGAACCCGGCTGCGTGGAGCAGGCGCCAGAAGTCGTTGCGGGGATTGGCGAAGTGGGCGGCCTTCGCGTCGGAGTGGATTCCCGGGTTGATGCCGCAGAAGACGACGGCGAGCCCGGGCGCGAGCACGTCCGGGACAGCGCTCCTCGAGACGGCTGCCACGGTGGCGCACCCTAGCGCCGCGGCCTCCGACCGATCGCCACAGCTCAATGGATCAATTCGGGAATGCTCCTCAACGCACTGATTCGCCCTGCCCTGGCGGGAACTACTCGGCAGTGGTTTCACCGAGCCGCGTGAACCCGCCCCAGTGCGTCTCGTGAAGAGTGAACGGAACGCCCTCGCTGACTCGCTCGAGCCACGCCCTGAGCTCGTCGTTGGGCTGCCCATAGATCTCCAGGCTCTCGAAGTCCGTGTACGCGAACGTCTCTCGCACCTTCTCGCCCATCACTTCCAGGTGATGTTGCATCGACTCTGCGTCTGGATGTATCTGAAGGACAACCTCGGAACTCTGATCCTCGCTGACATAGATGTGGAAGACCAGGAGTCGCGGTTCCCTCTCTTCAGCAAGCCTGCAGAACTCCGCGACCATCGGTCGATACGACTCCGCCTTGCCGGGATGGATCTTCGACACCGTCTTGACAACGAACGGCCCAGACACGGTTCGCCTCCTCTCAGACCTTGTATCGGCTGATGCTAAGGGGGGACGACCAGCTCGCGCTGGAGCCGGAGTACCGCGGCTCTCCGGACCGTGGGGAGCTTTGCTTTGCCGCGTTCTTTGTGCGCCGGCTCGGTGCTCCGCGTCGTCGGAAACACATGGATACTCCTCAGGACGACGGCGAGCCCGGGCGCGAGGATGTCCGGGACGGCGCTGGGAGTGGTCGTCTCGAGCGGGTGCGCCTCGCGTATCGGCGCCATTCTGCCCCCGGCCGGTGCGCTCGCGTCTAGGCGGCTTCGGGCTCTCGCTCGTCGAGCCGCGCCTCGAACGCGCGGCGGATCCGCTCCGTCAGCACCGCGGTCGCCTCGGGCGCATCGTCACCGGGTCGCACGACCTTGACGGCGTCGTCGCCGCCCACCCAGCCGTAGCACCGGAGGTAGCACTCCTGCTCGTTCAACGGCCGCAACCGCTGCATGGGCCGCAACCGTACGAGACGGACCGGACGACGGCCGTGATCTACGCTGCTCCCATGTCGTCCGAGGCGAAATCGTTCGAGTACAGGGTCACGCTCGACGAGACGTGGGATGCTCGATCCGACCGCGGCGGCGGGGTGCTCGCCGGCGCCGACGAGGCCTCGTGGACCCCGGAGCACCTCGTCCTGACCGGCCTCGCGCGGTGCTCGCTGACGAGCCTTCGCCATCACTGCGTCCGCGAGGGGATCGTCCTGACCTCGACCGCGGCCGCGCACGGCACCGTCACGAGGCGCGAGGACGGGCTCTTCGGGTTCGTCGAGCTCTCCGTCGAGGCCGACGTCGGCTTCGAGCCGAAACCGGACGAGGCGACGGTTGCCGAGCTGCTCGGGAAAGCCGAGCGCGACTGCTTCGTGGGAACCTCCCTCACGCCGAAGCCCACGTACGCGTGGCGTGTCGCGTGACGGACATCGCCGAGGCGCGCCTCGACGTCGAGGCGGTGCGCGCGCGCTACACGGCCCTCGACCGGCGGCTCGCCTTCTTCGACGGGCCCGGCGGCACGCAGTGCCCCGACGAGGTGATCGACGCGATCTCGCGCTACCTGCGCGAGGACAATGCCAACATCGGAGCGCCCTACGAGACGTCCCGTCGCACGGATGCCCTGGTACACGCCGCGCACGAACGGGCCGCGTCGTTCCTCGGCTGCGATCCCGGCGAGGTCGCGTTCGGCCAGAGCATGACGGCGCTGAACTTCCTGCTGACACGGGCGTTCGCGCGAACGCTGCAGCCGGGGGACGAGGTCCTGGTCACGCGCCTCGATCACGACGCGAACGTCGCTCCCTGGCTCGAGATCCAGCAGGACATCGGCATCGACGTCCGCTTCGCCGACGTGACGGACGACCTCGCGCTCGACTACGAGGACCTCGAGCGCCAACTGTCCGAGAGGACGAGGGTGGTGGCGTTCCCGGCGGCGGCGAACTCGGTCGGCACGGCCCCGGACATCCGACGTATCGTCGACCTGGCCCACTCGGCAGGCGCGCTCGCCTGGGTCGACGCGGTCCACTACGGACCGCACGGGCCGATCGACGTCGCCGCCTGGGGCTGCGACGTGCTGATCTGCTCGCCGTACAAGTTCTTCGGCCCGCACATGGGGATGGCCTTCGGACGCGAGGGCCTGCTGCGGAGCTGGCGCCCGTACAAGGTGCGTCCCGCCGCAGACGAGCCGGTCGGCCGCCGGTTCGAGCTCGGCACCTCCCAGCACGAGCTGCTCGCAGGCTTCGTCACGGCCGTCGACTACATCGGGTCGATCGGCTGGGACGCCATCCAGGCCCACGAGAGCGCCATGGGGAGGCGGTTCCTCGACGGCTTCCCCGACGGAGCGGTGCTCCACGGGCTCCCGACGATGGAGGGCCGCGTGCCGACGTTCTGCTTCTCGGTGCCGGGACGGACGGCGCAGTCGGTCGCGGAGCACCTCGCGGAGCGGGACGTCGCTGTCTGGTGGGGCAACTACTACGCGCTCGAGACGATGCGGCGGCTCGGCCTCGACGAGCTCGACGGCGCCGTCCGGGCGGGAATCGTCCACTACAACACCGTCGAGGAGGTCGACCGGCTCCTGTCCGCGGTCGCCGAGCTCGCGTGAGGCTTCTCCTGCTCGGAGGCCCGAAGTTCCTCGGGCGTGCGATCATCGATGCGGCTCTCGAGCGGGGGCACGAGTTGACGCTCTTCAACCGTGGCGTCACGGAGCCCGGCCTCTACCCCGAGGTCGATCGCATCGTCGGCGACCGCGACGGAGGCCTCGACGGTCTCGGCGGCCGCGCCTGGGATGCGGCCGTCGACACGTCGGGCTACCTGCCGCGACGCGTGGCCGCGAGCGCCGGCCTCCTCGCCGACGCGGTCGCGCACTACGTCTTCGTCTCGAGCATCTCGGTGTACGCGTCGTTCGCCGAGGTCGTGGACGAGGACTCCCCCCTCGCGGTGCTCTCGGAGGAGGGCTCGGAGGACGTCGGACGCGACTACGGCGCGCTGAAGGCCCTCTGCGAGCAGGAGGTCGAGCGCGCGCTCCCCGGCCGGTGGACGGCGGTCCGCGCCGGCCTCATCGTCGGGCCGTACGACCCGACGGGGAGGTTCACGTACTGGCCGCACCGGGTGGCGCGCGGCGGCGACGTGCTCGTCCCCGGCCCTGCCTGGCGGCCGATCCAGCTCGTGGACGTCCGCGATCTCGCCGCCTGGATCGTGGCGGCGGCCGAGAAGCGCCTGCCCGGGCCGTACAACGCGACCGGCCCGGCGACGATGGGCGCGGTCGTCGACGCCGCGCGAAGGGTGACGGGCGCGTCCGCGCGCGCGGTGGAGGTGGACGACGCCTTCCTCGCCGACCAGGAGGTCGGCGAGTGGATGGAGCTGCCGCTCTGGGTCGACACGCGCAATCCCGACTGGCGGCACTTCCTCGGGGTGGACACGACCCGTGCCACCGCCGCCGGGCTGACCTTCCGGCCGCTGGACGACACCGTCGCCGGGGCGCTCGCAGGGGCCGAGCCCGTCGGAGGCGTCGGGCTCACCCCGGAGCGCGAGCGAGCGCTGCTCCACGCGTGGTGGGCGCGCAGCCCGGGTGTGGGGGCCCACGGCTAGCATCAGCGCCGTGCCGACCTTCGCCCGCACCGAGCTCTCGAACGGCACCCGTGTGCTGACCGCGTCGCTGCCGCATGCGCAGTCCGTCTCGTGCTTCGTGATGCTGGCGGCCGGCTCGCGCTACGAGCGGCGCGAGGAGAGCGGGATCGCGCACTTCGCCGAGCACATGTTCTTCAAGGGCACCGAGCGTCGGCCGACCGCGCGCGACATCGCGACCGAGATCGATGCGATCGGCGGCGAGTTCAACGCGTTCACCGGCAAGGAGCTGACCGGCTACTACGTCAAGTGCGCCGCGGAGACGCGCGACGTCGCGCTCGACGTGCTCGTCGACATGCTCCGCAACTCGCGTTTCGACGCCGACGAGATCGAGCGCGAGAAGGGCGTGATCGTCGAGGAGATGAACATGTACGCGGACACGCCGCGCTCCTACGTCGGCAACGTCTGGGAGCAGCACGTGTACGGCGACCAGCCGCTCGGCTGGGACATCATCGGCACCGAGGAGACGATCCGGGCGGCCAACCGCGACACGTTCCTCGGCTACCTGGAGCGGTGGTACAAGCCCGAGCGCATGGTCGTCGGCCTCGGCGGCAAGCTGGGGGACGACCACCTCGAGCGGCTCGAGGAGCTGCTCGGTTCGCTCGACCCGGCCGAGACGGGGGTACCGGAGCCCGTCGTGCTGTCACGGAACGGCAGCCCCGTCCGCGTGCACACCAAGCAGTCGGACCAGGCGCACGTCGTGATCGGGGCGCCCAGCTACCCGCACGGCCACCCCGACCGTTACGCGGTGCAGCTGCTCTCGACCGTGCTCGGCGGTGGGATGTCCTCGCGCCTGTTCACCGAGGTTCGCGAGCAGCGTGGGCTCGCCTACTACGTCTACTGCGCGAACAACTCCTACGCCGACGCGGGCACGCTCGCCGCCCAGGCGGGCGTCGACCTGACCAGGATCGACGAGGCGGTCGAGACGATCGTCACGGAGCTCCGGCGCGCGGTGGCGGAGCCGGTACCCGCCGAGGAGCTCGAGAAGGCCCGCGCGTTCGCCAAGGGCCGCTTTGTGCTGGGGCTCGAGAGCCCGCACGCGACGATCATGTTCGGGCTCCGGCGCGAGCTCCTCGAGGGCCAGGCGGTGGAGCCGGAGGAGGTCCTCGCGGGCCTCGACGCCGTCACCGGCGAGGACGTCACCCGGGTCGCCGAGGACATCCTCGGACAGGACCTGCGCCTCGCGCTGATCGGGCCGTTCGACGACCCGGCCAGGTTCGAGCCGCTGCTCGCCGCCTGACGCCCCGTTCCGGTTACTTGAACGATGGCTGCTTCGTGCTCGACGTGCTCTTCTCGATGACCGCGCCAACGGGAGTACCGAGGCCCGAGCCACTGCCGAGCCTCACGGAAAACTTCCGTACGACCGATTTGCCCGCCACACGGAGATGGACCTCCCCGGCCAACGTCATGCCTCGGTACTGCGCGTTGTTGAAGTAGATGCTGCAGTTCACGGACCCGACTGCGGCCCCGCCCGGATGTCCGCGGGCTCGCTTCTTCTCGTATCCCGGATCCTGCAGCATTCGGGCCACGCACCGATCGAATCTGAATCGTCCGGCGGTCGGCGAGACCGGAGCGCCGTTGCTCGTCATCGGAACGACGACACGAAGTATCGACGGTTGGAGCTTCGACCTCGAGATCCGTGGAGTCCCGATCACGAGCTTTGGCGCCCCCACGAGCACGGTGAGGACTGCTCGTCCGTTCACGCGGCCGGACGGCCGGGTGAAACCATCGCTGGGAGTGAGCTCCGCCAGGATCTCGTACGTTCCCGCAGAACTGGCGACGACGTCGAGCAACCAGCCGAACAGCATCGTTCCGCTCGGAACACCCGTCGCCGTGCACACGGCTGAGCGCACGCTTACCGTGCACGACTCCAATTCCGGGCTGAATGTCCAGCGGCTCGGGACCCCCGCGGGAAACAGCGTCTTCGCGTCCGCGGGCGCATCGCCCCATGTCAGTCCTGTGGGGAGCGTCAGCCGCAGCGTCTCCGTCGTGTCGGGGCCGTTGCCGTGCTCGGAGATCAGGTCGACGCCGAACGCGAACCGAAGCGCCTCGACCTCGCCCGAGCGAATCGCCTTCCGGGCGCTGGCGGGGGTGGAGCCGATCATGAACGCAGTGATCCCGACTCGATGCCCCGTGCCTTCGGCACCCTCCGCAGCGGGCGCCCCGAAACCGGTCGGCGCCGAGACTGCGGCGAGAGAGGCACCCAGCGCTAGGATCGCGAGTGCGCAGACCCAATGCCGACGGCTACCCGGCGGACGCTGACAACGTGAACCGCTATCGGTCACGGTGACCTCCTTGGTCGAGGAACGAGGTGCCGCCACGGCGGCCCGTACCCCTCTTGGGGCTGCCCTCGTCGAACGCGCCAGAAGTGCGGCCGCTCCACCGACGCACTAGCCCCGTCGTACCGCTCACCACGCCACCCGGTCGAAGCCGATGTTGGTCCGGATACACGTCCTGCGCCCCGGTAGCGAGCCGCGCGAGCACGTCGCCGATGTGAGTGGCTGCCGCACACGGACAGTCCGGAGCGGACCCCCTGCACTGCTCATCACGTAGAGGCTGGGCGACTTGCCGCAAGTCGTCTCGCTCCCCGTGACGCAGCCGGGAAGCCAGACCAGAGCGACGTGCCTGCCGTCGGGGGACAAGGCGGGGCTGCCCGACAGGGAGCCCCTTCCCGTGAGGTACCGGAACCCTGTTCCGTCGTTCCCGACGACCGCGATCCGCGTCCCGTTCCGCTGGTCGCCGTCGGTGACGTAGATCCGGTTGCCGTGCCACGCGAACGGCGTGAAGATCGGGCTCGGCAGCTTGTGTAGGCCTGACCCCTCCGGAAGGTCGTCCACCTGCGAGCCCTCGATCTGCGGCGGCCTGTAGAGCGATCGCGCGCCCGATCCGTCTGCGTGCATCACGGCGAGCTCCGAGCGGTCACAGCCGGCCCCGACTGTCTTCGTCTCGACGAACTCGGGACAGTCGCTGCTCTTGAACACCCGCCCGACGACGATGCGGTCGCCGCCTGCCGACCAGGCTGCGCCGGTGACACTGCTCCGGACGCCGTCGAGGCCCGACGTGTCGAGGATCCGGTAGCCCATCCCGTTCGCGTCGAACACAACGATCCGACCGCGTTGGTCTCCTCCCGTCCCGAACGGGCCGACACCGAGGATCCGGCGTCCGTCGCGCGCCCAGGCGAGTGTGTTCCAGTAGCTCGGCTGCGTACCGCGGGGCCGGAGCCGGTACCGGAGTACGGACGGGTCTCGCGGGCCGTTGTCGCAGTCGTTGACCAGCTCCGCCTGGGCAGGAACCAGCGCGAGGGCGGGAGAGAGCCTCGCGCCGGAGAACGCGCCGACGATCTGCCGGCCATTGGTGGCGAGCGGGCCGAGGTAGCACTCGTTCAATTGCTTCCAGCGGGTTCCGTCGGGACGGATCGAGTACGTCGCGTAGCCGTTGACGTAGACGATCGGTCGCAGGGGTGCCGCCCGCGGGCCCGCGTCCGCGGATGCCGCGGCCGACGCCGCGGCAAGGCAGGATACGGCGACGGTCACGCTCCGCAAGCGGGCGCCTAGGAGCATGCCCGACCCTTCTCCTTCCAGTCGAAGGAGAATCGCCTGACGGTCGTCTTGCCGCCGACGACCAGCCGCAGGCTCCCCCGAAATGTCTTCCCGCACGCCTTGGTGTACTCCTCGTGCTCGTAGGTGCACACCGCGAGCGTCACCCATCCCTTCGCGCGCGCCAGCTCGGGCCACCGCTTGACGAGCCGCGGAGCGGCCCGCGGGAAGTGGTACCCCGAGTCGTTCCCGGTCACCGGAGGTCCGCCGGCGATGCTCCCGGTGCACGTCGCGTCTGCGATCCGGACGCGCTGACCGTCCTGCGTCAGGGCGAGCCACACCGAGGCGCCGTACCTGCTGATCCCGTTGATCACGGGCTGGCTGATGACGACGGGCGTCGCGGACGGCTTCGGCTCGAGGTCGGCTGCCCGGACGAACGCGAGGCGGACGACCGCGCGCGCAGCCCCGGCCGGCTGCCCCGACACCGGGAGCGCGAGTTCGAACGTGGCGTTTCTCCCCGCCGCGAGGTTGGTGTAGACGTCGCCGGAGAACGTCGTTCGCGACTCGTATGAAAGCCCGCCGCCCGTGACGCGAGCCCAGTCGCCTTTGCCACGCGTCCCCGTCTCCGGGGGCTCGATCTCCGCCGCCCCACAGGGCAGCGCCGGCAGCCGTCCGACGGTGCCCGGGTTCCACGAGATGTACACGGCGGTCAGCGGTGCGCGGCTCGTCACGAACTTCAGCCCGATCCGTCCCTTCGTCTCGGTCGTCTGCGTGCACGCCGGCGTCGTCCGGTCGTCCCGCACGATCGCAACGGCCTTGCCGTCCACCTCCGCGTGGTCCCCACTCGTTCCGGTGTAGACCTGGTCCTCGTTCAGCTTCGCCCAGACCCGGAACGCAGCTTCGAGGCGCCGCTCGACTGTCGTGTGCTGTCCCGACGCCGGATCGACCGCGTCGCGCGTCAGCGTGTACGTCACGGCAACCCGGTACGCGTACCGCTGGAGGCCCTTCGCACCAGCCGCCCATCGGCGCTCCCGGCTCCGATCGCCGTGAGGACGGCGCTCGTGAGCAGCGCGAGCGCGAAGCCGGCGTTTCTCGAGTGCGGCGTGATGCGATGGCGAGTCATTGGGCCCTCCTCGGGAGTTGTGCGACCGCGGCTACTGCACACGCCTGAAGGTCACCGCTCCGGTCAGGTAGCCGGTGATCGTCTGGTGTGCCTCGTCGTCGACGGGATGGCCGATTGCCGCGAAGGAGACGCTTCCGCCGACGGGTGTCGAGAGCAGTCGCTTCTCGGCGAGGTCGTCGAGCTGACCGAGGATGCCGGGCTTCCATGCCTGCTCGGCGAGCACCCAGCCACCGAACGCGGGGAAGGGCGAGAGCTCTACTGTGTCGACGAGACCGCACGAGCGAAATGGCGAGGCGGGCGGTGAGTTCGTGTGGACGGTCAGGAGCAGCGTCACCGGCTTCCGCGCCGGCACGACGTAGACGGGGACAGGGTCCGAGAACGTGACCTTGCGCGCGCCGCAGTCCTCGTCGAGCAATGGAGCACAGCGGAACTCGAACGAGCCGCCCGAAGCCCGGACGGAGACGCTTCCCGCCAGCGGTCCCTGGACAAAACGGCTGGTCCGGATGCGCGAGGTGCCCGTGTAGCCCGTCGGGAACGTGTCACCGACCCAGAAAGAGCTCGGAGTGCTCTTCCACGACATGGTCGTCGTCTCCGCGCCGTTGCAGGCCGCCCCGTACTCGTCCTGCGTCCACGTCCTCTTCAGCTGCCAGCGAGCCGTCGCAGTGACGAGAAAGCAGGCGCGCTTCTTCGTCGACCACCACACCGGGAAGGTCGTCGCACACGTCGGGCTCGCGCCACCGACCGTATGGCCTCGCGCGAGACGTGCGCTCGGCGTGCGCTGCAACTTGCGGGCGACCGGGGTGAACACGATGCGGACGGCTCCCTCGGTGTAGGTGGCCTGCTTCCCGTTGGCGAGGTCCTGTCTCGTTGACGCGAGGTCTTTCGTGGTGCCCGCAAGGGAGATCGTGAAGCCGGCACCGCGGCTCAGCTGGGCAAGCGGCGGGCTCGGCGCGCCCCTCACGCCTCGACCGAATCTGAACTCGCCAAGCAGAACTCCTGCATCGCTGACCGACCCCCGGACGAGACTCGTGCCGAGACGGCCGGCGACCGGAACCGGGTGTATCTGCGTCCCACAGCTGTGCGTGCTGCCTTCTGCGGGCCCACGCTGGTAGGCGGCAAGACGCAGTGACGGCTCGAGCCGCTTTCCCCGGACGACGTCGCGCCCTGGGAGGTAGTAGAGCGCATCGATCTCGAGTTCGGCCCTGAGCGTTTCCGTGAGCTTCTCTGCGCAGAACTGCCCGTTCGCGTGATCCCAGCGGGCCGTGGTCGTCCCGGTCCGGCGTCCCCCGAGCCGCACGTAGCCAGTTGCCTTCGAGGATGCGATGCGAACACCCTGATACTGCTCGGTCCACTCGACCGTTCCGTCGTAGGGATTGCAGTACGGGGCGCAGCCGCCGTCGATCCATGTCGTCTTCACCCGAGCCGTGACGGTGACGTTGTAGAACTTGGGAGACGCCGGACTCGACGGCGCGCCCCACGCGGGAGACGCCGGGGCGGCCAAGAGCGCAGCCGTGAGCGCCGGCACTGCACGGAGGGCGCAGAGCGATCGTGAGTACGGTCGGCGACGTCTCCTCACAGGCTCGCACTTCTTCGCTTGTCCTTCACTACGGAGCCGCGTCGATTAGTGCGGGGTCGAACCGCGCAATGACCGGATAGAAGGCGCCGAGGTAGTCGGGCGCGGTGCCGGCCTCGAATACCGCCCAGAGATCGCCGTTCCCGTCGAACTCGAGCTCCTCGACTCCGGGGCCGAAGCCGAACGTGGTGACGACCGGCGACGCCGTACGAGTCAGCGTGCCCGACGTCGATGTGGAGGACGAGACCCACAACGCGCCCCCGTGGAAAGCGGCACCCTGCGCCTTGTTCGCCACGGTGAGCTTCGTGGCTGCGAAGCCTGCCTGAAGTGGTTGCGGCTTGCCGAGCCACTGGTTCAGGTACGCGACAGAGAACTCGTACATCGCCGACGGCCCATTCTTCTCGTACGTGCCGATCCACATGAACCCGGAGCTGCCGTTGGCAAGGAAAGACGCTTGGAGCGGTTGCTTGAGCTTGATCCGCTGCGGAGCGGGCGCGTTGTCAGCGAACAGGGAGCTGCGCTCCAGTCGCCAGAGGTCGTTCGTATCCGCGAGCCACAGGCCGCCCTGGCCGTCGAGCGCCAGTCCACCGCCGTGCCCGAGCCCGGACAGCTTACGGGTTGCCAGAAGCGCCCCTGTGTCCAGATTCACCTGAAGTATTCGAACCTCGTCGGGACCGTCCTTGAAGTAGCCGGACACCAACGCGGTGCGTCCCTCGATGGCTAGGCCTTGCGGAACGAACGAGCCGACGAGGGGGTTCACCGTCGGCACCCAGACGCCTTCGCAGGCGGCATCGGCGTTCGGGAAGACGGAGAGCGCTCGAACCATCGGGGGCGAGCCGACGATCTCGGCGTACTCGAGACCATCGCAAGTGCGCTTGTTCGTGAAGGTGCACGTCACCGTTTGCCACTTGGCGAGCCTGATGGTCGCCGTGGCGCCGGAGCCCACGGAATCGCCGTTCTCGTCCTCGCACGCGATCGAGTCGAGGGTCCATCCCGGGGTCGCCTGCTCGGTCACCGAGTAGACGCCCTGCGGTAGGTCAGCGCCGCTCGAGAGGACGCCGTCATCTCCGATTGTCCCACTGACGTCGCCGATGAACTGGAACGTCGCTGTCGAGCCGTCTGGAATCGTCTGCTTCACAATCACGATGCGCGTCTGCTCGCACGCGTCTCCGAACTCGTCCTCGTCGCCGTTCTCCTGCGACGGGTTGAAAACGTCGACGCAGTTGTCGCTCGTATCGGGCACGCCGTCGAAATCGCGATCGGGTGCGCGCGTGAGCCTCCAGGCTGACGTGCCTTCCGTGATCACCGAGTTGAACAGCGGCCGGCCGCCCACTCCCGTGATCGTCTCGGTTCCGTTTGGATACGTTCGATCGGCCAGAGGAGAGACGCCAACGTCGAGGAACGGCGGTGCAACGGTTTGCCCCTCGCTCCAGCTGCCGGACGAGCCTGGGCACGTATAGGTGCCGTGCAACGTGAACTCGGGGTAGGGCGAAGTGCCCCGGACGATGATCCCGAAGTTCGGCCCGCCGACCGTCGGCAACGCGATCGTGGTGAACCGGACCCGGAGCTCCCCGGGGGGAGCGGATCCCGACGCCTGGTGAAGCGTGCAGGTTCCGTTGCTGTACGGGCCGCTGGTGGCCGTCGCTCCAAGGTGGCGCGCGGTCTGGATCCACTCCGTTCCGGCCGGCGCCTGCGACACGATTTCGTCCACCCGACCGTCGAAGTACCACTTGACGCTCGCGCTCGCCGCAGGCCCGGTTCCGGCAAGGGTGATCGTTCCGGTCCACCCCTGCGGTGGCTCGGCACGGGCGGGAGCAGCTGCGATACCGACGACCACCAGGACGACGAGGGTGACGACTATCGAGAATGGCCGACCCCGATGTGGGATTGAACAAGGCCGGATGGTCGGTTCCTGACCCGAACGTCGTTCCGCGCAATGCATAGATGCTGTTCCCCAGCAGCTCAGCCGACGCCGCATGCTGTTCACCCTCCGTTCGGATTGCACGCCACTCCCTTTGGTTCGCCGTGACGACCGCAGGCATCGTCGCGGAGCTCGTTCAACGCGCGTTCAACGACCGCTCACCCGCCCCCGAGGGCCGTCCATCTCGTCTCAGCCGTGCGCTTTGAACGTGAAGCTGATCCGACCGGTGGTCGTCACCGTCACAGACGACGCCCCGGCCACCTGACGCGTGCCCGCAAGGCTTGCGCCGAGGGTCACCGGCTTGCCGGCCGTGAGAGTCGAGACCGGCGCGGGATGCTGGAAGATCCCGCCCTGCTTTCGCGGCGGGGCCGACCATAGCCGGATATAGCCCACCGCGCCGACCGGGAACGACGCGTAGTTCCAGAGCTCCGGCCACGTACCGACGAGAGTCGTCTGTGCCTCGTTGAACCACACGACACGCTGGAACACGCCTCGGAGCCCGAACAGCGCCCCGTCTGCGACCGGCGCTCCCAGGCTGCCACATGTCGGCGGCAGCGTCGGCGGGACTCCGAGCGGATAGATGCGCGCGTCGAGAAAGTACGGCGCGCGAACCGGCTTCGTCGGCATACGAAAGGACCCGATCGCAACGCGCGCGGTCGCCCGGAAATCCATCGGGCCACGGAGCTCCTTGCCGTAGTCGAAGGAGCATCCTCGAGCGTCGGTTCCTGCGAGTCGAACCGCGTACGTGCCCGGCGCTGACGACCCCGGCCAAGGGGTCACGTCGACCGTGTCCCGCCGCGCATTCCACCCGACCGACACCCGGGTCGAGTACCGGAGCCGACCTGTGCTCCGAGCATCGAGCGAGCCCGTGGGGTCCGTCACCGTCATCGTCCAGTCCGCCGTGACGACGACGGTGTACGGATGCTCGGCCGCGCCGGCCGGGGCTGCCGTTCCCCAAGCCGTCGCGAGGCAGATCGATGCACAGGCGGCAGCGACGACGACTGTCGGTCTCATGTGCACCTGACCGTTACGCGGGTGACGCCGACGCCGCGGATCCGGCGGTTGACGGGGATCACGTCGTCGCCGACGCCGGTGTTCTCGACCGGCAACCCCATCGGGACGACGTTCTTGCAGTAGCGACTCGTTAGCCTCACGCTGACGAGCACGACCTTTCCCACCGGGTTCCGCCGTGGGATGAGGACGTTGCAGAACGTGATGCTTCCGCCGGTGGCGTTGCAGGAGTTCGTCGGGTTCGCGACCCGTGGAAGCTCGGCCGCGATCTTGCAGAACTTCCTCGAGGACCCGGCGACGCGTACGCAGGCTCTTGTCCAGTTCAGCGGTACCGAGCCGAGATCGGACTCGAACACGAACGTCACCTGGTACCGCGCCGACGCCGGGGTGGCGCTCCATGCGGACCCGACGACCATCGCGCTCGCGGCGATGGACGAAACGGTGACGGCCGTTGCGACCGAGCGAACACGCGCGCGTCGCCAGCCGCTCGTCACTGCCAACCGCATCTCGGCTCGAGTCGGCTGGATCGGGCTAGGACGCATGTCGACCGAGTCTGGCGGGAGTCGTTCAACAACCGCTCAACAGCGGTGGTGGCGACTTTGCGCCGATCGATGCATACTCCGCCTGGGGGAACGCGGCAAAGGGGTTGCGGTGGAGTTCCGGATGCTGGGGCCGATCGAGGTCGTCGGTGACGCTGGGCCCGTACGGCTCGGCGGAGAGAACGCCCGGGCGATTCTCGCCGCGCTGATGTTGCAGCGCGGCCGTGGCGTCTCGAGCGAGTCTCTCGTGCACGCCGTGTGGCAGCGCCCTCCGGCCACCGCGGGCCACGCTGTCGCCGTGTACGTGTCGCGGCTCCGTCAGGCGCTTGCGACCGCCGGCGCGGACCGTGAGCGGATCGTGACCCGGGGGGCGGGGTACGCGCTCGAGATCGAGCCGGAAGAGCTCGACCTCGAGCTCTTTCGCGCGGCCGCGACGCGGGGCCGCGAAGCACTCGGCAGGCGCGACTGGGCGACCGCGTGGACCACTCTCGACGACGCGCTCGGGATGTGGCGCGCCACGCCGCTCGCGTGTTTGACGACGAGCCCGCTCATCGACGCCCGGTTCGAGCTCGACGAGGAACGTCTGTCCGTTGTCGAGGACCGGTTCCACGCGGGGCTCGAGCTCGGTCTCCATCACGACCTCGTCTCCGACCTCCGATCGCTGACTCGCGAGCACCCCGAGCGCGAGCGAGCGTGGTCCGCGCTCATGCTCGCGCTCTACCGCTCGGGCCGTCAGGGTGAGGCTCTCGAGGTCTTCCTCGAGGCGCGCAGGCAACTCGACACCAGCTTTGGCATCGAGCCCGGCCCGGCACTGCGCGAGCTCCAGCGGCAGATTCTCGACCAGGATTCCTCGCTCGAGCTTCCCATCGATCGCGCCGAGTCGATCTCTCTCCCGGCGCCGCCGTCGTCGTTCATCGGGCGCGAGAACGATCTGAACGACGCGGCCGCGTTGCTCTCCGAGCCCGACGTACGGCTAGTGACGATCGTCGGGCCGGGTGGAATCGGGAAGACGCGCTTCTCGATCGAGCTCGCTCGAAGGCTGGCCCACCGCTTCCCCGACGGCGTCGCTTGGGTCGCTCTCGACGCAGTTGACGACGCGACGCGCGTGCCAGAGGAAATCGCTGTGTCCGTGCTGGGCGGCCCCGCCGGCGACCCTCTTGACGCATTGAGCGGCGCGCTTCGGGGGAAACGCACGCTGCTCCTTCTCGACTGCTTCGAGCATGTCATCGACGCAGCTACGGACGTCCACCGGCTGCTCGCGCGCATTCCGGCCCTGCGGATGGTGGTGACGAGTCGCGAGCGGCTCGGATTGAGCGGTGAACAGCTGTTCTGGCTTCCACCGTTGACGCAAGACGATGCGGCTGCGCTGTTCCGCGCCCGCAGGCGGGCGGTGTCGAGAGCAACACCGCCGGACGACGAGGTCCTCGAGGAGGTCTGCGAACGGCTCGATCGGCTGCCGCTCGCGATCGAGCTCGTCGCGT
Organism: Gaiella sp.; assembly: GCF_035710885.1. Lineage (GTDB taxonomy): Bacteria > Actinomycetota > Thermoleophilia > Gaiellales > Gaiellaceae > Gaiella. The sequence continues at coordinate 15,039 of NZ_DASTCS010000036.1, read as the reverse complement.
CACAGCTCGAGACGCGGACCCGCGACGAGCTGTTCGCCACGCTGGAGCGGTCGCTGGACGTCGACGGTCGCCGGGACCCCCCTCTACGCCATCGCACGCTCCGGACGACGCTCGACTGGTCGTTCACGCTTCTCGACGAGGACGAGCGACGCGTGCTGCGACACCTCTCGGTCTTCGCAGGGGGCTTCACGCCAGAGGGGGCAGAGGCGGTGACAGGAGCGACGCACGCCCGGATCGACCGGCTGGAGAAGAAGAGCCTCGTCACGAGGCACGACGCACCAGGCCGCTACCGCCTCCTCGACACGGTTCGCGCATATGCGACCGAGCGACTCGAAGAGTGCGGTGAGTCGGTCCTCGTGGGGGATCGTCACGCCGCGTGGTACGCGGATCTCGGGCGTGCCCTCGAGCCCAAGACCTGGGACGGCGCGTCGGTGTCCGGCCACGCGATTTTCGACGCCGAGCTTCCAAACTTTCGGCTCGCCCTCCACCACGCTGTCGAAAACGACGACGGCCGGATGGCCGCAGTGCTCGTCCGGTCGTTGGCGCCGTATCTCTACGCGAAGGTCTCGGCGCCGGACGGGCGCAAGATCGCCCGCTCGACGCTGTCGCTCCCCGGGGCCGATGCGGTCGACCGCGGGCACGTCCTGTACTACGACGCGGCCATCTCGATGGACATGGGACTCGCGGACGAGACCCGAGCGGCGCTCGCAGAAGCGGAAGAGCTGTTCGCGGGCACCGGCGATGCGCACGGTCTGTCGATGGTCGAGAACCTGCGTTGCTTCCACGAGGCAACGGTGGGCAACTACTCGGAAGCGTATGTGGCGGGCGAGCGCGCGTGCGCCTACGCGCGAGATGCAGGCTCGGACGGGCTCGAGGGGCTGGCACGGAGTCATCTTGCTTTCGCCCTGCTGGGACTCGGCACAGCAGGGCCGGTATTGGACGAAGCAGCGATTCTCCGCTGCGTGGAGTTGACTCGGTCGGCCATACGACGAGCCGAGGACTCGGGGAACCCCTACGCACTCGTGATGGCGCACGGCAACATCGTGTGCCCGCTCCTGGAACTAGGCGAGCTGAACCGAGCGCTCACACACGTCAGGCGAGTCGTCGAGCTCCACCTCGCCCACGCCTTCCGGCTTCCCTATGTGCTCGTCGATGCGGCAGATGCGGCCTCGCGCATGGGCCAGCACGGGACGGCGATCCGGCTCCTCTCCGCGGGCCTCGAGGACCTGACGCGAAACGCAGTGGCGCTGCACGCATACACGGCAACGCGCATCGATGCGATCCGCGCCGACGCGCGCGCGGCGCTCGGCGCCGAGGCATTCGCCACTGCCGAGCACGCCGGAAAGGCCCTGACCGTCGCCGATGCCCTGGAGCTCGCGCTCACGCTCGACATGACCTCCGACGCGTCCACCGGCAGCGGCGCGTACGCATGATCGACAGGGCCGATCCGACGACCGTCGCGCGACGTGTCGGCGAGCCGACACTCCAGGCGTGGGCGCGGACAACGACGCGTCGATCGCGGTCATGCATCCCGCGGGCAGGGCCGGGTGTCGGGGACGAGCGGCGCGAATCGCCGTTGAACCATTGTTGAGCCCCGTCGGCGACCATCAGGCCAACGTGGTGTCGCACTTCACTCAACCGGCCCCGATGTCCGAGCGGGTGCGTTGATCCACTCGCATCGCCATCGGGTTCCGGTCGACGACCCGCACCGGCGGGGGCGTCCAGTGTCGAGCCGCGCCAGCGGCGGCGCCCTCGGGCTGATGTGCGCGCTGGCCGCCGCTGTGGTCGGTCTCTCGTCGCCGGCATCCGCCCCGGCGGAGGGAGACGAAGACGCCACGTTCGCGGTGCTGGTCGCCAATAGGACGGAGTCGATCCTGCTCGGTATCCCCGAACTGACGCGAACGCCACTTCGACCGTCGACCGTCCGCGCAGACGCGCAGGTGACCCAGGGCGGCGTGCCGGTCCGTCCGAGCGGCGCGACCTGCGTGGCGTCGTTCGCCGACGACGAGCGATACGGCGTTCGGCGCTATTCGGGCTACGTCGCCCTTGGCGCTGCTCGGTGCTACTACAGCTTCAACAACGCCCGCTATCGAGGCAAGATGCTCCGCGGCGAGATCGCCGTCGTCGCCGGAGGCAAGCGGATCTCGAAGGAGTTCTCGGTGCGCATCGGGTCCGGGAACGCGCTCGAGAAAGCGGTCGGCGCAACGGTGGACCGGGGCGTCGCCACGAAGCCCAGGCCCTCGGCGACCACCGAGTGGCGCGGCACGGTGCACGTCGAAGAATCGGACGGCACACCGGGCAAGCCGCCGGGACACAGGTCGCTCGACATCCGCTTGACGGTCCTACCGGGCGCCACCAAGACCGATGCGCTCGGCTGGACGCAACCCGTCACCTGGATCGCGACCTACTCGTCGTCGAGGTACGCCGACCCCCCGTGCACCGACGCGACGGGCAGCCCGGTTCCCAGCGATGTCGGCGAGCGAACCGTCGTTCGCGGCCGCACCGGCGAGCGCCCCGGGTCGAACGCGAGGGACTACCCGCGCGTCGGCGTCCACTGGAGCGCGACGCGATCGCAGTGGGTGATCTCGCTCAGCTTCTTCGGCGGCGGCGGCGGAGGGATGAGGCTGCCCCTGGTGACCAAGACCAGCAAGAACTGCGGCAAGACGTGGATCACCTACACCGGGACCCCAGGCCTGCAGAACCTCACGATCCGCGCCGAGGGGACACCGGCGAGCACGGCGCTGAAGGGCAGGGGAACGCCGACGGGGTTCTACAACGCCAGCGATACGTCGGTGACCTGGGACCTGGCCCTGGGGCAGGCCAAGTGAGTCACGAGGCGAGCTGTGGCGGGCCGTTGCGTTCTCGTGCGCGATGTTGCATAGTCGCGTGGCCCGAGGGATGTGACGACCCGGGAGCCGGGGGGCTTCGGGGACATCCTCAGGGCAGGCGGCACGCCGTCGGTGTGCGAACCGAGGGCGACAATTCGACACCAGGAGGGACCCCATGCGGCGGATGGTCTCGGCTCTCTCGCTCCTAGCCGGACTCGGGTTGCTCGCGGCGGCGTTCCTCGCTGCCCCTGCGGCGAGACCGGCGACCGAGGAGCGCGTGCTCCGGCTCAACGTCAACTCCACGGACATCACCTACCTCGACCCTGCACTCAACTACGACTTCTACGGCTGGCGGCTGGAGGCGGCGACGTGCGCGATGCTCCTCGGCTATCCGGACAAGGCCGGGCGGGCGGGCGCGAGGCTCTATCCCGAGGTCGCACGCTCCTTCCCGAAGATCTCGGGGAACGGCAAGACATACACGTTCCAGCTGCGGAGCGGCTTCCGGTTCTCCGACGGCTCCCCGGTCACGGCGGCGAGCTACGCCCGCGCGATCGAGCGGGCCCTGAGCCCGAAGATGCAGTCTCCCGCGGCGACATTCGTGAGCGACATCGTCGGAGCAGACAAGGTGCTGGCCGGCAAAGCCGCACGTCCCTCCGGCGTGATCGCGAACGGCAACACGCTCACCGTGCGCCTCACGAAGGTGGCCCCGGACTTCCTCTCGCGGATCGCGATGCCGTTCTTCTGCGCGATCCCGCCGAACCTGCCGATCGACCCGCAGGGTGTGAACGAGCCTCCGGGCGCGGGGCCCTACTACATCTCGAGCAAGCAGAAGGGGTCGCAGATCGTCCTGCGCAAGAACCCCTACTACGGCGGCAACCGGAAGCAGACCTGGGACGTCATCCGCGTCGTCGTGGAGATGGGCGAGCAGGCGAGCTACCTCCAGGTGCGAAAGGGCGAGGCGGACCTCGACCTCTACTCGTTGCCCACCGCGGCGCACACACAGCTGACAAAGGAGTTCGGCATCAACAAGGGCCGGTACTTCGTCTATCCGTCGAACTCGATCGGCTACTTCGCGCTCAACACGTCGCGCGGGATCTTCAAGGACGTCAGGGCGCGCCAGGCGGTCGCGTTTGCCGTGGACCGGCCGGCCCTGACGCGGCTCGCCGGGCTCAATGCCGGGACGCCGAACGAGCAGATCCTGCCGCCCGGTATCCCCGGCTACCGCGACGCGAAGATCTATCCCGTCGGCCGCCCGAACATCGCAAGGGCGAAGGCGCTCCTCGGCGGCAAGACCGGCAAGGTCGTCATGTACACGACGAACGACCAGCTCGGAGTCAACACCGGCCAGCTCGTGCAGGCGAACCTGAAGGCGATCGGCCTCGACGTCGAGGTCAAGCCCTACACCTTCGCGGTGCTGATCGACAAGACGGGGACGCGAGGGGAGCCCTTCGACCTGATGTCGATCGGCTGGTTCGCCGACTACCCCGATCCCTACGACTTCATCAACATCCTGCTCGACGGCCGAACCATCGCGCCGAAGAACAACGTCAACGTGTCGTACTTCAACCAGGCCGCGTACCAACGGAAGATGGACGCGGCCGCGCGCCTCTCCGGCGACGCGCGCTACCGGGCGTACGGAACCCTCGATATCGACATCACCCGGAACCAGTCTCCTCTCGTGATCACCTACAACCAGAACGTGCGCGAGTTCATCTCCACGAAGGTCGGCTGCCCGACGTACTCCTTCGCCTGGGGCGGCCTCAACATCGTGCTGCTCTGCCCGAAGCGGTAACCAGCACCCGGATACCGCGACCGGCGCCGCTCGGGGGACGGCGCCGGTCGCGGTTGGCCGGTCCTTGACTGCGTACGCTATCTCTGGCATATTCGATGCATGTCCGAGGACGAGGATCCCGAGCCCTTCACCATTCCGCTGCCGCCCGGGTTCCCGCCGCCTCCGGGCGCCGGCGACGTGATGTTCATCCGCACCGGCGGCACGGAGGGGAAGGAGCACGAGGACATCATGTTCCGGCGCGTTCCCCGCGAGGTCGGGATGCGCTACCGGGCCGCCGCGGGTGGTCGGGGGATGACGCACGCGCAGTACCTGACGGCGCTCGTCGAGCTCCACGCGCGGGTTCGCGCGCTCGCGGACGCGGGCGACGAGAAGGCCCGCGAGACGCTCGAGGAGCTCGGGCTGCAGACCGTCGCCGTCTGAACGGGCGGACGTTGCAGCCGCGGGGCAGCCGCGGGACAATCGCGCATCGTGATCGAGCAACCGTCCGGGACGGTGACGTTGGTGTTCACCGACATCGAGGGCTCAACCCGGCTGCTCGAAGACCTCGGGGTCGACGCCTACCGAGATGCTCTTGCCGACCACCGCCGCACCGTGCGCGACGCGTGCGTGCGCTTCGACGGCTACGAGGTCGACTTCGAAGGAGACGCGTTCTTCTATGCCTTCGCCACAGCCCAAGCTGCCGTCAGCGCCGTCAGTGAGGCGATGACCGGGCTCGACGGCGGCCCGATCCGGATCCGCGTCGGGATCCACACCGGCGAGCCAGCACTCGACCCACCCAAGTACGTCGGGATCGACGTCCACCGCGCCGCCCGCATCATGAGCGCCGCCCACGGTGGCCAGGTCGTGCTCTCGCGGGAGGCCGCCGAGTGGCTCGACGGCGAGGTCGAGCTGACGGACCTGGGCGAGCACCGCTTCAAGGACATCGGAGCCCCGGAACGGATCTATCAGCTCGGTGCGGGTCAGCACCCACCGCTCAAGTCGCTCTATCGCATCACGCTTCCCGTTCCCGCGACGCCGTTCCTCGGTCGCGAGCGCGAGTTGGCCGCGGTCCTCGAACGCCTCGCCGACCCCGGCGTGGGCGTGCTCACCCTCACGGGCCCCGGGGGGACGGGCAAGACCCGTCTCGCGCTTCAGTCCGCCGCTCGAGCATCGGACGACTTCCCCGACGGCGTCACATGGGTCGGGCTGGCGCCGCTCCGCGATCCCACGCTCGTCGTACCGGCGATCGCCCAAGCTCTCGATCTGCGCGAGCAGTCCGAGCGATCGCCGATCGAAGTGGTCGCCGACGCGCTGCTCGGGAAGAAGGTGCTCGTGCTGGTAGACAACGCCGAGCATCTCCTTCCGGAGGTCGCGCTGCAGCTCGCCGAGCTCACCGCCGCCTGCCCTACTCTGCGCCTCCTCGTCACGAGCCGAGAGCGACTGCGAATCGCCGCGGAGACGATGTGGCCGGTGCCCACCCTGTCCGACGCGGACAGCCTCGACCTGTTCACGCAACGCGCTCGCAGGGTCCAGCCAGGCTTCGAGCCGACGCCGGACGTTTCAGACATCTGCATGGCGCTCGACCATCTCCCGCTCGCGATCGAGCTCGCCGCCGCTCGCGTCGGAGCGCTCTCACCGGCTGCTCTGCTCGAGCGACTCGGCCGACGGCTCGAGCTCCTTCGACACGGGTCCCGTGACGCGGAGGCACGCCAGCGCACGCTCGAGGCGACCATCTCGTGGTCGTACGACCTGCTCGCCGCGGACGAGCAGCTAGCGCTCCGTGGCCTTTCCGTGTTTGCCGGCGGCTGCACACTCGAGGACGCAGCCCATGTGGCGGGAGCCGACCTCGAGACGATCGAACAGCTTCTCGACAAGAGTCTCGTCCGCCATCGATTCGAGCACAATCGCGACCGCTACTGGATGCTCGAGACGATTCGGGAGTTCGCCGCCTCCCGGCTCGAGCACTGCGGTGAGAACGACTCCGTCATGGCTGCGTACCGCGCGCATTTCGCGACGGTCTACGGCCGCGGCTGGACAGCCGCACGTGCGCTCGAGGACGACGCGGTCGCGGTGCTCGACGCCGAGTTCGACAACGCTCGAAGCGCTTACGCGAGCGCGATCGAGCACGGCGACCTCCCGAATGCGGTCGGCCTGCTCCTGGGCCTTCGTCTCGCGTGGGCGCGGCGAGGCCTCAACCGGGAGGCACTCGTCGGCGCGAGGCGCTACCTCACGCTCGAACGATCCCACGCTCCCGCGGAGCTCATCATCGAAGGGGATGCGGTGGCCGCGGAGATCCTCTGGGCTTCGGGCGATAGCGCGGAGGCGCGGGTTCTGCTCGTGGACTGCCTCGCCCGAGCTCGCGCGACGCCGAGCGTCCGCCTTCGATTTCGGGACATCGAGGCGAGCGGTCGCACCGGAGCGCTCCTCGCCGACATCGCGATGGTCGAGGCAGACGAGGGGGCATTCGCGGATGCCCGCGCGCACGCGGCCGAGGCGCTGGAAATACGACAGGCGGAGGGTGATGGGCGCGGTATCGCGCATGCGTTCAACTCCCTCGCGGCTATCGAGACGGCCGCGGGGCGATTCGATCAGGCAATCGCCTACGTCCGCGAGTCGCTCGACGTTCTGGAGCAGCTCGATTCGCCCGAAGCCCCGCTCTTCTACGTCGGTCTCGCGGAGGCGTACTCGCGGAACGGCGACGTCGATGTCGCGCGAGAGCTGCTTGTCCGCCACATGCTGGATCCGACGATCACGGTTGACGCCGAGTTCCGGCTCTACGCGCTGACGGTCGCCGTCCAGGCCCTCGTCGCGGACGGTCGCTACGCGGACGCGTCGGCGCTCGCGAGCACCCTCGAGACGATGCTCGAGGACACGGGCTTCGTGCTCCCGTCATGGGACCGCAAGCTCGTCGCCGCAGCGCTCGCGGTGGCCGAAGCCCAGCATCCGCGTGGGGCGGATGCGCCCATGGATCCCGAGCGCGCACTGGAGGTCGCATGGCGCGCGCTCGGGGAGGATTCGCGGGCCGGCCGCGCAATCTGATCCGCCTGCATCGGTTTCCGTGCGTTGCGGGCGCGCGCCGACATCACGAGAATCCGGCCGTGACTGCGGTGGCCCAACCGTCGGGGACGGTGACGTTGGTGTTCACGGACATCGAGGGCTCCACGCGGCTGCTCGATGAGCTCGGCCTCGACGCGTACCGGGACGCGCTCGCGGAGCACCGGCGGATCGTCCGAGAGGGGTGCGCGCGTCACGACGGGTACGAGGTCGACTACGAGGGCGACGCCTTCTTCTACGCCTTCGGCTCTGCGCAGGGCGCAGTCTCCGCCATCAGCGAAGCGATGAGCGAGCTCGACGGCGGCCCGATCCGGATCCGCGTCGGGATCCACACCGGCGAGCCAGCACTCGACCCACCCAAGTACGTCGGGATCGACGTTCACCGCGCCGCCCGCATCATGAGCGCCGCCCACGGCGGCCAAGTCGTCCTCTCCCCGACCACCGTGACGCTCCTCGAGCCCGGCTCGGTCGCGCTGAAGGAGCTCGGCCAACACCGGCTCAAGGACCTGTCCACTCCGATCGCGCTGCACCAACTCCAGCTCGACGGCTACCCCACCGACTTCCCGCCACTCAAGACCCTCTACCGCTCCAACCTGCCCGTCCCCGCAACCCCGTTCCTCGGCCGAGAAACCGAGCTGCGTACGGTCGTCGAACGACTGACCCACCCCGACACCCGCCTCCTCACCCTCACAGGGCCCGGCGGCACCGGCAAGACCCGACTTGCGTTGCAGGCCGCCGCCGACGCGGCAGACCACTATCCCGACGGCATCACCTGGGTTTCGCTCGCGCCCCTCCGCGACGTCGCGCTGGTCGTGCCCGCGATCGCAGAGGCGCTCGGGATCCGCGAACAACCCGGCGAGGACCTCGCCTCGACCCTCGCGACCACGTTGAGTGGGCGGAAGGCACTGCTCGTCCTCGACAACGCAGAGCACCTTCTTCCGAAGGCGGCGCACGATGTCGCCGATCTACTCACCGCCTGCCCGACCATGCGGGCACTCGTCACGAGTCGCGAGAGGCTGCGAATCGGCAGCGAGTCGGCCTGGCCGGTGCCGCCACTCTCTGCGGACGACGGCGGGCGGCTCTTCGTCGAGCGGGCGCGCGTTCGAGGTATCGAGATCGAGGCCGACGAGACCGTCGGCCGTCTCTGCCGCCGACTCGACGAGCTGCCGCTTGCGATCGAGCTCGCCGCGGCCCGGACCGGCGTGCTCTCCCCGACGGCGATTCTGGAGCGTCTCGACGGGCGTCTCGACGTTCTGTCGAATCGAGACCATGACGTCGACGAGCGCCAGCGCACGCTGGAAGCGACCATCGCCTGGTCCTACGACCTCCTCGTTGCGGAAGAGCAACGCGCTCTTCGTGCCCTCGCCATGTTTCCCGGCGGCTGCACGCTCGGCGCGGCGCGATGCGTCGCCGGCACCGACCTCGACGTGATCGAGTCGCTCCTCGACAAGAGCCTTGTGCGTCACCGTCCCGACGACGCGGGCGGAGATCGCTACTGGATGCTCGAGACGATCCGTGAGTACGCGCATGCCCGTCTCCTCGAGTACGCGAGCGAGGCGGACGCCGTATTCGAGCGGTTCTACGCGTGGCTCGGCGACGTAGTCGGCGAGATCGACGAGTACTGGGTCGATCGAGATCAGCTTCAGTGGTTCGGGACGCTCGCACGGGAGCGCCCGAACCTGCTCCATGCGCTCGCCGCCTGCCGAGCCCGCGGACGAGTCGATGACGCGCTCCGCCTCCTCCTCGCGGCGGGCGACTTCGTCGACTCTCGGGGCCCGTACGGGGTCTTCCTCGACCTGATCGACAAGTGTCCGACCGACGATCAGTCGCTCCGGGCGAGGGCGCTCATACTTCGGCTTCGCCTGCTGCTGCGGCTCGGCCGGTTCGTCGATGCGTCCGCGGCCGCACGCGGCGCGGCTCGCGTCGACGACGCGGCGGTGGAAAGCCAAATTCTCTCGCATCGTGCCTTCGCGATTCTCCAGAGGGGCGACGACGGCACCGCGCTCTCACATGCGACGAAGGCGCTCGAGCTCGCGCGCCTCGTCGCCGCTCCGCGGGCGCTGGGCGACGCCCTCAACGTCTTGGGTCTCGCCTTGATCACGACGGGTGACGTTGACAGTGGACTCGATCGGCTCCGTGAGTCAATCGTCGTCTGGGAGGAGATCGGGGACCTTCGCAACATCTCCGTCGCGCGTGGGAACGAGGCCGTCGGGCTGCTCGCAGCGCGACGACCTGTCGAGGCATGCACCCTCATGCGCGAAGACCTCGCTTTCGGGCAGGGACTCGACGACCCGTACCTCATCGTCACGGCGCTCGCCAATCTGGCGATTGCGCTCGCGGCGGCCGGCGACATCGCCGGGGCGCGATCGTGCCTGCAAGAGGCGGTCGACTACGAGTCCGAGCAGTTCGACGAGCTCCTGGAGGTCGAGGCTCCGCTGGTTCTGGCACTCGTGTCGGTGCAGGAAGGGGAGCCGGAGCGCGCGATCGCGCTGTGGTCGGCGGGACAGAAGCGCGGGGGAGAGATCGGGTACTCCGTCGGTCCGGAGCTCACCCCCTACCTCGAGGATCGGCTCGAGCCGCTGCGCGCTCTCGAGGGCTTCGCGGCCGCATGGGAGGAGGGCACACGACTCTCCCCCGGCGAGGCGATCCAGCTCGGGTTGCGTCCGCCGGACGACTGATTGCGAACGCCTGACCGTTCTCGCCGAGCGCCGGGGCAAGTCGCCGGCGCTCCGCCAGCAGATGAAGGCGTAGTTCAGCGCCGGGTCGGGGAACTCGATCGCGCTGTCGCTCGCGTTCGAGACCGAGCCCCGCGGCCGGCGGCCGCGGGACGGAGCCCGCGTAGTACCACGACGCCGTGGAGCTCCACTCGACGATCCGAGAGCGTGCAGACGCGGGCGACGAGGCTAGGACGGCGCTCGAGCACCTCGGGTTGCAGACAGTCGGCGTGTGACGCTCTAGAGTCGCCACCCATGACCGCCGGGTGTGTCGCGCCCGTCATCGTCGCGCTCGCGCTCGGCACGGCGCTCACTGCCGTAGACGACGGGGCAGCGGCAGGGGGACCCACGGGCCGCATCTACTTCCTGAGCTGGCGCGACGCGACCGAGAACGAGGCCCGCGCGTATCGGGGGCTGGAGATCTACTCGATGCGCCCAGACGGCGGTGACGTACGACGGCTGACCCGAAACCGCGTGGGCGACCTCTGGCCGCGCGCCTCGCGCAACGGGAAGCGCATCGCCTTCGTGCGGCAGGCTCCACCGCGTCGGCGGCCGGAGATCTGGACGATGAACGTGGATGGTTCCGGTGCCCGGCGGATCGGTCCGATCGGGCTCGGGGAGTCACCGACCTGGGCCCCCGGACGGCAACCGCATCGCGTTCGTCTCGGCCTGACGACGAACTTCGTCGACGACCACTCGGCTCACTGGGGGCGCTGAGTCACGGGGCGACGCGAGAGGCGAGGCGCCCAGGGCGAGGCGGTGGTCACCTGGGTGCTGTGGGCCGCCGTTCTGCTCGCGATCCTGGCCACCTACTGGCGGCTTGCGCCGGCGGAGACCTATCACGTGTCGCGCGACGGAATCGTCGGCGGGCTCTCGCGGGTCGTCGTCGAGCTGAACTTCCCCGTCTCGCTCGTCGCGATCGCCCTCGTTCTCATGGCGATGTCGGCGCTCCCGACGTCGGCCTGGTGGGCCGGGGGCCCTGCGATCGCGCTCTGCGCCGTCACCGCCTGGCCGGGGGTCGTCGACGAGGACGACCTCGACGCACGCTGGGCGAATGCTGTCCCGGCGCTCGGTGTCTTGCTCGCGCTCGCGCTGACGGGCGTCGCCGCCCGGAGGGCGGGCACCGCCTTCGCGCGGCGGCTGTCGCTCGACGTCGTCCGGGTCGTGATCGCCGCGGCCGGGCTCCTCGTCTCGATCCCTTGGCTCGCCGCCGAGCTCGGCGTCTTCCTCCCGGACGGCGTCTTCCTGATGGAGCGCGTGGTGACGGAGCCCGACGGACGCGAGCTCGCCGCGGTCCACCTGGGTCACCACCATGGGCTCGACGGGACGGTCCTCGTCCTGAGCGCGCTCCTCCTCTCTCGCCCGCGGCTCCGGCCGGGCGGGCTCGAGCACGTGACGCGCGCGTACGTGTCCGTCGCCTTCGCCTACGGCGCGGTCAACCTGGCGGAGGACCTGTGGCACGAGCAGGTCGTCAAGCGAGGCTGGGCCGAGTGGAAGATCCCCTCCGCGCTCCACCCGACCCTCAGCCCGCTTTGGCTGGTGATCCTCGTGGTGGCGGCGTGCGTCGCGATCGCGCTGCGCCACGAGGCGATGAGCGCAGACACGCCGACGTAGACTCGCGCGATGTCCGAGAGAGAGGTCCTCGCCCGTGCGGCTGCGATCGCCGCCGACTACGTCGAGAGCCTCGGTACGCGTCCGGTCGGGCCTGCGCGGACCTACCGGGAGATGCTCGCCGTGCTCGACGAGCCGCTCCCGGAGGGCCCCTCCGATCCAGGCGGGGTCGTCGGAGAGCTCGCCCGTGTCGCCGACGAGGGCATCACGGCGATGGGCTCCGGGCGCTACTTCGGCTTCGTGATCGGTGGAGCGCTCCCGGCGTCGCTGGCGGCCGACTGGCTCGTCTCGGCCTGGGACCAGAACGCGTGTCTCGCCGAGCCGACGCCGGCGGCGGCCGCGCTCGAGGCGGTCGCGGGACGCTGGGTGCTCGAGCTGCTCGGGCTTCCTTCGCACTCGTCGTTCGGGTTCGTGACCGGGTGCCAGATGGCGCACGTGACGTGCCTCGCCGCCGCGCGCCATTCGGTCTATGCGCGCTCGGGCTGGAACCTGCCCGAGCAGGGACTGTCGGGAGCTCCGCCGCTCAGGGTCGTCGTCGGCGACAAGCGCCACGTCACGGTCACGCGCGCGCTCCGGCTCCTCGGGATCGGCAGGGCGCAGGAGGTCGTCGTCCCGACCGACCGCGAGGGTCGCATCGTCGTCTCCGAGCTTGCGCCCGCGCTCGACCCGTCGATCCCGACGATCGTCTGCGCCCAGGCCGGCGAAGTGAACACCGGCGCGTTCGACGACCTCTCCGCGATCGTCGAGCTCGCGGCGACGGCGAAGGCCTGGGTCCACGTGGACGGCGCCTTCGGGCTGTGGGCGGCGACGAGCCCCTCGCTCTCGCATCTCCTCCGGGGACACGAGCGGGCCGACTCGTGGGCCACCGACGCGCACAAGTGGCTGAACGTCCCCTACGACTGCGGCATCGCGATCTGTGCGCATCCCGCCGACCACCAGGCCGCGCTGGAGTACGCGGCCCCGTACCTCCACGTCGCCGACCACGCCGCGGTTCGCGACCCGATGGGCTATAGCCCGGAGTTCTCGCGGCGCGCGCGCTCGGCGCCCGTCTGGGCGGCGATCCGCCAGCTCGGCCGCAGCGGTGTCCGGGACGTCGTCGAGCGGAGTTGCCGCCACGCACGGCGGTTTGCAGAGCAGGTCGCCGCGCTGCCGGGCGGCGAGGTGCTGAACGAGGTCGTGCTCAACCAGGTGCTCTTCCGGTTCGCGGACGACGAGTCCACGCGAGACGCGGTCGCCACGGTGCAGGCGAGCGGAGAGGCCTGGATGAGCGGCACGGTCTGGGAGGGACGTGCGGCGATCCGCCTGTCGGTCTCCAACTGGCGGACGACCGAGGCGGACATCGACCGGACGGTCGCGGCGTTCGCTGCTGCGGTCGGCTGAGCTCCGGTCGCTCCGCGAGCCTCGTCTAGGCGTCGTCGGCGGCAGCCGACGATGCGCGTTCGGCGATCTCCGAGACGACCGCCGGGTCGGCGAGCGTCGTCGTGTCCCCGAGCGGGCGGTTCTCGGCCACGTCGCGCAGCAGCCGGCGCATGATCTTCCCCGATCGCGTCTTCGGAAGCTCGGGTGTGAAGACGATGTTGGCCGGCTTGGCGATCGGCCCGATCTTGTGGGAGACGTGGTCGCGGAGCTCCTCGAGCATCTCGACCGAGCCCCCTTCGCTGCCCTTCAGCGTGACGTAGGCGACGATCGCCTGGCCCGTCGTCGCGTCCGAGCGGCCGCAGACGGCGGCCTCGGCGACCCTGGGGTGGTCGACGAGCGCCGACTCGACCTCGATCGTCGAGATGCGATGCCCCGAGACGTTCATCACGTCGTCGACTCGGCCGAGCAGCCAGAAGTCGCCGTCTGCGTCGATCCGTGCCCCGTCACCCGCGAAGTACGAACCCGGGAAACGCTCCCAGTAGGTCGCCCGGTAGCGGCCGTCGTCGCCGAAGATGCCGCGGGTCATCGCCGGCCAGGGCCGCTCGAGCACGAGATAGCCGCCGCCCTGCTCGACGCGCTGGCCCTGCTCGTTCAGCACCGCGGCGGCCACGCCGGGGAACGGCTTGGTGGCGGAGCCGGGCTTCGTGGTCGTGACCCCGGGGAGCGGTGTGATGAGGATCATCCCGGTCTCGGTCTGCCACCAGGTGTCCACGACCGGGCACCGTCCACCGCCGATGTGCTCGTGGTACCAGATCCAGGCCTCGGGGTTGATCGGCTCGCCGACCGAGCCGAGGAGGCGCAGCGAGCCGAGCTCGTGCCCGGCCGCGTGCTCGGGGCCCCACTTCATGTGCGCGCGGATCGCGGTCGGCGCCGTGTAGAGGATCGTCACGCCGTAGCGCTCGACGATCGACCACCAGCGATCCCTGTCCGGGAAGTCGGGGGTCCCCTCGTAGAGCACCGAGGTCGTCGCATTGCAGAGCGGCCCGTAGACGATGTAGCTGTGCCCGGTGATCCAGCCGATGTCGGCGGCGCACCAATAGACGTCGGTCTCGGGCTTCAGGTCGAAGATGTAGTGGTGCGTGGCGGCGACCCCGACGAGGTACCCGGCCGTCGTGTGGACGATGCCCTTCGGCTTGGCCGTGGTGCCCGATGTGTACATCAGGAACAGCAGGTCCTCGCTGCCCATCGGCTCGCACGGGCACGACGCCGGGTCGTCGGAGACCTCCAGCTCGTGGAGCCAGCGGTCCCGCCCGGGCGTCATCGGCACGTCCCCGCCGGTGCGCCGGACGACCAGGCACGAGTGTGCCTTCGGCGCCGCCTCCATCGCCTCGTCCGCGGTGCGCTTCAAGGGCACCGTCGAGCCGCGACGCCAGGCCTCGTCCTGGGTGACGAGCACCTCGCAGCCCATGTCGACCATGCGGCCCGACAGCGAGTCGGCCGAGAACCCGCCGAACACGACGGTGTGGGGAGCGCCGAGGCGGGTACAGGCGAGCATGGCTACGGCCAGCTCCGGGATCATCCCCATGTAGATCGCGACGGGCGTGCCCTTGCGAACCCCGACCTCCCGGAGGGCGTTCGCCATCCGGACGACGTCCCGCTGCAGGTCGGCGTAGGTGATCGTCCGCGTGTCGCCGGGCTCGCC
>NZ_DASTCS010000035.1:0-35823 GCF_035710885.1 Gaiella sp. | reverse complement strand
GATGTGGATCAGGCCGTCCATCCCGTCGAGGTCGACGAACGCGCCGAAGTCGACGATGTTCGAGATCGTGCCCTCGACGACGTCGCCCGGGTTGAGCCGGTCGAGGATCGCCTGGCGCATCTCCTTGCGCTCGTCCTCGAGGACGGCGCGGCGCGAGAGCACGACGTTGTTGCGCGACCGGTTCAGCTCGATGACCTTGCAGCGCAGCTCCTTGCCGAGGAACTCGTCGAGGTCCTGGACGCGGCGGATGTCGACGAGGGACGCCGGGAGGAACCCGCGGACACCGAGGTCGAGGATCAGGCCGCCCTTGACGACCTCGATCACCCGGCCGTTGACCGGCTCGCCGGTCTCGGCCGCGCCCTCGATCGCCTTCCAGGCGAGCTCGAAGCGGGCACGCTTCTTCGAGAGGAGCAGCCGCCCCTCGGCGTCCTCCTTCGTCATCACGAGCGCGTCGATCTCGTCGCCGACCGAGACCTCGTCGGACGGGTTCACGTTCCGGCGGATCGAGAGCTCCGCGACGGGGATGACTCCCTCGGACTTGTAGCCGATGTCGACCAGCACCTCGTCCTTGTCGACACGCACGACCGTGCCGTGCACCACCTCCCCTTCGTTGATCGTCGGGAAGGTGCCTTCGTAGTCCGGAATCAGCTCCCCGTCGGGGCCGGTCGTCCAGACTCCGGCTTCGGGTTGGGTGGGTGTCTCGAGTGTGTGGTTGCTCATCGGAGCGGGGAGTATAGCGGGGGATTCGCGGCGGTTTGGACGCGCGAATCCCCTGGAACTGCAGCATGAAGATCACTCTCGTACGCAGCGCGACGATCGTTCTCGGCCTCGGAAAACGGCGCATTCTGGTCGATCCGATGCTCGATCCGGCGGGGGCGCGGCCGCCGGTCGGGAGCACCGCGAACCCCGTCCGCAACCCGACCGTCGAGCTTCCGTTCCCGGTCGACGAGGTGCTCTCGGGGCTCGACGCGGTGCTCGTGACACATCGTCACAAGGACCACTTCGACGACACCGCCGCAAAGCAGTTGCCCCGCCACCTGCCCGTGCTCTGCCAGCCCGAGGACGAGGCCGCGCTCCGCGAGCTGGGCCTCGACGCGAGGCCCGTCGAGTCCACGCTCGCCTGGGGCGGGGTGCTCGTGCATCGCGTGCCGGCCCGCCACGGCTTCGGCGCCGTCGCGGAGTCGCTGGCGCCGGTCAGCGGCTTCGTGCTGGGGGACCTCTATCTCGCCGGCGACACGGTCTGGTACGAGGCGGTCGAGGAGACGATCGAGCGTTTCCGGCCGCGCGTGGCCGTCGTGAACGCGGGCGGCGCATCATTCCTCGAGGGCGGGCTGATCGTGATGGGGATCGACGACGTCCGCGAGGTGGCGGCGCGCGTCCCCGTCGTCGTGGCCGTGCACATGGAGGCGCTCAACCACTGCCACCTTTCGCGGGCCGAGCTCCGCGCCGCCGTCCCGTCGGCCATCGTGCCGGCCGACGGCGAGACGATCGAGGTCTGAGACACGGAGAGGGCCCGGTCTCCCGGGCCCTCTCCTCGTTGCGAGTCGCTGTGAGTCGCCGGTGACCTAGGAGGGACCGACGATGCGCCCCTCGACGTGCGGGTCGATGGGCGAGTTCGCGGTGATGTAGTCGATCGTGACATCGAGCAGCGCGTCACCCGGCTGCAGGACGTTCGTGCCCTGGGCGAAGACGGTGTAGCCGTCGCCGCCGCCGTACATGAAGTCGTTCGTCACGAACCGCACCGTGTCCGCCGGTCCGATCGGTGTCTGGGGGCCGGTGATGCCTTCGGGCGTCTTCCACATGCCGGTCACGACCGGCGTGGCCCCGCTGCAGCTGAACGTCACCCTCAGCCCGGAGACCTGCGGGAAACGGCCCGTTCCGCCCGGGAAGCCGGGCTGGCAGAACGGAGTGAAGCCGTTCACGAACGCCTGACGCAACTGGTCACCTGTGAGCGTGAGGATGGTCGTCCGGTTGCCGAACGGCAGCACCGCGAAGACCTCTCCCCACGTGATCTCGCCCGGCTGCTCGCCGGCCGAGGGCGGCTGGAAGAACAGGTCCTGGCGGAGCCCGCCGGAGTTCGTGAACGCGGCGTCCACGCCCGGGTACTTGTCGCGCATCGCATCGGTGACGAGGTTCCCCATCTCCGACTCGAAGAGCCGCGTCGGGGCCCGCGTCACGTCGTTCAGCTGGGTGCCGATGACCTTGTTCCGCAGCACCGCCGTGTCGGCGTTCGCCTTGTCGACGATCGCCTTCACATCCGCCCGCTGCGGGACACCGAGGCTCTTCGCCACCCGCGTCGCCCCACCGGCCCAGGAGACGTCGCCGCCCTTCACGATCAGCTGGAGAACCGAGTAGCTGGTCCCGGCGTTGATCCCCTCGGTGACGAGGATGTTGCCGCGCATCAGGTTGGAGATGCGGTGCGTGTGCCCCACGATCATCGCATCGACCGTGGTGTCGGCCAGGGCGTCGGCGATGTCGAGGATCGGGCCGATCCACGGCACGCCGGGCGTGTTGCCGATCGGGTTCCGCCCGTCGTTCGTGCCCTGATGGATCACGACGATCTGAACGCGCACCCCGTCCTGCCGGAGCCGCTCGGACTCGGCCTTGATCCGGGGTGCCTCGGCGAGGAACCGCAGGCCGGCCGTCGCGCCCGCCGAGACGAGCTCGGGCGTGTTCTGGAGCTCGGCGCCGATGACGCCGACCTTGACGCCGTCGATCGTGAACACCTTCGACGGGGTGACCCACGAGGGAGCCTGGCCCGTCGCGGCCTCGACGATGTTCGTCGCGAGGAACGGGAACTTCGCCCGCTCCTGGTGCCTGAGCAGCCGCTCGACGCCGTAGTCGAACTCGTGATTCCCGTACGAGGTCGCGTCGAGGCCCCAGGCGTTCTCGACGTCGATCGCAGGCATGTCCTCGAGCAGGGCCGAGTTCGGCGGCGACGCGCCGACGTTGTCACCACCGGCGAGGATCAGGCCCGGGCCGGGCAGGCTCGCGAGCTCCTGGTCGAACATCGTCGCGAGCGCGGCGGCGCCGCCGACCGGCGCGTTGATGCCGTCGAACGCGAGCGCCGTCGACTCGAGCTGCCCGTGGAAGTCGTTCAGGCCGATCACGGAGATCGGCTTGTACGAGTTCCCGCCCTTGAGGACGTCGAGCAGCACCCGGCCCTGGCTGTGCTGCGGCTCGGGGATCCCGAGCATGAACGCGAGGGTCGGCGCGAGGTCGATCGTCCGGGCGCGCACCTCGCCCTTCGCGATGCCATCGCCCCCGGCGATGAACGTCGCCCGCATGTTCACGTTCGCCGCGAGATCCTGGACGTCCGGCACGTAGCCGTGCTGTCCGAAGAAGTGCGACGGGGCGACGAGCGTGCCCGGCGTCTCCGCGTCGAACTGGTACGGCGGGAACGAGAAGACGACGAGGTCGCCCGTCCGCGTCGGGTGGGCCATGTCGCTCGTCGAGTTCGGGCCGTTCGGGATGAAGCGCGCCTCCTCCTTCGTGAAGATGCGGTCGATCATCTTCCAGCCCTCGGGCCGGCCGTCGTGCGTCCAGTCGTTCGTGTCGGTGAGGCCGGCGTACTTCGCCTCGATCGCCGCCACCGTCGCCGCGACGTCGGTCGCCGGGATCTGCGTGAAGCCGCCGCCGGCCGGGTCACGGCCCGCGACGTTGAGGTAGATCTGCAGCGCGGCACCTGCCCAGCAGGCCTTCGCCTTGCCGATCGTCTCACCCGTCGCCGGGCGGCAGTTCGACGTCTGCGGGCGTGAGAGCAATCCCATCTCGACGAGCGGCTGACTCGCGTCGATGGCGAGGAACTGCGGCGCGAACCCGTGGTCGGAGGCGACGAACGTGGTCGGGTCCTTCGCGACGAGCGCGCGGGCCCGCTTCAGGACCTCGTCCGCCTCCTTGTAGGCCTCGCGGATGTAGCCCTCGCGGGCGGCGACGCGCCCGTCCGGCTTCCCGTCGAGGTCGACGTCGTCGTACGCCGGGTTGGCCGCGCCGCCGGGGAGCTTCGGCGAGACGAGCCCGAGGAACTGATGCTGGAACTCGTCCGTCGTCGGCATGCCGACGAGCAGGAGGTCGGGCTTGTACTTCTCGCCGATGTACTCGAGCATCGGGAGGTGGGCCGTCTTCCAGTAGAGGCCCTGGGCCACGTACGTGTCCTCGGACACGACGCCCGCCTCGAGCACGGCGAAGTCGGCCGCGGTCGAGGTCTTGAACTTCTGCGCGAGGAACTCGGCGAAGTCACCGGTGAAGCCCGGCTCGCCCGGCCAGCCCGGCCAGCTCGCGAACGCGCGGCTGACCGACGTGTGGAACAGGCGGACCCGCGAGAGGTTCGGCGTCAGCTCCTCGACCCGGACGAGCATGCCGGCAGTGAGGCCGTTCGAGGAACCGCCCTGGATCGTCACCTTGACGTCGGCCCACTGGCCCTCGGACAGGATCCCGACCGAGTCGGCCGCGCTCTTGGTGCGCGAGAACAGCACCTTGTCGTAGTTCACCCGCCCGTCGTTGGTGGAGTCGAAGATCCACGCGTTCAGGCCGTACTTGTCGGCGCCGAAGTCGAGCACCCGCATGCGCATCTCGCGCGCCGGGCTGAACGTCGACGGCAACGAGCCTGTCCAGCCGCTCGCGGCCGTCGGCGCCGCGGCGGGGAACGCAGGCTGGCCGGCGTAGCCGGCCGGATGGTCGAACTGGAGCCCGAACGCCGAGATGAACGGCGCATCGTCGAACAGCGGCTCCCCCGCCTTGCCGATGAAGTTGGTCGTGACGCCGCGACCCGAGAAGAACCCACGGAAGTCGATCGTCGGCCCCTTGATGGTCGCGTTGCGACCGCCGGCCCACTCGACCTGGGCGACCTTGAGCCCTGCCCGCTCCGCGGACTGGGCGATCGACTCGGCCTGGAGGACGTTCGGGTCGAACGCGGCCGTGCGGTTTCCGAAGGGCTGGCCGTTGACGTGGAAGGTGTTGTTCGTCGAGCCGTGCACACCCGGCCAGGCGCCGGTCGCAAGGCTGTACCACCCGGCGCCGGTGTTCGGCGGCGCCTGGGTCAGGAGGCCGTTGCCCGAGGCGGAGGTCCCCTTCTTCATGAAATCCGACATCGTCGGCATGACCCCCGCGTACTTCGCGACGAGGTCCTGGCGCAAGCCGTCGGCCGCGAAGAAGACGGCTTTCTCGGTCTCCTTCGCCCCGGCCGACTGACCGGCGGAGCTCGCCGCGGCGGTCACGAGGCCCGCGAGGGCCAGGGCCGCCAACGCACCAACCACTGTCACGCGTCTCATCCTGTGCTGTGTCCCTTCTCGTTGCGTCGTCGTTCGCCGTCGCTCGCCGACGGCAGAGCGTTCGAAGTGCGGCCGGGAGCGACGCCGGCGAGCCGGTATCCGTCGCGATGAACGGCCTCCACGATCTCGAGGCTCCGGAATCTCAGGATTCACTCTCCCCCTGGGTTCCCCTGTGCACAACGCGTCTCCTCAGGACGCTCGCGGGAGTGTAGACAGGTCGGGGGCGCTTTGAAACCCCACTGCGGCGTTCGCGCAGCCTGACTGCCCCGTGGGGTCACTCCTTGGCGTCCGCCCAGGTGTCGCCCACTCCCGCCTCGACCGCGAGCGGCGGGTCGAGCGGGTACGCGCCGACCATCTCCTCGCGGACGAGCTCGCGTACGGCACTCGTCTCGATCTCGGGAACCTCAAGCAGGAGCTCGTCGTGCACCTGCAGGACGAGCCGCGAGATGCGCCCCTCGCGGCGCAGCCGCTCGTGGATCCGCACCATCGCGACCTTGATCACGTCCGCAGCGGTGCCCTGCATCACGGTGTTCACGGCGAGCCGCTCCCCGAGCGAGCGGGTCTGGCGATTCGACGCGCGGAGCTCCGGGATCGGGCGGCGGCGCCCGAGAAGCGTCGTGACGTAGCCGTCCGCTGCGGCGTTCGCAATCGTCCTCGCGATCAGCTCTTGCACGCGTGGGAGCCGAGCGAGGTAGGTGTCGATCAGCTCCTGCGCCTCCTCGCGCGGGATGCCGAGATTCTCGGAGAGACCGAACGACGAGATCCCGTAGATGATCCCGAAGTTGACCATCTTCGCGGTGTCGCGCTGACCGCGGCCCAGTTCCGCCTGCGGGATGCCGAACACCTGCGAGGCCGTCGCCGCGTGGATGTCCTCCCCCCGCGCGAACGCCTCGCGGAGGACGGGCTCGCCGGAGACGTGCGCGAGGATCCGGAGCTCGACCTGGCTGTAGTCCGCAGACAGCAGGCGCGACCCCTCGTCGGCGACGAACGCCGAGCGGATGCGCCGCCCGAGCTCGGTGCGCACGGGGATCGACTGCAGGTTCGGGTTGGTCGTGGAAAGCCGGCCGGTTGCGGCGACGGCCTGGTTGATCGTGGTGTGGAGCCGTCCGTCGCGCTCGTCGATCAGCTCCGGGAGCGGCAGGAGATAGGTGTTGAGCAGCTTCGTCAGCTCGCGCCACTCCTCCACGACCGGCACGATCGGATGGTCGTCACGGATCACGCGCAGCACACGCGTGTCGGTCGAGTAGCCCGTCTTGCCCTTGCGGCCGGCTGTGAGCTCGAGCTTCTCGAAGAGGATCCTGGCGAGCTGCTGTGTGGAGCCGAGCTGGAACTCCTCACCCGCGAGCTCCCACGCGCTCGCCTCCAGTTCCTCCACCCGCTCGGCGAGACGCGCGGTGATCTCCCCCATGCGGTACGCATCGATCTTGATGCCGGCGTCCTCCATGTCCGCGAGGACCGCCGTCAGCGGCAGCTCGACCTCGTCGTAGAGCCGCTCGACCCCCCACTCCCGCAGCCTGGCCCGCAGCTGCGGCGCGAGGCGCCGGGCCGCCTCGGCCCGGCGCACGAGCGAGGCGGTCTCCTCCTCCGTCGCCGGTTCCGGGACGAGCTCGAGCCCGTGCTCCCGCGCGAGCTCGTCGATCTCGTAGCCGGCGCGGCCGGGATCGACGAGATAGGCGGCGATGAGCGTGTCGTCCGCGGGCGCGTGGCCGAGCCGCAGCCGCTTGGCGTCGTGGGTGGCGACGTCGCACGAGGCCAGGAGCCGGCCGATCTCGCCCGACGCGACCTCCGAGACGACCACACCGTCCGAGGTGGCGGCGGCGAGCCTGCCGTCGGCGAACGCGACGCCGAGCAGGCCCTTGTGCTGATCGAGCACAAGCTCCTCTGCCGCGCCCTCGCGCCAGGAGACGGCCTCGCTCTCCATCTCGATGTCCGCCGCGGGCAGGGCTTCGTCGAGCGTGTCGACGCGGCCGAGCAGCGCGCGGAACTCGAAGCGCCTGAAGATCTCCTTCAGCGTCGAGCGGTCGGGCGGCGCGGACACGAGCTCGGACGGGTCGACGTCGAGCGGAAGGTCGCGTCGCATCGTCGCCAGGACCTTCGAGTCCCGCGCCTGATCGGCATGCTCGCGCACCGACCGGCCGCGTGCAGGCGACAGCTCGTCGGCATGGGCGATGACCTCCTCGAGCGAGCCGTACTGCGAGATGAGCTGCCCGGCCGTCTTGTCCCCGATCCCCGGGATCCCCGGGATGTTGTCGGAGGTGTCGCCCTTCAGCCCGATGAAGTCCGGCACCTGGTCGGGCCGGATCCCGTAACGGAGCTCGACCCGCTCGGGCGTGTAGACGTGCACGTCCGCGACGCCGCGCGGGGTCATCATCAGCGAGACGTTCTCGCTGCAGAGCTGGAAGGCGTCCCGGTCGGTCGAGACGACGCAGGTGCGGATATCGGCGTCGTCGGCGCGGGTCGCGAGCGTCGCGATCACGTCGTCGGCCTCCCACCCTTCGAACTCGAGGTTCCGGTAGCCGAACGCCTCCACGATCGGCCGGAAGTGCGGGAACTGCTCGCGCAGCAGGTCGGGCATGGGCCGACGGCCCTCCTTGTACGTCTCCGCGAGCTCCGTGCGATGGGTGGGGCGCGTGTCCCACGCCACCGCGACGCCTCGCGGCGCGTAGTCGGACAGCAGCTTGAAGAGCATGTTCGTAAACCCGAGCAGGGCGTTCGTCGGCTGACCGTCCGTCGTCTGGAGCTCCTCGGGGAGCGCGAAGAAGGCGCGGTACGCGAGGTTGTTCCCGTCGACGAGGAAGAGCTCGGCTCCCCGGACGGGGCCGTCGTCGAGCTGCAGCTCCTCGCCCGTCAGCGTCTTGGGGCTCACGCGCCGAGCCTATCCGAGCGCGGGGGAAACCATGTTTCCCCCGCGGGCCCCCTTCTTGAGCGTCGTCCAGAGGTCTCCCGCGCCTGGCCTCCCGGCCGGCAAAGCCGGCCTCCGGCCTCATAGGTGAGCGCAGTGGCCAAAGGTGGATCACGCTCTCGGTCGTTCTTGAGAACGACGCGAGACCGTTCGCGAGGAGGACGCAGTGGAGGGTCTCGGCGGTCTAGCCTCCGCCGCATGACCTCGGCGACCGCACTGTCCCCTACGATCGTCCCCCTCGCCGGCGAGCACCTCGACGACGCCTCTGTCCTCCTCGCCCAGCGGCACCGCGCTCAACGGCTCGTCGAGCCCGGGCTCGACCGGCAGTACGAGGATCCAGCGGCGAGCCGTGCCGAGATCGAGGAGCTTCTTCGGGTCGACGGTGCGTCCGGCGCCGCGGCGCTCGTCGACGGCGAGGTCGTGGGCTTCCTCGTCGGACGGCCCCGCGAGGCGAGCTGGGGCCCCAACATCTGGGTCGACCCCGCCGGGCACGCGGTCGTGCAGGCCGAGCTCGTCCGCGACCTCTACGCCGCCGCCGCTGGCCCATGGGTCGAGGCGGGGCTCACGTCGCACTACGCGATGGTGCCGGCGACCGACCCGGCGCTCGTGGACGCCTGGTTCCGCCTCGGGTTCGGCCACCAGCACGTCTACGCGATACGCGAGGTGCCGCCCGCCGGACCGCAGGCTGAGCCCCCTGAGGGGGTCGTGGTCCGTGAGGCACGACGGGAGGACATCGATGCGCTCGCGCGGATCGACGTCGCACTGCCCGAGCACCAGGTCCGGTCGCCCGTGTTCTCACGGCTTCCGCTGCCGAGCCTCGAGTCGACCCGCGCGGAGTACGAGGAGGACTTCGAAGACCCGCGCTTCACGACCTTCGTCGTCGAGCGCGACGGAGAGGTGCTCGGCGCCACCATCGCGTGCCCGATCGAGGTGTCCTCGACACACCGGAGCCTCGCGCTCCCGCCGGGCGCCGGATTTCTCGGCTTCGCCTCGGTCCTTCCCGACCACCGCGGCTCGGGCGCGGGACGCCTGCTCGGGGAGGCGGTCTTCGCCTGGGCACGCCGGACGGGACGGGACTTCGTCGTCACCGACTGGCGCATGACGAACCTGCTCGCGTCACGCGCATGGCCTCGGCTCGGGTTCCGGCCGACGTTCTACCGCCTGCATCGCGCGATCTAGCGCGGGGCCCTGGCTCCCCCGCCGTCCTCCCCCGTGCACGGGCTCACCGCCAGTGGGCCTCCCGATCGGCGAGGCCGGCCTCCGGCCGCGACCGATCGCGCATGGCTCCAGGTCCTACCCATCGAGGCACTGCCGGGCTAACCCAACGTGACACGGATACGCACGGTGTGACCGTGCGGTGCGAAGTCGCCGTCCCCCTCGAGCATCCCCGTCGTCGCGAAGATCTCGACATCCCTGCCGACGTCCGGCGAGCGCTCGACCACGTGGGTGGAAGCCTCCGCGAACGTGCCGAGCAGCGCGAACGCGGCCTCGCGTGGGTTCCGCACCGTCGCCGCACAGGCAAAGACGTCGACCTCGAGCACGGCGTCCGCCACCTCTGCACGCGTCAGCTCCCAGCCGCGCTCGGCGCACATCCGGCGCACGTGCGGGAGGAGGTGAGCGTCCGCATCCTCGGTCACCCAGTCGGGCTCGAGCATCGCATGACGCAGACGATCGAGATCGGGCACCGCCGCTTCCGCCGAAGCGATGCCACGGCCCCGTGCGTCGATGTCCCAGCGTCTCCGCACGGACCGAACTCTACGACCGCGAGGCGCCCCTAGGATCGGCCGATGGCTCGCGTCCCCGTCCACTCCGGCTCACGGCTCCCGCTCCTCACGCTCCCGGACGACGCCGCCCTCCTCGCCGCGCCGCCGCCGCTGGACCCGATCGTCGACGTCCAGGCTGCCGTCGCCGAGGCGCTCCGGTATCCGCTCTCCGGCCCGCTGCTGAGAGGTGTCGCGCCCAGCGGAGGGCGGGCCACGGTCGTCGTCCAGCCCCCCGCCCTGCCGTTGCCGACGGCCCAGGACGACCCGCGCCGGGATGCCCTCGCCGCCGTGCTCGACGAGCTGGCGCGCGCGGGCATCCCGCGCGGGCGCGTGACACTGCTCGTCGCGACCGGGCTCGCCCGGCGAGCAGGGCGGCGCGAGCTGGAAGGGCTGCTGCGACGCGAGCGGGCCAGGGAGTTCCGCGGGCGGATCGTCGTCCACGACTGCGAGGGGGAGGACCTCCGTCCCATCGCGGTCGAGGGACGCAGCGTGCGGGTCAATCCGGCACTGGTGGACACCGACCTGATCGTCACGGTGGGCGCGGCGGAGACGGTGCTCCACGGCGGCGCGAGCGCGCTGGTCGATGCGTGCGCACCCGGTGACGTGCGTGGCGCTGCTGCCCGCTCCCTGCTCGAGCCGTCCGGCAGCTCCGGCTGGCGTCTCGGGACCGCGCTCGAGGCCGTCGTGCGCCGCTCCACGCCCTTGATCGGGCTCTCGCTCGTGCTCGACCACCCCAGAGTGACGGGCCTCTACCGCGGGTTTCCCTGGGACCCGGAGTCGCGCCGCGCCGCTGCCCGGTCGCCGTTCCGCCGCCTTCTGAACGCCTCGCCGGCCGTGGTGCGGCGTCGGCTGCTCGCCGGCGCACAGCGTGAGGTCACCGCCGTCGCCGCGCTCGCCGGGCCGCCGTCGGTCGCCCACGCCGAGGCGCTCGTCCGAGGGACGGCGGTTCGCAGCGCGACGGTCGAGGCGCCCTTCGACACGATCGTCGTCCCGCTCGGCTGGGAAGGCCCGCATCTCCCGCGGGAGCCGCTCAACCCGATCACCGCCGCGGCGGTCGGCCTCGGCCACGCCCTCCGCCTCTGGCGCAACCGACCCGCGCTCGCAGAGGGTGGCACGGTCGTGCTGCTGCACCCGTTCTCACGTGTCATGGGGCACGGTCCGCAGGCGCCGTACCGCGCGCTCTTCGCCGCCCTCCGTGACGAGGCGGCCGGGAGGCGGCTCGGTGCGGCCGAGGCCGTTGCTGCTCGTGACCGTCGCGCGCTCGGCGCGTACCGCGGCGGAGCTGCGCCGCACCCCCGCCTCCCGTTTGCGGACTGGGAGACGTGCGCCGGGACGCTGGCCCTCGCGGGGCGCGTGATCGTCGCGGGGTGCCGCGACGCGGGCGCCGCGCGCGCACTGGGCTTCGTCCCGTCGCACAACGCGGCGACGGCGCTCGCCATGGCGCAGGGCGTCGCGGGCGAGAACGCCCGCATCGGCGTGCTGCTCGGACCGCCCTATCCCGGGCTGATCGTGGAAGGGCCGTAGGGCGACAGGCTCGCCCTGTCCGGCGCCGCTCAATCCAGGCCGAGATACGCCTTCTGGACGGCCTCGTTGGTCTTCAGCTCGGCGGCCGGCCCCTCGAGTGTGATGCGGCCCGTCTCCATCACGTAGCCGCGGTGGGCGGTATCGAGCGCCATCAGCGCGTTCTGCTCGACGAGCAGGACCGGCGTCCCCTGGTTGTTGATCTCGAGGACGATCTCGAAGATCTTCTCGACGAAGATCGGTGCGAGCCCCATCGAGGGCTCGTCGAGCAGGAGCAGCTTCGGGCGCGCCATCAGCGCGCGGCCGATGGCACACATCTGCTGCTCACCCCCCGACAGCGTTCCGGCCTTCTGCGCCCTGCGCTCGTGGAGCCGCGGGAAGAGCTCGAAGACACGATCCATGTCGGACTGGAAGTTCTCCCTGTCGGTGCGCTGGAACGCGCCCATCTCGAGGTTCTCGGTCACCGACATCCGGGGGAACAGGCGCCGGCCCTCCGGGCTCTGGGCGATCCCGTTCTTGACGATCGTGTGCGGCGTGGCGGTCGTGATGTCGTTGCCCTGGAACCGGATCGCGCCCTGGCGCGCCCGGTTGAGACCGTTGATCGCGCGCAACGTCGTGGACTTCCCCGCGCCGTTCGCGCCGATCAGCGTCACGATCTCCTTCTCGCGCACGTTCAGCGAGACGCCTTTCAGCGCGTGGATCGCGCCGTAGTAGACGTGCACGTCCGTGAGCTCCAGCACGTCCTTCGTCGGGGACTGGGGCGCCTCGCTCACGCGATCGCCGCCTTCCCGAGATAGGCCTCGATCACACGGGGGTCGGACTGCACCTCCGCAGGGGTGCCCTCGGCGATCTTCTCACCGTACTCGAGCACGGTGATGCGCTCGGAGACGCCCATCACGACCTTCATGTCGTGCTCGATGAGGAGCACCGTGAGCCCCTTCTCGTCGCGCACGCGTCGCACGAACGCCGTGAAGTCGGACGTCTCCTGCGGGTTCATGCCCGCGGTCGGCTCGTCGAGGAGGAGCAGCTTCGGATCGGTGGCGAGCGCGCGCGCCACCTCCAGCCTCCGCTGGTCGCCGTAGGGCAGCGCGCCGGATCGCTCGTTGTGGCGGCGGGGAAGGCCGCAGTAGCGGAGCAGCTCCCGGGCGCGCTCGTCCGCAGCCGCCTCCTCCCGCCTGACGCGCGGCGTCCGGAGGATCGAGCCGAAGATCCCGCCCCGGAGCCTCGAGTGCATCCCCACGAGCACGTTCTCGACGGCGGTCATCTGCTGGAACAGCCGGATGTTCTGGAACGTGCGCCCGATGCCGAGCTCGACGATGCGGTGCGGTGGCAGGCCTGCGACCTCCGTGCCGTCGAACAGGATCGACCCGGAGTTCGGATGGTAGACACCCGTCAGCTGGTTGAAGAACGTCGTCTTTCCCGCGCCGTTGGGCCCGATCAGGGAGACGATCCCGCCGCGCGGGATCGTGAAGTCGATGTCGTTCGAGGCGACGAGCCCGCCGAACTCCTTGCGTACCTTCGTGGCGACGAGCAGGTCGCCGTTCGCGGACATCAGTCGTTGCCCCGGTCGCGGTCGGTGAGGGTTCCCTCGTGCGTGACGTCGTACATCGGCGTGTCGTGCACGCCTTCCTCCATCTCGATCCTGTGCCGTCGCTCTGGGATCAGGCCCGTCGGCCGGAACAGCATCATCGTCACGATGATGATCCCGTAGATCCCGAACTGGTACTTCGTCGGATCGAAGTCGAGCCCGCCCTCCTGGATCTTCGAGCCGATCGTCGCGAGGCCTTCGATGTTGAGGTAGCCGAGGATCATCCCACCGAGGATCACGCCCCAGAGACTGCCGATCCCACCCAGGATCACCATGCAGAGCAGGAAGACGGAGATGTTGAAGAAGAAGTCCGCCGGGAACGCACCCGACTTGAAGCTCGCGTAGAACGCGCCTGCCACGCCGCCGAAGAAGGCGCCGATCGCGTACGACCACGTCTTCGTGCGCATCAGCGGAACACCCATCGCGGCGGCTGCGGTCTCGTCCTCGCGGATCGCGATCCAGGCCCGCCCCAGGCGCGAGTTTTGAAGGCGCACGCAACAGAACACCGTGAAGAGGAGCAGTCCCACGGCGGTCCAGTAGTAGAGCTCCGCGCGGTTCGACTCGGTCCGGAAGACGAAGTCGCCGACTCCCATCGAGTCGATGGGGCTGATCCCGAACGTGCCGTTCGTGAGGTCGAACCCGCCGATCGAGTCGCCGTTCCGGACGAACTGCGGGACGATCTCGCCGAACCCGAGGGTGACGATCGCGAGGTAGTCGCCCCGCAGCCGCAGGGTCGGCAGGCCGATCAGGATGCCGACGATGGTCGTGAACACTCCGGCGATGATCAGCACGAGCCACATCGAGATGTGGATCCCCGGCGCCCCCGCCGGCGCCGTCGAGAGGAACTCGAAGCTGACCTGCTCGAAATGACCCGAGGCGAGCCAGCCGGCGGTGTAGGCCCCCGCGGCATAGAAGGCCACGTACCCGAGGTCGAGCAGCCCGGCATAGCCGACGACGACGTTGAGCCCGACCGCCATCATCGTGAACACGATCATGACCACCATCGAGTCGGTCCTCGGGATGAAGTCGCCGATCAGCGGCAAGTCCTGGAGCGATTCGACGATCTCCGGGTAGATCACCGCGAGGACGACGAGCGCCGCGACGATCGCGTACGTGCGCCCGGTTCCGCCGGACCGCACCTCTCCCGCGAGCTCGGAGACGCTCTTCATGCGCCTTCCGGCGTCCGCTCCCCGAGCAGGCCCTCGGGCCGGAACACGAGGATCAGGATGAGGATGCCGAACACGATCGTGCGGGTCCAGTCGCTTCCGGGGGCGAGCCACGTGAGGCCTTCGTTGAACGCCTGGATCAGCCCGATGATGATCGCGCCCAGCACAGCGCCCGTGAGGTTGCCGATCCCGCCGAGCACCGCTGCCGTGAACGCGATCAGCCCGAGCTCGAAGCCCGTGTCGTAGCGCATGTTGAACTGGAGCAGGTAGACGATCCCGGCGGCGCCGGCGAGCGCCCCGGCGATCATGAACGTGACCGAGATCGTGCGGTTCACGTCGATCCCCATCATCGCCGATGCCTCGCGGTCCTGGGCGACCGCGCGCATGGCCTTGCCCTGCCGCGTCGTCCGCACGAACCACGTCAGCAGCAGGAGCAGCGGGACGACGATCAGGATCGCCGTCAGCTTCTTCCACGTGTAGGTGATCCCGCCGATGTCGATCACGTCAGACGTCGGGATGAAGTTCGGCACCGACCGGAAGTTGACGCCGTAGAAGGCGAGCGCGACGTTCTGGACGATGAACGAGACGCCGATCGCCGTGATCAGCGGGGCGAGACGCGGAGCATGGCGCAGCGGCTTGTACGCGACGCGCTCGATCGTCGCGTTGACGATCGAGAACAGGCTCATCACGACGACGAGCGTGAGGAGCATCCCGCCGACGATCACCGGCACGCTCGAGTCCGTGTCGAGCCCCAGCACCGACACGATGATCGTGCTCGCGAAGAGGCCGGACAGGGCGAACACGTCGCCGTGCGCAAAGTTGATCAGCTGCAGGATCCCGTAGACGAGCGTGTAGCCGAGCGCGACGACGCCGTAGATGGAGCCGTTCGTGAGGCCGATCAGCCCGACGTTGACGAACTCCGTCGGATCCTTGACGAAGTTCACCGCCAGCCAGAAGATCAGGAGCCCGACGAGCGAGAGCCCGATCTTGTCCGTGACGGATGATGCGCGGAGACGGGCCAGCGCGGACGCCATGCCGCGCGACTCTAAACCGAAAGGCGGCGGGAGGGCAATGCCCTCCCGCCGCGTGGATCGGTGCTTCCTCGAGCGGCTAGGCCGCGCCGGCCGCCTTGACGACCTCCGGGTCGGGAGAGAGCGCCTTCGACGTCTCCAGCTTGTCGGTCGCGATGTAGATCGTGAATCCCACGACCGCCCCGGACGCATCCTGCGGGTCGCCGTTCTCGTTGAACGAGAACGAGCCGAGCAGCCCGTCCGTGACCTCCGTCTCGAACATCTTCGCGATCACGTCGGTCCGCGTTCCGTCCGAGTTCTCGATCGCGTCGAGCACGATCTGCGCCCCCTGGGCGGCGTAGATCGCGTACGGGTCGATCCGCGCCCCGTTCAGGTAGTCCGCCTCGAACGAGTCCGCGAACTCCTTGGCGACGCCGGAGAACTCGTCGACCGGCACGCCCGCGACGGACATGTACATGCCCGCCGACGCCGGGCCTGCGTCGTCGATCGTCTGCTGGGTCGTGAAGCCGTCAGGTGCGAACAGCTTGACGTCCCCGTCGTTCGGCCCGAGCACGGCGACCTTGTCCTTGATCACCTGGGCGCCGTTCTCGTCGATGAGGCCGCCGAGGAAGACCGCGTCGGCCCCCGTGCCCTCGATCTTCCGGAACAGCGACTCGTAGCTCGCCGCCTTCGGATCCCACGCCTCGAAGCCGGCGATCTCGATGCCGAGATGCTCGGCGGCCTTCCGCGTGGTGGTGGCGACGCCGAGACCGTAGGCCTCCTTGTCGTTCAGGACGTAGAGCTTCGTGACCCCGAGCTCCTTCATGTACTGGGCCACTGCCGCGCCCTGGTAGTCGTCCGCCGGTGCGACGCGGGCGTAGTTCCGCTCGCCCGTCGGGTAGTACTTGTCCGGCTCGGTCGCGTCACACCCACCGGGCAGGTTGACGGTGAGGCACGGATACGTGTTCGCCGGCGACATCATCGCGATCCCGCCGTCGGGCGCCTGGTTCAGCACCGGGATCATGATCGCCGCGCAGCCGGAGTTGAAGGTGCCGATCACGCCGATCACCTTGTCGTTGGCTGCGTAGGCGTTCGCGTTCTGCGAGCACTTGCCCGAGTCCCACTTGCCGGCCTGGGCCGTTGCGTCGTCGCACGCCTGGAAGCCGATGTTGTAGTCCCCCGCCTTGAACTCACGGTCGGTGAGCACCTTGCGGATGGCCTCGTTCATCTGCAGCGTCTGCGTGCGCGATGCGCCCTGCAGCGGCAGATCCGACGCAACGATGTAGTCAGGGTTCCCGTCGCCCTCGTACTCGATCGCCGTGCACGACGACGACGGCAGCGCCTCGGGAGCCTCACCACCGTCGTCACCGCCGCAGCCCGCCGCGACGAGCGCGAGTGCGGCAACGAGCAGACCGATGAGGTACACCCCTCTGCTCTTGAGCGTCAAGCTCATCCTCCTCCTTCGTGGGGGACCGTGCGCCCGGCTGGCGCCCGGCCTTCGAATCGCTTGCGAGAGTGTAAGGGACATGAGGGAAACATGGCTTCCCTCATGAGCTGTCCCTGCCGTCGGCTCTACCATCCCGATACAGGCCGAAGTGGCGGAACTGGCAGACGCGGCGGACTCAAAATCCGTTGCCCGCAAGGGCGTGTGGGTTCGAGCCCCACCTTCGGCACCTTCCCTGAACCACCAGTCGCGGCCGGAGGCCGGCTTCGCCGGCCGGGAGGCCACACCCCGCCCACCCATGCCGCCCCCCGAAGGAGGGGCCCGCGGGGGAACCACGGGTTCCCCCGCGCATCGCGGCGGACTCGAAATCCGCTGCCCGCGAGGGCATGTGGGTTCGAGCCCCACCTTCGGCATCGCAGCGATCCCGGCCGCTTGGTATGACCTGCGGGGATGCGGATCGGGATCCTGACCGGCGGCGGGGACGTGCCCGGGCTCAATCCGTGCATCAAGGCCGTCGTGAACAGGGTCGCGCACGACGGCCACGAGGTGGTCGGTCTCCGTCGCGGCTGGGCGGCGCTGCTGCAACACGACCCCGACGACCCCTCGTCCGCGGCCGAGTGGTTCCAGCCGCTGACCCCGTCCAGCGTCCGCACGATCGACCGCACGGGTGGGACGTTCCTGCACACGTCGCGCACCAACCCGAGCCGGGTTCGCGCCGGCGAGGTGCCGGACCACCTTGCCTCGCTGGCAGCCGGCGAGGGGCCGTTCGACTTCACGAGGCACGCGCTGCGGGTGGTCGAGGCCCTCGGGATCGACGTGCTGATCCCGATCGGTGGCGACGACACGCTCTCCTATGCGCTGCGGATGCACGAGGAGGGCGTGCCGGTGATCGCGATCCCGAAGACGATGGACAACGACGTCCACGGCACCGACTACTGCATCGGGTTCTCGACGGCGGTCACCCGGGGCGTGCAGTTCATCCACAACCTGCGCACGTCGACGGGCTCCCACGAGCGGATCGCCGTCGTCGAGCTCTTCGGCCGCTACAGCGGCGAGACGTCCCTCGTGACCGCCTACCTCGCCGGCGTCGACCGCGCCGTCATCTCGGAGGTGCCGTTCGACGTCGACCGGCTGGGCGAGCTCCTCCTCGCCGACAAGCGCGCGAACCCGTCGAACTACTCGATGCTGACCGTCTCCGAGGGCGCGACCATCGCGGGGGGCGACATGGTCGTCTCCGGCGAGGAGGACGCGTACGGGCACCGCAAGCTCGGCGGCATCGGCGAGCTGACCGCGGCGCTGCTCAAGGAGCGCACCGGCGAGGACATGATCGTCCAGGTCGTGGGCTACCTGATGCGCTCGGGCGCGCCCGACTCGCTCGACCTGATGGTGGCGACGAACTACGCGGTGATGGCCGCCGACCTCGCGCTCGAGGGGTCGTCCGGGCGGATGGTCGCGCTTCGCGGGGGGACGTACACCTCGGTGCCGATGTCGGCGACCCGCGAGGGGGTCAAGCGCGTCGACGTGGACGAGCTGTACGACGCCTCCCAGTACCGCCCGAAGGTGCGGCACGTCACCGGCAAGCCGATGTTCCTCTACTGATGCTGCGGCTCGGGCTCCTGACCGCGGGCGGTGACTGCCCGGGCCTGAACGCCGTCATCCGCGGGGTCGTCGCGGGCGCGACCCAGCGCCACGGCGCCGAGGTCGTTGGGATCGTCGACGGCTGGGACGGGCTGATGGGCGGCCGGGTGCGCCGTCTGGATCGCGACGCCGTCCGCGGCATCCTGCAACGCGGTGGGACGATTCTCGGCACGTCGCGTCGCGACCCGTACGTCCACGGCGAGGGTGCGGCCTCGCTGCGCGAGACCCTCGCGCGGGAGTGGATCGACGCGCTCGTCGTCGTCGGTGGCGACGGGACGCTGCGGACCGCGCTTCGCCTCTCGGAGGAAGGCATCCGCCTCGTCGGCGTGCCGAAGACGATCGACAACGACATCGCCGGGACGGACGTGACGTTCGGGTTCGACACGGCCGTGCAGATCGCGACCGAGGCGATCGACCGGATCACGACGACCGCCGAGTCGCACGACCGCGTGATGGTGGTCGAGGTGATGGGCCGCACGCGCGGGTGGATCGCCACCTACGCCGGCATCGCCGCCGGGGCCGACGCGATCCTCGTCCCCGAGTCGCCGTACGACCTCGAGGAGGTCGCCCAGCTCCTGCGGTTCCGGGCCGCGCGGGGCCGCAGCTACTCGGTGGTGGTCGTGGCGGAGGGGATCGAGCCGCCGCCGGGCGCGCAGATCGCCGCCCCGCTCGACGCGTTCGGCTTCGAGCGCCTCGGCGGCGTCTCGGCGATCGTGGCGGCCAGGCTCGAGGAGATGACGGGGTTCGAGGCTCGCGTGACCGTGCTCGGTCACATCCAACGAGGGGGCACGCCGAGCGCCGCCGACCGCGTCCTCGGGTCGCGGCTCGGGGTGGCGGCCGCCGACCTCGCGGCGGCGGGTGGCTTCGGGCGGATGGTTGCGCTCCGCGGCACCGAGATCGTGGACGTCTCCCTCGAGGAGGCCTGCGCCGACCTCCGCGGCGTGCCGCCGGAGATCCTGGGCGTGGCGCACACCCTCTCGGCACCGTGAGGGTCCGCCTGGCCGCGATCGACCTCGACGGCACGCTGCTCCGCACCGATCGGACCGTGTCGCGCAGAACGCGAAGCGCGCTCGCGGCGGCCCGGGACGCCGGGATCACGATCGTGGTCGTGACCGCACGCTCGCCACGCTCGGCGCGGGAGATCGCCGCGGACGCAGGGATCGGCGGGATCGCGATCTGCGCCAACGGCGCGACGGTCTACGACCTCGACCACGACCGGATCGTGCGGCACGAGCCGCTCCCGGCCGCGCTCGCGGCGCGCATCGCCAGGGGCCTGCGGGAGCGGGTCGCCGGCGTGACCTTCGGCTGGGAGCTGGAGCTGCGCTTCGGCAGCGAGGCCGCGTACGAGGCGCTGCGCGACAGCTCGACCTGGCCGCGACCCGAGGGCTCGTTCCCGCCGTGCGACGTCCTCGCCTGGCGCCGGCCGATGACCAAGCTGCTGGTCCGTCTCCCGGAGTCCGACCTCGACGGCGTCCTCGCGATCGCCCGGGAGCTCTGCGGCGACGAGGCCGCGGTCACGCTCGCGGGCCACGAGTTCGTCGAGGTGATGGCAGCCGGTGTCGCAAAGGAGGCGGCGCTCGCCCGGCTGGCGGCCGAGCAAGGCATCGACGCCGGCGAGGTCGTCGCCTTCGGCGATCAGCTCACCGACACGGGGATGCTGAGGTGGGCCGGTCTCGGGGTGGCCGTGGCGAACGCGCGCGAGGCCGCCCTCGAGGCCGCCGACGAGGTCACCGCGTCGAACGACGAGGACGGCGTGGCGCTCGTGCTGGAGCGGCTGACTGCGGCCGCCGCGTAGAGCTCAGCCGATCAGCAGCGCGTCCGTCGGCGCGTAACCGTCGGTCAGGAGCGGCACGTCGCGGATGACGACGTCGCGTTCCCAGCGGTCCCTGGCGGCGGTCCTCAGGTCCGGCGCGCCCGGCGCCCGCTCCTCCCGCGTCTCCTCCCAGGACTCGGCCAGGCGCGCCGGGGACGGTGAAGCCCGCTCGGTGGCGACGAGGATGATGTTCCGGATGTCGTCGGGACGCCGGTCGGCCGGGCCTTCGAACACGGGGTGGAGCTCCACTGTCGGGAAGACCGTCGCGTAGGTCTTCCACAGCGCGCGGGTGATCTGCGAGGTGCCGCCCGTCAACGCGCCGATGACGTTCGTCGCGATCACGCCCCCCGGCGTCAGCCGGTCGCGCATCAGCTCCACGAACTCGAGCGTCGTGAGGTGGAACGGGACACCGTCGGAGTAGAAGGCGTCGACCATGATCACGTCGAACCGCTCGTCGGTGCGCTGGAGAAAGCGCCGGCCGTCGTCGACCTCGATCGGCAGGCGGGCGTCGCGCGGCAGCTCGAACCACTGGTAGGCGGCGTCGACGACGTCGGGGTCGAGCTCCACGGTCGTGACCTCCACGTCGTCGAAGTCGTGCCAGATTCGCTTCTGGACCGCCGCCCCGCCGAGCCCGATGACCAGCACCTTGGTGGCGCTCGGGTTGTACGCGAGGCCGAGGTGGAGGTAGTCGCTGTACGAGAAGCGCGTCCGGTAGGGGTCGTCCAGGTACATCCCGCTCTGGAACGAGCTGTCGAAGCGGAGGTACCGCGACTCGTCGTCGTCGACGACGAACAGCCGGTGGTAGCGCGTGTCCCGGGCCTCGCGGACGGTGAATCCCTCTCCCACGATGCCGACCTCCGCGGGGTCGAGCGTGCGTGGTGTGCGCACGTCGCGCTCGCGGTAGAGCGGCGACCAGTTCCGGGCCGCCGAGCCCTGGAGCACGCTGCCGGTCTTGTCCGGTGCGAGCGCGCCGACCGCGAGCAGCGCGGCCCCGGCGGCGACCACGAGGCCCGCGCCGGGCAGCCAGAGCCGGTGAAGCAGCGCGACGACCGCGGCGGCGGCCAGGAGGACGACCGCCCCGACGGCGAGGACCTGGTCCGTGCCGTACTCGGGGACGAGCCAGAACGCGGTCACGAAGGTCCCCGCGATGCTGCCGGCGGTCGAGATCGAGAACAGCCGCCCGGCCGTCCGCCCGAGCCGCTCGAGCGAGCGGGCGGCCAGCCGGACCGCGATGGGCGAGACCGAGGCGAGCACGACGCTCATCGGGCCGAACAGCACGATCGCGGCGACCAGCGGGTTGAGCCGGGGCCCGGGGTCCCACGTCACGACCTGCTCGAGGACCCACTCGTCGACCACGGGGATCGCCAGCACGAGGCCGGCGCCGATCCCGATCGCACCGACGAACAGGTACGGCGACGGCCACCGGTCCGCGAGCGCGCCGCCCGCCCAGTAGCCGATCGAGAGGCCGGTGAGGACGACGCCGATCAGCGCTCCCCACACGTACAGCGAGCTCCCGAACGTCGGTGCGAGGACGCGACTCGCGGCGATCTCGACGCCGAGCAGCGCCGCCCCCGAGAGGAACACCGCCGTGCCGAGCGCGATCCCGTCGATCCTGCTCCCTCGCCGGGCCGGCTCGGCCGCGCCGGCGGTTGCCGTCGCCGGGTCCGCCGCCGCAGGCACTCCGCTCACCCGGCCGTCACCGTCGACTTCCGGCTCGGTCCGATCGGACCGCTCTGCGCCCTCGTGCGTCGCGTCGTCCATTCTTCGTCGCCTTTCGACGTTGCAGACCCCGGAACGAGCACTAAGCGTAGATGCTCGGTTTCGGTCCTAGCGGGAGCCGGTCGGGATGCGGTACACGCGGAGCCAGGGCCGTGCGCGGCGACCCGTCTCCCGCCTCGTCTCGTACGCGGGGGTCGCCTCCTCCAGCGAGCGGTAGAAGCGGGCCTCGCGGGGGTAGTGGGACGCCGCCGCGAGGACACGGTCGGTCACCACGCCGGAGACGACGAGCCAGCGGACGCCCTCGGCGCGCAGGCGGGCCAGGTCCCGGCGCGGCTCGAGGGTGCGACCCGGGCCGGGCAGCTCGAGGCGGACGACGTCGCGGCGGTCGAGCTGCAGCGTGGACGGGTCGGCCGCGATGCGCTCGTCCCTCGGGATTGCCCGGTCGATCCACGCGGCTGCGTCGAGGCGGGGGTCACGGCCGGTCAGCGAGCGTCCATCCTCGATCGACCACCAGAGCGGAACGATCGCCGCGACCAGCGCAGCCACGGCGAGCGGTGGGACGCGGCCCGCGAGGACCGCGAGGACAGGCACGAGGGGCAGGACGTATCGGTCGAAGTGCGCCTCGGACGGCAGCAACGAGAGCGCGTACGCAGCCGCGAACGAGAGCAGCACGAGATCGGCCGTGCCGCGCGTGCGGAGCGCGATCAGGACGCCGACCGCAGCGACCAGCACGACCGGACCCAGGGTCTCCCAGAGCCTCACCCCGTAGGCGAGTGGTGTCGCCGGATCGTCCTCGAAGCCGAGCCAGCCCTTCTGAGCGAGCCGCTGGACGCGCCGGAAGTCGTCCCAGGCGGCGCCTGCGTGGAGGACGACGAAGGGGCTGGTGACGAGGAAGGCCGCGGCCGCCAGCCCGCAGGCCGTGGTGAGCCGGCGCCACGCTCCGAGCCCTGCGACGACCAGCGGCACGAGCAGGACGGCGCCGGGGTACTTGGCCGACGCGGCCAGCCCGGCCACGGCTCCCGCCCACTCGAGCCGGCCCGACAGGAGCAGTGCGAGCGTGAGCGTGACCGCCAGCGTGAGGAGCACGTCGGTGACGGCCATCCGCGAGTAGGCGACGTGGGTGGTGGCAACGGCGACCCCGACGGCTCCCGTCACGCCCGCGAGAGACCCGTACGCGACCCGGCCCAGCCACCACGCCGAGGCGACGCCCGCGATACCCAGGAGGACGGCAACGACGCGGGCGGCACCGTAGGACGGCTCCTCCAGGCCGAGCTGGGTGGGCGCGAGGAGGAGGAACAGCAGGCTCGGGTAGTCGTACCAGCCGGGATCGAGCCCACCCCCGTGGACGATCTCCCACGCGCGCGGGACGATGTTCGTCTCGTCCGGGTTGAGCAGCGGCAGCGGCAGCCCGGAGCCCGAGCCGACGACCCGGAGCGCGGCCCCGAGCAGCAGGATCGCCCCGACCGGCGCGAGCTGGGCGGCCGAGAGCGACCGACGCGCGAGTCGCAACGCCGGAGTCGCTACACGTCGGGGACGGCGTCGCCCACGAGCGCCTCGACGTCGCCGCTGACCAGGACCGCGTCGACACCGGCCCGCTCGAGCTCCTCGACGTCCTCGCGCGAGGCTCCGGACAGCTCTGCGATCGCGAGCTTGCCCGCAGGGACGTCCGGGAGCAGCTCCAGGACCCTGTCGAGCGGCGGCTGCTCGCTGTCCGCCTCGTCGGTGGCGAGGAGCAGGATCTCGGGGTCGACGTGCTCGAGCACACGCTCCAGCTCGTCGTCGTCGCGGACGCGGACGACGTACTCGAGCCCGAGCTCCTGGCAACGCTCGGCCAGACCCGTCAGCGTGTCCTCGTCGTCGGCCGTGAGCACCACCGCGTGGGTGGCGCGCGCCTCGTCCGGCTGCAGTCCGTACGCGAGCAGCGGCAGGCCGGTGTGTTCCTTCAGCTCGAGCTCGGCGCTGCTCACGACGATTCCCTCCGCGCCGCCCGCCTCGGCACGCCGGGCGGCGTCGGCGTCACGGACGTGCACGAGCACCGAGATGCCGTCGCCTTCCGCGATCGCCTGGCTCAGCCGTCGATCGGTCACGGACGCGGATGCTAGTCGACGGCTCCGGCGCCAGCGGCCGGGCTGCCTGCCCGGCCCCCGGCGGTCGGCTCGACCCGCTCGGACGCGGCGCCTCGGTGGACGCGGCTCGATGCCGTAGGCTCGCCCGGTCGTGCCCGACGTCAAGCGCGTGTGCCTCCTCGGCGCCGAGTCGACCGGCAAGTCGACGCTCGCCCAGGCGCTGGCCGAGCGCTTCGGAACTCTCTGGAACCCCGAGTACGGCAGGCCCTACACGCTCATCGGGCGCCAGCCGGACACGCCGTGGACGAGCTGGGAGTTCACCCACGTCGCGCGGATCCATTGCTGGTACGAGGACTTCCTCGCGACTCTCGCCGAGCGCGTGCTCTTCTCGGACACCGATGCGTTCACGACGGCGGTGTTCCACGAGGTGTACCTCGGAGCACCGGCAACAGGGTTCGAGGATCTGCTCGCTCGCCCGTACGACCTGTTCGTCGTCTGCGGACTGGACGTCCCCTGGCGTCACGACGGGATCCGAGCGTTCGAGGAGCAGCGCCGCTGGATGCACGAGCGCTACCTGGCTCGGGCACGCGAGAGCGGCCGGCCATGGCTCTTGGCCGAGGGCCCTCTCGCGCGGCGCCTCGAGGAGGTGGGCGAGGCGGTGGTCCGCGTGCTCGGATGAGCCCGCCTCACGAAGCGCTCACATCGCGGCCGGCGGTCCCTGTGCTCCGGACGCCGTCACGAAGTCGGCGCAAAGTCGCCACTGAATTGTCGCCAAGATCGACAACGAACTCGTTAGAATTGGCAGCGGGTGGTGGGTTGGGGTGCCCCGATGAACGGCGTCGGAAAGCGGCGGGCCAGGGTCAGCGCCCGAGCGGATGCCAGACCGTCTTCAGCTCCATGAACGCGCCGATCTCCCACGGGCTCCGGTCGTCCCGCGCCCGCACCACCCGCTTGACGTTCTCTGCGGCGAGCACCTCGAGGGCCGCGACGTCACCGTCCGCACCGGTCACGTCGATCGCGTTCACGTCCATGTGCGCGGCCAACACGGGTGCGAGCTCCGAACGGTGACCGGTGAGGATGTTGACGACCCCGGCGGGGACGTCCGACGTGGCGACCGCCTCGGCCAGCTCGATCGCCGCCAGCGGATGTGCCTCGGACGCGACGACGACCACCGCGTTTCCCCCGACGAGCGCGGGTACGACGCGCGCGACGAGCCCGTCGAGGGCGGGCTCGTCCGGGGCGATCAACGCCACGACCCCCGTCGGCTCGGGAAGCGTGAAGTTGAAGTAAGGCCCCGCGACCGGGTTCGCACCACCGAGCACCTGCGCGAGCTTGTCGGCCCAGCCCGCGTACCAGACGACGCGGTCGATCGCCCGTGCGACCTCCCGCCGGCCGCTGCAGACGGCCGCCAGCGCGGCCTGCCTCGTCTCCATCGTCTCGGCCAGGCGGTACAGGACCTGCCCGCGGTTGTACGCCGTCGCCGTGCTCCAGGCCCCGTACCCCTTGCGCGCGGCGACGACCGCGTCCCTTGCGTCCTTGCGGGACGCACGCGCGACGTTGTGGCCCTCCAGCTCGAGGGTGCGGCCCGACTCGGAGCGTGGGAACGCGCCTCCGATGAAGAGCTTGTAGGTCTTCCGCACCGGAAGCCTCGGCGTCACTCCCCCACCTCCGCGCGAAGCACGTACCAGATGCCCAACGCGAGCGCGGTGAGGAGCACGAGCTTGGCCCCCAGCACCGGAGCGGGCTGACGCGGGCTGGTCACTCGAACCTCAAATACGCCTCGAGCCCGTGGCGGCCGCCCTCGCGTCCGAAGCCGGATTCCTTGTAGCCGCCGAACGGGGACGCGGGGTCGAACCGGTTGAAGGTGTTGCCCCAGACAACACCCGCCCGCAGCCGGTCGGCCATCCACAGGATCCGTGACCCCTTCTCCGTCCACACCCCGGCCGAGAGGCCGAACATGGTGTTGTTGGCCTTCTCCAC
Source organism: Gaiella sp. (assembly GCF_035710885.1). GTDB lineage: Bacteria > Actinomycetota > Thermoleophilia > Gaiellales > Gaiellaceae > Gaiella. The sequence goes on along the minus strand of NZ_DASTCS010000035.1, from coordinate 9,943 downwards.
CGCCTCGTCGGGGGTGCGGAAGGTGAGCACGCTGAGCACCGGTCCGAAGATCTCCTCCCGCGCGATCCGGTGGCTCTGAGCGACGTTCGTGAACACCGTCGGCGCGAACCACCAGCCTTTCTCCGGCAGGCGACAGGGCGGCTGGTAGATCTCCGCGCCCTCCTCCGTCCCGCTCTCGACGAGCTCGACGATCCGCTCGAGTTGGGCCTTCGAGTTGATCGCGCCGATGTCGGTGTTCTTGTCGAGAGGATCGCCCACGCGAAGCGTCGCCATGCGGCGCTTGAGCTTGCGCACGAGCTGGTCGTGGATCGACTCCTGCACGAGCAGCCTCGACCCCGCGCAGCAGACGTGGCCCTGGTTGAAGTAGATCCCGTTGACGATCCCCTCGACCGCCTGGTCGAGCGCGCAGTCGTCGAACACGATGTTCGCCGCCTTGCCGCCGAGCTCGAGCGTGAGCGCGATGTCCCGGCCTGCGAGCTCGCGCTGGATCGCCTTGCCGACCTCGGTCGAGCCGGTGAACGCGACCTTGTCGATCCCCTCGCTGCGGACGAGATGCGCGCCCGTGGACCCGTCCCCGGTGACGATGTTGACGACACCCGGCGGCACCTGCGCCTGGCGGCACACGTCCGCGAAGAGAAGCGCCGTGAGCGGCGTCGTCTCTGCCGGCTTCAGCACCACCGTGTTCCCGCACGCCAGCGCCGGGGCGATCTTCCACGCGAGCATCAGCAGTGGGAAGTTCCACGGGACGATCTGCGCGGCGACGCCGAGCGGACGCGGACGGCGGCCCGGGAACGCGTACTCGAGCTTGTCCGCCCAGCCCGCGTAGTAGAAGAAGTGTGCCGCCGCCAGCGGCAGGTCGACGTCGCGAGACTCCTTGATCGGCTTTCCGCCGTCGAGCGACTCCGCCACCGCGAGCTCTCGCGCGCGCTCCTGCAGGATCCGCGCGATCCGGAAGAGCACCTTCGCCCGCTCCGACGGCTTCCAGGCGCTCCAGGCCTCGAACCCCTCGCGGGCGGCGTCGACCGCGCGCGCCACGTCCCTCGCACCGGCCTGGGCGACCTCCGCGAGAGGCTCCTCGGTGGCCGGCGACACCGTCGTGAACCAGGATCGAGAGCGCGGTGAGACCTCCTCGCCGCCGATGAAGAGCCCGTACCGCTCCTCGAGCGAGACGATCTCGCGCGACTCGGGCGAGGGCGCGTAGTCCCAGGCGCCCGTGGCGGCGAGCCCGCTCCTCTGCTTCTCGACGGCGCCCATCAGTCGAGCGTGAACTCGTCGGGCGACCGGTAGATGCCGGTGCGCTGCTTGCGGAGCTGGAGCAGGACGTCGTTCAGGAGCGACGACGCGCCGAAGCGGAACAGGTCGGGCGTCATCCAGTCGACGCCCAGCGTCTCATGCAGGACGCAGAGGTACTGCACAGCCTGCTTCGCCTTCCGGATCCCGCCCGCGGGCTTCGTCCCGATCACGAGACCGGTCTCGTCGTGGACGTCGCGGATCACCTCCAGCATGCAGAGCGTCACGGGCAGCGTCGCGGCCGGCGAGACCTTCCCGGTGGAGGTCTTGATGAAGTCGGCGCCCCCGGCGATGGCGACGAGCGACGCCCGGCGCACGGCGTCGTAGCTTCCGAGCTCGCCGGTCTCGAGGATCACCTTCAAGTGCGCGTTGCCGCACTCCTCCTTGACCGCCACGACCTCCTCGTAGACCTGCCCCATCCGGCCGGAGAGGAAGGCGCCACGATCGAGCACCATGTCGATCTCGTCGGCGCCGGCCTCGACCGCGGCCCGGACGTCGGCCAGCTTGACCGCGAGCGGCGCCTGTCCGGAGGGGAAAGCCGTCGCGACGGAGGCGATCTTGACCGAGCTTCCCTTCAATGCGCGGCGCGCGACCGGCACGAGGCTGGGATAGACGCACACGGCGGCGACGTGCGGTACCGAGGGCTCGCCGGGATCCGGGTACATGGCCTTCGTGCACATCGCGCGCACCTTGCCCGGTGTGTCCGCGCCCTCGAGCGTCGTCAGGTCCATCATCCGGATTGCGAGCTCGAGCGCGAAGACCTTCGACTCGCGCTTGATCGACCGCTTCGCCAGCTCCGCCGCACGCGCCTCGAGAGCGACCGCGTCGACCGAGCCCACGCGCGGGAGGCGCCCGCCTCCCGGGAGCTCGAGCGTGCGCGGCAGTGCCAGTGTCTGGCTCACGGGGTCAGTCTAGAGTGTGCCCCCGTGCTGCTCCGCGCCGACGCCCGGGTCGAGCTGATCCGTCGCCTCCCGCTCTTCGAGCTCTGCTCGAAGCGGGACCTCCGTCGCATCGCGTCCCTCGCGGACGAGCGCGGGGTCGAGCCGGGCACCGAGCTGATCCGCGAGGGCGAGCCGGGAACGGAGTTCTACGTCGTGGTCGAGGGAGAGGTCGACGTCCGTCGCCGGGGGCGGCGCATCGCGCGGCTCGGGGCCGGAAGCTTCGTCGGCGAGATCGCGCTGCTCTCCCGCTCGCCGCGCACGGCCACCGTCATCGCCGCAACCCCGTTGCGGGTGCTGGCGATCTCCGGCCGCGACTTCGTCGACCTGCTCGACACACTCCCCGAGCTGTGGCTCAAGGTCGCGCGCACCCTCGCCGACCGGGTCGACGCCGACGAGGCCATGGACGCCGCCCGGGCCTGAGGGTGGCGCTCCAAAGCGGAGTACGAGAGCTGGCGCTGGCGCCGAACTTCGCCGCGCTCAGCGTGCTCCTCTCGTCCGGGAGGCCGATGACCCACGTGATGTGGGTCGATGCGGACGACGATCACGTCCTGATCAACACGGAGGTGCACCGCGCGAAGTTCAAGGCCGTGGAGCGCGACCCCCGCGTGACCGTGACGATCTGGGACCGTGAGGATCCGTACACGTACGCCGAGGTGCGTGGACGTGTCGTGGAGATCGTCCGTGGCCCCGCCGCGAGGGAGCACATCGACTCGCTCTCCCGGAAGTACCGGGGCCGCGACTACGACGAGTCGAGCATCACGTCCGAGCGCGTGATCCTCCGGATCGCGCCGGAGGTCCAGCGCTTCCACTGACACGGCCGGTCAGAGGCCGAGCCGCTCGAGCGACTTTCGATCCCGCCGCCACCGCGGCCTCACCTTCACCACCAGCTCGAGGAAGACCCGGTGGCCGACGAGCGCCTCGACCTCGGGCCGCGCGCGGGTGCCGATCTCGCGGATCATCGCCCCGCGCTTGCCGATCAGGATCCCCTTCTGCGACTCGGTCTCGACGAGCACGCGCGCGCGGACGGTGTCACCGAGCTCGTCCACCTCGACCATCAGGGCGTGCGGCACCTCGTCGCGCGTCAGGTGGAGCGCCTTCTCGCGGATGACCTCCGCGACGCGTTCCTCGAGCGTGAGGTCGGTGTGCTGCTCGCGCGGGAAGAGTGCCGGCCCCTCCGGCAGAAGGTGCACCAGGTCGTCCCGCAGCTCCTCGATCCCGTCCCGGACCTTCGCGCTCACGGGGTGGAGGGCATGGAAGTCGCCGAGCCCCGCCGCGACCTTCATCTGGGCCGCGACGTGCCCGTGCTTCAGGCGGTCGATCTTGTTGAGGGCGATCACGACCGGCACACCGAGCGAGAAGACCCGCCGCGCGACGAAGCGGTCTCCGGCACCGATCCGGTCGCGCGCGGAGAGAACGAGCAGGACGACGTCGACGTCCTCGAAGGAGCCGTCCACCGTCTCCTGCATCCTCTCGGTGAGAGCGTCCATCGGGCGCTGGAAGCCCGGAAGGTCGACGAGGACGAGCTGCCAGCCCTCGCCGTTCGCGACCCCGAAGATCCGCCGCCGGGTCGTATTGGGGACGGTCGAGGTGATCGCGACCTTCTCGCCCGTCAGCGCATTGACGAGGGTCGACTTGCCGACATTCGGCCGCCCGGCGACAGCGACCAGGCCCGCCTTCACGCGCCCCGCTCCTCGTCCGTTTCGGCCATGTCCGCGGCGGCCAGCGCCGTGGGCCACCGGCCTCCTCCCCACGCGTCGAGCGTACCGTGGAAATGCGCGCAGGTGAGTGACGGGAGTGTCGCGAGAGGGTGCCGACCGCTGCACCCCGTGTGCGGCCGCGCCCTGCGGGTCACAGCACGAACTGCTCGGGCAGCAGCTCGTCCGGGGTCATCTCGACGACGCGGCCGCCGTTCCTGAACACGACTCGCTCGACCCGCATCTCGGCGAGCCACTGCCGGCAGCCCCCGCACGGCGAGGCGGTGATCGCGGCGACCACGAAGTCACCGGGCCGGTAGCCCTCCGCGATCGCGCGCGAGAACGTCGTGCGCTCGGCGCACACGCCCAGCGGGTAGGCAGCGTTCTCCACGTTGACGCCCTCCACGACCCGTCCGTCGCGACAGAGGACGGCGCAGCCCACGTCGAACCCGGAGTACGGCGCGTACGCGCGCGCCGCGACCGCGTCCGCCGCGGAGAGGAGCTCCGCGTCCGTCACGCCGAGAACCCCTGGAAGATCGCCAGCGTGACGAGCGCCCCGAGCGCGCCCCCGGAGGCGACCTCGAGCGTCGAGTGCACCCCCGCCTCGATCCGGGTCTGTGCGACGAGCAGCGCCATGATCAGCGCGAGGGAGGATACGAGGAACCGGTGGTCGGAGTCGTCGAGCACCAGCGTGACCGCCATCCATCCGGCGAAGGCGACCGCAGCGTGGCCCGAGGGCCACCCGCCGCGCAGCGGCGACCCGCGCCCGGACAACGCCTTCAGGGCGATCACGATCGCGGTCGTCAAGACGAGCGCGATCAGGGTCAGCTCGGCGGGCGCCTCGGACAGCTTGTCGAGCAGCCGCGAGCTCTCCTCGGCCACCTGGCCGGAGAAGACGAGGTAGCCGACGGCGATCGCGTTGACCGCGGCGATGAGGACGGCGCCGGCGCCGATGTCCTTCGCCAGCTTCGCCATCGGGTCGAACGACGTCGACGCGACGTCGACGGCGGCCTCGACGGCGGTGTTGATCATCTCCGCGATCAGGACGAACGCGATCGCGATCAGCAGGGCGATCAGCTCGAGCCGCGAGACGTCGAACGCGAGCGCGGCGATCAGCACCGCGACCGCCGCCGCGAAGTGGATCCGCATGTTCCGCTGCGTCCGGAGCACGTGGATGATCCCCTCCATCGCGAAGTTGAAGCTCTCGAACACCGAGGGTGGGCGGCGAGGGGTGATCACGACAGATGCACGCGCTCTCTCGCCTCCATCGCCGTCCCGTGCTCGTGGCCGAGCAGGTGCAGGAGGCCGTGGACGAGCGGCCGGCGCCAGTCGTCTCCGACCACCGCCGGGCAGAGCACGACGTCGCCGAGCGCCCGCGGCTCGCCGTCCGGGAGAGGCCCGACACCGTCGATCGGGAACGAGAGGACGTCGGTCGGCTCGTCGATGCCCAGGTGCTCGTGCTTCAGCGCGCGCATCTCCTCGGGCGCGATGAACGCGATCCCGAGCTCTCCGTCCCGCATGCCCTCAGTGGCGAGCACGTGGCGCGCCAGCGCGACCGCGCCGGCTTCGTCGACCGTCGTCCCGCTGCGGTTCGAGACCTCGATCTCGAGCATCAGCGGCGGCGCGTCGAGCCCGTCTCTTCGGCGTGGCGCTTGTACGCCTCCACGATCCGCTGGACGAGCTTGTGCCGGACGACGTCCTCGTGCCCGAACTCGACGAACCCGATCCCGTCGAGCGACCGCAGGATGTCGCGCACGTGGATCAGGCCGGAGGCCTGCTCGCGCGGGAGGTCGACCTGCGTCACGTCCCCGGTGACGACCATCTTCGAGCCGAACCCGAGGCGGGTGAGGAACATCTGCATCTGCTCGGGGGTGGTGTTCTGCGCCTCGTCGAGGATCACGAAGGAGTCGTTCAGGGTCCGCCCCCGCATGAACGCGAGCGGTGCGACCTCGATCGTGCCGCGGTCGATGTACGCGTTGAGGCGGTCGGCGTCCATCGTGTCGTAGAGGGCGTCGAAGAGCGGCCGCATGTACGGGTCGACCTTCGCGAGCACGTCGCCGGGGAGGAACCCGAGCCGCTCACCCGCCTCGACGGCCGGTCGCGTGAGGATGATCCGCCCGACCTCGCGCTCCGAGAGCGCCTTCACCGCGAGGGCGATCGCGAGGTACGTCTTGCCCGTGCCGGCCGGCCCGATCGCGAAGGTCACGGTCGCGGTGCGGATCGCGTCGACGTAGCGCTTCTGCGTCACGGTCTTGGGCGCGATCTTCTTCCCGCGGTGACGCCAGACCACGTCGTCGAACACGTCGCGGATGTCCTCCGACTGGTCGAGCGCGGCGACGACGGCGCCCACCGTGTCCGGCCCGATCGCATGACCGCCCTCGACGAGCTCGACGAGCTCGTCGACCACCGCCCGCGCCTCGGCGACGCGCGCGTCGTCGCCGGCGAGCGTCAGCCGGTTCCCCCGCAGCGAGATCGAGCAGCCCAGACGCTCCCGGAGCGTGTCGAGCACGCCGTCGGCGACGCCGGCGAGCTCCGCCGCGACCTCGTTCGGGACCGTGAGGACCTCCTGCACGCGTCCCAGTGTAGGGCGCACACACGCGGCCTCCCGGCCCGCTACGGTCGTGTCGTGGAGGACCGCGCCGAGCTCGTCCTGTACGACGAGGACTGCGGGATCTGCGCGGCGTTCGCGCGAGCACTCGCGCGGCGTGGGCTGCGCGTCGCGCCCATCGGCTCACCGATTGGCGACACGTGGCTCCGCGACCTGTCGCTGCCCGCCCGCTATGAAGCGTTCCATGCGATCGACGGCCGCGGCCGCCGGCGCTCGGCCGGCGCCGCGGTCCCGCCGGTACTGCGCGTCCTGCCGGCCGGCGAGGTGAGCGCGCGCCTCGCGCGCGCCCTGCCGCGCCTCACGGCGCTCGCCTACGTCGCCGTCGCGCGGTCACGGCGGCAGCTCTCGGCGGCACTCGCGCTGAGCGCGTGCGCGGCGCCCCACCGGACCCGGACGTGCGCCGGGAACGTGCTCGAGCCAGGGCCGCTCCCGAGGCCGGAAGGCTGTCGTCTCGACCGCTCTACGCGAGCTTCTCGCGCACGAGCTGGCTGACGACCGAGCCGTCGGCCCGCCCCGAGACGCGGGGCATCACGTCCGCCATCACGCGCCCGAGGTGGTGGATCGACGTCGCCCCGACCTCGGCGATCACGTCGTCGACGATCTCCTCGAGCTCCTCCTCGGAGAGCTGGTCGGGCATGAACTCCTCGATCACGTCCAGCTCGAACTCCTCCCGGTCGGCCTGCTCCTCGCGACCGGCCGCGTCGAACGCCTCCATCGCCTCGACGCGCTTCTTCCGCTCACGCTGCAGCACCTGGAGGGACTCGTCGTCGGAGAGCGAGCGCTGGAGCTCCTTCTCGGCCGACCGAAGCGCGTTCAACAGGAGCGCCAGGGCGTCGCGCCGCGCATCGTCACGGGCGCGCCGGGCGTCCTTGAGCTGCCCCTCGATGTCGGCGATCAGGGTCATTCGAACCCGGGCAGGCTACCGCCCCCGAGCACGTGCCAGTGGAGATGGAAGACGGTCTGCCCACCGCCGGCCCCGATGTTGACGATCACGCGGTAGTCCTCCAGGCCTGCTTTCGCCGCGGTCTCGGCTACGAACTCGAGCATCCGCTTCGCCTCCTCCGCGGGAAACTCCTCGACCTCGCGGAACGTCTCGACGTGGCGCTCCGGTATCACCAGGAGGTGCGTCGGCGCCTTGGGCGCGATGTCGCGGATCGCGACGAACCCGTCCGCCGCATGCACGTGCTCGCCCTCACGGACGAGCCGGCAGAAGAGGCAGTCCTCAGGCGGCAACAGCGAGCACCCCCTCCTCGGCGACTCCGACGGCGCGAGCGGCGACGAGCTCGCCGACCTTCGCGTCGACGAGCCACGGCGTGTAGTCGTCCGCGTAGCCCCGCCCGGGCCGGTCGACGAGCACGCGATCCGAGCTGCCGACCCGCGCCCGCCAGCGACGGCGGCAGAGCTCGTCGGAGAGGGCTCGAAGCTGCCGGCCGCGCTCGCGCTTCACCGCGGCCGGGACGCTGTCCTCGGCCGCGGTACGTGTGCCGGGCCGGGGCGAGTACGGGAAGACGTGCACCTTCGTCATCCCCACCCGCTCGACGAGCGAGAGCGTCCGCCGGAAGGCCCCGTCGTCCTCGGCCGGGAAGCCGACGATCACGTCGGTCGTCAGGTTGAGGTCGGCGAGCGGGGCGAGCCTGCGCTCGAACTGCGCGGCCGTGTAGCGGCGTCCCATCGCGCGCAGCACCCGGTCGTCGCCGGACTGCAGCGGCACGTGCAGGTGCGGCGCGACGGTGGGCGTCTCCAGCACGGCCGCGGCGAGCGCGTCGTCGACGTGGTTGAGCTCGATCGACGACAGGCGCAGCCGGTCGAGGCCCGGCGTCGCGCCGGCCTCGCGCACGAGCCGCGCGAGTGTGTAGCCGGCAGCGCGGTCGCGAAAGCAACCCAAGTTGACGCCGGTCAGGACGATCTCGCGGTGCCCCTGGGCCACACGCCGCCGGATCTCGTCGAGCACCGCCCCCGCGGTGCGGCTCCGGGTCGCTCCGCGAACCAGCGGGATCACGCAGAACGCACAGGAGAAGGAGCAGCCGTCCTGGATCTTCACGAACGCGCGCACCCGGTCGAGCCGGTGCTCGGCGTTCACACAGCCGATCGCGCCCACGTCACCGGCGACGAACTCCGCCGCGTCGTCACCCGTCCTGCCGGTGACGACGACGTTCTCCGCTTCGTCCGAGAAGGCTCCCTCGAGGTTCGACGCGCACCCGGTGACGTAGACCGTCCGTGCCGAGCGAGCCGCCCGCGAAGCCGCCTGACGGGACTTCGAGACGGCCTCGTGCGTGACACAGCACGTGTTGACGACCTGGATCTCGCCGCCCGCGGCGACCTCCTCGTGACCGTCGGTGAGCAGACGCTCTCGGATCGCCTGTGCGTCGGCGAACGAGACCTTGCACCCGAGAAAGCGCGTCGAGAACGTCGCCATGCGAGCCCAAGAGATTAGACGCTCCGACCGCCAAGTCGGCCGTGATGCGGGCCTCCGGTGCTGCGCCGGGGCGAGCCCCCTGGAGTACCGTGCCCGCGTGGACGACACGGGGGAGCCCAGGGTCACGATCGTCCCTGCCAACGAGGCGACCTGGGAGGACGTCCAGGCCGTGTTCGGCACCCGGGGCGATCCGTCCAGGTGCCAGTGCCAGCGGTACAAGATGCAGCCCGGGGAGTCCTGGGTGTCCGTCGGCGCCGAGGAGCTGGCCTTTCGGCTCCGTGCGCAGACCGACTGCGGTCACCCCGAGGGCACGGCGAGCGGGCTCGTCGCGTACCTCGACGGCGAGCCCGTCGGCTGGTGCGCGGTCGAGCCTCGCACCGCCTACCCCCGCCTGCTGCTCAAGACGCGCGTCCCCTGGGATGGGCGCGCCGAGGACAAGTCCGACGAGGGTGTCTGGGCCGTGACGTGCTTCGTCACCCGCACGGGCTTCCGGCGCCGGGGCATCAGCCGCGCGCTCGCCCGCGCCGCCGTCGACTTCGCGCGGACGCGCGGCGCCCGTGCCCTCGAGGGCTACCCGATGATCACCGAGCCCGGGCGGAAGATCGACCTGGTCGGCGAGCTCCACGTCGGCAGCCGCAGCATCTTCGCAGATGCCGGGTTCGCGGAGGTCAACCGGCCGACGCTCCGCCGGGTCGTGATGCGCATCGACTTCTAGAGGCTCGATGCGGGTTGGGGATGCGTGGCGGGGAGAGCTGGCGCCGAGCAGCGCAGGCCCGCAAACCGCGCGTGCCCATGACCCAGATCAACCCTCTACGATGCCGCCGTGCCCGAGGCGCGTCTCGAGGACTCCGGCTCGGGCCTTGCGCCCGTCGTCGACGGCTGGTTCGTCCTCAACGTGCGCGACGCGGAATGGTGGACGTCGGAGACGTTCGGCTCGGGGTGCGTGTTCGAGAGCCGCGCGTGCTCGTTCCCGCAGCTGGGTATCAATCTCAGC
>NZ_DASTCS010000034.1:0-66984 GCF_035710885.1 Gaiella sp. | reverse complement strand
GTAGAGCGCGATGCCGTTCTCGGCCGCGGTATCGCGCCGGAGCCGCCCGACGAGCACCTCGTCCTCGCCCGCGGCGGCAGCCGGGGTCGGGAAGGCAGGCAGATCGAGGACGCGGACGCTCGGGGCGTCGCGGAGGATCTCGGTCGCCTCGTCGGGTGAGAGCTGCCGATCGAGCTCCACCCACACGGCCTCCGAGTGGCCGACCATGACGGGCACGCGCACGCAGGTCGCCGAGATCGGGAGATCTGGGAGCTCCAGGATCTTGCGCGTCTCCGCCCGGAGCTTCGCCTCCTCGTCCGACTCGTCGCCTTCCCACGTCCAGTCCATCACGAGGTCGTGCTCGGCCGGGATTTCCTCGGCCAGCGCAGACATCCGGTGTGCGCCCGCCCCCGAGACCGACTGGTAGGTCGAGACGCGGACCCGCGCCAGGCCGGCCTCGTCGTGGAGGGGCTTGAGGACGCAGGTGAGCGGGATCGTGCAGCAGTTCGGGTTGGCGACGATCCGGTCATGCTCGAGCGCTTCGAGCGCCCGGCCGCCGTTCACCTCCGGCACGACGAGCGGGTACCCGTCCACGAGCCGGTAGGCGGAGGACTTGTCGACGCAGACCGCTCCGGCCGCCGATGCGATCGGGACGAGCTCGCGGCTCGCGGCCGTCCCGACCGAGAAGAGGTACAGGTCGACGTCACCGGCGCCGAGCGTGTCGGCGGTGGCTTCCTCGACGAGGAGCTCGTCGTCGCCGAAGGGCACTCGCGACCCTCTCGAGCGCGCAGAGGCGTACGCGCGCACGTACTCGTACCCTCGCTCCGCGAGGAGTTGGAGCGTCACCGTCCCGACGGCACCGGTCGCGCCGACGACGCCGATCGTCGGTTGCACAGGCATCAGGCCTCTTGTTCTAGCCGAAGCCGCCGACTCCCTGTCGGCCGGCTACGCGGGCCGGCGGCCGGCCAGTGCCCGACCGAGCGTGACCTCGTCGGCATATTCGAGGTCACCGCCGACCGGGAGCCCGCTCGCGAGGCGCGTCACCGTCACCTGGTCGCGCAGGCGGTCGGCGAGGTAGGCGGCCGTCGCCTCGCCTGTCATCGTCGGGTTCGTCGCCAGCACGATCTCCTCGACGCCGTCGGCGCCGACGCGCTCCATCAGGCGCTGGATCCGCAGGTCGCCGGGCTCGACGCCGTCGAGCGGCGAGAGCGCGCCTCCGAGGACGTGGTAGAGGCCGCGGTACTCGTGCGTCCGCTCGAGCGAGAGCACGTCCACCGGCTGCTCGACGACGCAGATCACGGTGCGGTCCCTGCGGGGATCGGCGCAGACGCCGCAGAGCTCCTCCTCCGTCAGGTTCCCGCACTCGGGGCAGGGACGCACCCGCGCCTTGACGTCCGCGATCGCAAGCCCGATCGCGTTCGCCTCGTCGGTCGGCGCAGCGAGGATGTGGAATGCGAGCCGTTGGGCCGTGCGAGTGCCGATCCCCGGTAGGCGCGTGAGCTGCGCGACGAGATTGTCCACCGCGGGGCTCAGCACGCCGTCACGTTAGCCGTCCACGCCGGACGTGGCGGGCCTGGCCGGTCGCCGTGTCGATGTCAGCCGGCGCCTTCGTGGATGGAGCGGACGAGGTCGATCGTGTCGGCCTCCTGGGCCGACTTGTCGGCGCGGTAGCCCTTCACCCGGGCGAACCGCAGCGCGAGCCCGCCCGGATACCGCGAGCTCCGCTGCACGCCGTCGAAGGCGATCTCCACGACGAGCTCCGGGCGGACGCGGACGACGTGGCCTTCGCGTTCGGTTGCGAGCTCGAGCAGCCGCTCGGTCTGCCATTCCAGCATCGCGTCGGTCATGCCCTTGAACGTCTTGCCGAGCATGACGAACTCTCCGCGCTCGGGGTCACGCGCGCCGAGATGGAGGTTGCTCAGCCGGCCGCGCCGTCTTCCGTGGCCCCATTCGGCTGCGAGCACGACCAGGTCGAGCGTGTGCGCGCGCTTGACCTTCAGCCAGGCGGCTCCTCGCCGACCGGCTTCGTATGGTGCGGCGAGAGCCTTCACCATGACGCCCTCGTGACCGTGCGCGAGTGCGTCCTCGAGGAAACGCTCGGCGGCGGCCGACTCGTCGGTCTCGATCCTCGGCACGCGCAGGTGCTCGGGCACCCGCGTGGCCAGGAGCGCGAGCCGCTCCTGGCAGGAACGGTCGAGGAGGTCGTCTCCGTCGAGATGGAGGCAGTCGAAGAGAGAGACGCTGAGCGGGACCGATTCCGGTGACGCGGCTCCGTCTCCACCGGAGCCGAACCGGCTCATCGTCGACTGGAACGCGTGCGGACGCCCGTCGGCCCGCATGGCGATCACCTCGCCGTCGAAGACGGCGGCCTCGACCGGCAGCCCCGCGATCGCCTGGACGACCTCGGGGACACGCTCGGTGACGTCGGCGAGGCTGCGGGTGTAGGCGCGCACCTCGTTCCCGAGCCGGTGCACCTGGAGCCGCGCGCCGTCCAGCTTCCACTCGACGGCTGCCGGGCCGGTGCGGCCGATCGCGTCGGCGACGCTGTCGGCCGTCTGCGCGAGCATCGGCTTCACCGGTCGAAGAAGCTGGAGCCCGAAGCTCGAGAGAGCGCCGCGGCCGTCGGTGAGCGCCGCGGCGGCCACCGTGGGCAGCTCGCCGGCCAGCATCAGCGCCCGGCGCACCTCGCCCGCCGGGGCATCCGCCGCGCGGGCGACCGCCTCGACCATGACGCCCTCGAGTGCGCCTTGCCGGAGCTCGCCGTGCAGGAGGTCGACCAGAAAGCGCTGCTCGACCTCCGTGGCGCTCGCGAAGAGCCGGGTCAGCTCGGTCTTGCGTCTGGCCTGCGATCCGGGTCCGTCGATGCCCGCGATACGGCGAAGGGCGGCGTCCACCTCGAGGAGCTCGAGTGTCGGCGGCGGCTCCGCGGGAGGAGGAAGAACCCGGAGGGACGCCCAGCCGACGCCGATCCGCCCGAGCGTCCCGGAGAGGTAGGTGACCCCAACGGGAACCTCCTCCGGCCGCAGTTTCCTCAGGCAGTCGGCGAGCGCCTCGACCTTGGCCGAGCGCGCGCTCGTTCCGGCGACCGTGAGCGACGCGCGCGCGATCTCTTCGAGGAGCACGGGCGGACGCCGGTCTGCCTGCGCTCCTACACCCCGGGCAGGCCGAGCGACCCCAGGTCGGGCATCTGGCCGCGAAGCTTGCTCTCGACCGACTGCGCCGCTGCTCGAAGGGCCTCGTTCGATGCAGCGAGCACCATGTCGGCCAGGAGCTCGGGGTCGTCGGGGTCGATCGCGCGCGGGTCGATCCGGATCTCGACGAGCTCACCCGCCCCGCTCGCCTTGACCGTCACCATGCCGCCCCCGGCGGAGGCCTCCTTGATCTCGCTCTTCGCCTCTTCCTGGGCGCGCAGCATCTGCTCCTGCATCTGCTGGGCCTGCTTCATCAGTGCGTTCATGTCGAGCTTCACGGGATCTCCTCCACCTCGGTTGCGTTGAGATCGGTGACGAGCAGGGAGATGAGGTTCTCCTCGCCCAGAGGCTCCGACTCGGGCCCCGCGGCCTCGTCGATCTGATCGGAGAGCGCGGTGACGACCGTGAGTCGCCGCCCGGTGACCTCGTACAGAGCCTCGCGCAGGACCGTGAGGTTCTTGGCGTCGTCCACCTGCTTGCGGTGGAACTCGGCGCTCGGCTGGAAGGAAAGGGTGAGGGTGTCGCCCTCGAGCGCTGTCGGGCTCGCCTCCGACAGCAGCGAGGCGACCGGGATCGAGCGCTCCTTGACCGCCGGGATGACGCTTCTCGTCCAGGCTTCGTGCACCTGCTCGACGGTGATCTCGTCACCGCCCGGCTCGCTCGGACGCGGCTCCGGGCCTTCAGGTGCCGGGCCCGCCGCGGGCGCGGGAACGGGGGAGGGGCCCCACGACTCCGCGGCGGGAACACCGGCATGCACCCGGGATTCCAGCACTTCGACACGATGGACAAGCGATTCACGTGCCAGATCGGACTGGGGCCGGGTCACCTTGACGAGCGCGAGCTCGAGCGGCAGGCGGGGGTCTCCGCCCTGCCGCTCGTCCTCGACCACCACTGCCAGGAGGTCGACCAGCCGCAGCACCGTCGGCTCGGGGAGCTGGTTCGCCTGCTCGCGCAGACGGTCTCGCGACTCCTCGGTGAGCGGGAGCGACTCGGGAACGTGCCCGAGGTGCTGGACGAGGAGCAGGTGGCGAAGATGCTCGAGAAGCTCCTTCGTCAGCTGCCCGAGATCCTGGCCTCGCTCTGCGAGCTCCTCGACGAGCACGAGCGCGCCGGCGACGTCACCGTCCACGATCGTGTCGCAGAGACGGAAGAGCACGTCTTCCTCGACCGCCGTCCCCAGCTGCAGCACGTCCTGCACGGAGATCTTCTTCCCCGTCGCGGCGGCCAGCTGGTCGAGGGTCGAGATCGCGTCGCGGAACGAACCCCCGGCGCCGCGAGCGACGAGCGAGAGCGCGGAGTCCGGCGCGTCGATCCCCTCGCCGTCGCAGACCCGGCGGAGGACGGCGACGATCTCCTGCAGGCGCGGGCGCTGGAAGACGAAGGTCTGGCAGCGGGACCGAACCGTCGGGATCACCTTGGAGAGCTCGGTGGTGCAGAAGACGAAGACGAGGTGGGGCGGGGGCTCCTCGATCAGCTTGAGGAGCGCGTTCCAGGCAGCCGTCGTGAGCTGGTGCGCCTCGTCGACGATGTAGACCTTGTAGCGGCCCTCGGCGGGCTGGAGCATCGCCCGCTCCCGGATCTCGCGAACCTCGTCGATCCCTCGCTGCGAGGCAGCGTCCATCTCGACCACGTCGAGCGCCGTTCCGTCTGCGATCGTCCTCGCGATCCGCGTCGTGGGGTCGAAGTCCGCAGTCGGGCCGCCCTCGGCATTGAGCGCCTTGGCAAGGATGCGCGCCATCGAGGTCTTGCCCGTGCCGCGGGGGCCTGCGAAGAGGTACGCCTGCCGGACCTGATCGTGCTCGATCGCATTGCGCAGCGTGCGCACGATCGCCTCTTGCCCCACGACCTGTGTGAAGTCGAGCGAGCGGTAGGTGCGATACAGGGCCGTCATGGATGCATTCTCGCAGACCCTCTGGCTGCGGCCGCCGGCTGAAATGCCCGGCCGCGCGCTCCGACGTCGAACAGGCGACCCCGGGCGGTGCCGCCGCCGCCTGCTCGGGTCGGGCGGTGCCGCGGCACCTGGGAGGGAGTTCTTAGCGCTGCTTCCTTCCGGATCTGACGCGGTTCGAACGCTCCCAGTGCGCGGGACCCGACCGTCAACGCCGCGTATCGGTGACCCGTGCCCGTGACCGCCGCCCTCGGACGGCGTTCGGCCCCGCTGGAGCGGATTTCGGGTTCAGGGAACCGCTGACTCCCCACCTAGCGCGACCGGGCAACCCGAGCGTAGCACCCGTGTGTTGCGCACTCCGGCAGGCCCATCACCAAAGGCGGGTAGCATGGGCCGTTCGATCAAGCGGAATGCTGTCGACGCCGATGATGAATCGATGAGGCCCGTCGCGGATATTCCCGGCGATGCGGACGAGGGTGTCGATCTCTCCGAGATCAGCCCAGAGCTCGTCCTCGTCGACCCGGAGCTGGCGCGTTTGGTGCGCGAACGTGCCGCCCTGCCCGCGCCGTCGCGCCCCCTCCTCGGGCCTGGGCTGCGGCTCGTACCTCCCGCCGAGTCGAACGGGACCTCGGGGCCGGCGCTCGAGCCTCCACGTGCCGTGGCGCAGGCCGGCGCGGCGCCTGTCTCACCTGCGGTCGAGCCCGACGAGCCGATCGTCCCACGGCCGACCTCCCCGGCCGAGCCGACCCTCCTGCAACCCAGCGAATCGGAGACCGTCGTGGACGCGACGGTCGTCGAGCCGCCTCGGCCGACAGACGAGAGCGCGAAACCCACCGCTGGGCCCGAGGCTCTCGCCCCCGCCTCGCAGCGGGTGGTCGAAGCGGAGCCGGCCAGGGTCGTCGAGCCGGAACGTCGCACTCAGCCTTTGCCGCGGGTCGAGCCTGCTCCACCGGAGCCGGAACGCCGGACGCTTGCCGCGATCGCCCCTGCGATGCCGCATCCGATCACGCGGCCGGCCGCCTCCACTCGGCCGAAGCGCTCCTCACCTTCCCGCCGCGGCCGCGGGACGCTGCTCTTCCTCGCGAGCGTGGCTCTGGCCTCCGTGGCCGTTCTCGGGATCCTCAATCTGACCGGCGGATCGTCGCCCGGCTCGCCCGAGGCCACCGCCACGCCTGCTTCCGGCAAGCCGCTCCAGTCCGAGGCCCCGTCGTCGAACGGGGCGTCGCCTGTTCCCAAGCCCAGGTCCGCACCCAAGCTGCAGACCAACCCTGGTGGAAGTTCCAAGCCCAAGGCGACGTCCAAGCCCAACGCGACCGTCTCCAAGCCGAAGGTCGCCGGCAGGCCCAGAGCGACGACCAAACCGAAGGCAAGCGCGCCTCGGAAGGTTACGACCAAGCCGAAGTCAACGACAACGCCGAAGGCCGCCACGAAGGCCAAGGCAGGTGCCACGACCGGTTCCAAGGCTGCCTCGAAGCCCAAGGCGCCCGTCGCGCCGGAGCCGCGGCGATTCGCCTGGGCGCCCGTCGAGGGAGCCGTCGGCTACCACGTCGAGCTGTTCAGGGGGGCAGACCGAGTGCTGGCGAAGGAGACCAAAGAACCCGTGCTCGAGCTCGGCCAGTCGTGGCGCCACGAGGGTCGCGTCGTGCGCCTGACGGCCGGCTCATACCGGTGGTACGTCTGGCCGGTCTCCGAGAGCGGCCGCGCGACGCAGGCCGTGGTGCAGGCGAAGCTGTCGATTCCCTAGGCCCCGCGGCCTGTCGGCCGCAGGCTTCAGCAACCGGGCGGCCCGGCTCTCGCGAACGACGACCTCGATCTACCTACTGTGCAGCGCCCGGCGCGACTACCTCCCATGACGGTTGGGCTGTACAATCGAGGGCGAGCCGACAGGCTCGGGGGAGGGTGATGCAGGCGGTTCGACCGTGGCGCCACTGGCGCTCACGATGGTTTCTCGCGGCGGCGTTCGTTGCGGGGGGGTTGGTGTTGCTCGCGGTGGTCTTGCTGGCGGTCGTCGCCGGCCCGTCTCACGCCGCGACTCTCCAGGACATCGGCCTGCGGAGGGTCGTGATAGCGAACACGGGCCCACGAGACCCGTGGATGAAGTCCATCGCCGACCTGAACGGCGACGGGAAGCTGGACGTCGTCGTGAGCGGCGCCACCGGGCCTGTCGTGTGGTACCGGAACCCCGACTGGGCGCCGACCACGATTTCGTCCCGTGGTGCCTCGGAGTCGGGAAGCGCGACGGCGGATCTCGACGGTGACGGCGATGTCGACCTCGTCGTCGGAACGACCTGGTACGAGAACACGAAGCTTGGCCGGAGTTGGGACGCACATCGCGTGGGCGACGGCGGAACGCACGACATCGTTGTCGCGGATCTCGACGGCGACCGCAGGCTCGACATCGCGATGCGGGGCGAGACCGGTTCCGGCGTGGATCTCTTCTTCCAGCACGGGAAAGCTGCGTGGGTTCGAATCAGGCTCGATCCGGGTTTCGGTCGCAACGGGCTCGACGCCGGTGACCTGGACAACGACGGTGACCCGGACCTCGCGGTGGGAGGACGATGGCTCGTCAATCCCGGCGGCTCTGCTGCGCGTACCACGCGCGGTTGGTCGAATCGAAGCTTCGGGAGATGGAACGAGTGGGCGGCGGTCAAGATCGTCGACCTGAACGGCGACGGTCGACGGGACATCGTGCTCGCCGTTTCGGAGCGGGAGGGCGACATCGCCTGGTTCGAGGCCCCCGCCGACCCGGCGAGAGGCGCCTGGAGGCGTCATCCCATCGGAATTGGGCTCGAGAGTGTCCACAGCGTGGACGTCGCGGACGTCAACGGCGACGGAAGGCTCGATGTCGTTGGGAGCGAGTTCCGAGGCGAGGGCCGGCTGATGGCTTTCCTCAACGAGGGCCGTGCGCTCGCGTGGGCGCCGATCACGGTCGGCCGAGGCGAGAACCTCCACAACACGCGGGTCGCCGACCTGAATGGCGATCGCCTACCCGACGTCCTGGGCGCCGCACCGTTCGGCGAGCAACCCGTGGTTCTCTACGAGTCGCGCCGACGGCTCGCGACCCGCCTTCTGGTGTTCTCGAGGACACGCGGCTACAGACACGACTCGATTCCCTACGCGATCGAGAAGCTGACCCAGCTCGGTGCCGCGAACGGCTTCACGGTCGATGCGACCGAGGACTCGGGCGCGTTCACGCCGGCGAACCTGGCCCGTTACCGGGCGGTTGTGTTCCTCAACCCGTCCGGCGACGTCCTCAACAGCGATCAGCGCGACGCATTCCGACGGTACATCGAGGCGGGCCACGGGTTTGTCGGCGTCCACAACGCGACGGCACTCGTGCTGGAGGACTGGCCCTGGTACACGCGGCTGGTCGGGGCGCGCTATCGCACCGAGATCCCGACAGCGCCGCTCCGCTTGGTCACGGTCGACCATACGCATCCCTCGACACGGGGGCTCCCGGACTCGTGGCTGATGACGGAGGAGGCGTACAACTGGGACGTGAACCCGAAAACCCGCGGGGTCCATGTGCTCGTGAACCTGGACGAGAGCCACAGCCCGGGCGGGACGATGGGCGCGGACCATCCGTTCTCCTGGTACAAGCTGTACGACGGCGGCCGCTCGTGGTACACGAACGGTGGCGCGAACGATGCGGACTACGACAATGCGCAGTTCATGCGCCACGTCCTCGGCGGCATTCGATGGGCCGGCAGGCTCTGATTCTTGGGCGGGGGCGGCAACAGCCGTGGGCGTACCCGAGAGCCCGCGCTGCTGAGCCGCATCCGCCGCACATCATGGCGTGACACCCGAGATCGTGAGTCCCGGCCTCGCGCGGGTTCACCGCCTGAGGCTCACGGCCGGTCCGCGTGCTTCCTCTCCTCTCGTCCTGACGCCCACGTTTCGGGTCCGAACGACCGAGGCAAGCCCTTCCCATGTACCTGGCAGGCGTACAGATGCAGCCCGCTTCCATGCTCGAGCTGATCCGCAGGCTTCGAGACGCCGGGTACGAGTTGACGGCCGAGAAGCTCGAATGCGCCTTGCTCGTCAGGACGGTACAGGTCCGGCTGCTGAGGGTCGACCGCGAGGCGATCGTTCGCGTTACATGGGATCGGCGGCCCGAGCATGCGGAGCTGCGCGACGCGTTGCTCCACGAGCAGGTCGGCTAGGGCGCGAGGCTCCCTCGAGGATGGGCGCACCTGGGATCGAACCAGGGACCTCTCGCGTGTGAAGCGAGCGCTCTCCCGCTGAGCTATGCGCCCGGAGACGCCCTTAGGCTAGCGGAGCACCCAGGTGTCGTCCTCGATGATCGGCACCTCGGTGCCCCCCTGCTCCACGCCGAGCGCCAGGACCTCCGGGCCGCCGACCATGAAGTCGGTGTGCACGACCGAGTCGTTGTAGCCGAGCGCGGCGAGCTCCGCATTCGGCATCTCCTCTCCGCCCTCGAGCGCCCCCTGGATCCCCTGGCCCCACGCGATGTGGCAGGCGGCGTTCTCGTCGAACAGCGTGTCGAAGAAGACGACGCCGGTCTTGCGCACGCGCGAGTCGCCGTCGACGAGCGCCACCTCGCCCAGATAGCTCGCGCCCTCGTCGGTCGCCATCTCCTGGCGTACCGCCTCGGCGCCCGCCTCCGCACGCACCTCGACGACCTTGCCGCGTTCGAAGCGCACCTCGAGGCCCCTCACGATCGTGCCGCCGAGCGAGAGCGGGAACGTCGATCGCACCGTCCCCTCCGTGAGCCTGCGGTCGGGTGTCGTGAAGACCTCCTCGGTCGGAACGTTGACGAGATGCGGCACGCCGTCGACCGTCTCCTCGGCTCCCGTGAGCCAACGATGCGACTCGGGCAGGCCCACCACCAGGTCCGTGCCGGGCCCCCTGAAGCGGATGGCGCGGAAGCGGCGCTCGTCGAGCGCGCTGGCGCGCGCGCGGAGGCGTGCGATGTGCTCCTGCCAGGCCGTCACCGGGTCGGGCTCGTCGAGGCGCGTCGCCGTGATGACCGCCTCCCAGAGCCGCTCGACGTCGGGCTCGCCGAAGACCGTCCGAGCCCACCCTTCGTTCGGGTAGCCCACGATCGTCCACTGGATGAGTCGGCGGTTCTCCGCGTCGAGGAGCTTCTCGACGGCCAGCCGCGGCCGCGCCCGCTGGGCCCGGCGCTGATCGAGGTCGGCGAGCAGTTCCGGCTCTGCCTCCCCCGTGATCGTGATCGTTGCTCCGCGAGTCTCCACCATGTGGTCGATGAGTGCCACGGTCCAGGGAGGGCTCCAATCGAGCGAGTCCTCGGGCGCGTGCTCGACCCTCGCGCGCTTCAGGTGAGCATCGCGGTAGTGGACCTCGACGAAATGCGCGCCGCGTTCGTAGGCGACCCTGCCGACCGCGCGGACCAGAGGCAAGTGCTCCGGGTCGGCCGAGATCCGGAGAAACTGCCCGGGCTGGAGGTTGACTGCGACCTCGACCGCAAGGCGTGCGTACCTGTCGAGCCGCTCCGCAGGCGTCACAAACCGAAACCCTATTCACTTCACGTGACTTCGGTAGAGCGCGGATCGCAGCGCAGGGCAGCGTGGTAGCTTCCGCGCGATGCTCCTCTCGGGGATCACCAGCCTCGGCAAGACGGTTCTGCTCGTGGTCGCGATCACGTTCATCGTCTGGGCAATCGTCACCGCGATCTTCGTGCCGAAGCGGAGCCCCGGGTTCCCGCGGCGACTCGACGCGTACATCCTCGTCTCCGTGCTGCTGTTCGTCGCTCAGATGACCGCCGTGGTGTGGGTGACCGGGACGCAGGAGGTCGAGGAAGCTCATGCGTCGGAGGCGGAGGGAGAGCCCGGAGCGACCACGGAGGAGCCGGCCGCCGGCTCGACGGCGGTGGGGAAGGAAGTGTTCGAGAGCGCCGGCTGCGCGACGTGTCACACGCTTGCCGACGCGGGTGCGAGCGGCTCCGTAGGGCCGAACCTCGACGAGGCGAAGCCGGCCCCGGCGCTCGTCGTCGAGCGGGTCACGAACGGGATGGGCGCCATGCCCGCGTTCAAGGATCAGCTCTCCGAGGAGCAGATCCAGGAGGTCGCCGCGTACGTCTCGGCGGCCGCCGGGGCGTCGTAAGGATTCCGTTCGGGACCGGCTCGCGGCGGCCGGAGGTGGGAAGGCTCCTGGTGTACCACTGGACCACGCGCTTGCGTGGACCCTGACGAGAGGGGTTTCCATGAGACGATCGATCGCGATGACTGCTGGGATCGTGCTGGCGGCCGTCTTCGCACCAGCGGCACTGTCCGCGACCGCGACGCCGTTCGGCGGCGCGACCACCAGCGGGGGGATCCTGACGCTCGTGTCGAACACCGGCGACGCCGGGGCCGCGAACGACTTCTCGGGTGCGTCGTTCTCCGACACGGGTGTGACGACGTTCGCGAGCCTCACGACGCTGTCGACCGAGTTCGACGTGACCGACGACGACTGCATCGCCGGCTCGCCCCGGTTCCAGGTTCGTGTGCAGACGCCTTCGGGTGAGAGGAACGTGTTCGTCTATCTCGGTCCGACCCCGTCCTTCACGGGCTGCTCGCAGAACGTGTGGGTCGCGTCCGGCAATCTGATCGGCTCGACGGAGGGGCGATTCGACACGAGCCAGGTGCAGGCCGGGACGCAGGTGTCGACGTACGCGCAGGCGCTCGCCCTCGTGGGCACGTATCAGGTGACGGGCATCTCGCTGGTCGTCGACTCGGGCTGGGCCTTGGCCGACAAGGAGCAGACCGTCCGCATCCGCAACGTCAAGGTGAACACGTCGACGTTCTTCGCGCCGGAGGGGCCGAAGCCGCCCGGCACGGGTGGTCTGAATCCCGCGCAGGCGTGCAAGAAGCTCCGCGCCGAGATGGGTGTCGACGCGTTCCGCACCGCCTACGGCAAGAACCGAAACGGCGCCAACGCGTTCGGCAAGTGCGTCTCCAAGATGGCGCGGATGAAGAACGACACCGCCCGCGCAGCCGCGGTCGAGCGGATCGGCGACGCCGCCGATCGCTGTGCCGAGCGCGCAACGGCCGGCAAGGGCAAGGGCAAGGGTCACGGCAAGAGCAAGAGCAAGGCGAACAAGCTCCGCAGCTGCCTCGAGCACGCTGTCTGAGGTCGTGATCCCGCGAATCTGGTGGAAAGGCCCCGACAGGGGCCTTTCCACACGGAGAGGGCGGGATTTGAACCCGCGACGCAGCTTTCACCACGTACGCGATTTCCAGTCGCGCTCCTTAGACCACTCGGACACCTCTCCGAGAGGGACAACCTTAGCGCCGGACACGGGGTTCTCCGGGCGCGGCGGCTAGCGTTCGGGCGTGGACGCGCCCGCCGCCCCGGAGGCCCTGTCGAGCGGCGCTGAGGTCAGGTTCTCGGGGCCGCAGGGCCGGCTGGCAGTGGTTTGCGCAAACGGCGGCCAGGCGGCGCAGGTGCCCGGGACGTGGAGTGCGTCGATCGAGTGGCTCGTGCGCCGGCTCGCGCCCTCCTTTGCGGACGTGCGGTTCGCTGAGGTGCGCTACCGCGTCAAGTCCTGGAAGCGCCTCGACCTCTGCGTGGAGGACGCGGTCGCGGCGGTGATGGCTGCAGGCGCCGAGCGGACGCTCCTGCTGGGCTTCTCGATGGGCGGCGCGGTCTGCGTGGGGGCGGCCGCGCACCCGAGCGTGGTCGGCGTCCTCGGCCTCGCGCCCTGGCTGCCCGAGCAGCTCGACCTCGCTCCGCTCCGGGGCCGGAGGCTGGACGTCCTCCACGGGGCACTCGACCGCTGGCTCCCTGGGATTCCGGGTGTCAGCCCCACCGTCTCGCGACGCGGCTACGAGCGGGCGCGGCGGATGGGGGTCGAGGGGTCGTACGCGGTCATCCCGGGCGCCGTCCACGGCGTGGCGCTCCGCGCTCCCTCCGGTCGGCTGGTGACGCTACCCCGTGCTGCCCGCTGGGCCGAGCTGGTCGCCGAGCACGTATCGCGGTTCCGCGGCTCGGCGTGATCAGCCGTCGCCGGCCTGCCACAGGGCCGGGACGATGCGATCGGCGGCGACCTCGGCGTGATCGACGAGACGCGCCACTGCTTCGAGGGAGGGCGCCGAGAAGATCGAGAGGAAGGAGTCGTCGCCGGGCACGCCCGCGGAGCCGAGGAAGCGCACCCTCGCCACAATGCCCTCGTTCGCTGCGGCCCGAAGCCTCCGCGTGAGCGCGTCGACACGCTGCTCGTCGAGGTCCGGCGAGTAGTGCTCTGCGAGGAAGACCCGCGTCGCAGCGCGCCGCTTCCGAGCGGAGCGCCGCGACGCCCCCCGGGCGCGCTTCTCCTCGCCCCCCACGAGTGCCTTTGCGGCCACGAGCGCTGCCAGTGGATGCCCAGTTCCCATATGCCTCGAGCCTAGGTCGTGGCGCCGGAGCCGCCTAGCGGGAATCCCCTCGCATGCGCCCCGGAACCCCTAGCGGGCCGCTGGAGTCGCTCGTGCGCCTCGCCCGGGAGCGTGAACCAGCGGATGCGCTCGAAGTCGGGCGTCAGCGGCGGGTCGGGCACGGGTGCCAGGCGGACCGTGTCCGCCGCGCGCAATATCCGTCTGGCCTCCTCGAGCTGGCCTGGAAGGACGCTCTCCGGCGCCGTGCGGCGGCCCGACGAAACGAGCTCATCGGAGTCGAAGTCGAGGTCGCGAAACGACAGGGAGGCCGCCGAACGGCCGCTCCTGTGGCTCCAGAGGCCCGTGCGGGGGTCGAAGCGGTAGAAGGGCAGGAGCTTCCAGCCCTCGTCCGCGAGGAGGTGGACGGCCTCGACGAGGTACTCGAAGACCGCCTCGCTGATGAAGTAGTTGAAGCCGATCCGGACGAACGCAAGCTTGGCGCCGAGATTGCCGCGCGACGCCTCGAGGTGCATTCGCCTGGACCACACCTCGTCGACCGGATAGAGGCGGTGGATGTACGGCCCTGCGCAGAAGCAGCCGCTCCGGGCCTGGATGCCGAACAGGTCGCTCAGCACCGTGACCACGAAGTTCGAGTGCAGCAGACCGGGTGGGTCACGCAGCGCCAGCGAGACCACCGCGATCCGCTCGCTCGACGGGTTGCCGAGGATCTCGATCCGCGGATTTCTCCGCCACGACTCGAGCGCGCGGCGGACGAAGCTCTGCTCGCGATACCGGATCTCCGACGTGCCCACCGCCTGCTTGAGCGCGAAGACGAGGCCGGCGCGGATCGACTCGACGATCGCCGGCGTACCGGCCTCCTCCCGGAGGGTCGGATCAGGGTCGTACGAGTGCTCCTTCGCGCTGACGAAGAGGATCGTGCCGCCGCCCGGGACCGTCGGCGTCGCGCGGCGGAGGAGCCCGCGCTTGACGACCAGCACGCCCGGGGTGCCCGGCCCGCCGACGAACTTGTGGGGTGAGAGGAACACCGCATCCTTGTAGGCAAGGTGGCCGTCCGCGACAGGCGGAGTCGGGTTCATCTCGATGGGGAGGTAGGGGCCCGCCGCCGCGTAGTCCCACCATGCAAGCGCCCCATGTCGATGGAGCGCTATGGACACCGCATCGATGTCGGTGACGATGCCGGTCACGTTCGACGCGGCCGAGAAGCTGCCGATCCGGAGCGGCCGCTCGGCATGGCGGGCGAGCTCGGCGTCCAGGTGGTCGATGTCCACGCCCCCCGACTCGTTCTCGCGGATCGTGACGACGTCGGCGATCGACTCGCGCCAGGGCAGCTCGTTCGAGTGGTGCTCGTACGGGCCGACGAACACCACGGGGCGCTCGTCAGGCGGAAGCGGCTCGGCACGGGCCCCAGCGCCGACGAGCCCGACCACTCGGGCGAGCTTGTCGATCGCTCCGGTGACCCCCGAGCCGCAGAACAGCACCACATCGTCCTTCGAGGCGCCGACCGCCTCCTGGATCAGCAGTCGTGCCTCCTCGCGCAGGCGCGTCGTCTGCTGCCCGGTCGCCGATGCCTCCGTGTGCGTGTTCCCGTAGAGGGGCAGTACCCGGCCACGGATGAAGCTCTCGACGAACGTCAGCGACCGCCCCGAGGCCGTGTAGTCCGCGTACACCATGCGGCGGCCGCCGAACGGCCCTTCGAGCACCGTGTCGTCGCCGACCACCGATTCCCGGATCCGCTCGATCAGGCGGGCGGAGCCGGGGCGGCGGTCCGACCCGGTGGGCTCGGCGGGCCAGTTCGATCTCAGCGGTTGAGCTGCGCGCGTCATCCTGACGCTCACGCTACGAGCGTCGGAAGCGCCGCTCTAGAGGGAATTCCCTACACCCCGGGGCGAGACCCCTACGCCTGTGCGGGGTCGAGCGAGTCGGCGCTCGTCGTCACGACGGTGCCGTCCGTCACGAGGCGTGCCAGCTCGCTTCGCGAGCGGATGCCGAGCTTCCGGTAGATCCGGGTCAGGTGCGCCTCGACGGTGGCGACGCTCATGAAGAGCGTCTGCCCGATCTCGCGGTTCCGCATCCCCTGCGCGATCAGGGCGGCGATGCGCCGCTCGGCCGCCGTCAGCTCACCCGCGGCGCGGCCCGGAGCGGCCCGTTCGAGCTCCTCCACGGCACGTGACTCCCAGAGGGTGGCGCCCATCCGCGCGAAGCGGTCGCGCGCCGCGGCCAGCGTATCCGCCGCCGGTGCCTTGCGCCCGCTTCGCAACAGCGCGCGGCCGCACGCGAGCATCGCGCGCGCGGCGTCCGGCGCGTAGCCGAGCCTGTCGAAGCTGGTCGATGCATGCTCGAGCAGCTTCGCCGCGTCGTCGGCATGCCCGTCCGCGAGGAGGACAACTCCTCGAGCGTGCTGCGCCGCCGCTCGCGGCCAAGCGCCGGTCGCCTCGGCACGGTGGTCGAGCAGCTCGAGCAGCTCGGCGGCTACGGCCCCGTCGCCCGAGTATGCAAGGGCTTCGACGGCGTCGGGCAGCACCCTGAAGGCGCCCGGGTGGGCGAATCCCATCTCCTCGAGCAGGTCGGTCGCCGGCCGGAGGGTCGTCGCGGCGGCCTCGGTGTCGCCCTCTGACAGCGAGAGCAGCCCCAGGACGCTCGCGACGCGGGCGCCGAGCGGACGGATGCCGTACGTCACCGCCTCCTCGTGGAGGCGCGCCGCCGTCGCCCGCGCCTGGTCGGCGCGG
Source organism: Gaiella sp. (assembly GCF_035710885.1). Lineage (GTDB taxonomy): Bacteria > Actinomycetota > Thermoleophilia > Gaiellales > Gaiellaceae > Gaiella. The sequence goes on along the minus strand of NZ_DASTCS010000034.1, from coordinate 50,861 downwards.
CCGAGCCACGCCTCGACCAGGGCGAGGGGGTAGAGGAGCTCGCGCTCCGTGTAGGTGTTCTCGGCATCGAGCGCAGCCTCGATCCCCCGGCGTGCCAGCTGGTGCGCGACTGCGAGATTGCCGGCGGCGCACTCCACGAGCGTCAGGTCGTAGAGCAGCTGCGGCTGCTTCATCTCGTTGCCGGTGCGCAGCGTGTCTGCCTGCACGGCTTCGAGCAGGCGACGCGCGCCGGGCAGGTCGCCCGCCCAGAGTCGTTGCTTGGCGAGCAGCGACCGCGGTCCGACAGAGAGACGCAGGCCGCCGATCTCCTGCTCCAGTCGCACGGCCCTGTCCATCAGGTCCTGTCGCGGGGAGCCGCGCAACGCTTCGAGGTGACCGAGGTAGGCCGCGGAGTGCAGCTCGAGCCGCGCATCCGCAACCTGCTCCGCGAGGGCGAGGGCCTCTCGCGCGGCTTCGGCCGCGCCGGGCAGGTCGCCGATGCGGAGGCGCCGCAGCTGGGCGAGCCGGTGGAGGACGCGGCCGCGCAGCTGTCCGTCGCTGCCCGCTTCCTCGAGCGCACCGAGGAGCAGCGCCTCCGCAGTCGTACGGTCGTCGTCCTCGAGGTCGGCGCGCTGCATGAGCGCCTCCACCCGTGCGGGCCCCGGCGGCAGCGAAGCCATCAGCCGGTCGGCGTGAGCGAGGGCTCGGCGCACCTCCCCCGCGGCACCGAGGTGCTCTATCTCCAGGAGCGCGCGGCGTCGTGCAGCCTCCTCGTTCCCAGGCGGTGTGAGGCGGAGGCTGTGCCCGGCGAACTCCGACGCGAGGTCGTGGGCGCTGCGGGCTCCCGCGCGCCCGGCTGCGTCCTCCAGGAGCGCCGCGATCTCGGCGTCTGCCGCGTCGGTGGAGAGGGCAAGATGGCGGGCCCGGACGTCGGGGTCGGTCGCCCGCGCAGCGAGGCGGCCGTGCAGCGATCGTCGTGCGAGCGGGGTCATTCGCGCATAGACGGCCGACCCGACCAGGGGATGCTCGAACCTCACGGACAGGTCCTCCTCGATCACGAACAGGCCGTGGTCGGTCGCGAGGGCGAGCAGCGCCTCGAGGTCGGGCTCGGCCATGATCTCCCCGATCTCCCGAACGGAGCTCGTCCCCAGGGCGGACACCGCCTCCAAGAGGGGCACGACCTCCTCGGGCACCGCTTCGAGGCGTCGTTCGATCGCCGTCTGCAGCGACCGGGGCAACCCGACGTCGCCCGTGGCCCGCCTCGGGCCGGGGAGAGCGCGCGTGAGCTCGATCGCGTACAGCGGATTCCCTCCCGAGACCGCGTGGATTCGTGCAAGCGTCGGGCGTGAGACGGCCTCGACGCCGACACTCGCGAGGAGACGTCGGAGCGCCCCCAGGCTGAGCGGGCCGAGATCCAGCGCGCCGCGACGTCCGGGCGGAAGGCTGCTCTCGAGGGCGATCGGATCTGCGTGCCCGCCCGGACGGGTCGTCGCCAGCACCCCGATCGGCTCGCCGTCGATCCGTCGCAGGGCATACCGCAGCGCGCGGGCCGAGACGGAGTCGAGCCACTGGAGGTCGTCGATCGCGACGATCAACGGTCGTGCCTCGCACAGCCGACGTAGCGCCTCGAGGACGATGCGCCCGCGAACGAGCGGGTCGTGCTCGGAGCGCAGGGCATCGACGTCGACATCGGTGCTCTCGAGCAGATCGACGAGACCGACTGCGGACAGCGGCATCTCCTCCTCCGCCGGCCGGGTGAGCACGACGTGGTGACCGGCGGCGCGGCAGCGCTCTACGGTGTGGCGCCAGAGGACCGTCTTGCCGATCCCGGGCTCGCCGCGGACGACGAGCGCATGCGCACCGGTCTCCACCGCGGCCGGGAACGCGTCGAGGCGTGCAAGCTCCTGCTCGCGACCGACGAGACCCGATTCACGATCGGAGGCGGGGGCGGCGGCGTCGCCCACGCGTCGATTATGCCGCGGCGTCAGGCTGCTCGGTCATGCGCTTGCCGGCCTGGGAGCAGGCGAGCTGGAGAACGCCGTGTGGTGAGCCTGAGGCGGAGGCGCTACGCCGTTTCGAGAAAGCGCAGCACCTCGCTCGTGAAGAGCTCCGTGCCGGTGTCCATCGCGGCGTGCTGCTGGCCGGGCATGATCACGACCCGACAGTCGCCGAGCGCCGAGCGCGCAGCCTCGGCGGCCGACTTGAAGGGCGCCGCGCTCTCGCCGCCCTGGAGGAACAGGGTCGGAGCGCGCAGCTCTCGGAAGCGGGCCGGATCGAAGACGTACTCCCGATTCGCGCGCTCCTCGCGGGGGATCGTGTCGGCGGCACGCAGCCGTGCCTGCCAGGCCGGCAGTGAGCGCAGCATCTCGACCTGGTCGGCCGAAAGGCCAGCCACCTCCCGCATGAAGTATGCGATCAGCTGCTCACGCTGCCCCTGCTCGAGCAGCTCGAGGAGCCGCTCGACGACGTGAGGAGGCGACCGTAAGAAGCCGAGCGGGGGCTCGTAGAGGACGAGTCTCCCGATACGGTCGGTGAGCAGCGCTGCCTCGAGCGCGCAAATGCCTCCATAGGAGTGGCCGAGCACGTTCACCTCGTGGCCTGCCCACTCGACCACCGTCACGACGTCTTCGTACTCGCGCTCCATCGCGTAGTCGCCGGCGTCACCGCTTCGGCCCCGGCCACGGCGATCCATCGTCAGGACGGTGCAGTGCTCGCCGAGGGCGGGGAGCACGGGCGCCCACCGGCTGTGATCCGCAGCGGCGCCGTGGACGAGCAAGAGCGGCGGTCCGGTGCCCGTTCGCCAGACGGCGATCGGCGTCCCGTCCCTGGACTCGACGAACTGCGGTTCCTCCACTCCGGGCGGAAGCCTGCCACACTCCCGGCCGGTGAACTGATCACGGAGGTGTCGGTTGATGCCGAAGCCCGACGGCGGCAGCGCAGCTCGATGGGGCCCGCTGTTCGGCGCGCGAGCCGCCGCGTGGGCCGAGACGTGGGAGGGGGCCGCAGGCTGGGGAACTCCTGTCTACCGTCACGTGCTCGACCGAGCGGAGGTCGATACCGGCACACGTCTGCTCGACTGCGGATGCGGCGCGGGCCGCTTCGCACGGATGGCTGCGGAACGCGGTGCGGAGGTCGCGGGGATCGACGCGTCCGAGGAGCTGATCCGGATTGCAGCGTCGGGCCTGCCCGAGGGCGAGTTCCAGGCCGGAGACATCGAGGCGCTGCCGTGGGAGGACGACTCGTTCGACGTCGTGACGGGACTCAGCGCCTTCCAGTTCGCAGACGACAAGGTGCGGGCTCTCCGCGAGGCCCAACGAGTCTCGCGCGACTCGGTCGTGGTGGTCGTTCCCGCGCGGGCGCCTGAGTCGGGGATCGCCGCGGTCGTCAAGCCGCTGTTCCCGCACTACGCCGAGGAGGTGTTGGAGAGCATGAGGGAGAGCGGCATGTTCGCGCTCTCGGAGCCCGGCAAGCTCGACGAGGTGCTCGCTGCTGCCGAGCTGAATCCGTACGCAGACGACGAGCTCGAGTCTCCGATCGTGTTCGAGAGCGTTGACGTGGCCGAGCGTGCGTTCATGGCAGCGGGGCCGTTGCAGCCGGCGATACGCAACGCCGGAGAGGCCGCCGTCGCCGAGTCCGTCCGCGCGGCGCTCGGGCCCTTCGTCGAGGGAGCTCGGGTGGTCTTGCCGGCGTGGTACCGCGCGGCATTCACCCGCTGAGCGAGTCGATGCCGGAGCGTGGTGCGCGCGCGCCGGTGACATCCGGCCCGGACAACAGCGGAGGGGGAGGGATTTGAACCCTCGAAGAGCTTGCACCCTTAACGGTTTTCGAGACCGCCCCGTTCGACCGCTCCGGCACCCCTCCGAGCGCGTTAAGGGTAGCGCGCGCCCGCGGCACGCCGGTGGAGCGGAGAAGGAGGGATTCGAACCCTCGAGGCAGGGATTTCCCCACCTAACGCCTTAGCAGGGCGCCGCCTTCACGACGTGGGGGAACCCATGGTTCCCCCACGCGCCCCCTCCTTGGGCACAGCTCTTGGATCAAGGCATGCCTGGCCTCCCGGCCGGCAGAGTCGGCCTCCGGCCGCGAGGGCTCGTGCACAGGCAAGTCGGGTCCGGTGGAGCGGAGAAGGAGGGATTCGAACCCTCGAGGCAGGGATTTCCCCACCTAACGCCTTAGCAGGGCGCCGCCTTCAGCCACTCGGCCACTTCTCCGGGCTTCGAAGAGGATATCGACGCAGCCGGATCAGTCGTGGATGCGGGCGATCAGGTCGCTGCGCTTCACGACCTTGACCTCGATCCCGCCGAGCCGGACCTCGAACCCCGCGTCACGGGGGTAGAGCACCTTGTCGCCGGGCTCGATGCCGGTCACGTCGGTGCCGATCGCCGTCACGATCCCGGTGCGGCACGCCGCGGCCTGGGCGGCGGACGCGGGAAGGATCAGGCCCGCCCGGGTCTCCGTCTCGTCGGCCGTCGGCTGGATGACCAGGTACTCGTCGAGCGGCTCGAGGGAGACGTCCACGCGGTAGGGGTCCTGCACCACGTTCTAACGATAACCGCGGTGGCTACAGCCGTCCTGCCGCGACGATGCGCTGGAGGAACTGGCGCGTCCGCTCCTCGCGGGCGGCCCCGAAGATCTGGTCGGGCGGGCCTTCCTCGAGGATCCGTCCCTCGTGGAGGAAGCCCACCCGGTGGGCGACGTCGCGCGCGAACCCCATCTCGTGGGTGGCGATCAGCATCGTCATGCCGCCCGCGGCGAGCTCCCGGATCACGTCGAGCACCTCCGCGACCAGCTCGGGGTCGAGCGCGCTCGTGACCTCGTCGAGCAGCAGGAGGCGCGGCTGCATGGCGAGTGCGCGCACGATCGCGACGCGCTGCTGCTGGCCACCCGAGAGCCGGTCGGGATACTCGTCTCGCTTGTCGGCGAGCCCGAAGCGCGCGAGTAGCCGCTCCGCCTCCGTCTCGGCGTCGGTGCGTGAGAGCCTCCGCGCCTTTCGCGGTGCGAGGGTCACGTTCTCGAGCACCGACATGTGTGGGAAGAGGTTGAACGACTGAAAGACGATCCCGATCCCTCGCCTGACGCGATTGACGTCGACGCCGCGTGCGGTGATCTCCTCGCGGCCGACGAAGATCAGGCCGGCCTGGATCGGCTCGAGCAGGTTGACGCACCGCAGCAACGTCGACTTGCCGGACCCGGAGGCGCCGATCAGGCACATGACCTCGTGCTCTGCCAGCGTGAGGTCGACCCCGCGGAGAACCTCGAGGGCCCCGAACGCCTTGCGGACGCCCTCGATGCGAAGGGCCTCGTCCCCGCTGACCCGCTCGGCGCTCATGCGAGCCTTCCCGCCTGCTGGCGACGCCGGTCGCGAGCGACGAGCCAGTCGGTGAACCGTGCGAGCGGAATCGTGATCGCCACGAACAGCGTCGCGGCGACGAGGTAGTAGGTGCCGTTGAACGTCGCGGCCTGGTTGATCTGCGTCATGCGGAACGCCTCGACGACGCCGAGCGCCCCGACCAGCGCGGTGTCCTTCTGGAGCCCGATGAAGTCGTTCAGGAGCGGCGGGATCACGCGGCGGACGGCCTGCGGCAGCACGACGTGGCGGAGCGACTGCGACCGGGTGAGCCCCAGCGACCGCGCGGCCGCGTCCTGCGAGGGGTGCACCGACTCGATGCCCGCCCGGTACACCTCCGAGACGTACGCGGTGTAGACGAGCGAGAGCGCGACGACCGCCCAGAAGAACTGGGAGTCGGGGATCCAGTCGAGGCCGAGCGCGGGCATGCCGAAGCCGAGCATGAAGATCACGAGGATCGTCGGAATGCCGCGGAAGAGGTCGGCGTACACGATCGCCAGAGCGCGGATCGGGAAGAACACCGGTCCCGGGAGGCTCCGCAGCACCGCGAGGAGCAGGGCGGCGGGGAGGATGATCGCCTCCGCGATGCAGAAGAGCTTCACGTTCACCCAGAACGCATCGAGGATCTCCGGGAACGACTCGCGGTAGTAGCCCCAGTCGAAGAAGTAGGCCTGGAACGCGTCCCAGCCGGGCGAGCGCGTGACGAGGACGGCGATCGCCGTGACGACGACGATCGTCGAGAGGAGGGCGATCGCGACCGCCCGCGCCTCTCGCGAGCCGGGAGCGGTCGCGCCGCCGAGGATCCGGGAGCTCCGGTTCCCGTCCAGGTCGGGTTACTTGATGTCCGGCGCGCCGGCGCGGGCGAGGTACGTCGTCTGCAGCCTCTTGATCGTCCCGTTCGCCCAGAGCCGGTCGAGCGCCCTGTTGACGCATCCTCGGAGCGAGTTCCCCTTCTGGAGGACCATTCCGAAACGCTCCTTCGTGCCCCGGGTCGGCAGCTTGCCGACGATCACGCCGTCGTCCACCTGGGCAGCCGTGACGTAGAAGGCGGTCGGCAGGTCGACCACGATCCCGTCGATCTGCCCGTTCTTGAGCGCCTGCACCGCGGCGTCGTTCGTGTCGTAGACGAGCGGTCGAGACGAGGGCCTGATGTACCTCGTGATGTACGTGTAGCTCGTCGTGCCGACCTGCACACCGAGCTTGAACGGCCTGAGCGCCGCGACCGACTTCGCCCTGGCGATCGGCTGGCCCTTCCGGCCGACCACGGACTGGTTGACGAAGTAGTAGGACTTCGTGAAGTCGACGGCCCTCGCGCGCTCGGGCGTGAAGGAGACCTGCGTGAGGTAGAGGTCGAACGGCTTGTCACCCGGGCGGAAGGAGTTGTTGAACGGAACGACCGTCCACTTCACCTGGGGCTTCGTGAAGCCGAGCTGCCTCGCGACCGCGTAGGCGACCGCGGACTCGTAGCCCTTGCCGCTGTACGGATCGGAGACCTTCCACGGCTTCGTCTTCTCGGCGCCGCCGAACCACGGCGGGAACGCGGGGTTGTCGGCGCCGAACGTGAGGACGCCGTCCTCGACCAGGTTGAGCGAGCCCTTGGCGCAGCCCGGGATCGCGGCCGCGGCGGCGCCGGTCGTGGGTGCGGCCGTCGCCGTCGCGACGACGGCGAGCGCCGCGCTCGCGGCCAGGGCGAGGCTCGTGCTGAGCAGTTTCCGCATGTCGTTCGACTCCTCCGAAGGGTTTGCGTCGCGGGGCGAGGCTACCACAGCGCTTCTCGATACTTCACTTTGGATAGCGCCTTCTCACGCGAGGCGCTTCCGCTCCGCTCGGCGCGGTGTCAGACACCGATTCGTGTCAAGGCGGCCGTTCCGGACGGCGGCGGTTTTCCACATGACGGGCCGCGACGCCTGACGACGTCGGCGCTCCGCCCTGTGCAGAAACCGGTACTGATTCGACACGGTTTGCCCTTGACAGAGATCGGTGTCTGACACCGATCTCGCCCGCAGGCACGTAGGGGTGATGAGTAGGGTCACGGGATGGCCTCGCCCTTCGTCGAGCTCGAGGTCGGCGAGCGGCTCGTCAAGGTCACGAACCCCGACAAGGTGCTCTTCCCGGACGCCGGCCACACGAAGCGCGATCTCGTCGACTACTACATCTCCGTCGGAGACGGAATCGTCCGCGCGCTTCGCGAGCGGCCGACTCAGCTCCGCCGCTTCCCGGACGGGATCCAGGGCGAGCAGATCTACCAGAAGCGGGTTCCGCAGAAACGGCCGGAGTGGGTCGAGGTGGCGCGGGTCACGTTCCCCTCCGGACGCCACGCGGACGAGCTGTGCGTGACCGAGCTGGCCCAGGTCGTGTGGGGCGCGAACCTCGCGGCGATCGACTTCCACCCCTGGCCCTCGCGCCGCGCTGACGTCGACCGCCCCGACGAGCTGCGCATCGACGTCGACCCCCAGCCCGGAACGACGTTCGAGGACGGCAAGCACGTCGCCGGGATCGTGCGGGAGACGCTCGCCGAGATGGGGTACACCGGCTGGCCCAAGACGTCAGGGAACCGCGGCATCCACATCGCGGTACGGATCGAGCCGCGCTGGGAGTTCCCCGTCGTCCGCCGCTGCGCGCTCGCCTTCGCCCGCGAGGTCGAGCGCCGGGCGCCGGACATCGTGACGACCGCCTGGTGGAAGGAGGAGCGCGGCGAGAAGGTCTTCATCGACTACAACCAGAACGCCCGCGACCGCACCATCGCCTCCGCCTACTCGGTGCGGCCCCGCCCCGACGCGACCGTCTCGGCGCCCGTCACGTGGGACGAGCTCCCCGACGTCGAGACCGAGGACTTCACACTCGTCACGATGCAGGAGCGCTTCCGGAAACTGGGGGACGTCCAAGAGGGCATCGACGATGTCGTCTCCGACCTCGAGGTGCTGCTCGAGTGGGTGGAGCGCGAGGAGTCCGAGGGCGTGGGCGAGGCGCCGTACCCGCCCAACTTCCCGAAGATGCCGGGTGAGCCGCCCCGCGTGCAGCCCTCGCGGGCAAAGAAGCAGTAGCGCACGCCTCGCGGCGTCTCCGCCTCAGTCGCGCGTGGGCGACGGCCGCAGGAGCCGCTCGAGCAGCGGGTCGCCCGGAGCGAGCGGTGGACGAAGCTCCCGCCACGTGCACTGCGACGGGTCCTTGTCCGGCCGCAGCCTGAGGAGCTTCGTGCCATGCCGGAAGCGGCGGCCCTGCACCTTGTCGTAGCGCACCTCGACGACGAGCTCGGGGCGGACGGCGGCCTCCTCGAGCTCTCCGCCGCCCCACCGGTTCGGCTCTGAGAAGCGGCGCTCCGGCGCGTTGTCGAGCAGCGGGAGCACGGCGTCGGCGATCTCGTCGTGCCGCGCGGGCGCGACCGCGGAGGAGCCGACGTAATCCAGCGCCCCGTCGTCGTCGAAGAGGCCGAGGAGCAGCGTGGCGATCCTGCGCTGGCCGTCGCTCTTCCAGCGGACGCCTGCGACGACGCAGTCGGCGGTCTTCTCCGGCTTGACCTTCACGACCGCGGTTCGCTCGCCGGCGCGATACGGCTCGTCGCGGCGCTTGGCGATCACCCCATCGAGCCCGATCGCCTCGAACGACGAGAGCCATTCGAGCGCCTCGTCGCGGTCGGGCGTCGCGGGCGAGAGCGTGCACCTCGAAGCGACCCTTTCCAGCGTCGCGCGGCGGTCGGCGAGCGTCTCGGGCCAGTGCTCCTCGCCGTCCCAGAGGAGGACGTCGAAGGCGACGAAGCTCGCAGGGATCTCGGCCGACAGCTTCCGGACGCGGCTGTCGGCCGGATGCAGGCGGGTCTGCATCGCGTCGAAGTCGAGCACGCCGTCGCGCACGATCACGATCTCGCCGTCCAGGCACGAGCGGGGCGGAAGCAGCTCACCGAGCGGCTGGAGCTCGGGGAAGTAGCGGAGGAGAGGGCGCGCGTTCCGCGACCAGAGCCGCAGCTGGCCCGAGGCGTTCTCGAGCAGACCGCGAAAACCGTCCCACTTGGGCTCGTACTGCCACTCTGCCCCGTCGGGCAGGTCGCGAACGAGCTCGGCCTCCATCGGCGGGAAGGGGATCGCCGGGTCGAGATCCGCCGGCCTTTCGACGGGCTCGCTGCTCCTGCGCGCGCGGGGCACGGAGCTACCGTACCGCCCTCTTCCCGTGTGAGCCGAATCGACCTAGAGTGAGTCTCACACGACGAACGGGCACCCCATGACCCTCGCGCGCCAATCGTGCAGTGAGGTCTGAGAAGGCCGGCGCGCTGCCCGTCGTCGTGTCCATGCCTGCGTCCGCCGAGTAGGCTCTCGGCGCCATGCGGAGGGTTGCGATCACCGGTCTCGGTGCGGTCACGCCGATCGGGCTCGACGCCCCCTCGACCTGGGACGCTGCGGTCTCAGGGCGCAGCGGCGTGGGGTGGATCGAGTCGTTCGACGCGTCGGAGTACCCGGTGCGGATCGCAGCCGAGGTTCGCGGATTCGATCCGGGTGAGCTCGTTCCTCCGAAGGAGGCTCGCCGCATGGACCGCAACGTCGTGCTCGCGGTCGCGGCCGCCCAGGAGGCCTGGGACGACGCCGGGCTCGACGGCATCGACCCGGCCCGAGTCGGGATCCTCGTCGGCTCGGCAATCGGCGGGATCGCGACCATCGCCCACCAGCAGCAGGTCTTCGCCGAGCGAGGCCCCGACCGAGTCTCGCCCTTCTTCATCCCCTCCGTGCTCGTCGACACGGCGAGCGGCCAGATCGCGATCCAGCTCGGCCTCAAGGGACAGAACTTCGCGCCGGTCTCCGCGTGCGCGACCGGCTCGACCGCGATCGGCGAGGCTGCCGCCTCGATCCGTCGCGGCCAGGCGGACGTTGTCCTCGCGGGCGGCACCGAGGCGCCGATCACGCCGCTGATCCTCGCCGGCTTCTGTGCCATGCGCGGCCTCGTCGCCGAGGAGGAGGATCCCACGCGCGCGTCGCGCCCGTTCGACGCGACCCGCGCGGGGTTCGTGATGGGGGAGGGCGCGTGCATCCTCGTGCTGGAGGATCTGGAGTCGGCCCGTGCGCGAGGGGCAAAGATCTACGCCGAGGTGCTCGGCTACGGGGCCTCGAACGACGCGCATCACCTCGCCCAGCCGGAGCCGGAGGCGCTCGGCGTCGCGGCGATGATCGGCGACGCGCTCGAGGCCGCCGGCGTCTCCCCGGAGCGGGTCGGGTATGTCAACGCCCACGGGACGTCGACGCCGCTCGGCGACCTCGCGGAGACGCGCGCGCTCAAGCAGGTCTTCGGAGACCACGCCTACAGGCTCGCGATCTCGTCGACGAAGTCGGTGACGGGGCACTGCTTCGGGTCGGCGGGCGCGGTCGAGGCGATGATGTGCGCGCTCGCGCTCCGAGACGGCGTCCTGCCGCCGACGATCAACTACCGGAGCCCCGACCCGGAGTGCGACCTCGACTACGTCCCGAACGAGGCCCGCCGCGCCGAGGTCGACGTCGCCCTCTCGAACGCGATGGGCCTCGGCGGCCACAACGCGTGCGTGCTGCTCGGACGCGCCGACTGACGTTCCGCTCGTCAGCGCGCCGGCGCGTTCCGCAAGACCTCCACCTGGGGCGGGTACGTGCTCGTCTTGAGGCTGATCTCGGTCCAGGTCGTGTTGTTCGTCTCGTCCGTCTCGCGGAACCACCGGTTGGGGTCGGCGGTCGCCTCCAGGCGGTACCGGCCGTCGGGGAGGCCCGTGACGTCGAGACGTTGATCCGGGAGCGCCCACGTATACGGGTCCTGCCAGCCCGTAGAGAGGCCCATGTCGAGAGCGAGCGTCGACTTCCCGTTGCAGACGCTCTTCGGGTACGCGGGAACGCGTTGAGCGCCGTCGACGTCGAGATCGAGCGGCGTCTGGTCGAAGAAGCAGTAACCGACCTTCTCGAGCGATCGAACCCTGCGCAGGCCGGGAAGCGTATAGAGGGCGTATGCGGCGCCGATGCGAACGTGCCAGTGATCGTGACCGTGCCCTCCCCAGGTCATGTCCGCGGGTGTGGCGGTCTCGGTGGTGGAGCCGTCAGGCTCACGGAAACGCTGCGAGACGCGCCACTGGCCGCGCTCGTCACCGCGGACGGCGTTGATCATGAACGGCCCGGGGCCGCGGTTCGCGATACTCGCCGAAAAGAGGATCTGTTGAACGCCGCCTTTCTCGGTGACACCGCCGACCAGCTCGGCGAGAGGCGCCATCGTCAGGTCCGGCAGGAGCGGATCGCGAGCCGCGGGGAGAGGAGGGGGTGGGTCGTGGGGCCAGTACTCCCGGACCGCGACACCGGCAAGGACGAGCACCGGGAGCGCCGCGAGGATGACGAGAAGAAGGATGCGGCGCATCGGCTGTGCGTTCAATCGCGGGCGCCGTGATCCTGCGCGCCCCGCGCAGAACGCGAACGCCCCCGGGTTACCCGGAGGCGTTCGCTCGAGTCCTGCGGTGACGCGCTAGTTGTCGCCGCCGCCCTTCGGGTCGTAACACACCTGGATGTGGCTGATCCCATAGTCCTTGCCGTTGGCCGGATTGGTCGGCGCCGACAGGTTCGAGTCGCTGTCGTCGAACGACGTGCCCGCGGTGTAGTCGTACGTGTAGACGGCCGAGTTCGGGCCGCCCTTGACGATCACGACGGCCATGTCGTACGCATGGCTGCCGAGCGCCGTGAACGCCCAGTCGAACGTGTTCCCGTCGTACCCCGAGATCGTGAGGTACTGGTCGCTGTAGTTCGCGCCAGGGTCGATCTTCGGGCCGAGGATCGTGTTCGCCGGGCAGTAGGCGTTGCCACCCGGGTTGTCCGGGCCCTTACCGACGATCGTGACGTCGTCAGCAGTGCCGCTGTAGTTGTGCGTCGCGAACGAGACTCCAGCGACGATCAGCGCGGCCGCCACCCCACCCAGGAGTACCAGAAGCCTCACCATGTGATGTCCCCCTCTCCCATGAACGTTTTCGCGCGCACCCCGCGCGAACTCTCTTCACAGTACTCAGGGGTTGCCTTGTCGCAAGTCATCACCAGCGGTAGGACGAAGCCCGGTCTAGCGGGTCAGGTCTCGACAGGCGCCGGTTGACAGACAGAATGCAAGAGTGGCAGCCGATCCGAAAACCTCGTCGCGCCCCGATACCTCGAGCGTGCCGGGTGCGACCGCATGCCGTCACTGTGGCGCCCCGCTACGGCTGACGGTCGTCGATCTCGGCAAGTCGCCGCTCTGCCAGACGGTGCTCACCACCGAGCAACTGGAGCAGGGCGAGGTGTTCTACCCGCTCCACGTGCGCGCGTGCGAGCGCTGCTGGCTCGTGCAGATCCCCGAGTTCGTTCCCCCCGCGGACATCTTCACCGAGTACGCCTACTTCTCGGCGTACTCGGACTCGTGGGTGGAGCACGCGCGCCGCTACGTCGACGCGATCACGGAGCGGCTCGGCCTCGACGGCGACAGCCTCGTCGTCGAGCTGGCCTCGAACGATGGCTACCTCTTGCAGCACTTCCTCCCGAGGGGGATCCCCGTGCTCGGAGTGGAACCTGCGCTGAACGTCGCGGAGGCCGCGATCGCGAAAGGCGTTCCGACGATCACCGAGTTCTTCGGCGCGGAGCTCGGGCGAAGCCTCGCCGAGGAGCGCGGGCATGCGGATCTGGTGCTCGGGAACAACGTCCTCGCTCAGGTTCCCGACGTCAACGACTTCGTCGCGGGCGTCGCGGCGCTCCTCGCTCCGGGCGGGACGGCGACGTTCGAGTTCCCGCACCTCGCCAAGCTGATCGAGCACCTCGAGTACGACACGATCTACCACGAGCACTTCTCGTACTTCTCGCTCCACGCGATCAGGGCCATCTTCGGAGTGCAGGGGCTCGAGCTCGTCGACGTCGAGGAGCTGCCGAGCCACGGTGGGTCGCTGCGCGTGTACCTCCAGCACGCCGGTGCGGGCGCCGGGCCGTCCCTCGCCGTCGTCGGGCTCCTCGACCGCGAGGACGAGCTGGGAATGCGCGACCCGGAGACCTACAGACGCTTCGCCGAGGGCGTGCGAGAGTCGAAGCGTGCGCTCCTCGAGTTGCTGGTCGAGCTGCGCCGGCAGGAGAAGCAGGTGGTCGGGTACGGAGCGCCGGGGAAGGGAAACACGCTCCTCAACTACTGCGGGATCCGAACGGACTTCCTCGACTACACCGTCGATCGCAACCCGTACAAGCAGGGCAAGCACACACCCGGAACCCATATCCCGATCCACCAGCCTCAGAAGATCGCCGAGACGAAGCCGGACGTGATCGTCGTGTTGCCCTGGAACCTTGCGCGTGAGATCAGCGAGCAACTGGCCTACACGGCCGAATGGGGCGCACAGCTCGTCGTCCCGATCCCGACCGCCACCTCGTTCGCCCCAGGTTCCGTTCCCGGGGTGGGCCCGTCGCGATGAAGGTCGTGATCTTCTGCGGGGGGCTGGGCGTCCGCATGGGGGAGGAGACGCAGCGCATCCCGAAGCCGATGATCCCGATCGGCAACCGCCCCATCCTGTGGGAGATCATGCGCTACTACGCGTCGTGGGGGCACCACGAGTTCGTTCTCTGCCTTGGATACAAGGGCGACGTCATCCGTGAGTACTTCCTCAATTACAACGAGGCGCTCTTCAACGACTTCGTGCTCGAGGGCCACGGCGCGGACGCACGCATCGAGTTGCTCCAGCGTGACGTGCGCGACTGGCGCATCACGTTCGTAGACACGGGGATGCAGGCGACGATCGGCGAGCGGCTCAAGGCGGTGGAGCCGTACCTGAACGACGACGACTCGTTCCTCGCGACCTACGGCGACGGGCTCACGGACGCGCCGCTCGACGAGATGGTGGACTCGTTCCGGGCCTCGGGGCGGCTCATCCAGTTCCTCTCCGTGCACCCGCAGTTCAACGCCCACCGCGTCATCACCGACGAGCAGGGAATCGTGATGTCCGTGGAGGACATGAGCCACTCGGACGTGAGGATCAACGGAGGGTTCTTCGTGTGCCGCAGGGAGCTGCTCGACAACATCGAGCCGGGGGACGAGCTGGTCGAGGAGACGTTCGCGCGTCTGATCCCGCGCGGCGAGGTGGTCGCATTCCCGTACGAGGGCTTCTTCGGGCCGATGGACACGATCAAGGACCGGCAGCGGCTGGAAGCGCTTCACGAGTCCGGTCGCGCCCCGTGGCGGCAGGTCGGGCTGCACGTGGTACGCGAGCAGACCATCGGGTGATGCGTTCCCTTGCCCTCCTCGGCGGCGAGACGCCGCTCCGGCGCGTGCTCGCGATCGGATGCCACGCCGACGACGTGGAGATCGGCTGCGGCGCGACGCTCCTCGCCCTGACGCGCGAGCGTCCTGGCCTCGACGTGACCTGGGTGGTGCTCGCCGCAGCGGGTGACCGGGAGGCCGAGGCACGTGCGAGCGCCGAGAGCTTCCTCGCCGGCGCCGCGCACACCGAGATCGTCCTCCACGGGTTTCGGGACGGGTTCATGCCCTATCGGGGCGAGGCGGTCAAGGAGGCGTTCGAGGAGCTGAAGCGTGTCGAGCCCGACCTCGTGCTGACGCACACGCGCGCGGACCTCCATCAGGACCACCGGCTCGCGTGCGAGCTGACGTGGAACACCTTTCGCGATCATCTCGTGCTCGAGTACGAGATCCCCAAGGTCGACGGAGACCTCGGCACGCCGAACCTCTTCGTCCCCGTGAGTGCGGAGCTCGCGCGAGAGAAGGTCGAGCGGCTCCTCTCGTCGTTCGCCACCCAGCGGGACAAGCACTGGTTCGACGCCGAGGTGTTCCTCGGTCTGATGAGAATCCGGGGCATGGAGTGCCGTTCGCCGAGTGGATACGCCGAAGCATTCGTCGCCCGTAAGGTCCCGGTGTCGTTGTGAAGATCCTCGTCACCGGCCATCACGGGTACATCGGCTCCGTGCTCGCGCCTCTCGTTGCGGAGTCCGGCCACGAGGTCACCGGTCTCGACGCGTACTTCTATCGGGGATGCGACCTCGGGTCACCGGTCGACTGGGCTCCCGCCGTCGAGCGCGACGTGCGCGACGTCAGCGTCGCCGAGCTCACCGGGTTCGACGCCGTCATCCACCTGGCGGCGCTCTCCAACGACCCGATCGGCGACCTCAATCCCGACTGGACCTACGACATCAACCTCGACGGTTCGGTCGACCTCGCCCGACGGGCCAAGGAGGCGGGCGTGGGCACATTCGTGTTCGCGTCGTCGTGCTCGATGTACGGGGCAGCCTCGGGCGACGAGCTCGTCTCGGAGGAGGCGCCGCTTCGGCCTCTCACCGCATACGCAGAGTCGAAGGTGCGCGCCGAGGAGGCGCTGTTCGAGCTTGCGGACTCCGGCTTCGCGCCGGTGTCGATGCGGAACGCGACCGCCTACGGAGCCTCCCCGCGTCTGCGGCTGGACATCGTGCTCAACAACCTCGTCGGCTGGGCCCACACGACGGGTGCCATCAACCTTCAGAGCGACGGGACGGCATGGCGTCCGTTGGTGCACATTCGCGACATCTCTGCGGCGGCGATCGCGTTGCTCGAAGCGCCGGCCGAGGCGATACGCGGCGAGGCTTTCAACATCGGCTCGGCCGAGCAGAACTACCGGATCCGCGATCTCGCCGAGGTCGTTCGGGAAGTGATGCCGGAGTGCGAAGTGACATATGCGGAGGGCGCGGGCACCGACCCGAGAAGCTACCGGGTCGACTTCGGGAAGCTCGAGCGTGCGTTCCCCGAACTGGTCCTCGAATGGACTGCCCATCGCGGCGCCGTCGAGCTCGTCGACGCGTACCGCCGCGCAGGACTGACGCGGGAGGAGTTCGACGGATACCGCTTCGTCCGCCTGAGGCAGCTGAGGCGGCTGCTGGACTCCGGCGAGCTGAACGACGAGTTGCGCCGATCATCGCAGGCTGCCTCGCGCTAGTCGAGGAGCGCTTCCAGCGCCGTGACGTTCGCCGTGACCCCCGCCTGCGCGAGGGAGGCTCCGATCTCCTCCACGTAGACGGGGTTCATCACGACCACGTGTCGAGGAGCGAGTGCCGGCACATCCTGCGGGCCGTGAATCCGACGGGTCGTCCCGGGCAGGTAGAGGCCGCGCTTGGCCGGGTTACCGTCGACGACGCCCGCAACAGCCTCGCCGACGTCCGTCACCGTGAGCAGTGCCAGAGCTTTCCCGCCCGCCTGCCACAAGACGACTCGGCCGTCGCGGGCAAGATCGCGAAGTGCGCGAGCGGACTGGTCGATCCGCCTGGAGCTCGTGTCGGCGAACGCGATTGCGGCCTGGACGGCCGGGGCTGCCTGCTCGAATGCCCGGCGGGGCTCGGGTGCGAGGCGGGCCTCGACGACGAGGTACTGGTCGTCGAACTCGATCCTCGTCCACTCGGGCTCGAGACCGGCGAGCCGGAACGCCGACTCGACCGTGGCCGCGGTGAAGTACGAGCAGTGCTCGTAGTACACGTCCCAGAAGGCGCCCTCCCGGAGGATGCGCCCGGCGTCGGGTAGCTCGAACAGGAGCGGTGCCTCGGCGTGACGCTCCGCCCACGCCCGCATCGCCCCGAGGAACGCGCCCACCTCGGGGATGTGCTCCAGGGTGTGACGGCAGACGAGAGCGCCGCCCGGAAGGCCGGCGTGGGCGGAGGTGAACCTCTCGGCCAGCAACGTCACGGCCCCGTCGCTCCCCGGCGTGCAGGCGGGGTCGATGCCGATCCCGGTGCTGCCGGTCAGTTCGCACATCGTCCGGAGGAAGCCGGCCTCAGGCCCGGAGCCGACCTCGAGGATCGCGGCGCCGCGCAGCGAGTACCGATCGACCCACTCCTGGGCGAGCGCATCGGTGAACGCGCGGCTCCTCGGTGAGCAGCCCTGTGTCTCGACGCAGCGCGGCGAGTACTCCACGAGCGCTTCGTCGTGATCGGCGTTGAAGATCAGCCCGCAGGTCTGGCAGACCACGAGCCGGAACGATCCCCGAGGGATTGCGAGCGACTCCTCGAGGGTCGCGGGGAAGAGCGCCGCGTTCACGGGAATCGACGGCCAGTGAAGGATGGGTGCGAGCGAATCACCGCCGCACGACGGGCACGACGTCCGCGTCGGAAGCACGGTCATCCGCGACCGAGATCGGCGTGCACGGCGGCCAGCGACTCGACCACGGCGTCCGCGAGCGCGAGCACGTCTTCGGCCGGGGGGTAGTGGCGGTTCGGGTACGCGACGACGTGCAGCCCCGCGGCGTGCGCGGCGCGGATCCCGCTGGCGGAGTCCTCCACCGCCGCACAACGCGACGGCTCGACGCCGAGCCGACGGGCAACCTCGAGGTACACGTCCGGCGCAGGCTTGCCCCGCTCAACCTCCTCCGAGGAGACCGTCAGCTCGAAGTACGAGGTGAGGTCGAGGCGGCGTAGCACCGCGTCGATCAGCTCGCGGTTCGAGGACGAGGCGAGCGCCAGGCGAAGGCCGGCCGACGAGAGGCGATGCACGGCCTCGACTGCGCCGGGCACGACCGGGAGTTCGGTCTCGTAGCGGGCGAGCATCCGCCGCACGACCTCCTCGTTGATCACCTCCGGCGGCTCGCGGAGCCCGACGACCTCGTGGAGGTAGCGCGACCACTCCGGCGAGCTCATCCCCATCATCGCCTCCTGGGCCTCCGGCGTGTAACGCCCGCCCCATTCCTCGGTCAGCTCCTCGCGCACCTCGTCCCAGAGGTGCTCGGTGTCGACGAGCACGCCGTCCATGTCGAAGACGACTGCGTCGATCGGTCCGGGCGCGACCACCGGCCGATCGTACGGGGATCAGACGGGCTTGCAGCGGGTGTCGGAGCCGTACAGGGCGCGCTGGGCGTCGGCGAGCTGTCGGTCGACGCCGGCGTCGTACGCCCCGGGGGCGGCGCCTTCCCACGTCACGTCCGGGAGCACGCCCGGCCCGACGACCGTCGCGCGGTAGCGCTCGCCCTTCCCCGCGGGTCGCCGCCCGACCGCCGGGTAACCGGGGTACGGGTCGTGAGGATAGAACCCGTAACAGAACACCCCGGTCCCGCGGTGCGAGAGGAAGCTGTTCTCGCGCCTCCAGCCGGGACCGTAGGCCGAGTTGTACGTGTCGACGTAGACGTTGCGGCCGAAGCCGTCCGCCGGCGCACCCTTCGCCGACGACAGGAAGCCGTAGACAGGTTGCCCGAGGTAGGTCAGCCGGCCGAAGAGGTGGTCGAACCGCTGGCGGTACGCCCAGTTCGTCCAGAGCTCGAGCTTCGGCAGTTCGCCGTTCCAGCGGCTGAGGCGGAGCTCCCAGGAGGCCTGGAGCGGCCGCCACGGGTCGAGCCCGAGGTTCGGCAGCCCGCGCTGCCATGCCTGCAGGGCCCAGTGGCTGCCGTCGGGCATCGTGCACCCCGTGACGAACCACTGGAGAGCCGGTCCCGCGTACGGACGGCACACGCCGGCGAACCCGCGGGACAGGGTCTTGCGGTACGTGCCCCGCCCGCCGGAGTAGTCGACCCGGAAGGCGACCTGCGGCCTGTCCGGCGCCGGGTGGCGTGCGTTGATCGCGCCCCACGCGAGGACCGTCCAGCGCCTGCCCTTCGCGTGGTAGCCGATCAGCGCCTGGCCGCGCGCATTGACCTGCAGCGTCACGTCTTTCGCGTCCCGCGCGATCAGCTGCGACGCCGCCGCGCTCGCCGGCAGCAGCAGGAAAACGAGCAGCCCGAAGGTGAGCGCGATGCGCCGCATGAAGCGCGGAATCGGCATCACCGGGGGGAGAACAGACCCCCACTCCGAGGGATTCGCGCGGGACGGCCCGCAGCCCGGGTCCGGGAGTTCCCGGATGCGCCGGGCTCAGGTGTGCGCGAGACTCGATCCTGGAGGTCGTGGAGATGGTGTCGAACGGGTCGGAGCTCCGGACGCTCGATCCGGCTGAATCGACCGGAACCAAGCCCGTATCGGGCCTCAAGGGGCTCGGCGCCGAAGCGGGGCTGATCGCCGCCGCGATGCTCCTCTACTTCGGCATCCGCAACCTCACGGCGGGGAACGCCGACACGGCCTTTGTGAACGCAGACCGGCTCGTCGAGCTCGAGCGGTGGCTCGGGATCGACTGGGAGTCGGCGCTCCAGTCCGCAACGGTCCGGAGCGATGCGGTCGTGACGCTCGCGAACTGGGTGTACATCTGGGGCCACTGGCCCGTCATCCTGGGCGTGGCGACGGTCCTCTTTATCCACCGTCGCAGCCACTACTACCTCCTGCGGAACGCGATGTTCGCCTCCGGGCTGATCGGGTTCGCGTTCTTCGCGCTGTTCCCGGTCGCGCCGCCGCGGCTGATCGACATGGGGCTCGTCGACACCGTCACCCAGCGCTCGGACGCCTATCGGGCGCTCCAGCCGCCCGGGCTCACGAACCAGTACGCCGCGTTCCCCAGCCTGCACGCGGGCTGGAACCTGCTGGTGGCGATCGTCGTCGCGATGGCCGTCGCGGGCGTCGCCCTCCGGCTGGTCGCCCTCGCGCTCCCCATCGCGATGTCGCTCGCCGTCGTCCTCACGGCCAACCACTTCGTGATCGATGTCGCGGGAGGCGTCCTGGTCGTCCTCGTCGGGCTCGCGATCGCGATTTGGATCCAGGGACGCCGAAACGCATCTACACTGCGGCTCGATGGGACCTCAGGGGATCGAGGGGGACCCCCGCGCTCGCATGCACGCGTTCGTCGTCGCGCATCGGGCCGGGAACTGCCTGGACAGGCTGCGTGAGGCGGAGCGCCTCGACGTCGCGCTGATCGAGGCGGACGTGCGCCTGTTCCACGGGCGTCCCGAGATCCGTCACCTGAAGACGGTCGGCCCCTTGCCGCTGTACTGGGACCGGTGGGAGCTCGCCTCCCCGCTGAGGCCCCGACTCGTGTTGTCCGAGCTCCTCCGCGCGCGCGAAGCTGCGTCCGAGCTGATGCTCGACCTCAAGGGCTCGAGGATGCGGCTGGCGGAGCTGGTCCGTGCCGAGCTCGAGCCGTATCTGCCCGGACGCCGGTTCACCGTGTGCGCACGCTCGTGGCGGCTGCTGGAGGCCTTCGACGGGCTTCCCGTCCGCCGCGTGGCCTCGGTCGGGAGCCGTCGTCAGCTGGCCACGCTGCTCGACCGGTTCGCAGGGCAGCGGCTCGACGGCGTCTCCATCCACGAGCGCCTCCTCGACGATCGCGTGGTCGCCGAGCTCCGCTCGGTCGCCGGGCTCGTGCTCACGTGGCCCGTCAACGTCCCGGGCCGCGCACGCGAGCTCGTGCGGATGGGGGTCGACGGGCTGATCAGCGATCGTGCAGGCACCATCGCGCGGGTTGCGGCGGCCCACGCGTGAGCTTCCTCGGCTCGTTCGTCGACGCGGTGTGGTCCGTGCCTGGCCGGTTCGGCGAGGTCGACGCCCGCTACCTCGCCCCCGCTCTCTGCCTGCAGCTCCTGACGCTCGTCTTCCGCGCGCTCGCGTGGCGGGGCGTGCTCGTCGCGGCGTATCCGGGAAGGCGCGTTCCGTTCCTCTCGATCGGCGGCGCCTACGCCGCCGGGGTCGCGGTCAACGCGTTCATCCCCGCCCGCGGCGGTGAGGTCGCCAAGGTGCTGATCGCGCGGTCGCGGATCCCTGGCGCGACCGTGCCCACGGTCGCGGCATCGCTCTCGGTCGTGCTCGTGGCGGATGCGCTGATCGGCGGCTCCCTCGTGTGCGTCCTCTGGGCCTGCGGCGTCCTCCCGGCGCTCCCCGCCCCCGGCCTCGGATCGATCGAGTTCGTGCTCGGCGGCGCGGCGGCGGCTGTCACCGCCGTGGCCCTCGCCTATCGGCTCCGTCCCGAGCGTGCCCGCCGGCTCGTCGACCGGGCGGCCCAGGGCCTCGCGGTCGTCCGCCGGCCCGGCCGCTACCTCTGCACGGTCGCACCGTTCCAGGCTGCCGCATGGTGGTGCCGCATCGGGGTCGTCTTCTTCGTGCTCGGCGCGTTCGGGATCGAGGCGAGCCTCGCCACGGCCACACTCGTGGTCGTGTTGAACGGCGCGTCGACGATGGTGCCGGTGCCGGGTGGCGCCGGGACGCAGCAGGTGCTCGCCACGTACGCGCTGCAGGGAGCCGTCTCCGCCGCGACTGCCGTCTCGTTCTCCCTCGGCATGCAGGTCGGCCTGACCGCCGTGAACACCACAGTCGGGATCGTCGCGCTGATGCTGCTCTTCCGCACCGCCCGCCCCGTCGGCGCGATGCGCTCGGCGCGCGCCCTCGTGGCTCAGCGCGCCGACACGCCGGCCTAGTCCCCACGCCACGCCCCGGCTCCGGAGTGGGCAGAGTGGGGCGGTGAGCGGGACAGCGGACCGCACGCACGACGCCGCGCTCCGCGCCAACGTGCGCCTGCTCGGCGGGATCCTGGGCCGCGTGCTCACCGAGCAGGAGGGCGAGGACGTCTACCGTCTCGAGGAGCGTGTCCGCCTGCTCGCCCGCCTCGGCAGGCGCGGCGACACGGGCGCGGCGAGGGCGCTCGCGGAGGCGATCGCGCAACTCGACGTCGACACGCAGGCGGTCGTCCTCCGGGCGTTCACCGTCTACTTCCACCTCGCGAACATCGCCGAGCAGCACCACCGCACGCGCCGTCGGCGTGAGATCGAGCGAGAGGGAGGGAGGCTGCGCGAGTCGCTCGACGAGGCGCTCGAGCTGCTCGACCACGAGGGCGTGAGCGCAGAGGACGTCGCTGCGGCGGCGGGGCGCGTCTCGGTCGAGCTTGTCCTGACCGCGCACCCGACCGAGGCGCTCCCGCGCACGATCCTGGAGAAGCACCGCCGCATCGCACGTCTCCTGGACGAGCTGGACGATCCTCGCCTGACGCCTGACGAGCGCTCCTCTCGCGAGGAAGCCCTCGCGGAGGAGATCACGATCCTCTGGCAGACGGACGAGGTCCGCTCCGAGCGGCCTCGGGTCGTGGACGAGATCCGGCAGGGCCTCTGGTTCCTCGAGGAGAGCCTCTGGGACGCCGCTCCCGACCTCGCCGCCACCTGGCAGGAGCGCCTGCCGGGGATGCCGCTCCGCTTCGGCACGTGGATCGGCGGCGACCTGGACGGCAATCCCAACGCCGGGGCGGAGACCGTTCGCGAGGCGGTCGAGCGAGGATCGGCCGTGGTCCGGGAGCTTTTCCGTCGCGACGTGCGCGAGCTCGCCGCGTCGTGGGGGATGTCGACGACGCTCGTCGACGCCGATCCCGAGGTCGCCGCAGTCGACCTGCCCGACAGCGCGAACCCGACCGAGCCCTACCGCCGCAGGCTCACGTCGATCTGGGAACGGCTCGGCGCTGACGGGTATGCGTCGACCGCCGACCTCGAGCGCGAGCTCGACCTGATCGAGTCGAGCCTTCGCGCCCACGGTGGCACGCGTGTGGCGGACGGGGGGCTGGCGGCGCTCCGGCGGCGACTCGAGGTCTTCGGGCTCACCGGCCCCTCGCTCGACCTCCGGCTGCACTCGCGCACGTTGCGCGAGGACCCGGAAGGCGTCGCCGCGGTGCTGGAGGAAGCGGCACGGCTCCAGCGCCGGCGCGGCCGGGAGGCGATCGACACGCTGATCGTCTCGATGACGCGCTCGGCCGACGACGTCCTGCTCGCCGAGTCGCTGGCGGCCGACGCGGGCCTCGAGCTGGACGTCGTTCCGCTGCTCGAGACGATCGACGACCTGCGCGGCGCGGAAGCGCTGGTCGGGGACCTGCTCGATCGCAGCCCGCGCCGCCGGCTCGAGGTGATGGTCGGCTACTCCGACTCGGGCAAGGACGGGGGCGTGATCACCGCGCAGTGGGAGATCTTCCGCGCGCAGGAGGCTCTCGCGTGGCTGGCGGGCGAGCGGGGCGTCGAGCTGACCGTGTTCCACGGCCGGGGTGGGAGCGCGGGGCGGGGCGGAGGGCCGACCTACGCGGCGATCCTGGCGCAGCCGCCCAACGCGGTCGACGGCCGGCTGAAGCTCACGGAGCAAGGAGAGACGATCGCGTTCAAGTACGGGCTCCCGGGGCTCGCGCGGAGGAACCTCGAGGCGGCGGTCGCCGCCACGCTCCTCACCGCGCTCCCGAACCAGGTGGCGGAGGAGGCTCCGCCGGGGGCACGGGAGACGATCGACGCGGTCTCGCGCGCAGCTCACGCGAGCTACCGGGCGGTCGTCTGGGAGGATCCGGAGCTGCCCCGCTTCCTGCGGGCCTTCACGCCGCTCGACGAGCTCGGTCTGCTGGAGATCGGCTCGCGTCCCGTCTCGCGGCCGGGAGGTGCGGGGAAGAACGAGCTCGGGTCGCTGCGGGCGATCCCCTGGGTCTTCTCCTGGACGCAGACGAGATGCATCGTGCCGGCCTGGCTCGGCGCGGGGACGGGGCTCGCGACGGCTCGCGTCGAGGAGCTGCGGGGGTTCTATGCGGAATGGCCCTTCTTCCGCGCGCTCGTCGAGAGCCTCGAGATGTCGCTCGCGAAGTCGAGCATGGAGATCGCCGAGCGCTATCTGCGGCTGGTCGAGGACTCCGCGCTCGCGACGCGCGTGTTCGGCGTGCTTCGAGAGGAGCACGATCGCGCGCGGGACGTCGTGCTCGAGATCGTCGAGGCGCGTGAGCTGCTCGACCGGCAGCCCGTGCTGCAGCAGTCGATCCGGCTGCGCAATCCGTACGTCGACCCGATGAACGCGATCCAGGTGGAGCTGCTCGAGCGCTGGAGGGCAGGTGAGGAGCAGGCCCTGCGGCCGTTGCTCCGCTCGATCTCCGGGATCGCGGCGGCGCTGCGGAACACGGGCTGACCGGGGCCAACACTTGCAAGAGTGAAGTAACGTTGCTATAGATTGTGAAGCGTTGACTCATCGAGAGCGGCCGAGGGACCTGGCCCCGTGACGCCGCCCCGACCGGGGGCCTGCCCCGGCAGGTGCGACATCCAGCCGCGAGCCGCCGTCCCGGACGGTGAGCGGGGAGATGGGGAGACGCAGCGACCGCTTCCGGTGGTGGCACCCGATGGTTCCGGGCACCGAGCGAGGAGGCGGATGAGCGTCGACGTGACACGATCCCCGGCCGAGGCACCGTCGCTCGAGCTGGTGCTGAAGCGGAACCCCGTCGAGCGGCTGAAGCGGGAGAAGGGCCCGCTGGGGATGCTCGAGGAGCTGCCTGCGCTGGTCGCAGCCGGATACGCCGACGTCGCCGAGGAGGATGTCGTGCGGCTCAAGTGGTGGGGCCTCTACCACGACAAGCCGAAGGTCGGGACGTTCATGCTGCGGATCAAGCTCGCGGCAGGGCGCCTCACGGCTCCACAGCTGCGTGCGATCGGGCGGCTCTCGCTGGACTTCGGCAAGGGCGAGGCCGAGTTGACCACCCGCCAGAACGTCCAGCTCCACCACCTCGAGCTCGGCGCGTTGCCGCAGGTGTTCGAGCGTCTCCACGCGGCCGGGCTGACGAGCCTCGGCGGGTGCGGGGACACGGTGCGGGCGATCACGGGGTGCCCTGCGGTCGGCGTTGCCTCGGACGAGCTGTTCGACGTGACGCCGGTGCTCGACGAGGCGCACCGGTTCTTCACGGGCAACCCCGAGTACGTCGACCTGCCCCGCAAGCACAAGATCTCGATCTCCGCGTGCGCGTCGAGGTGCAACGCGCCCGAGATCAACTGCATCTCCCTCGTCGGGGCTCTCCGTGACGGCGAGCCGGGCTTCGGCGTGCTGGTCGGCGGCGGCCTCTCGTCCGTACCGCGGGTCGCGCGCGACCTCGGCGTGTTCGTGCGGCCGGATGAGGCGATCGCGGTGCTGCGCGCGATCCTCGACACGTGGCGCGACGACCTCCGCTGGCGCGTGTCGCGGGTGAAGTCCCGCATGAAGTTCATGGTCGACGCCCTCGGGCCGGAGGGGGTGCGCGCGGAGGTCGAGCAGCGGCTCGGTTACGCGCTGCCGTCGTTCGCGCTGCCGCCGATCGAGGTCGAGCCGGACAACCATCTCGGCGTCCGCGACCAGCCGCAGGACGGCCTCGCGAGCGTCGGCGTCCCCGTGCACGTCGGACTTCTCGGCGGCGAGCGGCTCGTCGCGCTCGGCGACCTGCTCGAGCCACTGGGTGCCGAGGCGCGGATCACGCGTCAGCAGAACCTGCTGCTGGCCGACGTCCCGGCGGGCGAGGTCGGTGCCGTCGTCGCCGCGCTCGGCGAGCTCGAGCTGCCGCTGGAGGTGAACGGGCTGCGCGGGAACGGGATCGCGTGCACCGGGGAGCCTCACTGCAACTACTCCGTGACCGAGACCAAGACGCGGCTGGATACGCTGATCGGCGGCCTCGAGACGCGCTTCGGCGACCGGGTCGCGCCGCTGCGCCTGCACCTCGACGGGTGCCCGCACGCGTGCGGGCAGCACTGGGTCGGCGACATCGGCTTTCAGGGCACCACGGCGCGCGACGAGGCGGGCAAGCGCGGCCAGGCGTACGACGTCTACCTGCGCGGTGCGCTCGGGCCGAGGGCGGCGATCGCCAAGCCGGTGTTCCGGAGAGTGCCGACGGGCGAGCTGGACGGCCTTGTGCACGAGCTGGTCGCGGGATGGCTCGACCGGCGCGCGGATGGGGAGAGCATGCGGGCGTTCCTGGACAGGACGACCGACGAGGAGCTCGGCCTGCTGGTCGGGCGGGAGCCGGCGCGCAGCCGGAGAGAGGAGGCGGCCGCATGAGCGCCACCGAGCTGCTGGACGACCTCGAGGCGGGAGAGCTGTCCGTCGAGTTCGAGGGGCTCGAGCCGTGGGAGGTGCTCGGGTGGGCGCTCGAGCGGTTCGGTGACCGGCTCTCGCTCTCGACCGCATTCCAGGACGGCGACGTCGCGCTGATCGACATGGCGTACCGGATCGATCCCGCGGTACGGGTCTTCTCGATCGACACGGGGCGGCTACCCCAGGAGACGCACGACCTCGTCGAGGAGCTGCGGGAGCGCTACCCGGGTTTGCGGCTCGAGCTTCTCTCGCCCGACGGGTTGCACGTGCAGCGGCTCGTCGACCGGCACGGGCCGAACCTGTTCCTCCGCTCGGTCGAGCAGCGGCTCCTCTGCTGCAACGTGCGCAAGGTCCAGCCTCTGAACCGCGCCCTGGCCGAGCTCGACTGCTGGGTGACGGGCCTGCGCCGCGACCAGTGGGCCTCACGCACGGACATCCGCAAGGTCGAGATCGACCACGACCACGACGCGATCGTGAAGCTCAACCCGCTCGCGGAGTGGACGCACGACGAGGTGTGGGACTACCTGGGCGAGAACGGGGTGCCGACGCACGCCCTCTACGCGAAGGGCTACACCTCGATCGGCTGCACGCCGTGCACGCGCGCGATCGCTCCGGGCGAGCCCACCCGCGCGGGTCGCTGGTGGTGGGAGACGGACGCGCCGAAGGAGTGCGGCATGCACTGCTCGATCGAGACCGGCGGCTTCGAGCACGAGCTGCACGCGATCCTCGGCGACCAAGCACACGCATGACAGCGGTGCTGCTCAAGCCGGACGAGCTCGAAGTCGCCCGCGCCGAGGTCGAAGCGGTTCGCGACGCCCTCGGCCAGGGCGACTACCGCGACCTTCTCGACGACCTGCTCGGTACGCTCGCAGAGGGGTACGGGATCGAGGGGCGGCACGCGGAGGCGCTCGACCGGCTGCTCACGCTCGCGCTCCAGTCCGGGCGCGTCCGGGCCCTCTACGGGCCGGGCGGCGAGCAGGCGGCGCTGCGCGCCTTCCGCAAGCTGCCGACCGGGGCCGACCTCACACAAACCACGACCGCGGTCAACGACGCCCTCGCGGCGCTCGACGGACGTCCGATCGACCGGCTCGCCCTGAAGGCCGTGGGCCCCGCCGCGTTCACGCTCGCTGTCGCCACCGACGGCGCCGAGCTCACGATCAGGCTCGACCGCCAGGGGGCGCGGGTGACGAGCGTGGAGGCGTGATGGCAGCGGTCACCGCCACCGTTCGGGACGCGGATCCCGTGCGCGAGAAGCGCTACTACATGGCCTGCCTCGACCTAACCGGTCGGGACGTCCTGGTGGTCGGCGCCGGCTCGGTGGCGCTCGAGAAGATCCACGACCTGCTCGACGTGGGCGCCCGCGTCACGGTCGTCGCGCCGGACGTCTCGGAGCCGGTGGAGACGCTCACCCGCGAACGGCGCATGGCGCTGATCCGAGGCACGTACCGAGCCTCGGACCTCGACGGACGGTTCCTCGTCGTCGCCGCTACCTCGGTGACCACCGTCAACGAGCGGGTGTTCGCCGACGCCGACGCGCGGGGGATGCTCTGCAACGTCGTCGACGTGCCCGACCTCTGCAGCTTCATTCTCCCGGCGGTCCATCGCGACGACCCCATCGCCGTGGCCATCTCGACGGGCGGCGCGTCGCCGGCGCTCGCTCAGCGCCTCCGTGACGACGTCGCCCGCCTCGTCACCCCGCAGCACGCGCGCCTCGCCCGCGAGCTGCGCGAGCTTCGTCCGTGGGCCAAGGCCCGCTACCCGACGTACGAAGCGCGGCGCGACTTCTTCCAGCAACTCGTCCGGGAGCGCCTCGGATGACGGTCACGCTCGTCGGCGCCGGCCCGGGCGATCCCGAGCTGATCACCGTCCGCGGCCTCGACCGGCTGCGAACGTGCGACGCCGTGGTCTACGACACGCTCGTCGCACCCGAGCTCGTCGACGAGGCGCCGCCCGACGCGCTCCGCATCCCCCGCGATGGTCTCGGCCAGGAGCGGATCGACGAGCTGCTCGTGCACCTCGGCCGCCAGGGACTCGACGTCGTCCGACTCAAGGGCGGCGACCCGTATCTGTTCGGCCGGGGCGGCGAGGAGGCGCTCGCCCTCGCCGCGGCGGGCGTACCGTTCGAGGTCGTCCCGGGGGTCTCCTCCCTCGCGGCCGTCCCGGCCGCAGCCGACATCCCCGTCACGCACCGCGGGGTCGCGGACACCGTCACGCTCACGACCGCGCACGGCGCTGGCGGCTCGGAGCCAGACTACGTGGCGCTGGTCGCCGCGGGCGGCACGCTCGTCCTCTTCATGGGGCTCGGCCGGCTCCAGGCGCTCTCGGACGGGCTCGTCGCCGCGGGGCTGGCGCCGGACACGCTTGCCGCGGTGATCTCGCGCGGCACCTTGCCGGACCAGCAGGTGGTGACGGCTCCGCTTGCCGGGATCGCAGCCGCCGCGGACGGCCTGTCCGCGCCCGCCCTCGTCGTGATCGGCGACGTCGTCTCGATCCGCGCCGAGCTCGAGGCCACCGGTCCTCGATCGCCGGCTACGCCGGCGGGGGTGTCTCGAGCACCCGCCTGATCCCACGCACCGCCTGGCGGATGCGGTGCTCGTTCTCGACGAGGGCGAAGCGGACGAAGCCCTCGCCGCCGGGCCCGAAGCCCGAGCCCGGCGAGACGGCGACCTTCGCCTCGCGTGCGAGGTGCTCCGCGAACGCGAGCGACCCCATCGCCGCGAAGGGCTCCGGCACCGGTGCCCATGCGAACATCGTCCCGCGCGGCCTCGGGAACGCCCAGCCCGCTCGGGCGAGGCCGTCGCAGAGGGTGTCGCGCCGGGAGCGGTAGACCTCCCGCACCTCGAGCGGCGTGTCGGGCGCCTCGTTCATCGCGGTGATCGCGGCGATCTGGATCGGCTGGAAGGTGCCGTAGTCGAGCCAGCTCTTGAGCCGCGCGAGCGCACCGCAGACGGAGGCGTTGCCGACGAGGAACCCCACGCGCCAGCCGGCCATCGAGAACGACTTCGTCAGCGTGTACAGCTCGACCGCAACCTCGCTCGCGCCCGGCACCTGGAGGATCGACGGCGGCTCGTGGCCGTCGAACCCGAGGTCGGCGTAGGCGAAGTCGTGCACGACGAGGATCTCGCGCTCGCGCGCGAACTCGACGACGCGCTCCATGAACTCGAGCTCCACGGTCGCAGTCGTCGGGTTGTGGGGGAACGAGAGCAGCAGCACCCTCGGTCGCGGCGATGCCCTCGCGTACGCGTCGGCAAGGTTGGCGAACAGGTCCTGCCCGGGCGTCATGGCCACCTGGAAAACGCTCGCGCCGGCGAGGATCGGGGCGTGGATGTGGATCGGGTAGCTCGGCGCCGGGACGAGCGCCGCGTCGCCGGGCTCGACGAGCGCCCACATGAGGTGAACGAGGCCCTCCTTGGCGCCCATCGTCGCGACCACCTGGGTCTCGGGATCCAGCTCGACTCCGAAGCGGCGCCGGTAGAGG
Source organism: Gaiella sp. (assembly GCF_035710885.1). Classification (GTDB taxonomy): domain Bacteria; phylum Actinomycetota; class Thermoleophilia; order Gaiellales; family Gaiellaceae; genus Gaiella. The sequence continues at coordinate 21,433 of NZ_DASTCS010000034.1, read as the reverse complement.
TCGGCGCAGGCCGAGCGGAGCTTCGGGATGCCCTTCGAGGCGGAGTAGCGGTGGTTGTGAGGCTTCGCGGCGGCCTCCTGGAGCTTCGCGACGGCCACCTCGGGCGAGGGCAGGTCGGGATTGCCGAATCCGAGGTCGACGACGTCGTCGCCTGCGCGGCGCAGCTCGAGCGTCAGCTCCCGGATCACCGCGAACACGTACGGCGGCAGCCCGTCGAGGCGGCGGAAGGCGAACGTCATCGACCGTGGCCCTCGTGCCCGCGGCTCGCGGCGTCGGCGGTGAAGGACAGCGTGCCGTGACCCTCGACGTCGATTGCGACCGCCGAGCCGGGCGGCACATCGACGACGAGGGCCGCTGGCGCAAGCAGGAGATCGCCGACGCGCAGACGGGTGTTCTCGGCCGCGAAGCGCCTCGCCGACTCCCAGTCGAATCCTCCGAACGCGGCCCCGGAGCGCGTCCCTCCGACCGTCACCGTCACGTCGGCGATTCCCGGAGCCTCGTCCACCGTCGTGAACCACGGGCCGAGCACGATCGAGAAGTCGCGGTCCTTCGGAGGCTCCAGCTTCGGGGCGCGCAGGCGGGCGACGGGGGAGAGCGCCGCGACCTCGCCCGAGCCGACGAGCCCGGCGAGGCCGATGTCCGCTACGGCGGACGCGCCAGGCGGGTACGTGACCGCGCCCCTCGGGCCGGAGAGCGCCGCGGGGTTCGCGAACTCGAACGAGCGAGCCTCGTCGAAGACGCGAACCGACGGCGGGGAGGGGAGAGGGAGCAGCAGCTCCACGTCGGCCAGCCGGTAGCGGGCGTGGTCACGGGCGGTGCCGCCCCCGGAGAAGAGGTGCTGCAGCGTCTGCGCGGCGAGATGCACGACCTCATCGCCGTCGACCCGGCCGACCCAGCCGCGCTCCATCGGCATGTCGGCCGGATGGAACATGCAGAGCCTCATCGTCCGTCAAGCCTACGGTCGGAGGACGTCACCGCCTGCCACCTCGAACGACCACTCCGCCCGGAGCGCGCGCAGGAGATCGGTCACGCGGGGCCAGCCGTTGGCCGCCGCCCATGCATCCAGCGCGACCGGAACCTCCTGTCCGAGACGGTCGCGGAAGTACCACGAGACGACCTCGTCGTCGTCGATGCGCATGGCCTCCGAGATCGGCAGCGACGCGAGCACCTCTCGCTTGCGAGCGGCTCGCGTCGCGAGATCCGCATAGAGAGGGTCGGACAGCACCGTGAGCGCCATCTCGCCCGCGACGGAGTCGCGGTGGGCGTCGCGCGCCCAGCGCAGCACCGCGAGGCGGCGGGCGACGGTCGGCAACTCGGCCTCGCTCAGGCCTCGCTCCTCCAGCCAGGCCTCGACGTCCTCGGGCTCCAGCAGGCCTCGACGCCGGCGCTCCTCGTCGAGGGCCCTCTGGTGTGCCCAGGAGGACACGTCGACCCCGGCGGCCGCGGCGGCATTGCGGGCGAGCGCGGTGAGCAACGAGCGCTCGAGCAGCGGGCCGTAGGTGTCCGGGTCGAGACGCACCTCGTCGAGAACGGCCTCGAGATCCTCGTCGTCGATGAACGTCGGGTCCGCGCCCGTGCGATATCCCCCGGTCAGCTCCACCGTGAGGCGCGCGTCCTCCCAGTAGCGGGTTCGCTGCAGCGTCCACGTGGGCCGGAACGGCTCGAGGCCCGCCGCGAGGTCGCTCTCGACGGTCTTCAGCAAAGCGACCGCGTCTTCACGCTTGCGTCGCACCCAGCCCTCCGGCAGCCAGGCGCGCAAACGCTCGTGCTCCACGTCCTCGCGATCGAGGGCGGCGAGGAGCACGCGTTCCGCGTAGAACGTCGCCTTGACCCGCGCCAGGATCGCCGCAGCGGTCTGGCCGTCGACCACCCCGTCTGCCACCGCCTTCTCCAGCGTGGCGCGGACGTCGACCATCGAGTCGGACAGCGCCCGAAACCCGTGCTCCGCGTCGGTGTGGGCAACCGCGACCTCGTCGTCGTCCTCCAGTACGCCCTCGCCGTAGGCGCGGTAGACGTCACCGACGCCCCGCATGCCGAAGCGGTCGAGCTCCGCAGCTCGGAGAGCGCCCATGCTCGCCGCGCCGTACACGTGGATCCCCTCGGACAGGGCGAACAGGATCTCCTTGTGCCACACGGCCGGCGTTCGCTCGAACACGCCGTCGACGATGGCGATCACCCGCGGCCGGCGCAGAGCGGCGCGCAGGACGTCGCCGTGTCCGGCCGGGGGCATGTATTCCGCGTCGAGCACCGCTCGCGCCTCCGCCTCGGACAGCGTAGGTCCGAGGAACACGACGACGGGCCTCACGACTGCTCCCGGAGGGCCCGCCGGCGCTCACCGGGGACGTTGGCGTCCACCTTGTCGGTCCAGCCCTCGAGGCCCGGCACGATCATGCGCACTACCGGGATGCGTGCCTCCGGCCGCGTGAGATCGACCAGGATCGCCTGCCGGACGCCGATGCGCCTCAGATGGTCGAGCTCGTGCGCCACATCGTCGTCGATACTCTCACCCGGTACGTCGCGGACATTCGCGAACGAGCGGCCGGGGGTCGCGCCGAGACGGGCGAGGTGCGCAGTGATGGCCTCGAGCCTCCTGAGCTCGCGGTAGTGACCGGGCGGGCAGTCATCGCGACTGCCGGCGATCAGGGTGAGCCTGCTCTGCGCCGCCTCGGTCAGCGCACGGGACAGCGCAATCCCCCTGTCCGGGTGGCAGCCGCCCCCCATGGCGGCGGGGAGGCGCCGCGCGAGGTCGGCGCGGCGGTCGACCATCGTCACCGAGAAGACGGGCAGCCCGACGTCGGTCGTGAGGTCCGAGGCGACGACGCCGACACCGGCCGCCTCGCAGGCGTCGATCAGAAGCCTGCAGCCCGGATCGTCCACGGACTCCAGGTCGATCTGACGTGACGCCCTGTCCGCGGCGGCGCGGTCGCCCCATAGGGCGAACGCGTCGCGCTCGACAACTTCGCAGAGCGCGTGGCTGACCGCCTCGAGCATGTGGTTGCCGGCGGCGAGACCCGTCCCGTTCGCGAGGAAGCAGCCGCTGCCCTGGGGCCCAGGGGAGCGGAAGTCGAGGTGCACGCACTCGTAGGGGACCCAGACGCGCTCGGCGCTGAACACGTCCGTCCCCTCGACCCACAGGACGGAGAGATCCGGATGGAAGCGCGACCAGGACGGTCGTGGAAGCTGCTCGACGTCGACGACCCGGGCAACCTCGCGCAGTTCGCGGTAGGACGCGAGCCGGAGCGGAAGCAGCACGTGCTCCGCGTGCCAGGCCTCGACGGCCTCCATGATCCCCGACACCTTGGCGGCCGTGAGGTCGACGCCCTTCCCCTGGGACACGGAGAGAGACCGCCCGTTCGGACGGCAGACCATCACGACCGGGATGCCGATCACGTCGAGGCCGGTGATCACCGCCACGCGCGTGACGCCGATCGCGGGGAGCACCGAATGGAGCCGGTCGAGCGTACGCGCGGGCTCCATCGTGCGGTGCGTCCCGTCGACGTGGACCTTCTCCGCCGCCGCGAGGATGGTCACGGAAGACGACCGACTCGTTCGGGTGTGTGCCGCTAGGGCTGTTTGGCGCCCGAAGGACCGCCTTCGGGCATCGGCACGAACGCCGCCGCCTCGGACGCTCCCTCCGGCATCGGCATGCGGGCGGCGTCCGAGCCGCCCTCGACACGCTGTACCGAGAAGGCGTGGAGGCGAGGGACGTTGGGGGCGACGTCGGCGCCCGCTGCGAGGTGCTCGGGCACGTCTCCCACGGCGTACTGCGAGAGATCCGTCTTGGGGATGAAGTAGTGGTTGCCGTCCTCCCCCTTCAGCAGCACACCTGGTGTCGGCTCTCCGGTCACCGGCGCCCTCCTCGTACTTGTGTGACATGCCCTTGCGGCCGTGTGCCCGTCGCGAGGGCGATTGCCTTCGCGCGCCCGGCCTCGTTTCCCTTGGCCAGGTATACCACGCTCGCCCGCTCGATGTCCGCGCGCTCCGCGGCCGCATCCGAGGCGCGTCCCAGGCCGCGCAGGACGTGCGCCCGGTCGAGCAGCGAGTCGGCGATCACGTTCGGCCACTCGGTCGAGCCCGCCAGACGGACGGCCTCGTCGACGAGCTCGGCCGGCTCCTCGGCGACGCCTTGCTCGACCAGAGCCCTGGCCAGCGCGCTGCGCCAGAGGACCTGTGACAGGACGTCGGCCTCGCCGGCCACGTCCCGGGCGGCGGCCGCGTAGGTCGCCGCCTCCCCGTGGCGCCCGAGGTCGACGAGGGCGTGGGCCAGCTGACCCCCGAGGGTGGACGAGAACGCGTGGCTCCCTGCTTCCAGCAACGCGTGGTAGGAGGGTCGCAGGGCCCGCTCCGCGCGCTCCGGATCGCCCGCGAGCAGCTCTGTGCGGCCGACGTTCTGGCCCCACGACGCCCACAGGACGATGCGCTGACCCTGTCGCTCGGCCGTCTCGCGCATCCTGTCGAGGGCTTTTCGCGCTCCGTCGATGTCGCCCGCCTGGGCAAGCAGATAGGCGTGCCCGGCCAGCACGAACGGCTCCGCTGCCGGGTCATCTCGCACGGTCTGCAGCATCCGCGCGGTGGCGTCGAGCGCCTCGGCCACCGGCGTGGGCCCCCACGCCAGGTTCATGGCGAGCATCCCCGGCAGGCGGCCGGCGAGCGGGTGCTGGAGGCGCTCGGCCACGACTCCGAGCCGTTCGATCGCCTCACGCGCCGCTCCCGACCGGCCGATCGTCATGCTCGTGAGGTAGGAGACCCAGCACGCTCGCAGGAGCGCCTCCACGTCGTCGCGCGCGGCAAACAGCTCGATTGCCGCGTGCGCCTGCCGGTGCAGTGCGTCGACGGACTCGGTCGTCGCGGCGAGCTGGAGCTCGATCTCGCCGCGGCACACGTCTGCAAGAGCCCGGGACACCTGGTCGACCCCCTGCGAGCCGTCGAGCTCGTCGAACACGCGGGCGGCCTCTGCGTTCCGGCCTGCGTCCATCAGCGCCCCGCCGTGGTCGACCACGATCCGGGCCCGTGCGGGGTGCCCGGGCGGAAGCAGGTCCGAGGCCCGTGCCAGCAGCCCGGACGCCGCGTCGATGTCGCCGCGGCGCGCGGCCCGGCGGCCGGCGTTCGCGAGGCGCTCGGCAGCACGGGTGCCGAGGGCCCGGGCCTCGTCGTCGACCGGGCCGAGCTCGGAGCGGTAGCGGTAGCTCTGCTCGAGGTGGTACCCGAGGATCTCTTCGTATTCGATCACCCGGCTCCCGAGCAGACGCTCGAGCCAGCCGGCGAACCGCTCGTGCAGCTCGCCGCGGAGCTTCTTCGCGGTCCCCTGGTAGGCGGCGTCCCTGACGAGGATGTGCTTGAAGCGGAAGGCCGCCTCTCCCGTGAAGCTTGCCTCGGCGGGGCGGATGAGCTCCTTGCCGACGAGTGCTTCGAGCCCGGCCGGCACCGACGGGCGCGAGCGGGGCGGCGAGAGCTCCACGACCGCGCCCCGATGGAAGACCTCGCCCTCGATTGCGCCGCGCTCGAGGGCGGCGCGGACGTCGGGCTCGAGTCGATCGAGGCGCGCTCCGAGGAGGGCGTGGAGGCTCGTCGGCAGGGCGAGGTCCTCGAGATCGCCTTCGAGCCTGCAGATGCCGTCCTGCAACCGCAGCACGCCCTCGTCCACGAGCATCGCGGTGAGCTCCTCGACGAAGAGCGGGTTGCCGCCCGACGCGCTCGCAAGCCGGGCGCGCACGTCGGCCTGCGCGGTACCGACGAGGCCCTCCAGGAGCGCGTCGACGTCGCGCTCGCCGAACGGCTCAAGCCGCACCGTGACCTGCCAGTCGGGACGGCTCTCCAGAAGCTCTGCCCTACCGAGGCAGAGGAGGAGAACCGGCGCGTCGCCGATCGCCGCCGGAAGGCCGACGAGCAGGTCCAGCAGCGCCGGCTCGGCCCACTGGACGTCGTCGACCAGCACGACCAGAGGTTGGGTCGCTGTGCCCGCGACGAGGAAGTCGCGGATCGCGGCTGCCGTCTCCGGCGCCGTTCCCGAGCCGTCTGCGAGCCCGAGCAGCTGCGCGACCCTCGTCGCGACGAGCCCTCCGTTTTCTAATTCGACAACGTGCTCCTCGAGCAGCGCCCTGGCATCCGCAGGCTCGTGCTCGTCCTTGATCCGGGCCAGCTCGCGCACGATCTGGCCGACGGCCCAGTAGGTGATGTCGTCCCCGTAGGAGAGACAGGTGCCGCGGACGACCCGCGCCCGTGTGCCGACCCGCGCGACGAGCTCCGCGGCCAGCCGAGACTTGCCGACCCCCGGCTCGCCGACGACGGTCGTCAGCCGGCACTCCGGTGTGGCGACGACCGCCTCGAACTCGCGCTCGAGCGCGTCGAGCTGCGCCTTGCGGCCCGTGAAGGGCGTCCCGACGCGCCGCGCCACCGGCCCGAAGCCGCCGACCTCGATCAGGCGGTACGCCGCCACGGGCTCCGACTTCCCCTTCGGCCGCAGCGGCTCCACGGCGTCGGCCCGTACCGCGTTACGGACGAGACGGAACGTCGCCTCGCCGAGCAGCACGTCGCCCGGGCCGGCCGCCTGCTCCAGCCGCGCGGCGACGTTCACCGGATCGCCCGTGACGAACGTCTCCCGACTGGAGGCGTCACCCGCGACGACCTCGCCCGTGTTGACGCCGATCCGGAGCGAGATCCGTGTCCCGAAGCGTCGCTCCAGCTCCTCGTTGAGCGACGACAACCGGGCCTGCATCTCGAGCGCCGCCCGGCAGGCACGCAGAGCATCGTCCTCATGTGCCTCGGGCACCCCGAAGACGGCCAGCACCGCGTCACCGACGAACTTCTCCACCGTGCCCCCGTGCCGCTCGAGCGCGCTCCGCATCTCGTGGAAGTACGAGAGCATCAGGCTGCGGACGGTCTCTGCGTCGACGCGCTCGCCCATCGCCGTCGACCCGGAGAGGTCGCAGAAGACGAGGGTCGCCAGCTTGCGCCGCTCCGGGGCGGCGGCCGTCAGCGCCGCGCCGCAATGCCCGCAGTGGAGGAAGCCCTCAGGGCTCTCGCGTCCGCAGCTCGGGCAGATCGGCACAGGGGGAGACTACGGCCGGTGGGACCTCGTCGACACGGCCGCGGAGGATCGGCGTGACGAGCGTTGCGCCGACGGATCGGGTCCCCTCGTTCGTCGTGTCCCCCAGTGAGGCAAACGGCTTGCGCTGCTCGATCGTGGCCGCCGTGGCGGCGACGTCGACCGCGAGGTCCGCTGCGGGCGGCTGTCGGGTGTGTTGGGTGAGCTCGTGGGAGCGGCGGGGGAGGGATTCGAACCCTCGAGAGCTTGCGCTCTAACGGTTTTCAAGACCGCCCCGTTCGACCGCTCCGGAACCCCGCCGGAGCGCGTCAGTGTACGGAGCTACGCGGCTGCGGCGTGCTCGGACGCCGGCGCGGGCGTGGGAGTGACGCCGCCTGTGGCGAGCCGGTCGGCGTCCTGGATCGCCGTGAGGAGCTTGACCTTGGCGAGGGCGGTCGGCAGGTCGATTGCCACGAGCCGCCGGGCGAACCGCTCCGCGGTCTCGCGCTCGAAGACGACCTTGCCGTTCCTCGCACGCATGGCTCCGCGAAGCATGTCGCGCACCTCGATCCGACCCTCGAAGTTCGGCGTCAGCTCGACGGCCTCCCTGAGAGCCGTCAGCTCCGCCCGTGACCAGGCGATCCGTATCTCCCCTTCGTGGCGCATGCGCACCCGCAGTCTACCCCGTCGGGGTGATGCGACAACCCTCGCTCGGGGGATCGCCTCACCTGGCCCCGCGACGGCCGCGGGCGAGTTGACAGAACGGGCAGCACCGCGCCGACGACCCGGCGGGCGGCTACGCCGCGGCCTGTGCGGCGCCGGCGCCGAGGGCCGGCTGCGTGCGACGAGGCGGGACGGCGACCCGGCGGCGCGGCTTGCCGCGGACTGCGCGGAGCAGCTTCGCCCGTGCTGTGGCCGTCGCAAGGTCGACCGGGACGAGCCGGTTGCCGAGGCGCTCGGCGATCTCCGGGGCGAACTCGACCTCGCCGATGCGCGGCGCGCGGACGGCCGTCCGGAGGATGTCGCGCACGTCCTGGCGCCCCTCGAAGTTCGGGGTCACCTCGATCGCTTCTCGGAGCGCAAGAAGCTCTGCCCGCGTCCACAGGACGCGCACTGCCCCCTCAGGCCGCATGTCCCCTTTATCGGCGGTCCGCGACGAGCGCCGTCCCGGGGGATCGGCTGGGCTTCAGCTAGCCACTCGGTCAGGTGCGCCGAAGGGCTGGAGAACGTCCGGGATGTCACCCTGGAAGTTCTCCAGGATCGCAAGCGCCATCCGGTCGACGACGGCCGTGCCGTTGAGCATGTGCACGAGCTCCGGCCCGTGCTCGCCACGGAAGCGGATCATGAGACGGCGCGCCTGGAAGTCGGTCGTGTTCGAGATCGACGCCGTCTCCCGGTACCGCTCCTGGCTGGGGAACCAGATCTCGACGTCGTAGGTCTTCGCCGACGCGCTCGACATGTCGCCCGCGGGGAGGACGACGACGCGGTACGGCAGGCCGAGCGCGCTGACGAGCTCCTCCGTGTTCGAGAGCAGGAGCTCGAGCTCGTCCCACGAGCTCTCCGGCCGGGTGAGCGAGAACTGCTCGACCTTGTTGAACTGGTGCACGCGGATCATCCCCCTCGTGTCCCGTCCCGCAGCCCCCGCCTCGCGGCGGAAGCACGGCGAGAAGGCCACGTACCGGAGCGGCAGCTCGCCCGCCGGGACGATCTCCCCCGCGTGCAGGCTCGCGAGCGGTATCTCGGCCGTCCCGGCGAGGTAGAGCTCGTCGGCGGGGAGCTCGTAGACGTTTGCCTCGTCCGAGGGGAAGGCTCCCGTGCCGACCAGGGCGCTCTCCCGCACGAGCACGGGCGGGAGGACAGTGAGGAAGCCCTTCGTCGCGAGCCGGTCGAGTGCGAACCGGTACAGCGCGAGCGCGAGCCGGGCCGTGTCGCCGACCCAGTAACCGAAGCGCGCTCCCGACATGCGCGCCGCACGCTCCATGTCGAACCGGCCCACCTCGAAGTGCTCGCGCGGCTCTTCGAGAGACACGGGTTCGCCGACACGCCGCACCTCGCGGACGTCGTCCTCCGTCGAACCGTTCGGGACGTTCTCGTGCGGAGGGTTCGGCACACGCAGCGCGAGGGCATCGCGCTCGGCCTCGGCCGCCGCCAGCCCGCTCTCTGCCTCCTTCAGCTCGGCCTTCACGACCTGGAGCTCCTCGAGCTGCTCCGCGTCGGGCTTGCCCTTCAGCTTCGTCCGAGCGCGGAGCTCGTCGACCCGTGGGACGAGCGACCGCCAGCGCTCGTCCGCGGCGAGCAGCCGGTCGAAGTCCTCGGCCGCCCCCTTGCGTGCAAGCGCTGCTCGCACGGCGTCGGGGTCGGTGCGCGCTGCCCTGAGGTCGATCACGCCGCCGAGTCTAGAACCGACTCGATCACGGCCGCGACGCCCTCGTCGTCGGGCCCGGGGCAGGTGCCGTCGGCGATCGCCTGGAGGCGCGGATGCGCTCCCTCGACCGCGATCCCGGCGCCCGCGACCTCGAGGAGCTCGACGTCGTTCTCGCCGTCGCCGAAGGCGACCACCCGGTCGAGGGCGAGCCCGAGCTGGGTGGCGACGAACGAGAGGCCGGATCCCTTCGTGACGCCGGGGTTCCCGAGCTCGAGCATGTACGGGAGGGACGTGGTGACGAACATGCGCCCGTCGAACCTTCGCTCGAGCCCGGGGCGGATCTCGGCGAGCACGTGAGGCTCGGCGACGGCCACGAGCTTGGTCGGCGCCCGCACGAGCCATGCGAGGAGATCCCCGACCTCGGTCACGGGAAGCCGCTGGAAGGCCGAGTACCTGCGCGAGTACTCCGTCTCCTCGGCGACGTAGAGCCGGTCGTCGACGTAGACGTTCGGCGAGAGGCCGACTTCCTCGAGCGCGGCGATCGCCTCCCGGGCGACCTCGAGCTCGAGCGGCTCGTGGAGGAGGAAGTCCCCCGAGCCCGGGTCGACCACCGCGGCGCCCTGGTAGCAGACGACCGGCTCATCGAGGCCCGCCTCGGCCAGGTACGGCCTCACCGACCGGAACATCCGGCCCGTCACGACGAGGACGCGGATCCCGGACTCGCGGGCGCGTGCGATCGCGGCGCGCGTGCGGGGGCGGAGAACCGTGTCTCGGCCGATCAGCGTGCCGTCGAGATCGCAGGCGAAGGCCTCGACCGGGCCGCTGAACCGGTCGGGCAGGAGGCTCAGCTGCCGGCCGACGAGGAGACGAACTCCGCGACGTCTGCGATCTGCTGGGGCTCGAGCTGACCCTCGAACGAGGGCATTCCGCCGCGACCGAGCGTGATGCGCTCCACGGCCAGCTCGTACGACGGCTGTGCGTCGTCCAGGTTCGGGCCGACCGTGCCGCTCGTACCCGCGGCACTGAGGGTGTGGCACGCGCCGCACCCGGCGCTCGCGAACACGGGCTCGCCGGCGCTCGCATCGCCGGTCAGGTCGAGGGCGGGGAGGTCCTCGTTGCCTTCTCCCGTCGTCGTCTCCTCGGGGACCTCTCCCTCGATGGTCTCCGGCGTCGCGGAGACCTCGTCGCCTCCGCATCCGGCGCCCACGAGGGCCAGCGCCGCCAGGAGAAGTGCGAGAACGGTGAGCGGGCGGCGCATCGCGCGCAGTCTAACCAGGTCGCTCGGCGCCTTGCGAGCCGACGGGTCCTCGAAACGGCGGACGACGAACGCCGCGACCGCGCCCATCCCGAGGACGTCTCCCGGCGTGTCGTTGACGACGAGGGAGACGAGCAATGCGACCAGCACCGCATCCGTGAGGGGCAGCCGCGGGCGTCGCGTCGCTACGAAGATCAGCACCGCGAGGGAGGCGAGCGCGGCGAACGCCGGGCCGATCGCTCCGAAGGTCCTCCGCGCCGAGAGCTCGAGCCGGTCGGCGATGTCGCCGAGCACCGCCCCGGGTCCGTCACCGACCGCCTGGGTGACGTGGCTCGAGCCGCCGAAGGCCGCATCGAGCCCGACGAGGACGGCGCCCCCCATGATGACCGCAGCCGCAATCGCCGCCGTGCGCCTGCTCCGGAGCGGCAGGCCGCGCGTTCGGACGAGAAGCGTCCCGTAGGCGGCCAGGAGCACGAGCAAACCCCCGCCGTCGGCGCCGAACCGGCTGCCTCCTACGGCGACGAGCGCCAGCGCCGCTACAGCGAGGCCGAGGCGCCCCAGGAGCGCGACCCCGAGGAGAGCGGGGACGAGGAGCATCGTCTCGAGCAGGTTCGAGACACCGTAGAAGCGGCCCGCCTGCGAGGGCCCGAACGGCGAGAGGGCGACCGCCTCCGGGTCGAGCCCGAGGGCCAGCAGGTACGCCGCGAGCACGGCGCCGCAGGCCGCGCCGAGCGGGAGCAGCGCGGCCGCGAGCCCCACGACCGCGACCACCCACCAGCCCGCGAGCCAGAGGTTGGCGGCGAGCCCGAGCAGGATCACACGCGGCGCGAGCCGCGGCACCAGCAGCGCGGCGATGTACGCGATTCCCCCGACCAGGAGCGTCAGCGGCAGGCGGATGCGGTCGTTCCGCGCGATCCGCGCCTCGAGGCGCCGGAGCACCCCGACCGGGTCGTCCACCGCGACGACCTCGAGCCGGCCGTGCGCGACGTCGGCCAGGGAGACGAGCCCGTCGATCCGCGTGGCGCTGGACGTAAGGACGCCCCGTGGCCCCGGCGTGACCGCGATCGGGAAGCGGTCATTCTCGCTATCACCCTCGGGCGGGAGGACGACGAGCGTGTCGGGCGGCGGTCCGACACCGAGCTCGATCAGCGGCGTCCCCGCCGGCGCGCCGCCGAGGAGCGAGCTCTCGACCTCGCCCGTGAGCAGCGTGTTCAGCGCGCTCTCCCGGCTCACCGTCGGGCCTGCGCCGGGGACCGCGAGGCCGATCGCCCCGCTGTCGGCGTATCGGTCGAGCGGGAACGGCTCGACGACACGAACCGCGGCCACAGCGGGCGTGACCAGCGCGAGCGCCACGAGAACCGCCGCTCCGATCCCGCGCGTGGTCACGGCCGGAGTCTCGCCCACGCGCTGCCGGCGCGTCGGGTCACGTAGCCTGTGCGCGTGATCGTCGAGCGCTCGATGGACTCCCGCTGGCTCTCGAACGCCTTCGTCGTCGGGGACGAGCCCGGCGGAATGGCGGTGTTCGTGGACAGCGGCGCGCCGCTCGAGCCGCTGCTCGAAATGCTCGAGCGCGAGCGACTGACTCCGACCCATGTCCTGCGCACGCATGGGCACCCGGATCACGTCGAGCACGAGGACGAGCTCACGGAGCGCTTCGGGATCCCGGTGATGACCGGCCCGGTGGAGACGGGTGGGCTCCGCGTGGAGGCGATCCCGACCCCGGGGCACTCCGACGACGGGGTGGCGTTCGTCGTCAACGGCGAGATCTGCTTCTCGGGGGACACGCTCTTCCGCGACGCGGTCGGAGGCGGGCCGGCCGAGATCGTCCGCGCCTCGGTGATGGAGGAGCTGATGACGCTCGACCATGGGCTTCGCGTCCTGCCGGGTCACACGGTCGAGACGACGATCGGCCGGGAGTGGGAGCGCAACCCGTTCGTCCGCTACTGGCGGGGCCTCGAGCAGGAGGTGGGCACACCCTGTCGCGTCGGCGGCGTGGAGGGCACGGTGCTCGTGGAGTCGCCCGACTACGACGGAAAGGGCAAGCTGCTCGTCCGCCTCGACGGCGGGGAAGAGCGGATCGTCGGCGCGTCGCGCGTCGAGCTCGGGCACTGATCCGGACGAGTCCGGGAGCGGCCGGATCACGCGCCCCCGCGGCCTGCGCGGGTCACGGCGTTTCGCGCCGGCCGGGGGCAGCAGGGCGCGCGGCCTTGGGCGGAGCGTGCCAGGCACGTAGCCACGTCCGCTCCGGACGTGGCTCGGGAGGCGAGGCGGGAGCCGTCTCCCGTGTCCGGCCGGGACAGGTTTCGTCGTCCCTTGGGGACACGTGGCGACGCCGCGCGAGGCGCACCGCGTGCCAGGCACGTAGACACGTCCGTACCGGCCATGTCCGCGCCGGTCGGTACCGTCGAGCCGTGCGTCTCGTCGTCGCCCGCTGCGAGGTCACGTACACCGGCCGCCTGAGCGCGTACCTGCCGGAGGCGGTCCGCCTGCTCGTGTTCAAGGCGGACGGGTCGGTGCTCGTCCATGCCGACAGCGGGGGCTACAAGCCGCTCAACTGGATGACGCCTCCGACGGTGATCGAGGACGGCGACGGCGTGATCGTCGTCCGCAAGCGCGCGGGGCGCAGCGAGGACCGGCTCGAGATCAGGATCGGCGAGCTCCTCGCCGAGGTCGAGCACGAGCTCGGCGAGGATTCGGGGCTCGAGAAGGACGGCGTCGAGCGGCATCTCCAGGAGGCGCTCGCCGAGCAGCCCGACGCGCTCGAGGACGGGCTGCGCCTGGTGCGACGAGAATGGCCCACCGAGATCGGCCCGGTCGACCTGATGTGCCGCGACGCCGACGACGGCTGGGTCGCCGTCGAGATCAAGCGGGTCGCCACGATCGAGGCGGTCGAGCAGCTCTCGCGCTACCTCGAGGTCCTGCGGCGCGACCCCACCCTCGAAGCCTGCCGGGGCGTCCTCGCGGCGGCGAGCGTCAAGCCACAGGCCCGGACGCTCTGCGAGGCGCGCGGGCTCGGGTGCGCCGAGGTCGACCTCGGGCTCCTCAGAGGAGCACGAGAGCCGGAGCTGACGCTGTTCGAAGCCTGACCGGCATGGCGCCTCCTCTAGCGAACGGCGTACGATGTGGCGTCGGGCTCGTGGAAGCGGACGAGCCGCCCGCCCTCGTCGCGCAGCTCGTCACGGGCACCACGCGGCAGCCGCTCGAACGGCTCGAGCCGCAGCGTCGCCTTGCGAGCCGTCCGCTCGACCCGCCACGAGCCTGCGACGGTGCCGTCGATCAGGAACGTCGCGACGGACTGCGGCCTCTTCGTCGAGAAGACGAGTGGCCGGAACCGCTCCGGAAGGAGCTGCGTCCGGCGGCAGTGCACCAGCAGAGCCGCGTCCCAGGTGCCGAGAAAGCGAACGGGCGCCCGCGTGTCCTCTGGCGGAAGCGGCGCGCGCGGGAGGTCGAGGAGCGGCTTGCCGTCCTCGTCGTTGAGCGTACGCAGCCGGAGCCGCCCGGCGATCGGCTCGAGCTTCGCTCTGGTGACGCCCGCCCAGCTCGCGGCGTCGGCCAGCGTGGACGGGCCGAACGCGGCGAGGTATCGCCGGAGGAGGTGCTCGAGCCCGTCGTCCTCGGTCACGGCCTCGGGCGCGACCCACTCGGCCGCGAGGCGGAAGAGGTCGGCGCGGCGGCGTTCCCACGTTCCCGACGGCGGCACGCGGACGAGCGGGACGAACGTGCCCGACCAGACGGTCGAGCTCTTCTCCGGGAGGAGCGCGTCGAGCTCCTTTCGGTGCCAGGTTCGTCCCGCGAGCGTCCGCTCGAGCCTCGTCGCCGCGAAGTCGACGTTGGCGGCGGGCTCGTGCTTGCCCCACGTCTGGAGCCACCACTCTCTCCGAGACGGGCCGATCCCGGCGGCGAAGCACCAGTAGTCGCGCGCTGAGACGACGTGGATGGTGGAGCGCATCAGCGTTCCCTGGACGGCGCGCCGCCGCTCGAGCGCCCGGGTCAGGTCGCCGAGCCGGAAGCCTTCGAGCATCGACCAGAGACGGATGTAGGGCGAAGGTGCGTACTGGGCCTGTAGCCCGCCGACCTGCTGGAGGGCCTTGCCGATGCGCATCGGCGAGCGCACGAGCAGGAGCTGGCGCGCGAGGAGTGCGCGGTTGAGCCTGCGCGCCGAAAGGGTCACGGCCGGACCGCTGCCTTGAGGTAGTCGCGCGGTGGGTCGTCCAGCAGGCCGGCAACGCCCTCGAGCCCGACCTGGTGCGTGACCAGTCGCTCGAAGGGGAACGCGCCGCTCGCCAGGAAGGCGAGCGCAGCGCGGAAATGCCGGGGTGTGTGGTGGAACGCGCCGAGGAGCCGAACCTCCTCGTAGTGGATCCGGTAGGGGTCCAGCTGGACGCGCGCATCCCGGGGCAGGCCGCCGAACGCGAGTACCGTGCCGCCCGGCCGGACGAGCCGGAGGGCGCGTTCCCATGCCTCCACCGTGCCCGCGGCCTCGATCACGACGTCGGCCCCCTCGGGCTCGGCGGGCACGGCCCCGAACGAGGTCGCGAGCGCACGCCGCTCGGGGCGCGACCCGACTCCGACCGGACGTCCGCCCGCGTCCGCGACGCACGCGCAGAGCATCAGGCCGATTGGGCCGAGCCCGACGACCGCGACGGTGTCCCCTCGCTCGACGCCCGCGACCTCGATGCCGTGCAGGCAGCAAGCCAGCGGCTCGGCCATGGCGGCGACGTCCGGGGCGAGGCCGGGCGGGACGGGGAGCAGGTTGCGGCGTGCGATCCGCTCGGGAACGAGCAGGAGCTCCGCGTAGGCGCCGTTCAGGAGCGGGAGCAGGCTCTCGCAGAGCGTCTCCTGCCCCCGCGTGCAGGCGGGACAGGCGCCGCAGGGCGCCGAGTTCGCGACCACGACGCGCCGCCCCGAGGCCAGGTCGATACCGCAGGCTTCGTGGCCGAACGGGCTCGGAAGCGGGCCGAGGAGGACCGGGTGACCGCGGCGGTAGGCCTTCAGGTCGGTGCCGTCGGTGAGCGCGACCTCGACCTGGAGTAGGACGTCGCCCACGCCGGCCACCGGCTCGGGCACCTCCTCGAGCCGGAGATCGCCCGGCCCGTGCAGGATCAACGCCCTCATCCCGGAGCCAGTGTGAACGGCGTGACGACCGGCTCGAGCCTGCCGGGATAGCCCTCCGCCGCGTAGCCGAGCACGATGCCCGTCACCGTCCCTGGCCCCAGCGGCCACGGGTCGAGAGCGACGTTGCCCTCGCCGTCGACCTCGTACGCCAGCGCGACTGAGCCGCCGTCGTGGCCGGACACCTGAACGACGCCCGCCGTGGGCTGCTCGAGGCAGAAGTCGAACGCGACCCGGTCGCAGAGATCGGTGATCCGATCGGCGGCGGCCGCGTCCTCCTCCGCCACGCCGGCGTCCGCGCGCATCTCGACCAGCGCCGCGTCCATGTCGGCGAGCGCCGTGCGTGCTGCGTCGCTGCTTCGGTGCGAGACGAGCCGGCGGACGTGCATCGCGACGACGAGGTCGACCACCGCGTCGTCGCCGACGGGGATGAACCCGCGACTTTGGATGGCGAGCCATCGATCGTCGGAAACCGCACCGATCTCGTCGTCGTCGTGCTCGCCGTAGCCGCGGTCGTGCAACGCGACCCCTGCGACGAAGCTCTCGCGCGGCAGCGGAACCGGCGCGAGCCCGTCGTCCCAAGCGAGCGCGATCGCCGCGGCGAGCCTGGCGTGCTCGAGCTGGGGGAACACGACGGGCCGGCGGCGGGAGCGGAACACGTCAGGGGGTGAAGACGACCTTGAGGGCGTCCCGTCTGCGGTGGAGCTCGAGCCCTTCGGCGAAGCGCTCGAGCGGCAGGACCACGGGCTCCGGGACCTCGAGCTCGTGGAGGAGCGCGACCGCCTCCGGCATGTAGGGCGGTGCCGCCGAGCGCGTCCCCACGACGGTCAGCTCGCGCCGGTACACGTCCGCAGCGGAGATCTCGCCCGCATCGGCGAACACGAGGACGGTGCCTCCGGGCTCGACCGCCGAGAGCCCCGTGTCGACGCCGCCCCGACCGCAAAGCACCGCCGCCTGCACGGGCCCGTCCGGCGGCGGCCCGGCTCGTCGAGGGTCGACGTCGACCGCGAACACGTCGTTCCCGCGACGCGCGAGCACCGCGCCGAACAGCCGGCCGATGAACCCGTTGCCGACGATCAGCACACGGCCGCGCGGGAGCCGCGTTGCGCCGCGCAGCACGCAGGCGAGCGGCTCTGCCATCGTCCCACGCCAGTCGGGCCAGTCCTCCGGGAGATCGACCCATCCCTGCGCGTGGACGCGCTCGGCGAAGCCGCCCGGCCTGATCGTGGGTGCGGAGAAGCGCTCGCAGATCGACTCGTGCCCCGCCAGGCAGCGCTCGCACGCCCCACACGACGCGTGGTGGACGAGCGCGACGCGGCGCCCGTCGTCGAGCTCGGCGACGACCTCGTGCCCGAGGACGAGCCCTGAATGCGTCCGATCGAGCTTCTCCACGTCGGAGCCACAGAGGCCGCACGCCACGACACGCACGAGCTGTCCCGGCCCGTCCGGCTCGGGGACATCGTCGAGCGCAGGCTCTCCCTCCGGCCCGACGACGACGGCGCGCACCGGCCTATCCTAGGGTCGGCATCGACCGCGAGAGAGGAGGCCAGTCGTGGCGGTCAAGCTGCACCGCTGCCCGGCGACGTGGGCGAAGATGTCGAGGCACCCGTGCTGGCGCGTCCAGCAGGCCCTCGACGAGATGGGCGTCGAGTACGAGATCGTCAAGGCGCCGTGGCCGCTGCGGAGCCGGAGGACCGCCGTGATCGAGGGAACGGGTCAGCGCGCCGTGCCTGCGATCGAGCTCGAGGACGGCACCTGGTACCGCGAGGATTCGGCCGAGATGGCCCGCGCGATCCGCGCCGGGCGCCTGGGCTCGTCCGCCTGAGCGACGCTACACTTTTCCCCTCGCGGGGCTATAGCTCAGTTGGGAGAGCGCCTGGATCGCACCCAGGAGGTCGGCGGTTCGAGTCCGCCTAGCTCCACTGGCTCGCAGATCGAGAATCCGCTCCCGCGGATCCTCGGTCGCGCAGATCCCTGAAGGCGTCGCCTTCGGCGCCGCGAGTCCGTGCCAGTCGAAGAGTCGTTGATGGATAGCCGAGGGGTGCAAGAGCGTCCGATCAGGCCACCGCCTCGACGCGCTGGCTGACCGCACGTCGCGCCCGGCGGTGACTAGACCAGCCGATGTTGCGTCGCCCACCGCGCGAGCTCGTGTCTCGTCGAGAGCTGGAGCTTGCGCAGGACGTTCGAGACGTGGCTCTCGACAGTCTTCACCGACAGGTGCAGGCGCGCGGCGATCTCCTTGTACATGTAGCCGCGTGCGATCAGCTGCAGCACCTCCCGCTCGCGCGGCGTGAGCTCGTCGAGCTCCGTGTCGCCTCCGACCTCCTCGCCGGCGCGGAAGGCGTCGAGGACGAAGCCGGCCAGACGAGGTGAGAAGACGGCGTCGCCCGTCGCGACGCGCTCGATCGCCGCGGTCAGCTCGGCACCGGAGATCGTCTTCGTCACGTAGCCGCGGGCGCCGGCCCTGATCACGGCGATGACGTCCTCGGCCGCGTCCGACACCGACAGCGCCAGGAACCGCACCCCCGGCCGTTCCGTCGCGACGGCGTGGATGATCGCGTCCCCACTCCCATCGGGCAGGTGGACGTCGAGCAGGACGACCTCCGGGTCGAGCTCCCTGATCAGCGGGACCGCCTCGGCCACGCTCCCCGCCTGGCCGACGACCTCGACCGCCTCGCCGAGCTCTGCGCGAACACCGGCCAGGAACAGGTCATGGTCGTCGACCAGCACGACGCGGCGCTTCACGACGTCCTCCGGGGCAGGTGCAGCTCGACCTCGGTGCCGCCGCCGGGGCTCGTCACGATCGCGGCGCTGCCGCCCGCGCGCTCCATCCTTCCCTCGATCGACTCCACCAGGCCTCGGCGGTCGTCCGGGACGGCGGCGCGGTCGAAGCCCTCGCCGCGGTCGCGGACGAAGACGCTGACCTCGTCGTCGGCGACCTCGGCGTAGACGTCGACCTCCTCCACGCCTGCGAACTTGGCCGCGTTCGTCATCGCCTCGCGCGCCGCGAGCACGAGCGCGCCCACCGAGGGATCGACCGGGCAGTCGCCTGCGCTCGCCAGCTCGACCCGAACGCCGTGGAGCTCTTCGACGTCGCCCGCCGCCGCCGAGAGCGCCGCCGTCAAGGAGGCGCTGTCGTCGCCGAGCGGCCGGTCGCCGTACAGCCAGCCGCGCAGCTCCCGCTCCTGCCTGCGTGCCAGCGACGCGACGCGCCGCGGCTCGTCCGCGTGCCGCTGGATCAGCGCCAGCGTCTGCAGCACGGAGTCGTGCACGCGGGCTGCCATGTCCGAGCGCTCCTCGGTGCGGATGCGGGCGGTGCGCTCGGTGTCGCGCTCCAGTGCGAGCCGCCAGACCCAGGGGCCGCCGATCAGAAGCAGCGCACCGGCGACGGCGCCGGGCGCGAGCAGCGGCGAGGACGCGCGCCCGCTCGAGAACAGGACGACGGCGCCGAGCGCCGCGAGCCCGAGCCCGCCGTAGGAGAGTGGGGCGTCGGGGCGGAAGCTGCCGCCCTGACGCCACGCGAGGGCAAGGCCGCCCGCGATCAGCGCTATCCCGACGACGGAACGGTTCGAGAGGCCGAGAGCCCCGAGCAGCGCGCAGCCCGCGACGAACGCGAGAAGACCGGCCACCCAGGCGCGCTTCCCCTCCGCCCACGCCCAGAGACCGAGGTAGAGGAGGATCCCGGCACCACCGGCCAGCGCCAGCAGCGCGAAGATGAGCCGGACGAGCGTCGCGTCGACCCCGAGGGTCTGCGCGATACCCGCGCAGACCCCCGCGATCACCCGCTGGTCCGAGCTCGGCGCGAACGTGCGGAGCTGCATGCGGCGTCATCGTACGGCGCGCTCGACCCGCACCGACCCTGCGCCGACGTGCGCGACGAGCACGAGCACCCGCTTCCCCGGCTCGGTCAGCTCGATGTCGGCGTTCCACCCGTCGTCGTCGTTGCCGAGGAGCTCGACCCGCCCGGCCCGTGCTTCTCCGTAGCCGCGGAGGGCGGCGTTCGCAGGAAGGATCACCTGCAGGTCGCCGACGTCGACGCTCGTCTCGACGCGCGTCTCGCCGACGGGAAGCCGCAGCTTGCTCAGATCGAGCTCGAGCGAGCCGATCCCGAGCCGGTAGTCGTCGTGCAGCTCCTGCGCACTCGTGACGACGTAGCGGCGGTCGCCGATTCCGCGGCCGACGTGCACGTCGAAGACGGCCATGAAGATCGCGGCGGCCACGATCAGGAGCGCGATCAGCGACGCGACGACAAGGGCGAGCCTGCGCAGCCCGCGCCGCACACGGCGCGAGTCCTCGGCCGCCAGCTCCTTCGCGTCCATCGTCGGATCCGCCGCGGGATGCCGCGTGATCCAGAGGATCAGTGCACCCGCGATCAGGAACAGCCACCACGAGTCGCCGTCGGGCCACAGCGTGGCGCGGGACAGCAGGATGGCAGCCGCGACGGCGAGGAGGCCGAGCCCGATCAGCGGCCACGGGCGGTCACGCCGGTTGCGGAGCGCCGCCGTGGCGATCGAGTCCTCCTTGCCCTCGTCGGGGATGACGAGTGCCGCGGCGGCGTAGATCAGGATCCCCGCCCCGCCCAGGAGGGTGAGGACGACGAAGCCGACGCGGAAGACTGCGGGGTGGATCTCGAAGTAGCGAGCCAGGCCCCCGCTGACGCCGGCAAGCATGCGATCCGAGCGGCTGCGCTCCAGCCGCCGGATCTCTGGGATATGTGTGGTGTGTTCGGTCATGGCTCCAGGATCGCTCCGCGCACCGCGCGAGGCCATCCGGAATGACCCTGACTCGACCCTGATCCCACCCCGGCCCGGTGTCGGACTTCGAGTCGCCGGCCCGTCGACGAACGGAGCCCTCAGGGGCTCATCTGATCCATGCCGGGCATCGAGCCGTTCCCCGGGATGGTGAGCGCAGGAATCGCGTCCGGAGCGACGAGCACGAGCACGCCGAGCGCGACCAGCACTCCGGCCGTGGCGTAGGTCGCCACCCGCCGCGCGGGCACGAGCTTCTCGACCGCGATCAAACCTGCGACGAATGCCATCCAGACGATGCTCATGACCCCGAGCGCGAACAGCGAGGCCATCAGCGCCCAGCAGCAGCCGACGCACCAGGCGCCGTGCCGCGCTCCCATCTGGAGCGCCCCCGACGGTCCGTCGCGCCAGGCGCCGAGAAGAAACCCGAGCGGAGTCCGGCACTTCCCGAGGCAGACATCCTTGAGCGGGGTCAGTTCGTAGACAGCAGCAATCACGAGCGTCGCTCCGGCGACCCAGCGTCCCGCGCGGTCCCAGGCGAGGGGGTCGCCGACGAGCCGGCCGCCCGCCGCCGCGAGCGCGAACACGGCCAGTCCCACGGCCCCCCACACGAGGAGGTACCCGGAGGTGAAGGCGAGCGGCGCAGCCGGGGACCCCGACCTCGTGAGCTTCGCGTACAGCGCGACCGTCGGCGCGACGGAGGGGAACATCATCGCGGCCATCATCACGACCCATACCCCGAGGAACCAGGCGAGCCTCCCCAGCTCGGTCCATGGTCCGTTGTCCATGTCCTGCATCTGGCCTGCCGTCCACCACCAGCCCAGGCCGGCGAGCGCGAGGAGGAGCCCGACGAGACCGAGTCGGGCGCGCGCAGCTGCGAACGCGGGGTAGAGGCCCGAGCTCGCGGGCGCGTGATCCTGTGCCGAGGC
>NZ_DASTCS010000033.1:0-11259 GCF_035710885.1 Gaiella sp. | reverse complement strand
GCGTATCTCGACGCCAGGCATGTGCGCGTCGCGGGGGTGCCGTGCCTGGCGCTGCGGATCGGCTTCGTGGGGGAGCTCGGGTACGAGCTCCACTTCGCGAGCCCGCTTGCAGAGCACGTGTGGGACACGCTGCTCGAGGGGGGCGCCGACCTCGACGTGGCGCCGTTCGGCCTCGAGCCGCAGCGGATCCTCCGGCTCGAGAAGGGGCATGTGATCGTCAGCCAGGACACCGACTCCGAGTCGAACCTCCTCGAGGCGGCGATGCCGTGGATCGTGAAGAACGACAAGGAGTTCGAGTGGGTCGGGAAGTGGGCCACGCAGCAGGTCGCCGACCGCGGGCTCCGGTGGATGCTCGTCGGCTTCGAGAGCCCCAGCGGCGTGATCCCCGTCGAGGGCGGCCAGGTGCTCGTGGACGGCGTCTCGGCCGGGCGCGTGACGTCGGTGCGCCGCTCGGACGTGCTCGGGAAGGTGATCGGGCTGGCGATCGTCCCGCACGAGCTCGCGGTCGAGGACGCGCGGTTCGCCGTCCAGGTCGACGGCCGGCCGGTCGCGATGCGCGTCCACCTCGGCCCGTTCTTCGACCCCGCCGGGGAGAGGCTCAAGGCGTGAGCGGGACGCTCGACTTCCTCTCCCCGTCGCTGGCCCGCGACGAGGGCGGCTTCCACCCGGTCGCCCGCTCGGCCGCCGAGCGGCTGTTTCGCGCCGCGGACGCGACGTTCGAGGAGCGCGACGGCCGGCACGTCGCCGTCCGCGTGCCGGGTGAGGCACAGCATGCAGCGCGGGTCGGGATCGCCGACCTCTCGCACCTCGCCGCGCTCGACGTCCGGCCCGCGCCCGCAGCCGACCTCGAGGGAGCGGGCGTCACGACGTACCGCCTGTCCCCGCGGCGCGCGCTCGTCCTCTACCCGCACGCGGCCCGCGCGGCCGTCGGAGCGCAGCTCGGGCACGACGCGCTCGTCGTCGACGTCAGCGGGGCGTACACGGTCCTCGCCTTCACGGGGCCGGAGGCCCGCGCGCTCATCTCGCGGCTGACCCACCTTCACCACTTCCCGTCCGGCGGCGAGATCGCCCACGTCACGGGGCACGTCCTCCCGGCCGAAGCCGGGTACCGGATCGTCATCGCGCAGGAGCACGGGCACTACGTCGCCGAGGTCGCGCTCGACTGCGCCGCGGCGCTCGGCGGCGGGCTCGTCGGCGCCGACGCCCTGCCGGCGGGAGAGCGGCCGTGAAGGACATCTTCCTCCGACCGCGCGTGCTACGGAGCCCCGGCGAGCTGCGCCGCCACTATGACGTCGTCATCGTGGGAGGCGGCTCGCACGGCCTTGCGACCGCGTACTACCTCGCGCGGCACCACGGGATCACGAACGTCGCGATCCTCGAGAAGAGCTACATCGGGTCGGGCGCGGCGGGCCGGAACACGACGATCATCCGGGCCAACTACCGCACCCCGGAGGGCGCTGCGTTCTACAAGGAGAGCGTCGCGCTGTACGAGAAGCTGTCTGCCGAGCTCGACTTCAACCTCATGTTCTCCCAGCACGGGCACTTCACGCTCGCGCACTCCGACCGCTCGCTCGTCGTCCAGCACGAGCGGGCCGAGGTGAACCAGCTGCTCGGGATCGAGAGCCGCGTGATCGACCGCGACGAGGTGAAGCGGCTCTGCCCGCAGATCAACGTCGGGGAGGACGTGACCTGGCCGATCCTCGGGGCGCTCTACCACCCGCCCGGCGGGATCATCCGGCACGACGCGGTGGTCTGGGGGTTCGCGAAGCAGGTCGGCCGGGCCGGGATCGACATCCACCAGGGCCTCGAGGTGACCGGCTTCGACGTTCGCGACGGCCGCTGCCACGGCGTCCGCACCACGAAGGGGGACATCTCGTGCGGCGTCGTCCTGAGCGCGACCGCGGGCTGGTCGAGCCCGGTCGCCAAGCTGGCCGGCCTCCGCCTGCCGATCACGACCTCGATCCTGCAGGCGTTCGTGACCGAGCCCGTGAAGCCGTTTCTCGACAAGATCATCGTCTCCGCGCAGATGCACATCTACGTCTCCCAGACCGACCGGGGCGAGTTCCTGATCGGCGCGGAGGTCGAGCCCTACCCGACCTACTCGAACAAGGGGACGTTCCCGTTCGTGGAGTACGCCTCACGGCACGTCCTCGAGCTCTTCCCCCAGCTCCACTCGACCCGGATCCTGCGCCACTGGACGGGCCTCTGCGACATGAGCCCCGACTACAGCCCGATCATGGGCGTCACGGAGATCGAAGGCTTCCTCGTCGACTGCGGGTGGGGGACGTACGGCTTCAAGGCTGCGCCGATCACCGGAGTGACGCTCGCGGAGCTGATCGCGACCGGCCGCACACCGGAGCTGATCGAGCCGTTCCGCCTCGACCGCTTTCACACCGACACGCTCGTCTCGGAGCTCGCCGCCGCGGCGGTGAGCCATTGAGCGCCCCGACCGGCGGGACTCGATGCGTCTCGCGCCCACTCGTGAACCTGGAGGATTGACGAACATGCTCTCGAGCCTCGAGATCGCACAGGCCGCAACGCTGCGCCCCATCGCCGACGTCGCCGCCGACGCCGGCATCGAGCCCGACGAGCTCGAGCAGTACGGGCGCTTCAAGGGAAAGGTCGACCTCGCGATCCTCGACCGGCTCGCGTCGGAGCCCGACGGGAAGATCGTCAATGTCACCGCGATCACCCCGACGCCCGCGGGGGAAGGGAAGACGACGACCGCGGTCGCGCTCACGCAGGGCCTCGGCCAGCTCGGCCGCCGACCGGTGCTCGCGCTGCGCGAGGCGTCGCTCGGGCCCGTCTTCGGGATCAAGGGTGGCGCGGCAGGCGGCGGCTACACCCAGGTCGTCCCGATGGAGGACCTGAACCTGCACTTCACGGGCGACCTGCACGCGATCACGGCCGCCAACAACCTGCTCGCGGCGGTGATCGACGCGCACCTCCTGCACGGCAACGCGCTCCGGATCGACCCCCTCACGATCTCCTGGCGCCGCTGCATGGACATGAACGACCGCGCGCTCCGCGACATCGTCACGTCGCTGGGCGGCCGCGTGAACGGCTACCCCCGCCAGACGGGCTTCGACATCACGGCCGCGAGCGAGGTCATGGGCCTGGTCGCGGTCGCCCGCGACCTCGGTGACCTCCGCGCCCGGCTCGGGCGGATCACGGTGGGGCAGACGTTCGAGGGCGAGCCGGTGACCGCCGACGACCTGAAGGCGGCGGGCTCGATGACCGTTCTGCTCAAGGACGCGATCAAGCCGAACCTCGTGCAGACGCTCGAGGGTCAGCCAGCATTCGTCCACTGCGGCCCGTTCGCGAACATCGCGCACGGCAACAACTCCCTCGTGGCCGACCGCGTCGCGCTGAAGCTCGGTGAGTACCTGATCACCGAGTCGGGCTTCGCCTCCGACATGGGGATGGAGAAGTTCTTCGACATCACCTGCAGGATCGGAGGGCTGCGCTCGAGCGCCACCGTGCTCGTCACCACCGTTCGCGCGCTCAAGCACCACGGCGGCGACATCGAGGGAGGCATGGACGAGATCGAGGCAGGAGCCGCCAACCTCGCCCGCCACATCGGGATCGTCAAGCACTTCGGCCTCAACGCGGTCGTGGCGGTGAACAAGTTCCCCACGGACACGACCGACGAGCTCGAGCTCGTCCGCGGGCTCGCGATCGAGCGCGGCGCCTACGCGGCCGAGGTCAACACTGGGTTCGAGCAGGGCGGCAAGGGAGCAACCGCGCTGGCCGAGGCCGTCGTCGCGGCCGCGGACGAGCCGAACGACTTCCGGTTCGCCTACGAGCTCGGCGCGCCGATCGAGGAGAAGATCCGCGCGATCGCGAGGAACGTCTACGGGGCGGACGACGTGTTCCTGCTCAAGACCGCACGGGACAAGGCTGCCGCATTCGAGGCGTCCGGCCTCGGCGAGCTGCCGATCTGCATGGCGAAGACGCACCTCTCGCTCTCGCACGACGCCTCGCTGCTGAACGCCCCGACCGGCTTCACGGTCACCGTGCGGGACCTTCGCCCCTACACCGGCGCGGGCTGGATCGTCGCGCTCTGCGGCGACATGCAGACGATGCCGGGTCTCGGCAAGGCCGCCGCGGCGTTCGCCATCGACGTCGACGCGGACGGCCGTACGGTCGGGCTCTTCTAGCCGCTAGTGCACGATCAGCACGTCGCAGTGCGCCATGCGCTGCACCTGCTCGGACACCGAGTGCCCCAGCATGCGCTCGACCTGGCTCGGCTCCCGCGTCCCGATCACGATGAGCCCGGCGCCGTACCGCTCGGCGGCCTCGACGATCGCGAGCGCGATGTCCCCTACGGCCTCGACGAGCTCTGCCTCGACACCCTTGGCACGAAGCAGCGCATCCGCGCGCTGGAGCTCGGGCCCCGGGGTCATGTCGGGCACGGCGCCGATCGCGACCGGCGTGACGCTCGCCACGACGAGCTTCGTCTCGAAGAGCGTTGCGAGCTGCGCCGCCCGGTCGAGCGCACGGTTCGACACGTCGGTGTCGTTGAACGCGAGCAAGATCTTCATTCGTTCCGGCCTCCCGGTTTCGCAGTGCCCGTCTCGAAGGAGCTACGGCGTCGTCGAATTGGGCTGACTCCCGTTCGGGGAGAGACCGAGCGACGCGAGCAGCTCTGCCTGCCAGCCGGGGTGGCGCTGGATGCAGGTCGGGCAGCAGCGGAACGTCGAGCCCTTGAGCGCCGGGTGCTCCACCTCGAGTCCCGCAGGCAGCTCGAGGCGCCCCCATGCGGCTCCCGAGATCAGACCATCCGCCTGTTGCCTGCTGCACACGACGCAGCGGAGGTAGAGACGCGACATCTACCCCAGGCTATCCCCACGGCCCGATGAACGGGCCGTCCAGGTCGGTCAGCAGGATGACGACGACGATGACGATGCAGACGAGCGAGAGCGCGAGCATGAACGGCGCAACGCGCGAGTCCTCCTTCTGCAGCGGCGGGAAGTCGATCTGCTTGCCGGCCATCGTGCCTCCCTGCTATGCGTCGGTGGACGGTCTGTCGAGCGCGCCGGACGCCCGCAGTGCCTGCGCCTGGCGCTCCAGCTTGCCCTTCTCCATGACCACGAACCAGACGAACGCGATCAGCATCACCGCGATGCCGAGAATCGTCAGGATCCAGGTGCCGGTCGACCCGGCGCCGCCGAAGGTCCAGAACTCGGCAATGTCCTCGCTCCACTCGTCGAAGGGGAACGCATCGAACATCGCCTAGCTCCTTTCGCTCGGGGTAGGAGCCGGCGCGCGCCGCCCGTTGGCGGCCCAGTACGAGTCGAGCAGGACCGGAGCGCCGTCGACCTCGCGGCCGTCCGGCTCGATGATGATCTCGGGCACGCGCTCGAACTCGGGATAGAAGTCCATGCCGAACTCTGCCATGTCGAGGCCCTCGAGCTCGACCTCCGCGGGCACCCGCAGGAGGTTGAACTTCTTGAGGATCCAGCTGACCCCGTAGCCGGGGAGGAACGCGAGCGGGATGAACGCGAGGATCCCCATGAGCTGGCCGCCGAGCGACGACTCGACGTTGTTGATGCCGGTCGGATAGCCGCCGGCGAAGATCCCCACCAGCAGGACGCCGTAGAAGCCGCAGACGCCGTGGACCGCAACCGCGCCGACGGCGTCGTCGAGGCGAAGCTTCTTCTCGATGAACGTCCCGACCCAGACGGCGACCATGCCGCCCGAGATCGAGAGGAGGTAGGCGAGCGACGGGTGGTACACGTCGGCGCCCGCGGAGACCGAGATCACGCCCGCCAGACCGCCGGAGACGGTCCAGAACGGGTTGCCGTTGCTCGCGAACCAGCCCCCGGAGAAGCCGCCGGCGAAGCCGATCGTGATCACGAAGGCGATCGCGCCGAGTGTCGTCGGCGACCCGTAGATGTTCAGCCACCCCGGGAAGGCGGTGGACTGGATCACGAGGCAGGCGGCGTAGAAGCCGTAGAAGCCGGTGAAGATGAGCATCAGCCCCATCAGCGTCAGGTGGGTGTTGTGGGGCCTGAACGCCCGGGTCAGCCCGTCGGACGTGTACTTGCCGATGCGCGGACCGACGTTGATGAGCACACCGAGCGCGAAGAGCCCTGCGACGCCGTGGACGACGCCGGAGGCGATCGCGTCGTGGAAGCCGAAGCGCGTCGTCAGCCAGCCGCCGGAGCTCCAGCCCCAGGCGGCATCCATGATCCACACGACCGAGCCGAGGAGCGCCGTCAGGATGAGGAACGCCGACAGGCGGATCCGCTCGATGACCGCTCCCGACATGATCGAGCCGGTCGTCCACGAGAAGAGGAGGAAGGCGAGGAAGAAGACCGCGCTGACGTGATCCTGGAGGTTCGGCCCCATCGCCGCCGACCACGGCGCGGTGAGGCCGCAGAAGCCTTCGAGGGCGTCAGGGCTCGCGTGCCCCGACTTTGGCCAGCCCTCCTGGAAGCAGCCGTAGATGTACCAGCCGAAGTAGTAGAACGTCGGCGTGACGACGGCGATGACGAGGATGTTCTTCATCGCCGTCGACATGACGTTCTTGCGTCGCGACACGCCGCCCTCGTAGGCCATGAAGCCCACGTGGATCAGCCACATGATCACGACCGTCCAGAAGTAGAACTGCTCGGTCAGGACCAGGGAGTCGAGCGAGATCCGCTCCTCGAGCTCCTCGGGAGACGCCTGGGCGAGCAACCACGGTACGACGGACGAGACCATTCGACCCCCCTCCTCGGGCGGGCGACCGCAGGGTTGACCTGTGCGGGGACCGTATGAAGCCCGCGTGGCCGTTTCCATGTCGGCCACGGCCGACATTGCCCGGGGTGGTATGTACGTTCCCTACACAGTCCCCGCGAGCCGGCCGGAGCCGGTCAGCGCGTGAGCTCCCCCGTCCTCGCATCGATCAGGAAGTTCTCGACGCGGGTGGGCGTGCCACTCGCGTCGAGGTCCTCCGCGAGCCCGACGATCCAGACGAGCCGGGTCGGCAACCCGCGTTGGACTGCGCGAACCATCACGCAGCCCGTCTGCGCGCAGGGGGTCAGGTCGGCGTTCTCCTTGGCGATCTCCACTGCCTCGGCCTGCGTGATCGTCGCACCGTGAGAGCCGCAGCTGCGCGCCACCCCGGCCGCTGCGAGCAGGACGAGCGCGAGCAGCCCCAGTCGGACGAGCAGCCGGTCGCGGTACGGGCGAGGCGGCGACGCCGGCCGACCGTCAGCCGGCTCGGGCGGTGCTCCAGCGCTCATAGACACGGTAGGCGCGCAAAGCGAGGTAGCCGACGAAGTTCGTCATGAAGACGATGAGAAGCCACCAGGTCCACCATAGGTAGTTCGGTCGCCACTCGCGAAGCTCGACGACCGTGAGCCACATCACGACGGCGAGCGCGAGCACGAGCACCCACGGCACGTAGCCGAGCAGGACGAAGACCAGCACGCGGTCCATCCTCGCGGCGCTGCGCGCGCGGCGCAACCCGCCTCGGCGGTCTACGACCAGGGGTACGGCGAGCTCGAGACCGGATGGAGGTCGCCGGTGGCGAAGCGCTCGAAGCGGAACGGCTCCAGGAGAGGCGCGGGCTCGCCGAGCAGGACCTTGGCCACCTCGCGACCGACGCCGATCATCTTGTAGCCGTGGTTGGAGTCGAGGATCGCGTAGAGGTTCGGACGCAGGAAGTCGAACACCGGGAAGTTGTCCGCCGTGAACGCGCCGACCCCGCCGGAGCGCACGTCCCTGTACGTCGGGCGACACCCCTCGAAGCGCGCCATCGCGTGGGACAGGGCCGCGCACCACATGTCCGCGAAGCCCGGGTCGACATCGGTCGTCGACGGGTAGGGATCGAGCTCCACGTCGCCCTCGACGGTCAGCGGCGACGCGCCGCCCTGGACACCGTGACGGTCACGCTTGAAGTAGATCCCCCACAACTCGTCGGTGACGAGGCGCCCGTCGTCCGTCGAGAGGCGTGCGTCCGTGTCGAGGTGGATCACGGGGGGCGGGCCGCCGTCGGCGGTCGCGAACATCAGCGGATCGACGGCGATCTCCCCCTCCTGCAGGTTCCAGTAGGTCCACATCGGCTGGTCGCGGACGACCTCGCCCGACGGGGTCGTGATGTCGATCGAGGCGGGAAGCCCGAGCATCGACCAGAAGCGCGCCGCCCAGGGGCCGGGGGCGAGCACGACCTGCTCGCCGACCTCGATGCGGCCGCCGGCCGTCTCGACGCCCCGGACGGCGCCGTCGGCACCCTCCTCGAAGCCCGTCACCTCGAGACCGGTCAGGATCCGGACACCCGTGCTCTCGCACTTGCCGACGAGCCCGCGCACTGAGTCGAGGTTGAAGGCGAACCCGCCCTGGTGCTCGTGGAGGCAGACCGTGACGCCCCTTGCCCGCCAGTCCGGGAAGAGGCTCCGCATGTGCGCGTCGACCGCGTCCGCGCCCGTGACGAGCGTCGAGCGGTACCCGATGCGCTCCTGCCGCTCGTAGACCGCTGTCAGGTCCGGCTCCTGTGCGGCCGGGCCGAGCGCCAGGTAGCCGACGCCGTTGTAGTGGTAGGCGGCCGGATCGGATTCCCACACCTCGACGCACGCCTGCATCAGCTCGCTCATGGCGGGCTGGAAGTAGTTGTTCCGGACCACCCCGCACGCGATCCCGCTCGCGCCTGCGCCGGGCGTGGCCTTGTCGACGACGAGGATGTCGGCGCCGGAGCCGGCGCCGCGCCGCTCGAGCTCGAGCGCGAGGTGGTAGGCGGTCGAGAGCCCGTGCATGCCGGCCCCGACCAGGACGTACGGCGACGAGTCGAGGTGCGCCATGCCCCTGCCCGCGGCTCAGTGGCCGGAGGGGCGCTCCCAGCCTTCGAGGGCCGGCGGGTGCCAGTCGGTCCCCACGGTGCGTGACCCCGCCACCCAGGGGCCGAGCTCCGGCTGCGGGAACTTGCAGTGGATCTCCTTCAGGTGGATCCCGTAGGAGTTCCCCGAGGTGAGGTGCGCCATCAGGACCTTGCGCGCGATCTCGTCCCCGCGCCCCTCGGGGATCGGGAAGTAGATCTTCAGAAACGAGTTCGAGTACCGGTCGAACACCGCGGGCATGCCGTCCTCGACGAGCAGCGTGACGTCCTCGAGCCAGTTGAGGTCGTCGCCGGGCGTGAGCGCGAGCAGGTCGATGTCCTCGAGGAGCGCGATGTCCTCCTGGTAGGGAAACCGCTTGCCCGCGAGGTACTCGGCGTCGATCGACCGCACCTTGTCGGGCTCGCTGTAGGCGAGCTCGTGACCGGACATCAGGCGTCGACCGCCCGGAGCGGCCCGGCATCCTCGTGCGCCTGGGAGGCGATCAGGTCGTCCTCGGCCTTGATCGCGAGCAGGCGCCTGACCTCGGCCAGGATCTCGTTCTCCGTCACCCCCGGCGTGTAGCTCGTGCCCGCGAGCGGCACTCTCGCCATCGCGGAGGCCTCGACCGTCAGCGCGGCGAGGTCCTCCGGCTCCAGCGAGTGGACGTTGGTCTTCCCGCACGCGCGCGCGAGCATCTGCAGCTCCATCGTGAGCGCGGTGAGGAAGTTGTAGACCCGCTCGGAGGCCTCCTCGACGACGAGCCGCTTGCGGAGCTCCGGGTCTTGCGTCGCGACCCCGACCGGACAGCGACCCGTGTGGCAGTGGTAGCACTGGCCTGCCGGGACCCCGACCGAGCCCTCGTAGTCGGTGACGCCCGGGATCTCCTTGTTGCAGTTGAGCGCCATCAGCGCCGAGTGGCCGATCGCGACGGCCTTCGCGCCGAGCGCGAGGCACTTCGCCACGTCCGCGCCGTTCCGGATCCCGCCGGCGACGACGAGGTCGATCTCGTCGGCGAGCCCGACGTCCTCGAGCGCGCGGCGCGCTTCGGGGATCGCGGCCATCAGCGGGATGCCCGTCTCCTCGGTTGCGATGTGCGGTCCCGCCCCGGTGCCTCCCTCGGCCCCGTCGAGGTAGATGATGTCCGGGCCGCACTTCGCGGCCATCCGGACGTCGTCGTAGACACGGGCCGCGCCGAGCTTGAGCTGGATCGGGACCTGGTAGTCGGTCGCCTCGCGGACCTCCTGGATCTTGAGCGAGAGGTCGTCGGGCCCCAGCCAGTCCGGATGGCGGGCGGGCGAGCGCTGGTCGATCCCGGCCGGGAGGGAGCGCATCTCGGCGACCTGCTCGGTCACCTTCTGGCCCATCAGGTGCCCGCCGAGCCCGACCTTGCAGCCCTGGCCGATGAAGAACTCGACCGCGTCCGCGAGCATCAGGTGGTGCGGGTTGAACCCGTACCGGCTCTGGATGCACTGGTAGTACCACTTGGTCGAGAGGTCGCGCTCCGGCGGGATCATCCCGCCCTCGCCCGAGCAGGTCGCCGTCCCCGCCATGGACGCGCCCTTGGCGAGTGCCATCTTCGCCTCCAGGGAGAGCGCGCCGAAGCTCATGCCGGTGATGTAGACGGGGATGTCGAGCTCGATCGGCTTCTTCGCGAAGCGGGCGCCCAGGACGGTTTTCGTCAGGCACTTCTCGCGGTAGCCCTCGATCACGAACCGGGTCAGCGTGCCCGGCATGAACATGAGGTCGTCCCAGTGCGGGATCCTCTTGAACATCGAGAAGCCCCGCATGCGGTAGCGGCCGAGCTCGGCCTTCATGTGGATGTCGTTGACGACCTCCGGGGTGAAGATCGGGCTACGGCCGAGCACCGTGCGCCGCTCGGACTGCCCGCCTCCCACGTTGCCGCCCACGTGCTCGTACCGGTCAGTCATCAGAGAACCAGCTTTCGCTCGGAGGGCTCGAGGTTGTCGTAGTTGTAGAGCTTCTTGCCGCACACGAACTTCTGGAACTCGGGCGGGTCGCCGAGCCCGTAGATCCGGAACTTGCGCTCGATCAGCTCGGTGTCGGCGTCCGTCCACTCGCCCGGGACGCAGTCGATCCCGAGCGACTTCACCGTGCCCGCGACGTAGATCGTCCCGTCGTACATGGAGTCCCCGAGCCCGGGCCCGACGTTCCCGCAGAGGATCTGGCGGCCGCGCTGCATCATGAAGCCGGTCATCGAGCCGGCGTCACCGACCGAGATGATCGTCCCGCCCTTCTGGTCGATGCCGCTGCGGGCGCCGACCCGGCCCTTGACGACCACGTCGCCGCCGCGAAGCGCGGCGCCCGTGAGCGAGCCCGCGTTCCCCTCGACGACGACCACGCCGGACATCATGTTCTCGCAGGCCGACCAGCCCACCCGGCCCTTCACGTGGATCTCCGGGCCGTCGACGAGCCCGCAGCCGAAGTAACCGAGGCTGCC
>NZ_DASTCS010000032.1:0-39248 GCF_035710885.1 Gaiella sp. | reverse complement strand
ATCTGGTTGATCGCCGCGATCATCTCCGGCGCGTACGCGCTCATGACGCTGGGCGGGATCGCCAGCAGCCGTCGCGCCGGGCTCGCATTGCGGCCGTGGCTCACGGTCGCGAAGGTCGTCGGGGTCGTGCTGGCCAGCTTCGGCACCGTCGCGATCTGCAACCACGCCACGAGGCCGCGTCCGTGCCCGGAGGGGACGCCGCTCACGGAGACGTGCACGCGGCCTCTCGGCCTACCGCTCGCAGGCCTGCTGATGGTCGTCTTCCTCGTCGGGCTCACCTACCTCGCGAAGCGGACGGCGTTCGGCCGCCACGTCTACGCAGTCGGCGGCAACGCGGAGGCAGCCAGGCGCGCCGGCATCAACGTGGCGCGCGTTCGCATCGTTGTCTTCATGATTTCGTCGGTGATGGCGGGCGTCGGCGGCATCATCCTCGCTGCGCGTCTCCAGTCGGTGAACCTCAACGTCGGCGGCGGCACGTTGCTGCTCGACGCCATCTCCGCCGCGGTGATCGGCGGCGTGAGCCTCTTCGGCGGCCGCGGCGAAGTTCGCGGCGCCCTGCTCGGAGCGCTGGTCATCGCAACGATCGCGAACGGCCTCAACATCGGCGGCTACAGCACGGGCACGATCTACATGGTCACGGGAATCATCCTGCTCCTCGCCGTGACCCTCGACTCGGTGGCGCGACGGCTGCAGGTCAAGTCGGGTCGCTGAGGCATCGTCGATGAAGACCAGCCTCGGCATCTGGGCGCTCGGATCGATGGTCACCCGGTTCGTGCCGGGCGGCTACCAGCCCGAGCACGCGGGCGAGACGACGGCGCAGCGCGTGCGCCGCGCGGTCGAGGGCCTCGGCGACCTGATCGACGACTACGAGTTCCACTATCCGGGCGAGTTGGACGAGGGGAACCTCGACGAGGTGCGCGAGGCGCTCGACGGGCACGGCATCTACACGATCTGCACGGGCCTCCATCTCGACCCGCGCTTCGGCCGCGGCGGGCTCGTCGCACCCGATCCCGCGGTACGCGCCGAGGCGCGGCGGCTGACCCGCGAGACCGCGGAGCTCGCCGGCGAGGTCGGCGCCAACATGGTCTGCTGGCCCGGGATCGAGGGCTACAACTACCCGTTCCAGACCCCCTACGCGGAGTCGTGGGAGTGGTTCCTGGACGGGATCGCCGAGGCGGCGGAGACCTGCGCGCGCCACGGCGTGAAGCTGTTCCTCGAGCACAAGAACTCCGAGCCCGCGATGAAGATCCTGATGCGGAACATCGGCATGACGCTGTACGTGGTCCACAAGCTGCGCGAGCGGGGGATCACGAACGTCCAGGTGAACATGGACTGGCAGCACCTGCTCATGAACGGCGAGAGCCTGGGCGAGTACGCGGCGATGCTCGCCGCCGAGGGCCTCCTCGGCCACCAGCACGCGAACTCGGGGTGGGGGACGTTCGACGACGACAACATGGTCGGCGCGACGGCCTTCATGGAGACCCTGGAGCTCGCGGTCGAGCTGCGGCGCGCCCGCTACGGCGAGAACGGCGAGCGCCTCGGCTTCGACCTCTACCCGTACACGGAGGACGCGGTCGCCGCCGTCGCCCGCAGCGTCGAGCAGTGGCGGTTCATCTGGGAGGTCTCGGGGCGGATCGACGACGCGGCGCTGCGCGAGGCGCAGTCGCGCAAGGACGCCGTACGGGCGTACGAGCTCGTCTACGCCGCGCTCGGCGCCTGAGGTCGGGAACCCGTGGCTGCCTTGGGCGTCCCGCCTGGATCCAGCGTGGCCGGCTTCCCGACGGCGTCAGTCAAGCGCCCGCTCGAGCGCGGCGTGCCCGCCGCGGAGCACGGGCTCCCCGTGCGAAACGAGAATGCGCGCGACCGGCAGGTCGAGCAGCGGGCGCAGCGACGCTGCCAGGTCGGCGAGTGTCTTGCTCGCGGGGAGCCAGCTCCGCGGGCACATCCGGACGCCGCGGTCGGCGCCGAGCAGGACGTCGCCCGGCACGACGGCGCGGTGCCCGGAGAGCCAGTACACGACCTCCGACGCGCGGGCGGTCGGGAACGCCTCGACCCCGCCGGGCAGCGGGTGACCCGGTCTGAACGCCTCCATCGTCGGAGCGCGCCTGCGCACCGCCGCCTTCCCGGCGGCCGGGGCGAGCACCCTCGCGCCGTGGCGGCGCGCGAGGTCGTCGGCGCTCCTCGTGTGCCAGAACACGGTCACGAGCACGACCGGCTGCTTTCCCACCCGCCCGACGAGGTCGTCGAGCGCATCGTCCGCCTCGAGCAGCGGGTCGATCAGCACGAGCGCGTCATCGCCCTCGTAGGCGACCGAGCCGACGTCCTGCCGCCACTCGGTGTGGAACGTCGTCCAGCGCCAGAGCCCCGGCCTGATCTCGTGGATGCGCACTCCCCTCGACACTAACGGGGAACGATGGGCTCCCCCGCGCTAGTCGGTCTCGACGTCGGCACGACGGGCGTCAAGGCGCTCGCGCTCTCCGCGGACGGCGAGGTGCTCGCCGTCGCCACGCGCGGCTATCCGCTCTCGACCCCGCGACCGGGCTGGTCGGAGCAGGATCCCGAGGACTGGTGGCGCGCCGCCGAGTCTGCGCTCGCCGAGGTGGCCTCCGGCCGCGAGGTGGCGGGGATCGGGCTCTCGGGCCAGATGCACGGCCTCGTCACGCTCGACGAGTCGGGCCGTGTGATCCGCCCCGCGATCCTGTGGAACGACCAGCGCACGGCCGAGGAGTGCGCCGAGATCGAGCAGCGCGTCGGCTTCGAGCGGCTCGTCGCCTTGACGGGGAACCGCGCGCTCACAGGGTTCACCGCCCCGAAGCTCCTCTGGCTCCGCCGTCACGAGCCCGAGGCCTACGCGCGGATCGCGCGGGTCCTGCTCCCCAAGGACGTCGTCCGGCAGAGGCTCACCGGAGACTGGGCGATCGACGCCTCCGATGCGTCGGGGACGCTGCTGCTCGACGTCGAGCAGCGGGACTGGAGCGGCGAGGTGATCGAGGCGCTGGAGCTCCCGTCCGTCTGGCTCCCGCCTGTGCTCGAGTCACCGGCCAGGGCCGGTGCCGTCCGCGCAGGCCATGAGCGACAGGGCACCCCCGTCGCGGCCGGCGCGGGCGACCAGGCGGCGGCGGCCGTCGGGGTGGGGGCGGTCCGGCCCGGGGTGCTCTCGGTCGTCCTCGGGACGTCCGGCGTCGTCCTCGCGCCGCTGCCCGCCTATGCCCACGACGACGAGGCCCGGGTGCACGCGTTCTGCCACGCCGTGCCGGGAACCTGGCAGGCAATGGGTGTGATGCTGTCCGCCGCCGGCTCGCTGCAGTGGGTCCGCGATGTCGCGGCGCCGGGCTCGCCCTT
The DNA here is from genome assembly GCF_035710885.1 of Gaiella sp. Lineage (GTDB taxonomy): Bacteria > Actinomycetota > Thermoleophilia > Gaiellales > Gaiellaceae > Gaiella. The sequence goes on along the minus strand of NZ_DASTCS010000032.1, from coordinate 35,906 downwards.
CGACGGGCTCGTCGACGAAGCCGGGGCCTGGCCCGCGGGAGCGGAAGGGCTCGTCTTCCTCCCGTACCTGGCGGGGGAGCGGACGCCGCACGCCGATCCCGACGCCCGCGGCGCCTTCGTCGGGCTGCATGTTCGGCACGACCGCGGCGCACTCGTGCGCGCGGTCCTCGAGGGCGTCGCCTTCGGGCTACGCGACTCGTTCGACCTGCTGGGGGAGCTCGGCGTCGAGGCGACCGCGGCGCGGGCCTCGGGCGGTGGCGCGCGGAGCCGCCTGTGGCTCCGGATCGTCGCCTCGGTGCTCGGGGTGCCGCTCGAGCTCACCGAGTCGGAGGAGGGATCCGCCTTCGGCGCGGCGCTGCTCGGCGGCGTCGCCGCGGGCGTGTTCGCCGATGTGCACGAGGCAGTCGAACGGTGCGTCCGCGTCCGCGACACCGTCGAGCCCGACCCTGCCTGGCAGGAGACGTACGCAGGGCTCCAGGATCGCTACCGCGCCCTGTACCCAGCCCTTAAGGTGGCGCGATGAGACTGGGGCTTCTCTCCACTGCGAACATCAACCGCGCGATCCTCCAGGGGGCCGCCGAGGCGGACGGAGTCGAGGTCGTCGCGGTCGGCAGCCGCGACGGCGCCCGCGCTCAGTCGTACGCGAGCGAGCACGGCATCCCGAGGGCGCACGCGGCGTACGAGGGGCTGCTCGAGGACCCGGAGGTCGATGCCGTCTACGTCTCGCTGCCCAACGGGATGCACCACGAGTGGACGATGAGGGCGCTCGCGGCGGGCAAGCACGTGCTCTGCGAGAAGCCCTACTCCCGTCACCCCGCGGAGGTGGAGGAGGCATTCGCGGCGGCCGAGTCAGCGGGGCTCGTGCTGACCGAGGCGTTCATGTACCGCCACCACCCGCAGACGAAGACGATCCAGCAGCTCGTCCTCGACGGCGCCGTGGGCCGGATCCTCACCCTGCGCGCGACGTTCTCGTTCCCGCTGACCGACCTGACCAACGTGCGCGCGATCCCGGAGCTCGACGGGGGCGCCCTGATGGACGTCGGCTGCTACTGCGTCAGCGGCTGTCGGCTGGTCGCTGGTGAGCCGGTCACGGTGCTGGCCGAGCAGGTGACGGGGGAGACCGGCGTCGACATGGCGCTGTACGGGACGATGCGGTTCTGGGACGACGTGGTCGCACAGTTCGAGGCCTCGTTCCTCGCTCCCGAGCGCCAGCTCCTCGAGGTCGTCGGCGACCAGGGCGTGCTGCGCGCCTTCGCGCCGTGGCGGGTCGACTGGGGCGGGGAGCTCCAGCTCGAGCGGAGCGGCGCCGCCCCGGAGGTCGTCACCGTCGAGCAGGCGGACTCGTACCGGCTGCAGCTCGAGAACCTGGCCGAAGCCGTTGCGGGCCGTGCGCCGGTGCTCCTCGGGCTCACGGACGCCGTCGGCCAGGCACGGGCGATCGACGCGCTCTACCGCTCGGCCGAGAAGGGCGCCTCCGTCTCGGTCTGACCGGAGCGGTCTTGCGTCGCCGCTCGTGCGAGCGCGACGGACTCGTCGAACGTCAAGCGCCGGCCACGCTCGAGCAGCGCCTCGGCTTCGGGATGCTCCCCGACACGCTCGCGCACGCGCCGCGCGCGCTCTGCCTCCTCCGCCTGGGGAGTTCCGAGGGCGCGGAAGTGCTCCTCGAACGCCCCGCACAGCAGGCCTGCATCGACGACCTCACCCCGCGCAGCGGCGATCTGTGCAGCGATCCCCACCGCATACAGCGTCCCCTCGCGGTACCCGAGGCGCTCCGAGGCGTCGAGCGACGCATGAAGGTGGCCGCTCGCCCGGTCGAGGTCTCCGACGGCGGCTTCGAGGCTCGCCATGTTGAGATTCGAGATCGCGACCCCGTCGTCGTCACCGATGCGCTCCTGGAGCCGAAGCGCCTCGAGAGACGCGGCACGTGCCTTCTCGACCTCGCCGAGCCCCTCGTAGGCCGCCGCGAGGTTTGCGTGCATGACCCCGATGCCGTGCAGGTCGTCCGTCTCGGAGAGCTTCTCGAGCGCGGCCTCGTAGAGCGGCACGGCACCGCGAAGGTCGCCCTCGGCGGCACCGCACGCACCGAGCTCACCGAACGCGCGCGCGATCTCCCTCGGCTCGCCCAGCCGCTCGAGGATCGGGAGCGCCTCGTTCCAGAGCTCGCGCGACCGTGGGTAGTCGCCCCCCGCGAAGGCCATCACGCCCGTCTCGCCCAGCGTCCGCGCCCGCAACGCGGGCTCGACGCCGGTGGACAGCACCACGGCTTCCTCGAGACGCCGGCGCCCCTCCTCGACGTAGCCACGCACCCGCCAGAAGTACCTCAGGGCGTTCGCAACGCGAAGCTCGCGCTCGGCGTCGCCGGTCGCTCGCGCATGTGAGAGTGCTGCGCGGTAGTTGTCGTGATCCAGGGCGACGCGCTCGAGCCAGGCAGCGTCGGTGTTCCGGCGCCAGTACACGCCTTCGCCCTCGACGTGCCGTAGGAACCAGTCGAGGTGGCGATCACGCACGGCGCCCTCGTCCGCGGACGCCGCGAGCAGCTCGGTCGCGTACTCGCGCACCGTCTCGAGCATCCCGAAGCGCGGCACACCACCCGACTCGGCGCTACGACCGACGAGCGCCACGTCGAGCAGGTCGTCGAGCGCGGTGGGGATGTCGAGCTCCGGAGCGGCGACCGCCTCGAGCGCGTCCAGGGTCGCCCCGCCGCTGAAGGCGCCCAGCGCAGCGAGGACGCGGCGCGCCTGCTCGTCGAGGAGCTGCACGCTCCAGTCGATCGTCGCCCGGAGCGAGCGCTGGCGCTCGGGGAGATCGCGCGCCCCACGCGAGAGCAAGCCGAGCATGTCGCCGAGGCGGGCCGCGGTCCCCTCGGCGCCGAGCGACCGCACCCGCGCCGCGGCGAGCTCGACCGCGAGGGGCAGCCCGTCCACCGACCTGCAGATCCGCGCAACGGCGTGCGCGTTCGCCTCGGTGAGCTCGAACGCGGCATCGCCTTTTCGGGCGCGCTCGACGTAGAGCCGCACCGAGGGCGAGCGCTCGACGTCGCGCACCGCCTCGGTGCCGACCTCCGGAACGGGGAGCGGGGGAACGCGGTACTCGTGCTCGGCGGAGACCCGCAACGGCGCCCTGCTGGTGGCGAGGATCGTCGCCCCGCGGGCGCGCTCCAGGAGTCGCCCGATGTCCGCCGCGGCCCCGAGCACCTGCTCGAGGTTGTCCAGCACGAGGAGCGGGGCGGGCGCGCCGAGGGCGGCGGCGACGGTCTGAACCGGGTCCTCCCCCGGCGTCTCGCCTCCTCCCAGCGCGTGCGCGATCGTCGGAAGGACGAGAGCGACGTCCTCGACGGACGAGAGATCGACGAACACCGCGCCGTCGTGCGTGCCCCGCGTGCGGGCGATCTCGAGCGCGAGTCGGGTCTTGCCGGTTCCCCCCGGCCCGGTGAGGGTCACGAGGTTCGTGTCGGGCCGCGCGAGGAGGGCCGAGACGGCGGCGAGCTCGAGCTCACGGCCGATCAGGGGCGACGGCGCAGCCGGCAGCGTGTCCGCCCGAGGGCGTTGTTCGCGGACGGGTAGCTCGAGACCCGGGTCCTGCCGAAGGATCTGCCGTTCCAGCTCGCGCAGCTCCGCCGACGGCTCGATGCCGAGCGCCTCGACGAGCGCCCGGCGCGCATCCTGGTAGGCGGCGAGCGCGTCGGCCTGGCGGCCGGAGCGGTAGAGCGCGAGCATCTGCTGGGCGCGGAACCTCTCCCGGTGGGGATGCTCGCCGACGAGCGACTCCAGCTCGGCCGTCAGCGCAGCGTGGCGGCCGGCGTCGAGCTCCGCATCTATCCGCGCCTCCAGGGCCGACAGGCGGGTGTCGTCGAGCCGCGCGGCCTCCGCCCGCGCGAGCTGCTCGTCCGCGACGTCCGCGAGCGCGGGCCCTCGCCAGAGCTCGAGGGCCTCGCCGGGCTTCCCCGCGGCGATGAGCTGCTCGAAGCGCTGCACGTCGAGCTCGCCGTCCTCGACCCGCAGCAGGTAGCCGGGCGCGCGCGTCAGGATCCGCTCGGCGCCGAGTGCGCTGCGCAGGGCGTGCACGTGCACCTGCAACGCGTTCTGTGCGCTCGACGGCGGTGCCTCGCCCCAGACCGCGTCGACCAGCCGGTCGATCGAGACGACCTCGTTGGGGGAGAGCAGCAGCCTGGCGAGCAGCGCCCGTGGCCGCTTCCCTCCCAGCTGGACGGGCGCGCCGTCGTCGTCCACGACCTCGAGCGGCCCCAAGAGCCCGAACTCCATGAGCGCTCGCCGCCTCCTCTCAGGCCCCGACCCGGTCCTGGCGCGACCACTCGACGGCGCCCAGGCGATCGACCGCGAGCCCCGCCGCCTCTTCGGGGGAGAGGCCGAGGCCCGCGTCGTAGCGGGCGCGGAGCTCGTCTCCCGGCATGGCGGCTCCGAGCTTCGCGAGCACGGGCGCGAAGTAGTCGTCCCACTCCATCTCCAGGCGCCCCGCTCCCATCCTGCGGAGCGCCGCCTCCGCGGCTCCGAGGAGGCGGGCCGCGGGGTCGTGGTCATCGGCCGCCGCCAGCGTCGCGGCCGCCACGAAGAGGTTCGGCGCCAGGCTCTCGAGATCGCCGAGCTCGCTCGCGACCGGGAGGGACTGGAGCAGCAGCTGCGCGGCCGCGGCGTGGTCTCCGCGCCGACCCTCGATGTCCGCCAGCACGACGCGCGCGAAGCCCGCGCCCCGCGTGTTTCCGCGCGAGGCGCGCACCTCGACGGCCTCCACGGCCGCCTCGCGCGCGCGGTCGAGGTCCCGCAGGCGGCGGGCGGACTCGGCGGTCGCCATCAGCGCGATCCCGAGGATGTCGAGCTCACCCGCGGCGCGGAGCACGGGAACGGCTCGCTCGCACAGAGCGAGGGCTCGACCCGGGTCGTCGCTCGCGTTCGCGATCGAGGCGAGCTGCGTGAAGGCCTTCGCCTGGAGCAGCGGCTCGTCGACTGCGCCGTACGACTCCGCGGCACGCTCGGCGTGGGAACCGGCGCGGCCGAGGTCGCCTCGGATCAGCTCGATCACCGAGGCGCCCAGCAGGGCGTCGGCCGCCGCGAGCCGCGGAACGCGCGGGTCCTCGGACCCCGTCGCCGCCTCGAGGTGGTGGTGGGCGTCCTCCACGTACCCGCGCCACCGCCAGTAGCGCCAGATCGTCGCGAGCAGCTGGAACTCCTGCTCCAGCGCGCCGGACGCGCTCGCGTGCCCGAGCGCGCCCACGACATCGGGGTAGACCGCGTCGACGATCCCCATGTCGCCTCGGTCGTTCGGGTCGTCTCGTCGGGACGCGTCCCAGCGCTGCACGGTGGCGATCATCAGGTCGAGGTGACGGTCTCGGGCCTCACCGTCGTCGCCGCTCGCCTCGAGCTCCTCGAGCGCGTAGTCGCGGATCGTCTCGAGCATCCGGAAGCGCGGCTCGCCCGACGGGTCGGCGTCCGAGACGACGAGCGCCGCGTCGAGCAGCGCCTCCATCGCCCCCGGCACGTCGGCGACCCTGTGCTCCGCGACGTGCTCGATGGCCGCCAGCGAGGCGGGGGACGCGAACACGCCGACGATTGCGAACGCCACACGGCTGTCCTCGTCGAGCAGCCGGATGCTCCACTCGATCGTCGCCCGCAGCGAGCGCTGGCGCTCGGGAAGGTCGGGAGCACGGCGCGTGAGGAGCGCCAGCCGTTGGCCGATGCGCTGCGCCATTCCCTCGGGCCCGAGAACACGGACGCGGGCGGCAGCGAGCTCGATCGCGAGAGGCAGGCCGTCGAGCGCACGGCAGATGCCCGCCACCGCTGGGGCGTTCTCGTCGCGCAGCTCGAAGCCCGGCATCACGGCCTGCGCCCGCGACACGAACAGCCGCACCGACTCCACATCGCAGATCTCGCCGACGCTCGCCGCGCCGGGCTCGGGGACGGGCAGGGGCCTGACCTGGTACTCGCGCTCGGAGCGCAGGCGCAGCGGAGCCCGACTCGTGACGACGACCCGCATCCTCGGCCCCGAGTCGACGATCGCTCCCACCAGCCCGGCTGCCTCGAGGAGATGCTCGAAGTTGTCGATCACCAGCAGCCTGTCGAGCTCCGCGACCGCCTCCGACAGCGTCTCCTCGACCGGCCGTCCCGGCTCCTCGTCGATCGCGAGTGCCTTCGCAATCGACGTGGCGACCAGTCCTGGGTCGGAGACGGGGCCGAGGTCGACGAACACGGCCTCCGTCCCGCAGAGGTCACGTGCCACGGCCAGCGCCAGGCTCGTCTTGCCCGTCCCGCCCGGGCCGGTCAGCGTGACCAGGCGCGTGTCGCCGCGGTCGAGCAACGCGCCGATCGCGGCCACCTCGAGCTGCCGGCCCAGAAGCTCGACAGGGGGTGCCACACGGGTCTCTCGTCCGCGGCCGCCGGGTGTCGGCGGCGCGAGCACGGGATCGTGCTGGAGGATCTGCTGCTCGAGCCGCCGCAGCCGGGGAGAGGGCTCCAGGCCGAGCTCGTCGAGGGCGGCGCGTGCCTCCCGATACGCGTCGAGGGCATCGGTCTGCCGTCCGGCCCGGTAGAGCGCGAGCATCTGCTGCCCGCGCAGCCGCTCGCGGTGCGGCTCGGTGGCGACGAGCGCCTCGAGCTCGGCGGCCACGGCGTCGTGACGGCCGGCGTCGAGGTCGGCGTCGATCCGCTCCTCGAGCGCCGCCAGGCGCCGCTCCTCCAGCCGGGCCGCCTCCGCCTGCGCGAAAGGCTCGTCGGCGACGTCCGCGAGGGCGGGGCCACGCCAGAGGGCGAGCGCGTCGCCGAACGCGCGCTCCGAGACGAGCTGCTCGAACCGGTCGACGTCGAGCTCGCCGGGCACGGTGCGCACGAGGTAGCCGGGCGCGCGCGTCAGGATCCGGTCGGGGCCGAGCGCCTTCCGCAGTGCGTGCACGTGCACCTGCAGCGCGCCCTGGGCGCTGGCGGGGGGTGACTCGCTCCAGATGCCGTCGATCAGTCGGTCGGTCGACACGGCCTCGTTGGCGTGCAGCAGGAGCAGCGCGAGCAGGGCCCGCGGCCGCTTCCCACCCAGCTGGACGGGCGCGCCGTCGTCGCCCACGACCTCCAGCGGGCCCAGCAAGCGGAACTCCATCGCCCTTTTCAGCCTCCCCTTCGGCCCTTAAGCCGATCTTCGGTCGATCGTAAGGGCCCTGGCCGATGGTGTGGCCGTCACGTACGGCCCATCCAACAGGAGGAACGCAATGATCACCACCGGCCAGTCCATCACGAACCCCGTCACCGGCGAGACCCTGGTCTTCCGCACCACGTCTGCGGACACGAACGGAGAGACCGTCGTCGTCGAGACGTTCGTCGAGCCCAACGGCGCCGTCGCGGCCGCCCACGTCCATCCGCAGCAGGAGGAGACGTTCGAGGTCCTCGCCGGCGAGCTCGAGTTCCGGCTCGGCAAGCGGAAGCTCGTCGCGAAGCCCGGCGACCGTGTGCTCGTCCCGGCCGGGACGCCGCACAAGTTCCGCAACATCGGCGAGGACACCGCGCACTTCGTCTGCGAGGTCAAGCCGGCGCTCGGCTTCGAGCAGCTGATCGAGACGATGTTCACGCTCGCCGAGGACGGCAAGGTGAACAGGAAGGGGATGCCGAACCCGCTCCGGCTGGCCGTCATCGCGAGGCACCACTTCGACGACGTGCGGCTGCCGTTCCCGCCCGCGTGGCTCCAGAAGCTCGGGCTCGCGATGGGCGCTCCACTCGGCAGGCTGCTCGGCTACAAGCCGAACTACGAGCCGCAGGCACCGAAGGCCCCGACCGCTCTCGGCGTCTGATCCACCGTATGACCGACAACCGGCGCGCTCCGCCCCGGGCCCGTCCGCCACGTGCGGCCGGGCCCGGTGCCGTTCTGGGTCGAGTGCCGGACCGCGAGGGCCGGCGCCGCGTCCGTATCATCTCGCGCTCGTGGAGCTCAGGATCCTGGGGCCGCTGGAGGCCGTCGACGACGACGGCCGCCCCCTTGCGCTCGGCGGGCCGCGCGTCCGAGCGGTGCTCGCGGAGCTCCTGCTGCATGCGAACAAGGTCGTCTCCACGGAGCATCTGATCGACGCCGTGTGGGGAGAGTCCCCGCCCCCGACCGCCGCGGGCGCCCTCCAGGTGCACGTCCACTCGCTCCGGAAGGCGCTCGGGGCCGACCGGATCGTGACGCGAGCGCCCGGCTACGCCATTCGCGTGAACGAGGGCGAGCTCGACGTTGCGACGTTCGAGCGGCTGGTCGAGCGCGCGGAGGCTCCGCTCGCTGCCGGGAACCACTCCGAGGCGCACGGTCTCCTCGCGGAAGCCCTCCGGCTCTGGCGCGGGCCCGCACTCGCGGACCTCGCGTTCGAGTCGTTCGTCCAGCCCGAGGCCGAGCGCCTGGAGGGGCTGCGCCTCGTCGCGCTGGAGCGACGCCTCGAGGCGGAGCTCGCCCTCGGTCGTCACGCCGGGCTGGTGGCCGAGCTGGAGGCTCTCGTCGCCGCGCATCCCCTGCGGGAGCGGTTCCGGGCCCAGCTGATGGTCGCGCTCTACCGCTCGAACCGACAGGCCGACGCGCTTGCCGCATACAGGGCAGCGAGGGAGACGCTCGTGGACGAGCTCGGGATCGAGCCCGGCTCGGAGCTCCGCGAGCTGGAGCAGGCGATCCTCCGCCAGGATCCTGCGCTGGGAGCACCCACGCAGCCCACCCTGGCCGCACGGCTCTCGCCGGACACCCCGCTGATCGGCAGGGAACTGGAGCTCGCGGCCGTCACCGGCCTCCTCGGTCGTCCGGAGATCCGGCTGCTGACGCTGACGGGGACGGGAGGCGCCGGGAAGACCCGGCTCGCCCTGGCCGCCGCGGACGTGGTCGGGGGCGCTGTGCTCGTCGACCTCGGGTCGCTCTCGGACCCGGAGCTCGTGGCCTCGACGATCGCAGCTGCGGTCGGGGCGGAAGACTCGCCGGCGACGTCGCCGGCGGAGAGGATCGCCGCGGCGCTCGGCGAGGCCCCGCAGCTGCTCGTCCTCGACAACCTCGAGCACCTGCCCGCCGCACATCCCCTCCTCGCAGACCTGCTCGCGAGCGCACCCGGCTTGCGGGTCCTCGCCACGAGCCGCGTTCCCCTGCGGCTGTCCGCGGAGCACGAATACAGGGTTCCGCCGCTCGGCGTGCCCGAACCGGGTGACGACGCAGCCGCGTCCATCGCCCACACCGACGCCGTCCAGCTGTATCTCGAGCGGGTGCGTGCCTCCATCCCGGAGTTCGAGCTCCGCGACGACAACGCCCCCGCCGTGGCGCGCATCTGCCGGGCGCTCGACGGCCTTCCGCTCGCGCTGGAGCTCGCCGCCGCGCGGATCCGCGTCCTCGGGCCCGAGGGCACCGCGCGGCGCCTCGGTGAGCGGCTCGCGCTCCTGGCACGCAACGCCCCCGACCTCCCTCGGCGCCACCGCTCGCTTCGGGCGACGATCGACTGGAGCCACGAGCTGCTGGACGACGACGCCCGGCGCGTGTTCCGGACCCTCGGCGTGTTCGCAGGCGCCGTGTCGCTGGACGCAATCGAATCGGTCCGTGAGGTGGATGCGTCGGAGAGCCTCGAGACGCTCCTCGACGCGGGGCTCGTCGTCCACCACGCGGATGCCGCGGGTGAGCCCCGCTTCGGCATGCTCGAGACGATCCGAGAGTACGCGCTGGAGAAGCTCGTCGAAGCCGGGGAGGAGCGCGAGACACGCGAGCGTCACCTCGATCACTTCCTCTCCGTGGTGGAGGACTACGCCGAACGCGAGCGAGCCATCGGGATGTCGCCCGCGCTGCTCGATGCCGCCGAGGCCGACCTTCCGGACATCCGGGTCGCCCTCGCGTGGGCGGAGGAATGCGACGAGCCCGAGCGTCAGCTTCGGCTCGTCGCAGCGCATCGATTCTGGTTCTTCACGCGCGGGGACCGCTCCGAGCGGCGGCGGACCGTCACCGCGGCGCTCGGACGCAGCGGTTCTGCTCCACCGGCGCTGCGCGCGCGGATCGTCCTCGAGGCCGGTCTCGTCGCGGGCGACGAACGTGACGAGGAGCGCGCCGTCTCGCTCTACCGCAGCGCTCTCCCGGCTCTCGAGGAAGCGGCGGACCTGGCCACGATGGGGCTCGCTCACTCGTGGATCGGGGGCTCGTTCGAGCGCGCCGGCCGCCTCGAGGAGGCGATCGTCGCGTTCGAGCGCGCTGTCGAGATCTTCCGAGACATCGGCGAGGAGCGCCGGCTCGGGCACGTCCTGACCCAGCTCGCGCTGGTCCTCACTCGTCGGCACGAGTACGAGGCGGCCGGCGCGCACCTCCTCGAGGCGCTTCGCATGCTCGAGCACAAGGGGTCGAGCAGGTCGCTCGCGTACACGCTCTACATGATCGGAGGCGTCTACGGTCTCACCGGAGACCGCGTCAACGCCGCCCGGTACGTCTCTCGCGCGCTCGACGAGACCCGCATGCTCGGCCTCGACGAGCTCCTCGGGATGGCCCTCATCGTCGTCGCCGACCTCCTGGTCGACGATTCTCCGGACGGAGCTGCGAAGCTGCTCGGCGCCTCCGCCGAGGCGTTTCGTCGTGCCGGTATTGCGATCCAGGCGGACGACGGAGCCCAGATTGCAGAGCTACAGGCGAGGCTCGCCGAGCTCCTCGGGAGCGAGGCGCTCGCGCGGCACACGAACGACGGCGCACTCCTCACGATGGACGAGGCCGCTGCGCTCGCGACCGAGCTGCTCGAGCCGCTCCGCTCCGGCACGAGCGCCTGAGCAGCTCGTCTTAAGCGTCCTTTGGGCCAGTCGTAAGTGCCTTCCCCGAGGCTGCGCCTCGTCGGAACGACTCACCACGAAGGAGGAACGATGACCACGACCACGCTCGACGCCGGCGTCTCGATCACCCGCCGGGGATGGACGAGGCTGCTCCCACCGCTCGGAGGCCTCGGCCTCGTTGCCGGGCTGATCATGCTGTTCGTGTCGCCCGCGAGCGATGACACGGGCGATACCCCGGCCGAGGTCGTCGCGTACGCATCCTCCCACGAGGGGTGGAATGTCGCGATCTTGCTCTTCGGCGTGCTGTCGATCGGCCTCGGCGGTGCATTCGCGGCTGGGCTCCATGCCCGCCTCCGGCACGTCGCAACCGAGACGGAGTCGGCGCTCCTGCTGATCGGCGGCACCGCGTTCGCGCTGTGCTTCGCGCTCTGCTGGATCATCTGGATGGCGCCGCTCGTCGACATGCCCTCGGATCCGGCCCGTGCCCTTTCCGAGGCAGAGGCCTATCTCGGCTACGACGACGTCGGTTGGTTCCTGCTGGGCGGCGCCGGTGTGGCTGCGGCGCTGATGGTGGTGCCCGCCTCGATCGCGGCCGTCCGCGTAGGGCTGCCGGCCTGGCTCGGCTGGCTCGGCGTCGTCGCAGGGATCGCCTCCCTGGGAACGGTCGCGTTCCTCGGCATGTTCGCGTGGATGGCCTGGATCGCCGTCGCGTCGATCGTGATGCTGGTCGGTCGCCGACCCTAGAGCGAGCTGCGGAGGAAGCGGAGGAGGTTGTCGCTCGTGACGGCGGCGACCTCCTCCGCGCCCCAGCCCCGGCGGTCGAGCCCCTCGACGAGCGCCGGGTAGTCCTCCGAGCCGACGAGCCCCTCGATCCCGAGGCCGGGCGTGAGGCCCGGGGGCATGAGGCCGTCCTTCGGCTCCGGCGGTGGCGGCATCGCCTCCCAGAGGCGCCGGGTGAAGTCCCCTCCGAGGCAGACCCGCTCGGGTCCCATCACGGACACCGCATGCTCGAGGTGGTCGACCACGCCGTCGATCGTCCGCTGCTCCGGCCCGATCGCGATCGGGTGGAGCATCAGGCCGAAGATCCCACCCGCGTCCGCGAGAGCGCGAAGCTGGTCGTCGTCGAGGTTGCGCGGCGTGTCGTAGACGCTTCGGCAGCCGCCGTGCGAGCAGAGCACGGGCGCGCCGGCGGCCCGCTCGAGGATCTCGGTGAACATGCCGCGGGAGGAATGGGCGAGATCGAGGACGACGCCCAGGGAGACGAGGCGGTCGACGAGCTCGCGGCCCAGGCGCGAGAGGCTGCCGCCGTCCTCGGCGGCCCCGTCCGCGAACGCGTTCCGCCGGTTCCAGGTCAGCCCTGCCATGCGCACCCCGAGCGCGTGGAACACGTCGGCCGGCCACGTCTCCACGCCGAAGCACTCGACGCCCTCGAGCGCGAGCACGAGCCCGATCCGCTCGCCCGTCTGTACGGAGTCGAGATCGGCGGCGCTCGTGACCTGCAGCACGCGCCCGCCGTTCTCGCGAACCGCCCGCTGGAAGGCGGCAACCATCGACAACGCCTCGCGCAGCGAGCCCTCTGGCTGCACCACGACGTCCACGTAGATCGGGCACACCTGGAGTCCGACCCCACCGCGTTCGAGGAGCGGGAGCCACGTCCGGGCGAACACGTCGGTCTCGCCGAGGCGCCGCTCGCGATAGGCGAGCTCCATCAGGAGATCGACGTGCGCGTCCGCGATCACACGTGCGACGATATCCGGGTACTCGTGGGGGGCGGGCGGGGACGAATCCGGACGCCCCCGCCGTGCGTACTCCTACCTACCGGAGAAGCGACCGAGGAGATCCATGAGACGTACACCGATCGCACTTCTCGCAGGGCTCGCCGCCCTCGCCGTGGCCCTCCCGGCCACCGCCGCCACGCCGAGCTTCAAGGGATCCGTCGGCCCGGGCTTCACGATCTCGATGTCGAAGAAGCCCACCAAGGCCGGCAAGGTCAAGATCGTGGTCAGCGACAAGGCCACGTTCCACAACTTCCACCTGAGTGGGCCGGGGGTCAACGTGAAGACGAGCGTCGCCGCCACCGGGTCGAAGACGTTCAACGTGACTCTCAAGAAGGGCACCTACAGGTTCGTCTGCGACCCCCACGCGAGCCAGATGAAGGGCTCGTTCAAGGTTTCGTAGCGCTCCGGTGGGGAGAGCAGCGGAGGCCCGGCTGCGGTCGGGCCTCCGGCGTGCTACTGGCTCGTCCGGGAGCGCTCGGTGAGCGCGATCGGCTCGATCGAGCCGTCCCGGATCCGCCAGGCGGCCAGCTCGTCGAGGCGGACCGAGTAGATCAGGTAGGGACGGTCACGCCAGAGCCCGATGCGCTCGACGTCCGTTCGCGACGGACGCGGCTCGGACGAGACATGCGAGTGGACGACCGCCTGCTCGAGGTCGCGGTCGCCGAGGTCGGCCCACACGACCGGGTCGAGCCGGAGCTCGAAGACGTAGGGGGACGCCGAGGCGTTCTCGCCGGCGACGTACTCGACCGCGACCTCGCCGTCGAGGAGGACGAGGCCGCACGCTTCGTTCGGCAGCTCGGCGCGGGCGTGCTCGGCGATCGCCGCTCGCACCGCGGGCGGGATCACCACCAGACGGTCTGCTCCATCGACTCCGCGACCGCGTCCCCGGACGCGTCCCAGAAGTCGGCGCTCAGGTACTTCCAGCCTCCGTCGGCCAGGATGGTCACGACGACGCCCTCGTCGAGCTCACTCGCCAGGCGACGCGCGACGTGGACGACGGCGCCTGCGGAGACGCCGCCCAGGATCCCCTCCAGCTGGAGCAGGTCGCGGACCGCGGCCACGGACTCGGCGTTGGAGACGAGCACCTTCCGGTCGAGCCGCGAGACGTCGAGGATCGGCGGCACGTAGCCGTCGTCGAGGGAGCGCAGGCCCATCACCGGGTCACCGGGCAGCGGCTCGGCCGCGGCCACGACGACGTCCGGGAACGACTCGCGGAGCCTCTCGCCGACACCCATCAGCGTCCCGCCCGTGCCCAGGCCCGCGACGACCACGTCGACGCGCTCGAGCGCGGCCGCGATCTCGGCGCCCGTGCCCTCGTAGTGGGCGCGGGGGTTCGCCGCGTTCGCGTACTGGAAGGGCACGAACCACTTCGGGTCGGCCTCGGCCAGCTCGAGCGCCAGGCGCACGGCCCCGTTCGACCCCTCGTCGGCGGGCGAGAGGACGATGTCGGCGCCGTAGAGCCGCAGAAGCCGCTTGCGCTCCTCCGTCGCGTTCGCAGGCATCACGCAGGTGAGCGGGTAGCCCTTGAGCAAGGCGACGAGCGCGAGCGAGATGCCGGTGTTCCCGGAGGTGGGCTCGAGCAGCGCCCGCCCCGGCTCCAGCTCGCCCGAGGCCTCGGCGGCCTCGATCATCGCCTTTGCGACGCGGTCCTTGATCGACCCCGTGGGGTTCTGCCCCTCGAGCTTCGCGTAGAGCGTGACGCCCGGCTTGGGGGAGAGCCGCGGCAGCTCGACGAGCGGGGTGGAGCCGACGAGGTCGAGCAGGCTCGAGGCCACGGGCGGCGACCACGGCCGAGAGGAGCCGCCGGCCATCGCGGGCAGGAGGATCACTGTCTCGCCGTCGGGCACGGGGGTGTCGAGCCCGTCGAGCGTGCGCACGTCCTCGCCGCCGAGGTAGACGTTGACGAACGGTGCGATGCCGCCGTTCGAGAGGATCTGCCCGGCGAGCGCGGGATGACGCTCGACGAGGTCGTCGAGCACCTCGCCGACCGTGTCGCCGCTCGCCTCGACCTGGCGCGCTCCGCCGACCTCGCTGCGCAGAGTGGGGGGGATCCGGACGAGGGTCATGAGGCGTGGACCGCCTGCTGCCCGTCGTGAACGGCGTGCGCGGCCCCGGAGCAGAACTCCACGTAGTCGATGTACTCCGTGATCGTCGGCTCGTCACCGCAGACCGGGCAGGCCTGGTTGCGGCGGATCGCGACCTCGTCGAAGGTCGTCCCGAGCGCGTCGAAGAGGAGCAGGCGGCCCGCGAGCGACTCGCCGATGCCCAGCACGAGCTTGAGCGCCTCGCTCGCCTGGAGCGAGCCGACGATGCCGGGAAGCACGCCGAGCACCCCGCCCTCCGCGCAGCTCGGGGCGAGCTCGGGCGGCGGCGGCGACGGATAGAGGCAGCGGTAGCACGGCCCGTTCCCGGGATGGAACACGGTGACCTGCCCTTCGAAGCGGTAGATCGAGCCGTGGACGACCGGGATGCCGTGCCACACCGAGGCGTCGTTCAGCAGGTAGCGGGTCGGGAAGTTGTCGGTGCCGTCGACGATCACGTCCCAGCCGTCGGCGAGGATCCGCTCGATGTTCTCCGAGTCGAGGCGCTCCTCGAAGGGCACGACCGTGACGTCCGGGTTGAGAGCCTCGATCGTCCGCTTCGCCGAGTCGACCTTCGGCTCGCCGAGGCGCTCGGTCGAGTGGACGATCTGGCGCTGGAGGTTGGAGTCGTCGACGACGTCGGCGTCGATGATCCCGATCGTCCCGACCCCGGCTGCGGCGAGGTAGAGCGCCGCCGGCGAGCCCAGGCCGCCGGCCCCGATCAGGAGGACGCGCGACTCGAGGAGCCGCTGCTGGCCCTCCTCGCCGACCTCGGGGATCAGCAGGTGGCGCGCGTAGCGCGAGCGCTGTGCCGGCGCGAGCGAGGTGGGCGTCGTGAGCTCGTAGCCGTTCCGCTTCCAATCCGCGAAGCCGCCCGCCAGGTTGACCGCGTTCTCGTAGCCGAGCTCGTGGAGTGCCTGCGTCGCGAACGCCGAGCGGCTGCCGCTCTCGCAGTAGACGACGAGCCGGCGGTCCTTGTCGGGGATCAGCGCCTCGACCCGCGACTCGAGGTTGTTGCGCGGCACGTGCACCGCGCCGGGGAGGTGACCCTCGTCCCACTCCTCGCGCAGCCGGACGTCGACGAACAGCGGCTGCTGGCCGTTCTCGAGCAGGGCGTGCGCCTCCCGCGTCGTGATCTCGTCGATCTCGGCGCGCGCGCGTGCGAGGAGCTCACGGTACGTCGGCATTACTTTCGAGAATATAGCGACTCGCCCCGCCCGGCGAGCACGGAGGAAGAAGGGGACGCCGAATCCCGTCGAGAGAGGTGATGACGCGTGACGCCGGAGCGCCGGAGACGAGGACACGCCTCGAGGGATTGGCGGCTACCGTGGCCGCGTGTCGCCGCTCGCCCGCGTCGTCGCGCTCACGGCCGTCGCGGCCGCCGTCGCCGTTGCGCTCGTGGTCGGGATCGTCGCGCTGCAGACCGATCCGGTCGGCGAGACCGCACCGGCGCCCGTGCCGCGGGAAGGGGCACCTCCGTTGACGCTCGAGCTCGGGATCCGCTCCGACCGGGAGGCAGTCGCGCTCCGTCGTGCCGCGCGGCTCTACGAGCAGGGCAGGCGGGCCGGGGCGGGGCGCTCGTTCGCGCAGCTGGACTCCGTCGAGGCGCGGGTCGGCCAGGCGTTCTCGGGCTGGCCCGACGGGACGGTCGACCGCCTCAATCGGCTCGCCGGGTTGCATCCGCAGGACGCCGTCGTGCAGCTCAATCTCGGCGTCGCGCTCTTCTGGGCCGGCCTCCCGGGAGCGGAGGACGCGTGGCGCGCGGCGGCGGAGTCGGAGCCCGACTCGCCCTACGCGGTCGCTGCGGGCAACCTCCTCCACCCGGAGTACGCCAAGGGCCTGCCGCTCTTCGTGACGACCGTCCCGCTCCCCGAGAAGCTCGACGCCCTCCCTCCGGCGGAGCAGCTCGATCTTCTGCGCAGCGAGGCGGCCGCCGGCGTCGAGGGGAAGCTCCTGTACGGCGTCGCCCTGCAGCGGCTGGGGATGCAGCGCTCCGCCGCGCGCGTCTTCGCGGAGGCGGCCCGGGACGCGCCGGCGAGCGTCGAGGCCCAGGTCGCCGCGGCCGTGGGACGCTTCGACAAGGCCCGCCCGGCGGACGCGTTCTCGCGGCTGGGCCCGCTCACGCGCAGGTTCCCGGACAAGGCGACGGTGCGCTTCCACCTCGGCCTGCTGCTGCTCTGGTCGGGCGAGGTGAAGGAGGCGAAGACGCAGCTCGTTCGCGCGACCAGGGTGGAGCCCGGCTCGCCGCTCGCCGGCGAGGCGCGTCGCTACCTCGACGAGCTCGAGAAGGCGGGGGTCTGACGCCCGTGCGGGTTTTTGACGGATCGGGGACTTCGTGGCTACGGTGTCGATCTACGCGACGGAAGGGGCGGTCCTGAGCGGAGCAGCGAGCGAGCCGGAACGGACGGCGACGGCACCGGAGGTCGTCCTGTCGACCGACGAGGGGCGCGCCCTCATCGAGAGCGGCCGCGCGCAGGGGCGTCTCGACGCCGACGAGGTCGCGCTCGCCCTCGACGAGCTCGACCTCGACGCCGCCCAGATCGACGCCTTCTACGACGCCCTCGACGAGGAGCAGATCGAGGTCGTCGACCCCACCGAGCCGGAGGCCGAGGCGGAGCGCGCCTGGGAGGCGGTGGAGCCCGAGATCTCGACCGACACGCTGCAGCTCTTCCTCAAGGACATCGGCAAGGTCCCGCTCCTCACGGCGGCGCAGGAGGTGGAGCTCGCCAAGCGGATCGAGCGCGGCGACCACTCGGCGAAACAGGCGATGGTCGAGGCCAACCTCCGCCTCGTCGTCTCGATCGCGAAGCGGTACCGCAACCAAGGCCTGCCGTTTCTCGACCTGATCCAGGAGGGGACGATCGGGCTCGTGCGCGCGGCCGAGAAGTTCGACTGGCGGAAGGGGTTCAAGTTCTCGACCTACGCGACGTGGTGGATTCGCCAGGCCGTGGCGCGGGCGATCGCCGACAAGGGCCGGACGATCCGCATGCCGGTGCACGTCGTCGAGAAGCTCAACAAGATCAGCCGCTCGGAGCGGAAGCTGCGCGGCGAGCTCGCGCGCGAGCCCACTGCGGGGGAGATCGCCGCCGACCTCGACCTGCCGCTCGAGGAGGTCGAGCAGATCAAGCGCAGCGCGCAGACGCCGGTCTCGCTGGAGAAGCCCGTGGGCGACGAGGAGGAGTCGGAGTTCGGCCACTTCCTCACCGACCAGTCCGAGCCTCTGCCCGACGAGGCGGCCGAGGTCACCATGCGCCGCGAGGCGCTCCGCACGATCCTGAGCGCGCTCTCGCCGCGCGAGCGACAGGTGCTCGAGCTTCGCTACGGGCTCGACGGCCAGCAGCCGCGGACGCTCGACGAGGTCGGGCGCGCGTTCAACGTGACGCGCGAGCGGATCCGCCAGATCGAGCACCAGAGCCTGAAGAAGCTTCGTGCGCTGGCCGACGCGGCCAGCGTCCGCGACGTCGCCTGATGCGCGCGCCGGTCAGGAGGCTCCGCGACTGGTGGCAGCGGCGGCGCGGCAAGCGGAGTCGCATCCTCGACGTGCTCGCCGGGCCCGACGACGACGCAGGCGGCGCAGGCGTCCGCGAGCCGCGGCGCCCGTTGACTCCGAGCCTTTCCGGCGCGGTGGCGCTCGAGGAGCCGGAGACCTCCGACGACTAGGTGCGATCAGTGCGCGTGCCGTCGCGGGCGGGGGCCGGCTTCGGCGCCGGGAGGTCGGGCGCGGGTCACGGTGAGCGGCGCCGAAGGTCGGGTTCGTGGGGGAGCCGTGGGTTCCCGCACGTAGAATCGCGCGGGTGATCCCGACCCACGAAGCGCTCGTCGCGGACCTCGCCGAGCTGATCGCGATCCCGTCCGTCAGCGCCGATCCGGCCCACGCCGGCGACGTCCGTCGTGCGGCGGAGTGGGTCGCGGGACGGATCACCGCCGCCGGTGGCTCCGTCGAGATCGAGGAGCGCGGCGGCCGCCCGCTCGTGACCGGCCGCGTTCCGGCCTCGACCGGCGGCGACGCGCCCACGGTGCTCGTGTACGCGCACCTCGACGTCCAGCCGCCCGACCCGCTCGAGCTGTGGGAGTCCGACCCGTGGACGCTCGTCGAGCGGGACGGCAAGCTCGTCGCCCGTGGTATCGCCGACGACAAGGGCCACCTCTTCATGCTCCTCGAGGCGACCCGGCTGCTCGCGGAGGCGGGCGAGCTGCCGGTCGACGTGCGTTTCACGATCGACGCCGAGGAGGAGGTCGGCGGCCACTCCGCCGTCGACTGGGTCGAGGAGGACACCGGTGCGGCCGACGTCGCCCTGGTGCTCGACGGGGGATACGCGACGGAGACGCTCCCGAGCTTCTGCACCGCGCTGCGCGGCATGTGCTACTTCCACGTGACCGTCCGGACGGGCGAGCGCGACCTCCACTCGGGCATGTACGGCGGTGCGGCGCTCCCCGCCACCCACGCTCTCGTGCAGGTGCTGTCGGCGGTCCTGCCCGGGCCGGACGGCCGGGTCCCCGAGCCGCTGCGCTCCGGGATCGTGCCGCCGACCGAGGAGGAGGTCGCCGGCTGGAGCGCCCTGCCCCACGGGCGGGAGGAGCTGGCCGCGGACGGTGCCCGGCCGGTAGACGACCGGGCGGAGGACGAGTTCCGGCTACGGACGACGGCCGAGCCGTCGGTGACCGTCAACGGCGTCGAGGGTGGCTCGCCCCGCCTGCAGAAGACCGTGCTCCCGGTCGAGGCGCAGGCGAACGTCTCGCTGAGGCTCGCCCCGGGTCAGACGACGAAGGCGATGGCGCCCGTGTTCGAGCGTCTCCTGCGGGAGGCCGCACCGAAGGGCGCGACGCTCGACGTCGAGCTGTGGTCGACCGGCGAGCCGGGCCACGTCGACCCGGCCGCGCCCGCCGTCGTGCTCGCGCTCGACGCCTTCGAGCAGGTGCTCGGGACGCGTCCCGTCCTGGTCCGGTCGGGCGGCTCGATCCCCGTCGTGGCCGCGCTCGTCGCGCGGGGCGTCCCCGCGATCGTCACGGGCTTCACGCGACCGACGGCCCAGCTCCACTCGCCGAACGAGAACATCCCCGCGTCGGCTCTGAGGGACGGGCTCGAGACGACCGTGGCGGTCCTACGGCGGTTCGGGGCGCTGGACACCTCGTCCCAGGGCGAGAGCGCGTCTCGGTCGCGCAGCTCCGCGTGACGACGACGCGGGATCCTCGCTTCGCGAGCCCCCTCGCCGAGGAGCTGGCCGAGGAGGTGCTCGAGCGCTTTCTCCGCTACGTGGTCGTCGACACGCAGTCGGAGCCCGACTCGACGAGCTACCCCTCGACGGCCAAGCAGCTGGATCTCTCGCGGCTCCTCGCCGACGAGCTCCGGGAGATCGGGCTCGACGACGTCGAGCTGACCGCGCCAGGCTACGTCTTCGCGACGCTCCCCGGCACGGTCGCGGGGTCTGCGACGGTCGGCCTGATCGCCCACGTCGACACCGCTCCGGCGGCGCCGGGCACCGGTGTCGCCCCGGTCGTGCACCGCGCCTGGGACGGAGCCCCGATCGTCCTCCCCGGCGATCCCTCGCAGGTGCTGGACCCGGCCGAGATGCCGGAGCTGGCGAACAAGGTCGGCCACGACCTCGTGACGAGCGACGGGAGGACGCTCCTCGGAGCCGACGACAAGGCCGGCGTGGCGATCATCGTGACCGCGGCGCGGCGGCTGCTCGAGGACGACGCGCCCCGGGCCACCGCGCGGATCGGGTTCACCGTCGACGAGGAGGTCGGCAGGGGAACCGATCACTTCGACCTCGACGCCTTCGGAGCCGATCTCGCCTACACGTTCGACGGCTCCGGGCTGGGGGAGGTCGAGATCGAGACGTTCTCCGCCTACCAGCTCGTGCTCACCGTGGAGGGGGTCGGGGTGCATCCGGGCTCGGCGAAGGGGCGGCTCGTGAATGCGGTCAAGCTGCTCGCCGACGTCGTCGCCGCGCTGCCGCGGGAGGAGCTCTCGCCCGAGACAACCGACGAGCGGGAGGGCTTCGTGCATCCCGAGCGCATCGCGGGATCCGCGTTCCGGGCGACGCTCTGGATGATCGCCCGCGACCACGACGACGAGAAGCTGGAGCAGCACGTGGATCTCGTGCGGCGCATCGCGGCCGAGGTCATCGGGCGTGAGCCGCGCGCCTCGTACTCGCTGGCGGTCGAGGAGCAGTACCGGAACATGCGCAACGTGCTCGACCGGCACCCGCAGATCGTGGAGGCGGCCGAGGACGCCATCCGGCGGGCCGGGGTCGAGCCGGTGCGGAGCATCATCCGCGGCGGCACCGACGGCGCGCGCCTGACGGAGAAGGGTCTGCCGACCCCCAACCTCTTCACCGGCGGCCAGCACTACCACTCGGTGCGGGAGTGGGCCTCCGTGCAGGACATGGCGGCCGCCGCGGCGACCGCCGTCGAGCTGGTCCGCCTCTGGGGCACTCGGGGCCCGTCTCCCGGAGGGGACTGACCCCCGTCACGAGTCGCGTGCCGATCCGCTCCTGATCGCGGACGCGTTACCGGTGACAGGCGCCGACGGCGCCGGTCCCCTTCACGCCGGGTGCACCTCACAGCCGAGCCATTCGTGGCCGAAGCGGCGCATCTCGTCGATGATCGGCTTCAGCGCCTCGCCCTTGTCGGTCAGCTGGTACTCCACGCGGGGCGGCGACTCGGCGTAGCTGCGGCGAACGACCATGCCCTCCGCCTCGAGCCAGCGCAGGCGCTCGGCGAGCGTCCGCGGGCTGATGCCGGCGCAGGCGTGCTCGAGCTCGGTGAAGCGACGCGCGCCTTCGGACAGGTCGTGGACGATCAGCACCGTCCACTTCGACCCGACGATCTCGCCCGTCGCCGCAACCGAGCACTGCCCCGCCTGGTGAACGGGAAGCATCGTGCGGGGTGTCTCGGCCTTCGCAGCCATGTCCCCAGTGTAGGGGCGGGCGAGGCCGTTGCCGAGTGCGGATTCCCGTAGACCTTCGCGCGACCGGCGACGGCTCAATCCCAGGGAGGCGGGTTGTGCACCCACCGGCCGCCGACCATCGTCGCGACGACGCGCACCTCCGGCAGCTCGTCCAGCGGGCCGGTGACAGGGTCCCGGTCGAGCACGACGAGATCTGCCAGGAAGCCGGGGAGGAGCTTCCCCCTGCGCCGCTCGTCGCCCGTGAGCCAGGCGGGCGCCACCGTCGAGGCGTGGAGCGCCTGCTCGACCGTCAGCGCCTGATCCGCGCGCCACGGCGGGCGATCGTCGATCGTGCGGAGCACCCCTGCGGCGATCCCGGCCAGCGGCTCGAGCTCCTCCACGGGCGCGTCCGAGCCGTTCGCGACGACCGCGCCGCCCGAGAGCAGCGTGCGAAAGGCGTACGTGCCGTCGAGCCTGTCTGCCCAGAACCGCTCGGCGAGGTCGCGGTCCGACGGCGCGTGGCTGAACTGCACCGAGCACGCGACGCCGAGCTCGGCGAAGCGAGGCAGGTCGGCCGGGTCGACGCACTGGGCGTGCTCGATCCGCTGGCGCAGGCCCAGAGGCTGCCAGCTCTGCCGGGTCTCCTCGAAGGCGTCGAGGGCCTCCCGGTTCGCCCGGTCTCCGATCGCGTGGACGGCGATCGGCCAGCCGGCAGAGGCCGCGGCGCGGATCAGCTCGGCGAGCTCCTCGCCGCTCGTGATCGGGACGCCGCTCCCGTCGAGCATCCACGCCGTCTGGGAGCCGAGCGTGCCGTCCATGAAGGTCTTGAGGTAGCCGAGGCGCAGGAAGTCGTCGCCGATCCGGGAGCGCAGGCCGACCTCTGCGAGCCGGCCGACGTGCTCGACGGGCAGCGACTGCCAGACCCGGAGGGTGAGGCCCCTGCTCTCGTGAATCCGCCCGAAGATCGCATGGGCGCCCAGCCAGCCGTCCTTGTCGTGGATCGCACCGACGCCGCGCTCGCTCGCCACGCGAAGCCCCTCGCGCGTGGCGGCGACCCACTCGTCCTCGGAGACCGTGACGTGCTTCTCGCGGAAGCGCCAGGCGGACTCCTCGCGGAGCACACCGGTCGGCTCGCCGTCGTCGTCGCGTTCCACGACACCGCCCGGGACCTGGAGGTCGCCGCCGGCCCGCTCGAGCGCCGCGGTGTTGAGCCAGAGCGAGTGGTAGTCCTTCGACCACAGCGCAGCCGGCGTGTCTCCTGTGACCGCGTCGAGGGCGTCGCGTGAGGGGTGCTCGCCCCACTCGGCGTCGCGCCAGCCGTAGCCGCGGATCCACTCGCCGTCGGCGCGGTGGCCGCCCACGCGCGCGAGCGCCTCGGCGAGCGACGCGACGCCCTCGAGCTGAACGTCCTTGCGGGCGAGCGACCAGGTCGGAAAATGGACGTGCGAGTCGGTGAATGCCGGCAGCACGCAACGCCCGCGGAGATCGACGCGGTCGGGCGTGGGGAGGGCGTTCTCGTGTGTGCCGACGCCACCGACGATGCGATCGCCCGCGATCGCGAGCGCGGCGCTCGTGGGAAGCGACGGGTCCATCGTGCGCACGACGCCGTTCGAGAG
This sequence comes from Gaiella sp., assembly GCF_035710885.1. Lineage (GTDB taxonomy): Bacteria > Actinomycetota > Thermoleophilia > Gaiellales > Gaiellaceae > Gaiella. Next base: position 12,806 of record NZ_DASTCS010000032.1, on the reverse strand, counting down.
GATCACGCGCGGAGCCTAGACGCACCTCCGTGGCGGTTGTTCCGGCCGCGCGGCGGTCGCTACGATCGAATCACCGACCCGGAGGATCGATTCTTGGGCTTCGACCGTCCGCTGGCGCTCCTCTCGCTCCTGCTGCTCCCCGCGATCGTCGCGGGCTACGTCCTCGCCCGGAGGCGTCGGACGAGGTACGCGGTGCGGTACACGAACCTGGACGTCCTCGGAGCGGTTGCGCCCCGGCTCTCCTCCAGGCGCGAGTGGGCGACCGCGGTGCTCGTCGTCGCAGTCCTCGGGCTCCTCTGCGTGGGGGTCGCCCGCCCGCACGTCAACCGGATGGCGCCGGTCGAGAACGCGACGGTCGTGCTCGTGATCGACACGTCACGGTCGATGCTGGCCGAGGACGTCGCCCCGACCCGGCTCGGGGCGGCCAAGCGGGCGGCCCAGACGTTCCTCGACCGCGTCCCCGGGAAGCTCCGCGTCGGGCTGGTCACCTTCGCGGGTGACGTCTCGGTCGGTGCCTCGCCGACCCACGACCGCGAGCGGGTACGGCAGTCCGTCGGCGCGATCACCCGCTGGCAGGCGGGCGGCGGCACCGCGATCGGCGACGCGCTGGCCCGGGCGGTCGAGCTCGCACGGGAGGCGTTCGCAGAGCCCGGCCGCTCGGCGCAGCGCACGGGGGCGATCCCGGGCGCCGAGGGGGCCGTGACGATCCTCTTCCTCTCGGACGGGCGCCAGAACCGGGGACTGATCCCTGCGGACCAGGGGGCGGCCCTCGCGAAACGCGCCGGGATCCCGGTCTTCACGGTGGCGCTCGGAACGGACGATGCGGGTCCGGGCGGGGGCCAGGGCGGCGGGTTCTGGGGCGGCTTCAACCGCGCCCCGGACCGGGAGACGCTCCAGGCGATCGCACGCACGACCGGCGGTGAGTACTTCGCCGCCCGGTCGGCGCGTGCGCTCTCCTCGGCCTACGACGACCTCGGCTCGCGCCTGGGCCGGGCGGAGCGGGAGACCGAGGTGACCTTCCTGTTCGTCGGGGTGGCGGCCCTCGGGCTCGCGGCGGCCGCCGGGCTGGCGCGCGTGTGGGAGCCCGGTCTTCCCTAGGGCCGTGACTACGTGCCGAAACCGAGGCAGCTCGCGACACGGGTCGCCGTGTTGTTGTCCTCGTTCGACTCCGCGACGACCTTCGAGTAGTCCGCGGTCGCGGTGATCGTCCCGGTCCTGCACGTGTAGGTCCGCGTGGCCGACTGCCCCGGGCCGAGCGAGGGGATCGAGAACGTGCCGACGCCGGCGACGGTCACGAGCGACGCGTTCGCCGCCGCTTCACCCGCGTTCCGCACCGTCACACTCGTGTTCGTGAGCGTGGCGACGAGGTCCGGCAGGGGCGCGACCACGGTCCAGCTCGACGTGGCTGGCGGTCCCTGGTTTCCGGCACGATCGGTCGCGCGCACGGCGAGCGAGTGCTCGTCGACGCCCGCGTCGGTGAGGGTGTGAGGGCTCTGGCAGGCCGCGAACGGACCGCCGTCGTAGGAGCAGGAGAAGGTGGCGCCGGGCTCGCTCGCCGAGAAGGCGAAGGTCGCCGTCCGCGCGGTCGAGGAGGCGGGCGGCGTCTGGGAGAACGTGACCGTCGGCGCCGTGGTGTCGGGCGGCGGCGTCACGTTCCACTGTCGCGCCGCCGCGGGGCCGACGTTGCCCGCCGCGTCCGTCGCGCGGACCGCGAACGAATGCGCGCCGACGGCGAGGCCGTCGAGCGACCGCGGGCTCGTGCACTGCTGCCAGGCGCCACCGTCCACCTGGCACGCGAACGACGCGCCCGGCTCGCTCGCCGTGAAGGCGAACGCCGCGGCGGTCTCAGGCGTCGTGGCTGCGGGCGGGCCGCCGGTGAGCGAGACGCGGGGCGCAGTCGTGTCGGCGGGCGGCTTCGTCGTGGGCGGGACCGGCGGCGGGGAGGTCGGCTTGGTGCGCCTCGGCGCCCTCCCGGTCTCGGCAGGCGGAGCGACGGTGGCCTTCGGGGAGGTGGTCGGCGCCGTTGCAGGCGACGTCGGCGAGGTCTCTCCGCTGTCCGTCCCCGGTGGGTTGGATTTCGGCTCGGGCTTCGGCGCGGGCGGCGGGGCCGGCTCGGGCTTGGGCTTCGGCTTCGGCTTCGCGACGGCCGTGGTCGGCGGAGGCGCCGTGGTCGTGACGGGCAGGACGGCCCGCCGGGTCGTCGAGGTCGCCGTCGTGGTCGGGCCGGTGCTCAGCGCGTGCCGGGCCGGGTTGTCTGCCAGCAGCCTCGCGGCCCCGAGCCCACCGGCGACGAGGAGCGCGGCAGCCCCGGCCCCGGCAACGACCGCCATCCGACCCCGCGGGCGGAGGAAACCGGTGCGCGCCGCGCGGGCCTGCCAGTAGCCGACGCGCTCGAGCTCGTCCTCCGCCGCGGCGCGCGCGTCCTTCGCCGGTACGCCGAGCGGCGGCAGCAGCAGCGCCCGGTAGCGGCGCTTCGCCTCGCGCATGTCGGCCAGCGCGGCCTGGCAGCGCTCGCACGACTCGAGGTGCGCGAGCGTCGTCTCGAGCTTCGGGCCGCGCAGCTTGCCGTCGAGGTGCTGCGCGAGGAGCGGCAGAAACGAGCGGCACTCCTCCGGCAGCGACTCGGGGTCGACCTGCACGAGGCGGAGCTCGGTGCGGAGCCGCTCGCGCGCCCTGAAGACGAGCTGAGCGACGGCGTTCTCGTTGAGCCCGACGAGCTCACCGATCTCGGCGTACGAGCGGTCCTCCAGCTCGCAGAGGGCGAGGACGAGCCGTTGCCGGGGATCGAGCCGCCCGTTCGCGACCCGAACCTCCTCCTGCTGACGTCGTAGGAGCGCGCTCCGCTGCGGGTCGTCCTCGATCGCCGTGGGCAGGTCCGGCTCGGGCACCTCGGCCGTCGGCTCGGCCCGCTTCGCCCGCTCGACCTGCTTGAGGAAGAGGTTCTTCGTCGTCGCGAAGAGGTAGGCCTGCAGGTCGACCGTGCTCGGGTCGAGACGGTCGAGGGCGGGAAGCGCCCGGACGAAGGTTTCCTGCACGAGGTCGTCGGCATCGTGGGCATTGCCCGTCAGCCGGTAGCCGAACGCGCGCAGGCGCGGCTGGTACTCGGCGTAGAGCTCCTCCCACGCCGTGCGGTCACGGCCCTGGAGTCGCCGGACGAGCTCGGCGTCAGTCCTCGACGGCGCGATTGCCATCGTCCTCATCCTGACGCGATCGGAGGAATGCGTCGAATGCGGCGTGCGCGGCGAGCAGCCGTTCGAGGGCGTCGATGCCCTCCGCGGCCCACTCGCGGAGCCACACGTCGTCGACGGAGATCGTGTCGATGTCGATGCGCTCGTTCATCTCTCACCTCGGGTGCGAGGCCCGGCCGTGCGGGGCCCCGCGGTTGGTCGTGTCGCTACGCGACCCGGACGTCGACGGTCGCGTAGGCCCTTAGCTTCAGGTGGTCGGTGGTCGTCTCCCAGACGACGTATGCGTCGTGCCCGGCCGGGAGAACGTTGCCGTGGCCCGCCGGAAGCACTCCGCTCGGCACGAACGCCTGCCGGAGATCGAACATCGTCTCAGCGAGCGCGTCGAGGTCTCCTCCGCCTGCCTCGCGGACGCAGTTCTTCATCAACTGGCCGTCGCACTCCACGCCGCCGAGCTCGAGCTCGACGGCTCGACGGCGATCCGCCGAGACGGTGACCATCACGCCGGGCCGGCTCGTCCCGGGTGCGGTCGGGAGAATGGTGTCGCCCGAGCTCTGCTTGTGGAACCCTCGGTTCCATTCGTACGAGCCGTCGACGTAGAAGTCGAGCGCGATCTCGCCGCGGTTGGCACCCTTGTCGCCGTCGTCGATCACGACGATCCGGTGCAGAGTGACCGTCGCGAGGGCAGAGCGCGTGCGGAACGTGCCCTGCTCGACCCACGCCTGTCCCCGCTCGTCGATCGCCTTCGCCGTCACGGCGTACGTCGTGCCGGTGAGCAGGCGGTCGAGGGTCGCCGTGTACCTCGTCTTCCTCGAGCCGGTCGCGAGGACACGCTGGTCGAGGACGTCGCCCGCGATGGTCTTCACGACCAGGTTGACCTGGAACGTCGCGGGCACGGTGCTCACGAGCTCGAGCCTGGCGCGGCCCGGGACGTCGGGATCGCTCGTGAGCGTCCCCTTCTCGATGCAGTCGGCCTTGCAGCCGAGCCCGGCCGACAGCCCCATGTCGGGAAGGTCGACGGCGACCTCCACCTTGCGGGTGGTGAACGTGCCGGAGCGCGTCTGCACGCGTCCCTGCAGGTCCTTCGCGCTGACGACGAGCCGGTAGGTCGTCTCGGGCTCGAGGCCGGAGAGGATCACCGTCCGGTTGGTCAGGAACGGTGCGACGGAGATGTGCTTCGGAGCCGTCCCCGTGGCGAGCCCGAGCTCGGCGTCGAGCGGCGCCGCGGTCACCGTCACCGAGGCCGGCACGCTCGTCTTCACCTCGACGCTCGCCGACGAGGCGGTGGGCGTCACGAGGGCGCTCTCGATGCAGGCGACCGCGCACCCGTAGCCCGCGGAGATCGTGGGGCCGCCCGCGGTCGCGGCCGCGCACAGCGCGAGGGCGGCGACGACGGAGGCGGCGAAGGCCTTGGCGATGCAGGCGGTGCGGATCATCTCGGGTCTCCTTCGATCTGGGCGGCTCCGCGCCGCCTCTGACCGGAGAACCCCCGAGCCGGAGATTCCTTACGCGCCCGGCGAGACGGGCTCGCGGCGAGGCCGCTGCCTCCCCTGCAGCGTCGGGGGGCCGGCCCTTCCGGGCCGGCCCGTATCCCTGGCCCCCACCGACCAGGTCCCTTGCACGCCCCCCGACGTTGGTCGGACGGCCCCTGACGAGGCCGTCACCGGTCAGGCAGCCGGAAGGATGTTCTGGTTGACCCGGAAGACGTTGTCCGGGTCGACCTCAGCCTTCACCTTCTGGAGGCGCGCGTAGTTCGGCCCGTAGGTCGCCTTCACCCGCGCCTGGCCCTCGTCCATCATGAAGTTGACGTAAGCCCCGCCCGCCGCGTAGGGGTGCAGCGCCTCCCAGTAGCCGATCGTCCAGTCCTTGAGCGCTCCCGCCTGTGCCGGGTCACCGTCGACGCCGATGAACACCTGCGACCACGTCGCGTCGCGGAAGGCGAACGCCGTGTCCTCCGGGGCGACGTCGTGCACCGCGCCGTCGACCGGGTAGAGGTGCGAGCCCGACTTGAAGGTCGGCATCTTGGCGTTCCACTCACGGTTCCGCTCCATCGCCTCGTCCGGGATCTCACGGACGAAGTCGGCGCGCGCGTACCACTGGTCGCCGGGGTGGTAGAGCCCGTCGAACGCGCTGTTGAGCGCGGCGATCGGCATGCGCCCGACGCCGTGCATGAGCGGCTCTGCGATGGAGAGGAACGGCGCCATCGCCTTCTCGGCCTCCTCGTCGGACGCGTCGATGCACCAGACGATCCCGCACACGAGCCGCAGGTGGAGCTCCTCCGGGAACGGCTCCGCCGGCGGGATGGTGTGCCAGTTGAAGAACCCGGACACGTTGCGCGGCGCGGACGGCAACCACTCGCGGTAGGCGGCGAGGAGCCGGTCCGAGTCCTCGATCGCCCAGAACGTCGGCCCGCCCACGATCGTCTCGAGCGGGTGCGCGCGGAACGTGAACTCGGTCACCACGCCGAAGTTGCCGCCGCCGCCCCGGATCGCCCAGAAGAGGTCGGGGTTCTCCTCGGCGCTGGCGGTCACCTGCGAGCCGTCGGCGAGCACCATCTCCGCAGAGAGCAGGTTGTCGATCGTCAGGCCGTGCCGGCGCGTGAGGTAGCCGTGGCCACCGCCCAGGGTGAGCCCGGCGACGCCCGTCGTGGAGATGATCCCCGTCGGCACGGCGAGCCCGTGGGGCTGCGTCGCGGCGTCCACCTCGCCCCACACGCAGCCACCGCCGACCTTCACGGTGCTGCTGCCGGGATCGACCGACACGGCCTTCATCGGCGAGAGGTCGACCACGACGCCGTCGTCCACACTGGCGAGGCCCCCCCAGTTGTGGCCGCCGCCCCGCACCGCGAACGGCACGTCACGGTCGCGCGCGAAGCGGATCACGGCGGCGACGTCGTCGGCGCCCTCGCAGAGGGCGACGAGCGCCGGGCGCTTGTCGACCATCGCATTGAAAAGGGCCCGCGATTCGTCGTACCGAGGGTCGTCCGGGCCGATCAGCCGGTCTCCGAACGTCGCCAGCGCTCCGCGTGCCTCGTCCAGCACCGATACCGTCGTGCTCATTCGCTTCCTCCTGTTCTTGCCTTCCGGGACGAACACCGAGGGTAGGAGCCGCTCGAGTCCGTGTCATGACCGGTGCTGACCTACTTTGGCGGGCGCGTACGAGTGCGTCATGATCAGTTCTGACTATCGATGACCACCGCAGTCCCTCTCCCCGGCCCGCTCCGTCTCTCGCCCAGCTACGCATTCGCCGGGCGGGCACAGGAGCTCGCGACCCTGCGGGCTCTCCTCCCGCGCACCGCGGGCGAGGGACGTCGGGCGGCGCTCGTGGCCGGCGACCCCGGGTCGGGCAAGAGCCGCCTCGTGCGGGAGCTGGCGCAGGAGGTCGCCGACGAGGGCGCGACCGTCCTGTACGGCGACTGCGACAGCGTCGTCGGGTCGCCGTACGGCCCGTTCGCCGCGGCGCTCGACCACCTCGTCCGCCACACCCAGCCGGAGACCCTCCGCGAGCACCTCGGCGTCGGCGGGCCGGAGCTGGCCCGGCTGCTTCCGGAGCTCGGGACGCGTGTCGGTGAGGTCCCCGGCGCCTCGTCGACCGATCCCGACACCGAGCGCCACCGGCTGCACGCCGCGGTCACCGCGCTGCTGGAAGGGGTCTCGAGCGAGTCTCCCTTGCTGCTCGTGCTCGAGGACGTCCACTGGGCCGACACGTCGACGCTGCAGCTGATGCGTCATCTCGTCCGGTCGGGCGCGTCGGCGCGGATGTTGCTCGTCGCCACGTTCCGAGATGCCGAGTCGGAGGTCTCGCCGGAGCTCGCCGACGCGCTGGTCGACGTGTACCGCACCGAGGGCGTGGCCCGCATCCGGCTCGGCGGCCTGTCCGAGGACGAGATCGCCGAGTTCCTCCGGCTGGCAACGGGAGGGGAGCCCTCGCCGGCGCTCACAGGGGTGGTCGGTGAGCTGACCGGCGGGAACGCGTTTCTGCTGACCGAGCTCTGGCGCGACCTCGTGGCCTCGGGCGAGATCCAGAGAGGCCCGCAGGGTGCCCGCCTCTCGCGGCCCGCTTCCGAGCTCGGCGCCCCGACGACTGTTCGCGAGGTCGTCAACCAGCGCCTCGCCGGTCTCTCGCCCGGTGCCAACGAGCTGCTCGTGCTCGCAGCCGTGGTGGGTGCGGAGTTCGAGCTCGACACCGTGCGCCGGGCAGGGGTGGTCGAGGAGGGGGCCCTGCTGGACGCGATCGACGAGGCCGTCCAGAGCGGTCTTCTGTCGGAGGCACCGGGACGTGGGCTGGCGTACCGCTTCGCCCACGAGCTCGTCCGGCGCGCGGTGATCGAGCGTCTTCCCGCCGCGCGCCGGGCCGAGATCCACCTCAGGGTCGCCGAGGCGCTCGAGGTGCAGGGAGAGGTCCCGGCCCGGCTCGCGGCGCTCGCTCACCACTACGCGGAGGCTGCAGCCGTGGGCGGTCTCGAGCGGGCGGTCGAGTACAACCTCCTCGCGGCGGAGTCCGCCGTCCGTGCGGTCGCCTTCGACGAGGCCGAGGAGCGCTTCCGCACGGCGCTCGACCTCGGTGTCGCCGGCCCCGAGCGCGTGGACGTGATGCTGCGGCTGGGGGATGCCTGCCATCGCGCCGGGCACGCGGACGCCGCGCTCGACGCATTCTCCGAGACGGCAGAGCTGGCGCGCTCGCTCGGCGACGCGGAGCTGCTGGCGCGCGCGGCGATCGGGTTCGAGCAGGCCTGCTGGCGGCCCGCGATCCACGAGGCCGGCGCGGTCGAGCTGCTCGAGCAGGCGGCCGTGGCGCTCCCGGCGGCCGACTCCGAGCTTCGCGCGCGCGTGCTCGGTGGGCTGGCCCGAAGCCTCGAGCTCCGGGGAGAGCCGGCCCGCGCGGCGGTGGCTCGCGACGCGTCGATCGCGATGTCGCGACGGCTCGGTGACCGCCGCAGCCTCGGGGCGACGTTGTCCCAGTCGTACTGGTCGCGCGGCAGCTCGACGAACGAGGTCATCAACCGCATGCTGCTCGAGGCGAAGGCGATCGGCGACGAGCTGGAGGACATCGAGCTCCAGGGCGACGCGCTCTCCTGGCTCGTCCCCTCCTACGTCGTCCTCTGCGACCACGATGCGGCCAAGGACGCGCTCGCTCGGCTACTCGTGATCGCGCAGCGCCTGAGCCAGCCGTTCCTCTCGCACGTCGCCGAGCACTACGCCGCGGCCCTCGCCCTCACCGACGGCGAGCTTGCGGCGGCGGAGGCGGCAGCCGTGCGCTCCCAGGAGTGGGGGAGGCTCCTCACGGGGCGGGACGCGTCCGGGTCGTACGGGATCCAGATGTTCTCGATCCGGCGCGAGCAGGGGCGCCTCGCGGAGCTCGCGCCCGTGATCCGCCTGCTCGACGCCGACGCCCGCGACGGAGCCTGGCGGCCGGGGCTCGTCGCCGTGCTCGCCGAGCTGGGCATGGAGAACGAGGCGTCCCACGAGCTTCGCAGGCTCCTCTCCGAGGGGCTGGGCTCGCTACGACCCTCGTTGTGGCTCGCGGCGCTCGTCTACCTGGCCGACGCCTGCGCGCTGCTCGGCGACGAGGCGGCGGCAGAGGCTCTCTATCCGGAGCTGTCCGCCTACGAGGGCGGCAACGTCATGGTCGGCCACCTCGTCGCGTGTTACGGCGCAACGGATCGCTATCTCGGGATGACCGCCTCGGTTCTCGGCGACTGGGATCGCGCCGAGCGGCATTTCCAGGCAGCACTCGCCCTGCAGACGCGGCTCGGGGCGCGCACCTGGCTCGCGCACACGGCGTACTGGTACGCCCACATGCTCCTCGCGCGTGGGACGGGCGACGACCGCTCGCAGGCACGCGCGCAGCTCGGCTTGGTGCTCGGCCTGGCGCGGGCGATCGGGCTGCCCTCGCTCGAGCGTCGCGCGTCCGAGCTCGGTGGCGACGTCGCCACGCCTCCCGCGCTTCCGGACGGGCTCAGCCCGCGCGAGCTCGAGGTCCTCGTCGAGCTGGCGCGCGGCCGCTCGAACCGGGAGATCGGCCAGGTGCTGCACGTGAGCGAGCACACCGCGGCCAACCACATCCGCTCCATCCTGCGGAAGACGCGCTGCGCGAACCGCACCGAGGCCGCCGGCTACGCGCTCCGGCGCGGGCTCGTCCCCGCGGACGGTGCGTAGTACCATCGCCCGATGCCCCTCTACGTCATCGAGCGAAGGTTCGCCGAGCAGCTCGAGCTCCCCGAGGACGTCGTGCGCCGGATCGACGACGTCAACTCCGACGAGGGTGTGAGCTGGCTGTTCTCGTTCATCTCGGCCGACCGGCTGCGGACGTACTGCCTGTACGAGGCTCCCTCCCCCGACGCGATCCTGGAGGCTGCGCGCCGTGCGAACGTGCCGGCCGACGAGATCACCGAGGTGAGCAAGTTCGTGCCGGCCGAAGTACTCCAGGGCTGACGCGCGTCGGCCGCGCCGGTCGCTACGGAACGGCGGGCGGGAGCTCCATCGAGGCGCGGAGGCTCACGAGCGGCGTATCGGGCACCTTGATCAGCCCGCGCGTGGGGCGGTCGAGGTCGAAGGTCACGAGGAGCAGCAACGTCACCAGGCCCGCCGCGAGGAGCACGGGCGTCACACCGCGACCGAGGAGCGAGAGGTAGAGGGCGAGCAGCCCGAGAGCCACGGCTGCACCGATCACCTCCAGCGCAAGGACGGCACCGGGCACGCGATTGCCGAGCGCGGCGACGCGGGTCGTCTGCATGTCGATCATCTCGTTGAGGGTCTCGACGTACAGCCGCGGCGCGGTTTCCACGGGCGAGGCTGCCACCGACTCGCCGGCGAGCGACCACAGCTCACGCTGGAGCCGCTGACCCTCGGCGATCGCGCTCTCCGCCGCCTCGCTCGACGGCACGGAGGCCGAAAGCCGGATGCTCGCATCCGTGTATCGTCGGAGCCGCTCGAGAGACCGCGTCCGCACCGGCTCGGCGAGCATCTGCGCGCGCAGGTATGTCGTCCCGATCGCATTGGCCTCGTCGACGACGGCCGCTCGACGCGCCTCGTAGCGCCCCACCGCCAGGGCGAGGCCGAACGCGAGCACGAGCGCCACGAGACCGAGCAATGCGCCCTGCAGCACGCCCAGCGCCTGATGGAGATGCTCGGAGCGATCGCGGAGCGCCCGGCCGACGACGAGCCCGAGCACCGTCGTGCCGACCACGACGAGCGACACGATCAGGAAGACCTCGAGGCTGCTGAGACGAAAGAACACGGGCGCTCCGTTGAGCCGGGGGACGGGCGGGACGCCGACGCTAATCGAGCGCCCGTGCAAGCGCAAAGTGGATGACCGGGGACGCGATGGATCTACACTCCGCGCGTGCCCTGGGACGTGCTGACCGACGAGCAGCGTGAGCTTCGCGACCACGTGCGCACGCTCGCCCGGGAGCGGATCGCTCCGCGCGCGGCCGAGATCGACGCGTCGCACGAGTTCCCCTGGGACGTCGTCGAGCTGTTCCGCGACCAGGGGGTGTTCGGGCTCCTCTTCTCCGAGGAGCACGGCGGCACGGGTACCGGCACGCTGCTCGCGCTCGTCGCGATCGAGGAGGTCTCGAAGGTCTGCGCGACGAGCGGGCTGATCCTGGCGGTGCAGGAGCTGGGCTCACTGGGGCTGAAGCTCGGCGGGACGGAGGAGCAGCGCGCGGCCTGGCTGCCGCGGCTCGCGAGCGGTGAGGTGCTCGGCGCCTACGCGCTGACGGAGGCGGGCTCCGGCTCCGACTCCGCAGCGATGCGAACGACCGCGCGCCGCGACGACCGCGAGTACGTGCTGGACGGCAGCAAGCGCTTCATCACGAACGCGGGCGTCGCCGGGCTGTACACCGTCTTCGCGAAGACCGACCCCGATGCGGGCCACGCCGGGATCTCGGCCTTTCTCGTCGAGCCGGACACGCCCGGGTTCGAGGTCGCGCGGCTCGAGGAGAAGCTGGGGATCGCGGGCTCGACCACGGGTGAGCTCGTCTTCGAAGGCTGCCGGATTCCCGAGTCGAACCGTCTCGGCGAGGAGGGAACGGGCTTCAAGCTCGCGATGAGGATCCTCGACCGCTCGCGCCCGGGGGTCGCCGCGCAGGCGCTCGGCATCGCACAGGGTGCGACCGACTACGCGCTGGAGTACGCACGCACGCGAGAGACGATGGGGAAGCCGATCGCCCAGCACCAGCTGATCGCCGCCAAGCTCGCCGACATGGAGACGACCACCGAGGCCGCGCGCGGGCTGCTCTACCGCTTCGGCCAGATGGCCGACGCGGGCGTGCCCGAGGCGGAGCTGACCAAGGCCTCGGCCATGGCGAAGCTCATGTGCGGGGACGTCGCGATGGAGGTCGCCACCGAGGCGGTGCAGATCCTCGGCGGCTACGGCTACGTGAAGGAGTACCCCGTCGAGCGGTTCATGCGGGACGCGAAGATCACGCAGATCTACGAGGGCACCCAGGAGGTGCAGCGCCTCGTGATCGCGCGCGAGATGCTGAAGGAGAGCCGCGCCTTCCTCCTCGCCGGCGTCGCCTGAGCGGGTCCCGCGCGCTCAGCCCCCGGGGAGCGTCGCGAGCGGATAGCGGCCGCGCACCTCGTCGACGTACGCGGCGAGTACGTCGGCCGTGGCGCGGTCGTCGATCTCGAGCACGTTCTCGGCGTTGAGCTCGCCCGAGCGCGAGAAGTTGTAGGAGCCGACGAACGAGACGTCGTCGGCGACCACCACCTTCGCGTGCATCACGTCCTGCACGCCGCCCGGCGACCACCGCGCCGAGGGCTTCCCGGCGAGCCTCGCGCCCGTCGCGATCGTCCGCAGCAGCGGGATCTTCCAGGCGCTGACGCCGTTCGTCCGCCACTGGCCGACGACCTCGTCGACCTGCGTGTCGTCGATCACGCCCGCCACGTCGCAGCGCCGCTCGTTGACCACCTCGACGAGCGTGCCGAGGAGCGGCCCGGCGGTGAGGACGGGCGAGGCGATCCGGACGCGCTCGGTCGCGTGCCCGACGTGCTTCGCCACCCGGTGCGAGAGCGCCTCCCCGTGGCCGGGCGTGAACCAGGGCCGCACCGTGACGCCCCCGTCGAGCTCGACCGGCCGCGGGTCGACCTTGCCCGAGCCGCGCACGGCGCGCGTCGCCCACAGCTCCTCGAACGCGAGCGTGTACGCATACGCGAGCCGGTCGGCGCCGAGGGCGCGGACGACGACGTTCTCCTGCCGCGTCCACGAGTCCTCTGTCCAGTTCATCGAGCCCGTCCAGAGGTCGCGCCCGTCGCGGACGCAGAACTTGTGGTGCATGAGGTCGGGGACGCCCGCGACGGCGCCCGTCTCGACCGGGAGCGCCTCGATCGCCTCGGGCCGCGTCTCCGGCGGCGGCGGCACGGGGATCGGCCCGGGGTGGGCGACGTTGTAGACGAGTCGGACGCGGACGCCGCGCTGGTGCGCGGCGAGGAGCGAGGCGAGCACGAGCGCGCCGGCGTCGCTCTCGAGCCGCACGTCGTAGAGCGCGAGGTCGAGGCTCGCGCGAGCGTCGTTCAGGAACCCGGCGATCGCGCCGGCGACCGCGAACGCGGCCTGGCCGCCGTCGGTGAGCGTCGTCAGCTCGAGCCGCCCGCTCACGGCCGGACAGGCGTCACC
>NZ_DASTCS010000031.1:0-66949 GCF_035710885.1 Gaiella sp. | reverse complement strand
CGTGCGCGACCCGCTCGTGGCCGCGCTCCGGCGCGACGGGCTGATCCGCCCGGACGAGCTCGGGCTCGGGCTCGACTCCGACGAGGACAGCCGGCTGATCGCAGCCGACGGCCGGGCGAGCAGCCGCCTCTCGCTCGTGGGGCCGTTGCGGAAGGGCCGCCTCTGGGAGAACACCGCAGTGCCGGAGCTCCGCGTCGAGGCGAGGCGCATGGCCGAGCGGCTGGTGGGCGAGGCCGCGATGCCCCTGCAGCAGGATCGGACGCAGCCGGAGTACGCCGGGCGTGGCTCACCACGTACCCTCGGAGCGTGAGCGACCTTCGACCAGTGAAGCCGGTCCAGCAGGCCGACCGGCGCGGTGGCCAGCTTGCCCGCGCCGGCGAGGCGGCGACCGGCGTGTGGTGGCGTCGCGTCCCGCACGTGCTTACCGCCCCCGAGCCGGTCTTCTCCGCGCTGGCCGAGACGGACGACGTCGACGTCGACGCGCGCTCGGAGCCGGTGCTCGCGATCACGATCCTCGCCGGCATGGCCGCTGTGCTGCTGACACCGGCGTGGGGTGGCGTGATGGACGACCCCTCGGTCGACGGTCTCGTGCTCGTCGTCGTGACGTTCGTCGCCGGTCTCTTCTACGGCGCGGCAGGCTACTTCCTGCTGGGCCTCGCGCTCTGGCTCGGCGCCAAGGCCGTCGGCGTGGAGGCGCCGTTCAAGATCGCCCGGCAGATCGTTGCCTTCGCGGCGGTGCCGATGGCGCTCTCGCTGCTCGTCCTCGTGCCCGCGATCGCGATCGGCTTCGGCGCCGACTGGTTCCGCACCGGGGGCGACGACGAGGGAACCGGGCGGACGGTCCTCGTCTGCATCGGGCTTGCGTTCGCGACCTGGTCGCTCGGGCTGGTGGGACTCGGGCTCCGCTGGACCTTTCGGCTGCCGTGGAGAGGGGTGCTGACCGCGCTCGTGCTGGCGACCGTGATCGTCGCGGCGTTCGCCGTCCTCCCCTCGGCGCTGTAGTGCCCGGCGGTATCCCCGGGTTATCCCGTTCGGAGGCCGACCGCGGCCCGGAATGCGTCGAGCTCCTCCTCGGCCATCGCGTACGTGTGCACCTCCTCGGGGAAGCGGTGTCCGCGCACGTCCTCGGCATACGCGGACACGGCGTCGCGGATGGCGGTCGCGAGATCCGCGTAGCGCTTGACGAACCGCGGCGACTGGCCCTGGTAGAGCCCGAGCAGGTCGTGCCAGACCAGCACCTGGCCGTCGGTGGCGCCGCCGGCGCCGATGCCGATCGTCGGAACGGTCAGACGCCTGGTGATCTCCTCGGCCACGGGAGCAGGCACGGCCTCGAGCACGAGCGAGAAGCAGCCCGCTGCCTCCAGTGCGCGCGCGTCGTCGACCAGGCGACGGGCGTGATCGGCCGTCCGTCCCTGCGCCCTGAAGCCGCCGAGCGCAGTGGCCGACTGCGGGGTGAGGCCGATGTGGCCCATCACGGGGATCCCGGCACCCACGATCGAATGGACACGTGAGAGGGTGGGCCCGGCGCCCTCGAGCTTCACCGCGTCGGCCCCCGCCTCCTTGACGAACCGGATCGCGTTCGCGACCGCCTCCTCGTCGGAGACCTGGAATGACCCGAACGGCATGTCGCCGATCACGAGCGGGCGCCGTGCACCGCGGGTCACCGCGCGCGTGAGGACGATCATCTCGTCCATCGACGCGGGGACCGTCGAGTCGTGGCCGAGGACGGTCATCGCCGCGGAGTCACCGACCAGGATCAGGTCGACGCCCGCCTCGTCGGCGAGGCGGCCCGAGGGAGCGTCGTAGGCCGTCACCATCACGATCGACTGGCCGCTCGCCTTCAGCCCGGCCAGCTCGGTGATCGGCAGCTTGCCGGGCGCAGGGGTGCCGGGTGCGGGGGTGCGGGGTCGAGTGCTCACAGCTCCTCCTCCAGGGGGACGTTGTCGATCAGGCGGGTCGAGCCGACGCGGACGGCGGCGGCGAGCGTCGGTGGGTCGAACGGCGCGACCTCGACGTAGTCGATTTCGAGGCCGGCCGCCTCGAGGATCGCGCGCGCGGTCTCGGCGTCACGCGCCGCCAGCGCCCGGGGGAGCGCCAGGGCACGGTCGCGCTCCTCGGGCGTGAGGCGAGTGTTGCGCGACGAGAGCGCCAGTCCGTCCGGGTCGCGCACGGTCGGCACGACGACGAGCTCGAGCTCGAGGTGGAGGTCGGCGACCATGCGGCGCAGCACCTCGATCTGCTGGGCGTCCTTCTGGCCGTAGAAGGCGAGGTCGGGCCGCACGATCGTGAAGAGCTTGAGGCAGATTGTCGCGACGCCCCGGAAGTGGCCGGGGCGGTGCCGACCCTCGAGCATGCTCCCGAGCTCCGTCACCTCGACCCAGGTCTGGTACCCGGGTGGGTACATCTCGGCGGCGGACGGAGCGAAGACGACGTCGACACCCGACGCCTCGGCGTGCGCCAGGTCGCGCGCCTCGTCGCGCGGGTATCCGTTCAGGTCGCCCGGCTCGCCGAACTGGGCCGGGTTGACGAAGAGGCTCATCACGACCGTCTCGCACGAGGCGCGAGCCGCCGCGAGAAGGGCGAGATGCCCGTCGTGGAGCGCGCCCATCGTGGGCACGAGGCCGATGCGGCCTCGGCGACGGTCGGCAAGGGCCGCGCGCACGTCCGCAATGGCGCGGGCGACGATCACGTGCGGCTCCCCTGCGCGATCGCGTCCCGGGCGGTGAGAGTCGCGAGCGCGTCGTAGGCCTCCAGCAGGTCGGGTGCAACGGCGGCGATGGCCGAGCGATGCCGCTCGACCGTCTCCCAGTCGCCCCGCTCGATCGGCCCGGTGAGCTGGAACTCGTTCTCGATCACGCGTCGCATGAGAGGGTCGAGCGCCCCGGCGGGTGCGCCCGCGGCGGCCAGCAGCTCGCCCGCGGCCCGCCGGAGCGTGACGACGTAGTTGGAGGCGATCGCAGCGCCGGCGTGGTAGAGCGCACGACTCTCGTCGGCGAGGGGGAAAGGGCGCAGGCCGAGGGTCTCTGCCAGGGATGTTGCCGTCTCGACGGCTGCTTCTGTCTCGCCCGTGACCGCTGCCCATGCACCGTCGAGCTGCTCCGGGCCCCGGCCGAGCGTGAACGTCTGCAGGGGGTGCAGCGAGAACCGCGCGACGTGCGGGTCGAGCGCCGCGAGCGGCGTCCCGCCGCTGACATGGGCCACCCACGGCCCTGGCTCGAGCTCGGCGGCGACCTGCGCAATCGCGCGGTCGGGCACGCACAGGAGCACGAGCGCCGCGCCCTCGCGGCGCAGCTCGAC
Source organism: Gaiella sp. (assembly GCF_035710885.1). Classification (GTDB taxonomy): domain Bacteria; phylum Actinomycetota; class Thermoleophilia; order Gaiellales; family Gaiellaceae; genus Gaiella. Next base: position 63,652 of record NZ_DASTCS010000031.1, on the reverse strand, counting down.
GTCTCGCTCGGCGAGACGGGCACTCATGGCGCTGCCCACGCGGCCACGCGCACCGATGACGTTGACGCTCTCGATCATCCAAGGCTCCAGTTCCTCGCGGATACCGGGCTCGTCCGACTATAACGCCCGGGAGCGACGCGATAGTCCCGGCGGGCGCTTCAGCCCGTGCCCGGGTGCTCGAAGGCCCACACGCAGTACCCGCTGCGCAGGCTGCGGAGGCGGCGCACCACCCAGCGGGGAGGCGCTCCCGGCGCGCGGAGCGCGGCCCCGCGGAGGACGACGGAGATCTGCTCTCTGGTCTCGTAGCCGAGCTCGTGGAACAGCGCGTCGGGCGTGTCGTCCGACGCCGAGAACTCGGCCCCGAGCTCGCGGAGGAGCCTGACCACGTTGCGGGCGTGGCGCTTGAGGAACGTCCTCGTCACGAGGTCGCAGAAGACGACGTGGTTCGGGAACACGCGGATCAGCGTCGAGAGCAGCCGACGGCGCTCGTCGTCGCTCAGGTACCCGAGCACTCCCTCGAGCACGACCGCGACCCTCGCGAGAGTCGCATAAGGCGCAAGCACCGACTCGAGCGACTCCTCGCCGAAGCGGATGGGGACGCGCTCCAGCTCCTGCGGGGACCCGGACGAGGGGAGCCGCGACTCCTTGTAGGCAAGCAGGTCGGGCTCGTCGACCTCGAGCCAGCGGCCGCCCGCCAGCCGGAACGGGCGCGAGTCGAAGCCGGATCCGATCAGGACCACGCGGAGCTCCGGGTCTACGGACAGCTCGGCGGCGAGGAGGTCGTCGATGATGCGGTGGCGCACCGGAAACGACGAGTAGGGCTTCTTCAGGCTCGCGAGGCGCTTCGCCACCGCGCGCGCGTCGTCGTTCACGAAGCGCTGCGCGAACCGGTCGTCTGCGATCGGCCGCTCGCGGCTCGCGTCCTCGGCGCGGCTCGCCAACGTCCAGTACGCCGTGGCGGAGACCGGGTTGGCTGTCGACGGCGTCGTCACCCGGCGAGTATCCGGTCGCGCCCCGAGCGGGTCAACCGGCGCAGCGACCTCGGATCAGCCTGCTCGGGAGAGCCGATCGAGCAACCGGCGCTCCACGGCCGGCCACTCGTCGTCGAGGATCGAGTACCAGGCGCTGTCACGGTTCTCGCCGGCCCGGACGAGCATGTGCTTGCGGTGGATCCCCTCGAAGCGCGCTCCCATGGCCTCGATCGCCCCGCGCGAGCGCTCGTTCAGCGCATCCGTCTTGAGCTCGACCCGCCGGCAGCCCCAGACGTCGAACGCGTGGCGCAGCATCAGGAGCTTGGCCTCGACGTTCACGCCCGTCCCCCACGTCGACGGGTGCAGCCAGGTCCAGCCGATCTCGACCGACGAGTGCTCCGGTCGCAGAGCGAGGAACCGCGTCGAGCCGACCACGCGCTCGGTGCTCAGTGTCGCGAGCGGGATCTCCGTGCCGGCACGCGCGGCAACGAGCGCGTCGTCGATCAGCCGGTCGAGCTCCACGAGGCTTCCGGGGCGGGCGATGGAGAGCCACTGCCACGTCCGCGGGTCACGGGACGCCTCCCAGAGCCCGTCGGCATGATGCCGCCCGAGGGGCTCCAGCCGAACGAGCCGCCCCGCCAGCGTCGGTGCCTCCCACGCCTGCACGGTCACCTCGGACTAGACTACGGGCGTGCCCATCTACGAGTACGCCTGCATGGAGTGCGAGGAGCATTTCGAGGAGCTCGTCCGCTCCGAGCAGCAGGTGGTTACGTGCCCGACCTGCGGGGCCGCGAAGGTGCTGAAGCAGCTCTCGGCGTTCGCCGTGCACGGTGCCGCCGTGAAGCCGAGCTTTGCGTCGGGCTCGGGCGGCGGCGGTTGCTGCGGCGGCGGCTGCGGCTGCGGGCACTGAGCCACGGCCGGGCGGCGCCACCTCCGGGCCGGCTGAGCCGGGCTCCGGTGTCGTCTCGCGCCACCGCACGCACGCCTCTCCGGGTGTGCTCACGCGCCATCCCCTCCGGCCGCGCACGCGCAGCGCCACGCCGGATGCCGCTCACAGGGCGTGAGCGTCGAATGGACAGCGCCCCCGGCCGACCGGGCGTGGCCGTAGAGTTCCCGTCTTGAACGCGTCCGAGCGCGCAGCGGCCCTGGACGCGGTGGCCGTGGAGGCCGCCGGCTGCGTGCGGTGCCCGCTCTCGGAGGGGCGGACCCGGGTCGTGTTCGGTGAGGGCGACCCCGACGCGGACCTCGCGCTCGTCGGCGAGTCCCCGGGCTTCCACGAGGACCGCGAGGGCATGCCGTTCGCGGGCCGTGGGCGCGAGCTGCTACGGCGACTGCTGGGTCAGGTCGGCCTCTCGCTGGAGGAGACCTACCTTGCGACCGTGCTCAAGTGCAGGCCCCCGGGCAACCGGGACCCGCTGCCCGAGGAGACGGTCTCGTGTGAGCCCTACCTGTACCGGCAGCTCGAGCTCGTCCGGCCGCGTGTGGTGGCCAGCCTCGGCAGCTTCGCGACGGCGCTCCTCTCCGGACGGGCGCTGGGCATCACTCGTGTCCACGGCCAGGAGCAGGAGGTGGCGCTCGGCGGACGGGTCGTGAAGCTCTACCCGCTCTACCATCCGGCGGCCGCGCTGTACACACCGTCGATGCTCGCGGTGCTGGAGCGGGACATCGCCAGGCTGCCCGCGCTGCTCGCCTCCGACGCCACGCCGTCGGAGCAGGCGCTCGTCGCCCCGACCGTCTCGCAGGCGGAGCCGGCGGTCCTGCGGCCGGTTCAGCTCGGCCTCTTCTGACCGCGCGGATGCCGAGCGTTGAGGTCGAGACCAGCTCCCCGGCGGAGACGGAAGACCTCGCCGGGCAGCTGGCCGGCCGCCTTGCGGTCGGGGACGTCGTGCTCGTCTCGGGAGAGCTCGGCGCCGGGAAGACGACGTTCGTCCGCGGCGCGTGTCGCGCGCTCGGCGTGACGGCGCGCGTGACGAGCCCGACCTTCACCATCGGTCACCGCTACGCAGGGGCCGTGGACGTCTCCCATCTCGATCTGTACCGCTTCCGGGGCCTGTCGGCGGCGGAGTGGGGCGACCTCGAGCCGTACTTCGAGGATGCGGTCGTCTTCGTGGAGTGGCCCGAGGCGGGCGTCGATGCGCTGCCGCCGCCGCGGGCCCGGGTGCGCCTCGAGCACGTCGCACGCGATGTACGGCTGGTTGCCGTCGACGCGGACGACGACACGCTGCTACAAGGGCTTGCGAGTGCTGATCCTGGCCTTCGACACGGCGACTGACGTCGCCACGAGCGCCCTCCTCGACGACGGCGAGGTGCTGGGCGAGCGCGCGTCGGTGGCGAAGACGCTGCTCGAGGACGTCGACGCGCTGTTCCGGCAGGCATCCTCACGGCCGACCGACCTCGATGCGCTCGTCGTCGGCACGGGGCCGGGCAGCTTCACGAGCACACGGATCGGGCTGTCCGTCGCGCGGGGGCTCGCGCTCGCGCTGGGGATCGACGGAGCCGGGGTCTCGACGCTGGATGCGCTCGCGGCCGCCGCCGACGGCGCGTTGCCGGTGATCGACGCCCGGCGGGGCGAGGTGTTCGTCCCGGGCGGAGCCGCCGTGCCTCCCGACGAGGTGGACGCCCGCGGCCGGCTCTGCGTCGGCGACGGCGCCGTGCGCCACCGGGACGTCCTCGAAGCGCGCGGGGGCGTGATCCCGCCCGACGACGACGTGCGCCACACTCCCCGGGCGGCGGTGCACGCACGTCTGGCGACCGGCTTCGGGCCGGTCGACTCGATCGAGCCGATCTACGTTCGTGCCCCCGACGCGGAGCGCTGGCGCGCATGATGCTCGAGCTCGAGCTGCGGCGGTTGGAGCTGGGAGACCTCGACGCGATCGAGCGGATCGAGCGGGCCTCGTACCGGACACCCTGGTCGCGCTCGATGTTCGCCTCGGAGCTCGCCAAGCCCAGCTCGCTCTCCTTCGGCGCTGTCGACGAGACGGGTGCGCTGGTCGGGTACCTCGTCCTCTCGCGTTACGTCGACGCCTGGCACGTGATGAACGTCGCGGTGGCGCCGGAGAGGCGCCGTCAGGGTGTCGCCTCGGCGCTGCTGCGGCGTCTGTTCGAAGTGACGAAGGACGACACGCTTCGCGGCTACACGCTCGAGGTTCGTGTCTCCAACATCGCCGCGATCAGGCTCTACGAGCGGTTCGGGTTCGCGTCCAGGGGCGTGCGCCGCGGCTACTACACCGACAACCGCGAAGACGCGATGATCATGTGGCGCGAGGCAGAGCCTTCCTCGTCTGACGGGGAAGAAGGCTCGTGAGCTCGTCGGCGCCGAAGCATGCGGACCCGGCGGAAGCGTCCCAACCAGCCCTCTCGCGTAGGGAGAAGGCCTGACGATCCTGGGCATCGAGACGTCGTGCGACGAGACGGCGGCCGCCGTGGTCACCGGCGACGGCCGGCTGCTCTCCTCCGTCGTGGCCTCGCAGGCGGATCTGCACGCACGTTACGGCGGCGTCGTCCCGGAGGTCGCCTCGCGGAGGCACCTCGAGCTCGTGGCCCCGGTGATCCGCGCCGCGCTGGAGGACGCGGACGTCTCGCTCGCGGATGTCGGCAAGGTGGGCGTCACACAGGGCCCGGGCCTCGTCGGCGCGCTCCTCGTCGGGCTCTCGGCGGCGAAGGCGGTCGCATGGGCGCGCGGCCTGCCGCTCGTCCCCGTCGACCACCTTCGCGCCCACGTCGCGACGCTCTACCTCGAGCCGGACCCGCTCGAGCCGCCGTTCACCTGCCTGCTCGCCAGCGGAGGGCACACGCTCGTGCTGTCGGTTCGCGACCGGACCGGCTTCGACGTGCTCGGCTCGACCCTCGACGACGCGGCAGGTGAGGCGTTCGACAAGGGAGCGCGGCTGCTCGGGCTCGGGTACCCGGGCGGTGCTGCGATCGACAGGCTCGCGCGGGCGGGGGACGCCGAGGCCCACCGCTTCCCGGTCGCACGCGTCCCCGGCCTCGACCTCTCCTTCTCCGGTCTCAAGACGGCGCTCCTGTACACCGTGCGCGACCTCTCCGAGACCGAGCTCGAGGATCGCCGTGCGGACCTTGCGGCGTCCTATCAGCGCGCCATCGTGCACGCCCTTGTCGGGCGGCTCCGCGCCGCCGCCGAGCAGACAGGGCACGATGCGCTCGCCGTGGTGGGCGGGGTCGCGGCGAACTCGGAGCTCCGGGAGGCGCTCCCCGAGGCGCGCTTCGCGCCGCCGGCGCTGTGCACCGACAACGCCGCGATGGTGGCCTCTGCGGCGCGCTTCGCGTCCGCCCTCCCGCCGCCCGGCTACCTTGCGCTCGATGCGTACGCGTCGAGCCTCTAGCTTCGCTGCGGCCGCGCTCGCCGCGATCGGCGTGCTCACCGCCGGGGGCGCGGCAGGGACCGCCGACGCGCCCGTCGCGGCCGAGGGGTGGCAGGGCCTGCTCGGCAGCCGCCCGCTGCCGCAGCTGGGGGGCAGGTGGGTCGTCGTGCTTCGCGCACCCTCGCTCGCCGACCGGGTTCGCCGCGCGGGCGGCTCGGCGACGGAGCTCCAGATGCGCTCGTGGACTGCGACCGCCCGGGCCGCGCAGCGCCGGGCGATCGCGGGTCTCTGGTCGCGGGGAGCGCCTGTCGACCCGGAGCAGTCGTACGTCCGTGTCCTGAACGGCTTCGCGGCGGCCGTCGATCCGATGCTCCTGCCCGCCCTCGAGCGCGATCCCGCCGTGGTCGGCGTCTACCCGGTGCGCGCGGCCTACCCCGCGGCGGTGCCGTCCGCCGCGCTCGACACCGAGGCGTTCGGCCCGCAGAGCGGTCGCCGTGTCGAGGTCGGGATCCCGGGCACCGACGGGTCGGGGGTGACCGTCGCCCTGCTCGACACGGGAGTGGACACACGCCATCCGTTCCTCCAGGGCCGGCTGCTGCCCGGGATCGACGTCCTCGACGCGGACGGCGATCCGGCCGCAGAGCCGAACCCGACCGAGCCGGGCCGTCCCGAGAGGCACGCCACGGGACTGGCCGGGCTGGTCGTCGGCATCCGTGGCCCGGCGGGCCTGCGTGGCGTCGCCCCGGGGGCCTCGCTCCTGCCGATCAGGGTCGCGGGGTGGCAGCCGTCGGCCGACGGCAGCGTGTCGACGTACGGACGCACCGACCAGGTGCTTGCGGGACTGGAGGCCGCCGTCGACCCCAACGACGACGGCGACGCGCATGACGCGGCCAGAATCGCCCTCGTCGGCGTCGTGGAGCCGTTCGCGTCGTTCCCCGACGGGCCGCTCGCCCGAGCGGGCCGTGGAGCGCTTGCCCTGGGGACCCTGGTCGTCGCTCCGGCCGGGAACGACGGGCCGGCGGGGCCCGGCTACGGAAGCGTCTCGGCGCCCGCCGGGACGTCGGGCGTGCTCGGCGTCGCCGCCTCCGATTCGCGTGGTCGGAGCCCGACCGTCCATATCCTGTTGCGGGCCGGGCTACGGGTGCTCGCCTCCGGCCAGACCGCGCTCGGCGGCGCGGTCGGCCCTGACGACCTCGTTGCCGCCCCGGTCGTCGCCCTCGCGCGTCGCCAGATCGTCGAGGTGACGGGTGGGAATGCTCTCGACCGCCTCTTCGACGGTCGGGGCTACAGCCGGGTGGCCGGCGCCGCGGTGCTGCTCCCGTCCGGCCCGACCACTCCCGAAGCGGTGCGCGAGCTCGCGGCGGCCGGGGCGCGCGCGGTGCTCGTGGACGGCCCCATTCCCGCGGGGTCGCTCGGCGTCGACGAGCCCGTCGAGGTGCCGATCGTCGGGGTCTCGGCGGCGGCGGCCTCGGAGGTGCGTTCCGCCCTGGTCGACGGCGTCCCCGTCGAGCTCGCCGTCGGAGCGGCAGCCTTCGGCGCCAATCCGGAGCTGGGGGCGGTCGCCTCGTTCTCGAGCACCGGCCTCGCTCTCGACGGGGGCCTGGGGAGCGAGGTCGCCGCACCCGGAGTCGGACTCGTCACGGCTGTCCCCGGCCGCAACGAGGGCGGTGCAGCCCGGTACGGAACGCTGAGCGGCTCGAGCGCCGCGGCCGCGGTCGTCGCCGGCTCGGCGGCGCTGCTCGCCGAGGCACGGCCGGATCTGGACGCCGCCGGGTTGCGGGGGGCGCTCGTCGCCACGGCGCGGCGCGGAGTCGGGGGAACGGATCCGGGCCTGATCGACGCCGCCGCGGCGTCGTCCGTCGAGCTGATCGCGGATCCGCCCGTCGCCGCGCTCGGCGCCCTGGTCGACGCGCGCCGCCAGACGACCGGGCGCGTCACGCTCCGCAATGTCTCCCGTCGGGTTCTCGTCGTCAACCTGCGGCCGGGGGCGCGGGCGGCGGGTGTCGCCGTTCGGACAAAGCCCTCCCGGGTCGTGCTCCGGCCGGGTGGGAAGCGGGACGTCGAGGTGTCGGTGACCGCGCGCGTGCGCCCGGCTGCGCCCGGAGCGCTCGAGGGAGCCCTGAGGGCGGTCGTCGGGCCCGGCACGAGGCTCCGCATCCCGTGGGCCGCCGCGGTGCCCGTGACCCGTCCGCCGGTAATCACTCGTCTCGTCCTCTCGAAGCGGAGGTTCGCTCCCAGCGATCGCACGCCCGCCGTGCTCAGGCTGGTCGCCGGCCGGGTCGACGGCTCGGCCGAGCGGCCGCAGCTCCTCCCGCTCGTGAGGCTCGAGATCGTGCTCTACCGGGGACAGCGCCGCCTCGGCACGCTCGTGCGCCTGCGGGACGTGCTGCCCGGGCGCTACGCACTCGGGATCACTGGCCGCGGTCCGCGGGGCGCGCGCCTCCGGCCCGGGGCGTACGAGCTCCGCGTGCTCGGCGTCCCGGTCGGCGGTGGAAGGGCGACCATGGTGAGGGTCCCGTTCCGCTTGACCTAGCGTTCGCGCGAGCTGCCGGTCGATCATCTAGAGTCCTGAAGGTCGTGCGAGGCGCGCGAATCAGCCGATGAGCGCCACCGAGGCGGCCACTCACCTACGCGAGAACCCGTTCTCCCTCGCACGCACCCAGCTGCAGCGTGTGGGAGAGACGTTCGGCGTCGACCCGAACCTGACCACGATCCTCGCGGACTGCAAGAAGACGGTCGAGGTGTCCGTGCCGGTCGCCATGGACGACGGCACCACGCGCGTCTTCGAGGGCTTCCGCGTCGTGCACAACGTCACGCGCGGGCCCGCCAAGGGCGGCATCCGCTACCACCCGGGCCTGACACGGGACGAGGTCAAGGCGCTCGCCATGTGGATGACCTGGAAGTGCGCGCTGATGGGGCTGCCCTTCGGCGGCGCCAAGGGCGGCGTCGTGTGCGACCCGAAGATCCTCTCGAGCGGCGAGCTGGAGCGCCTGACCCGGCGCTACACGACGGAGATCATCAACGAGATCGGGCCCGAGAAGGACATCCCGGCACCGGATGTCGGCACGGACAGCCAGGTGATGGCGTGGATCTTCGACACGTACTCCATGAACGTCGGCCACTCCGTGCTGGGCGTCGTCACCGGCAAGCCGCTCTCGATCGGAGGCTCCGTCGGCCGCGACGGCGCGACGGCCAGAGGCGTTCTCTACTGCATCCGCACCGCGCTCCAGAAGGAGGGTCGCCGTTTCCCGGACACGCGCGTCGTGATCCAGGGGTTCGGAAACGTCGGTCGCAATCTCGCGCGGCTCCTCTCCGAGGAAGGCGCGCGCGTGATTGCCCTCTCCGACACGAAGGGGGCGGTCGTCAACCAGTACGGCATCGACGTGCCCGCCGCGATCGCGCACAAGGCCGAGCACGCGGTGCTCGAAGGCCTTCCCGGCACGGAGGACGCGACGAACGACGACCTGATCGAGCTCGAGTGCGACGTTCTCGTTCCGGCGGCGCTGGAGCAGGTGATCCGTGTCGACAACGCCTCGCGCGTGCGCGCCCACATGATCTGCGAGGCCGCGAACGGGCCGACGACTCCGGCCGCCGACGAGATCCTCGAGGACCGGGGCATTCTCGTGCTTCCCGACGTGCTTGCCAACGCCGGCGGCGTCGTCGTGTCGTATTTCGAGTGGGTCCAGGGGCTCCAGGAGTACTTCTGGAAGGAGTACGAGGTGAACGCGAAGCTCAACGACATCGTCGTGCGCGCGTTCGAGGAGACCTGGTCGGCCCGCGAGCGCTTCGGAACGAGCATGCGGACGGCTGCCTACGGGCTCGCGGTGCAACGCGTCGCCGAGGCGACGACCACACGCGGGCTCTACCCGTAGTCGATCGACGCGATTTCGTGCCGCGGGTCGTCCTCTTCGTTGCTCAGGGCTGCCACCTTTGCGAAGCGGCGCTCGACGTCGTGGTCTCGGTCTGCGGCGACGCGCACGCGGTCGTGGATATCACGGGCGATACCGCGCTCGAAAAGCAGTATCGCGGGCGGATTCCCGTCGTCGAGGTCGATGGAATCGAGCGTTTCACGTATTTCGTGACGCCGGAGGCGCTGAGAGCGGCCATCGCGTAGAACGGTTCACGCGCCGCCCTCGAGCGGGTGCGGGCAGAATGTGCGCCGTTGTCACAAACCCCCCGGGAGGCGCAGGTGGCGGAACGCTTGACGGTCGGTGTCGCTGCGCGTCTGAGTCGGTACCTCCAGGTGCTGACGCAGGCGCGGAAGATGGGTAAGGACCGGATCTCCTCTCAGGAGATCGCCGAGTACACGAACATCAACGCGACACAGATCCGCCGCGACCTGTCCGGGTTCGGGAAGTTCGGCAAGCGCGGGGTGGGGTACTCCGTCGACTCCCTGCTCTCCGAGATCCGGAAGATCCTCCGCACGCAGGGCCAGCACAACATCGCTCTCGTCGGCGCGGGCAGGCTGGGCGCTGCGATCGCATCCTCGCCGATCTTCGCCGAGCACGGCATCACGATCTCCGCCGTCTTCGACCGCGACCGGTCCAAGGTGGGCACGAACCTGGGCGGAGTCCCGGTGAGCGCTCTCGACGACCTCGACGAGATCGTGCGCGAGCGCAGCATCGTCGTCGGCGTCCTCGCCGTGCCGACCGAGTCGGCTCAGGACGCGGCCGATCGCCTCGTCGCGGCCGGCGTCAAGATCATCTTCAACTACACCCAGGCGTTGATCGACTCACCCCCCGACGTGCAGATCCATACGTCGAATCCCGCAGTCGAGCTCCTCTACGCCCTCTACTTCCATCTGACGTAGAGATCCACGCACGGGGCGCGCATTCGAGGCGCGTGGGCCTCGCGGGCTTTACCCATGCGGCAACGCGCCAGGATGACATCTCGAGGGGCCTGATTTACCGTCTCCATTTTCGTCGACGGCACCGTTGCCGCACCGAATGCCCGGGATCCTCGTTGCACAGCCGAAAGCGCTGGAAAACGCGGGAATGACATCTCGAAAAGCGCTCAAATCGGTGCGGAAGTCCCCCATTCGGGGGATGGAGAGCGTGCGCCGGTCGGCGTACAACGAAGTCCGGTTCCGGGGAGCTTTGCGGGGATCTTTGGGGGCCGAGGGAAGACGCGGCGAGGAGGGGGCTCCGCCGCACGGAGCAAAGGAGCCAATTGGGGGCATCGGCCTCTGCATGCCGTCGCAGGGGATGGATCCACGGCCTTGTCGGCCTGGTTGCCGTCCTCGTCGCACTCACCGCCGCCACGGGAGTCCGGGCCGACCCCGGCGTGGAGGCGCATGAAGCGACGCCCGCCGCCGGCACCCCGGCGAGTGGCGCGGGAGGCGGCGAGAGCGCCCCTGCCGCGGAGAACGCAGCGGGTGGGCCAGGAGGGAGCGAGAGCACGCCTGCGGCCGAGAACGCCGCAGGTGGCCCGGGTGGCAGCGAGAGCACGCCGGTGGCCGAGAACGCAGCGGGCGGAGCGAGCGAGAGCACGCCCGCGGCCCAGAACGCCGCCGGCGGGCCGGGAAACAGCGAGAACACGCCGGCGACCGAGCACGCCGCAGGTGGCCCGGGTGGCAGCGAGAGCACGCCCGCGGCCCAGAACGCAGCGGGCGGGCCGGGAAACAGCGACAGCACGCCCGCGGCCCAGAACGCCGCCGGCGGGCCGGGAAACAGCGAGAACACGCCCGCGGCGCAGAACGCGGCCGGCGGCCCCCATGCGGAGACCGACCAGGGAACCGGAGTGGGCCAGGCGGCCGATGCATCCGCGTCCGCCGCGCAGGAGCAGGTCGGCAACACACAGGTCACGGTGCGCGTCGACGAGCCGGGGGACGGGTCCCCGGTCGTCCAGCAGAACGAGGCCGACGCCGGAGCACAGGCATCCGCGTCGGCGACGGTCGACACGCCCTCGAGCGAGGTTCAGCAGCAGGCGAGCGCCGAAGCGGGCGCAGCGCAGGAGGACGTCTCGAACACGGCCGTGACCGTCAGGGTCGGGAGCCCCGGCTACGACGCCGGTGTGACCCAGACCAACGCGGCCTCGGGCACGGCGGATGCGGCGGTCGGAGGCGACAGCGGGAGCTCCGCCGTGGCGAGCGCCTCGCAGGAGGATGTGGGCAACACGGCCGTGTCCGTACGCGTCTTCTCGCCCGGGGACGACGGCCCCGTGACGCAGCTCAACGACGCTTCGGCCGTCGCCGACGCGGGCGGTTCCGGGGTCGGGGACGCAACCGCCGAGCAGGACGGCGTGCGCAACACCTCCGTCTCGATTCGAATCGAGAGCCCCGGCTCCGCGGCCGATGTCTCTCAACAGAGCCAGGCGAACGCCGACGGCAGCACCGCGGTCGCCGTGACCACCGACTCCGTCGACACCGTGCTCACCGTCACCGTCGCCGGCTCGGATCTCGAGCGGCCCGGGCCGGCGGGCCTCGTGATCTGGGAGTGGACGTGGACGTGGCAGGGCGACGAGGCGACCGGGCTCGACCTGACGGCGACCGCCGTGAGCTCCTGGGACTGGAGCTGGAACACGGGCGCCGGAGCCTCGAACGGGCGGGGCAACGTGACGTCGCGGGCCGCTCGCGCCGATGAGGCCGGCCGGGCCGGGACGTGGGAGTGGAGCTGGCAGTGGTCACGCGAGGGCGTGCAGGGCTGGTCGTGGCTCTGGAACTGGCAGGAGACGCTGTCGTGCAGCTCCTGCATCTGGATCTGGAACTGGAACTGGGCGTGGACGGGCCAGCCGCCCGTCGAGACAGGCACCGGAGGCCCCTCCGCAGATGTCATCTCCGATTCGGTGCCGCCCCCGGGGCAGCTGAACGCCGCACGCGCCACGGCAGAGGCTTCCGTGACGGCCGACGCGACGCAAATAGCGGCTCAGGAGGGCTCGGGGCCCGGCACGCAGTTCGTCGGACAGCTCATCGAGCTCGGGCAGCACGCGGAGGCACGCGCACACGCCCGCCAGGAAGATGTCATCTCGATGTTCTACGGTTCGGGCGCCCCCGGACAGTCGAATCGTGTCATCAGTGACGCGAGCGCTCTTCTCGACGCCTCCGTGCTGCAGGACGCCGAGCAGGTCCTCGTCGCACACGACCCCGCTGTGGCCGACCAGTGGATCGGACAGCAGGCGGAGGTCGGTCAGAGCGGCTCCGCGGACGCGATGACATCTCAGAAGCACGCGACGCTGACGGCGGCCGGTACGCTCGAGGCGTCCGGCAGAGCGACCACCGATATCCAATCGGATATCGCGCAGCGCGTATTCCAGGGCGGCCTGGTGGACGGCGGCGAGAACGAGCAGTGGGCCGGCCAGCTGGCGCTCGTCGAGCAGATCTCCGAGGCGACCTCAACGGTCGTGCAGACCGGAACGGCTCGCTCCCGCACCAAGGGCGGCACCGCCCGAGCGAGGGCCTCAGCGGACGACATCGCGCTCGTCGCGCAGGCCGCCGATCAGGCCGCGACGCGCGGCGCAGGCACGGGCTCGCAGCTCGTCGAGCAACTCGTCTTCGCCGCGCAGGAGGGGAGCGCGCAGGCGACCACGGCGCAGCAGGCAGGCGCGTCGGTGATCCCGATCGCGTCGAGCGAGGCCCAGGCCGTGAATCTCGCGGCCGTCACCCAGACGGCGTCCCAGGTCGCCGCCGGGACCACGGGCATCGACATCCAGCAGCTCGTGCAGCAAGCGATCGTCGTCCAGGCGGCGGCGGCCACGTCGGTCTCGAACGGCGGGATCGGTGGCACGGCGATGGTGGTCAACTGCGCGGTCACACAGCAGAGCGCCGGCCAGGCGATCGGCGCCGTGGCCGTGCGTGCCGGGGCGGCGGATCTGAGCGCCCTCTGTTTCCCGGCCACGCCGTCGCCGACGCCGTCCCCGATGTCGACGCCCGCCGAGGGGCTGCCTCCGACGGTCGCCGGGGGACCGCCCGTTGCCGCTGTGCCGGCGGGGACTGCCGTCCCGGCAGCCGTCGTGACGGACGAAGAGCCGACCATTTTCCGCGGCGGTCGCGGGGCGCTTCCCGTCGGGCCGCACGCCGCAACGCGCGGCGCGCCCGGCCGAGTCGCACCTTTCGATCGCCACGCGGCGCCACCCGCAGACGGGCGGCCCGCACCGAACAAGCTTTCGGCCCTGCACTCCATGCAAGCGCGCCTCGACACGCGCCCGGGGAGCAACGCAGGAGCCGAAGACGCCGGCACGGAGCCGCCGCTCCCGCCGGCGGGAGACCCGCCCACGTGGGTCTCTGCGCTCGCAGCTGCAGCGACGGGCGCGGGGCCGTCGGGGATCGCAGCGATCCTCCTCGCCTTCGCGCTCATGCCGCCGCTCATGCTGCGGACACGAGAAGGGTCGGCCGTCAGGCGGCCGATCGACGTTCTCGCACCGGTCGACGTCCCGGTCTGACCTCCTCGTCACGCCATGTGACCCGTTGGGCCCGGGCCCGCGGGCAAGTGTCAATTCGGCTGTGACGAAAGGAAGTGAGATACGTGTCACGCAGACTGATCGCACTCGGGGTAGTCGCGATCGGGCTCGTCGTTCCGTCGACCGCACTGGCCGACATCGGCGGGTTCAACAAGGACTCCCTGAAGGCGAACGTCCAGGCGTCGCTGCAGAACGCGACGGTCGTCCAGACCGGCGTCGCGACGTCCGGCCCTGCGACCGCCAACGGCGGCACCGCTACCGGCGGCGCCGGTACCGGCGGCGCCGGTGGGTACGTGAACACCGGCAACGACGGAACCTCCCAGAGCCAGAGCGCCTCGTCGAGCACCGGCGCGGCCACCTCCGGCGGGATCACGGGGGGCAACACCAGCTCCGTCGGCAACGACGGTGGCAACCTGTCGAACGAGAACTCGACCGAGGTCGACGTGGATGCGTCGAACGAGGCCGAGAGCGACGTCGATCAGGACGCCAACGGCGGCGACGCCGCGGCGATCAACGACAACGCTGACGACAACACGTCGGTCGGGGGCGACGCAGAGAACAACTGCGGCGTCAGGGCCGGCGGCTGCCAGTCCTCGGACGGCGGCGACAGCGGCCGTGGCGGCGACGCGGACACCGGTCGTGGTGGTGACGCCTCGTCCGACTCCGGCGACGGTGGCAACGGCGGCGCCGGTGGCGCCGGCGGGGCCGGCGGCGGAGCAACCTCCGGCTCGGCGACGAGCACGGCGGGCTCCGGTGCCTCGGGCTCCGGCGGCTCCGGCACCGGTGGCGACGGCGGCACCGCGTGCGTCACGTGCAACGGTGGCAACGGCACCGGCGGCAACGGGACCGGTGGAGCAGGTGGCGCAGGCGCGCCTGCCAGCTCTCCCGCGACCGGCGGCGCCGGGGCAGCTGGAGCGGCCGGCGGTGCGGGCGGCTCCACCGACTCGAGCAACTCGGGTGACGGTGGCGACCCCCGCGCACGCGGTGGCGACAGCGGCCGTGCAGGTGACGGTGGCGAGAACGACGTGATGCAGGACGCGACCGGCGGCGATGCCGGCGACATCACGGACACGACGACGCAGACGGCTTCGGCGTCGGCGGACGGTGGCAGCAACACGAACGGGAGCTTCACGGCTACCCAGAACGCCAACCCGACGACGACGACGACGTCGAACACGACCCAGAGCGGCTCCACCGGTCGCGGCGGTGACACGGTGGGCGCGTACAACGCAACCGGCGACGCGATCTCCGGTGGGAACGAGACCGCCGCGGTCGGCGGCGACGTGATCGCGAGCGAGACGGGCAACGGCAGCGCCGACGGTGGGAAAGGCACCGGCGGTGACGCGGATGCGAACGGCGGCTTCGCCAAGAGCGGCGATGCGCACGTCGTGAACATCGCGTCCGTCAAGCAGGAGTCCGATCAGGACATGAAGGTGTGGGACAACGACAAGTGGCTGTCCTTCACCATCGAGCTGAAGAAGAAGCGCCACAGCTGGTAGGCGCACGATGGAAAGGGATCGATCGCCCGCGATGACCACGACGCTCGAGACGCCCGGCACCAGGAGGTCGCCTGACGGCCTCGCCGGTGGCGGCTGCTCGTTCGCGTGGAAGTCGTGGGCGGTTGCCCCCTGTGGCGGGGAAGCCGCCGGTGTCTCCGAGCAGACGGCAGCGCCTTCCGAGCTCGTACCTCGTCCGCCCCGGGACGGACGCCTGGACGAGCCCCGGTCGGCGAGCCGGAGGAGACCGGCGGCGGCGCCCCCGTCGAGACGACGAGTCCGCTGCCCGCTCGGGTGCATCCGAGACGGGCAGGCGGGCGCGTCGGCCGATCGTCCGCGCCGGCGAGGGTGCCGCCGGGCCGAGAGGCCCAGGCGACGCCCCCGCCGGCGGTCGGCGGTCGGCACCCGGCCGGCCGGGCGTGCGGCCCCGGCCGGCCGGCACTCGGGACACGAGGCCCCGAACGGGCATGTGATTGCCGAGACCCAGGCTCCGGGTGCGACGTGGCACGGCGCATCGATCGCCCGCTATTGCGACTGAAGCGTCGTCTAGCCTTCCCGCTTCATGGCCGAGGCGAACAGCACGGCACCCTGGAACCGGCTCCTCGACGAGGCGCGCGAGCGCTTCGAGGCGGCCGAGGATTTCACCGTGTCGATCGAGGAGGAGTTCTCGCTCCTCGACCCCGAGACGCTCGACCTCGTCAATCGCTTCGAGGACGTGCAGGCCGCCGCGAAGGGGACCGCGCTCGAGCCGAATCTCGTCGGGGAGCTGATCGCCTCCGAGGTCGAGATCAAGGTCGGGAAGCAGGCGTCGTTCGCCGATGTCCCGGCCGCGATCGCGGACCGTAGGGCCGAGCTGGCGGCGCTCCTGGAGCGGCTCGGGCTCGCGTTCGGCGCGACGGGCACGCACCCGTGGGCGCACTGGCGGGACCAGCGCATCATCGACACGCCCCACTACCGCCGAAACGACGAGCTGCTCCAGTACGTCGTCTGGCGCAACAACACCTTCGGGATCCACACCCACGTTGCGATCCGGGGCGCAGACCGCGCGGTGCGCGTCACCTCGGCGCTCCGCAACTGGCTGCCGGAGCTCCTCGCCGTGTCCGCGAGCTCGCCGTTCCACGAAGGCGTCGACACGGGGCTCCACTCCGCCCGCACGCAGGTGTTCACGCGTGCCTTCCCGCGCTGCGGCGTGCCCGATCCCCTGCAGTCCTGGGACGAGCATGCGGAGTACGTGCGCTTCCTCTACGAGACCGGCTCGGTCGACGAGCACACCCAGCTGTGGTGGAGCGTGCGCCCGCACCTCGCGTTCCCCACCGTCGAGATCCGGATCTGCGACGCGCAGCCCGACGTCGGTGAGGCGCAGTCCCTCGCGGCGCTGATGGTCTCGCTCACCGCACGGTGTGCCCGGGCACTCGACGAGGGAGAGGCCCTGCCCGTGCAGCCGCCCCGCCTGATCGAGGAGAACATGTGGCGGGCGATCCGCTACGGGCTGTCGGGCGACCTCCTCGATCTCGAGCGCGGGGACGTGCTGCCGGCGCGCGCGCGGATCGAGCGGTTGATCGAGTGGGTGCTCCCGGTCGCGGACGAGATCGGCGCGACACCCTGGCTCCGGCTCCCCGAGCAGAATGCCGCGGAGCGGCAGATCGCGCGGCGCGCCGAGGGAGCGAGCCTCGAGGAGATCTACGCCGAGCAGGTCCGCACGACGGTTCCGGCGCCCGGCTGATCCCACGGTCTGGTCGCCCTGCGCCGATGCCCGCGCAGGACACCGGCTTGTGCTGCATAATCCCCCGCGCTGACGCCGGTTTGGGCGTCACTTTGTGCGCCTTGACTCGGAGGATGGATGGACTTCTTCGTTGACCACGCCGTGCTGTTCGCGCTCGTCTGTGCGGGCGTCGCGATCGCCTACGGCCTGTACCTGACCTGGTGGCTGCTGAAGCAGCCCGCCGGCAATGCGCGGATGCAGGAGATCTCCCGCGCCGTCCAGGAGGGCGCTGCGGCGTACCTCAACAAGCAGTACACGACGATCGCGATGGTCGCTGTGGTGCCGTTCCTCGCGATCGGCTTCTACAACGAGCTCGGCTGGGGCACCGCGATCGGCTTCCTGATCGGCGCGGTGCTCTCCGCCGCCGCCGGCTTCATCGGGATGAACGTCGCGGTGCGCTCGAATGTCCGCACCGCGGAGGCGGCGCGGGAGGGGATCGGGCCTGCGTTCCGGATCGCGTTCCGCGCCGGGTCCGTGACGGGCCTGCTCGTGGTCGGCCTCGGCCTGCTCGGCGTCGCCGGCTACTACGGGATCCTGACCGAGGTGTTCGACAACTCGCCCGAGTCGGCCGTCGACGACCTGATCGGGCTCGCGTTCGGCGGCTCGCTGATCTCGGTCTTCGCACGGCTCGGCGGCGGCATCTTCACGAAGGCCGCGGACGTGGGGGCGGACCTGGTCGGCAAGATCGAGGCCGGGATCCCCGAGGACGACCCGCGCAACCCGGCGGTGATCGCGGACAACGTGGGCGACAACGTGGGCGACTGCGCCGGGATGGCGGCCGACCTGTTCGAGACCTACGCGGTGACGGCCGTCGCCGTGATGCTCCTCGGCACGCACTTCCCGTCCGGAGAGCTGTGGCTCTACCCGCTCGCGCTCGGCGGCATCTCGATCCTCGCCTCCGTGATCGGCACGTTCTTCGCCTGGGTCGGGCGCGGTGAGAACGCGATCATCAACGCGCTGTACAAGAGCGTCCTGATCGCGACGGTGCTGTCGGCGATCGGCTTCATCCCGGTCACCCTGGCCTTCGACGACGACCGGTTCTCCTTCTGGCAGCTCTACGTCCCGGCCCTGATCGGGCTCGCGGTCACCTTCCTGCTCGTCGCGATCACGGAGTACTACACGGGCTCCCGATGGCATCCGGTCAAGAAGATCGCGGAGGCCTCGAAGACCGGGCACGCGACGAACATCATCGCGGGCCTCGCGTACGGGATGCAGGCGACCGCGCTGCCGGTGCTCGTGATCGCCGGCGGCATCGTCGGCTCGTACTACGCGGTCGGCCTGGGCGACGGGGATCCGCACATCTACGGGATCGGCGTCGCCGTGATGGCACAGCTCTCGATGACCGGCCTGATCGTGGCGCTCGACGCGTACGGCCCCGTCACCGACAACGCGGGCGGGATCGCCGAGATGGCGGACATGCCCGAGTCGGTGCGCGGCGTGACCGACCCGCTCGACGCGGTCGGCAACACGACGAAGGCCGTCACGAAGGGGTACGCAATCGGCTCGGCCGGCCTCGCCGCCCTGATCCTGTTCGACGAGTACGTCCGTGGGCTGGTCGACGAGGGCCTGAACGTCACGTTCGACCTGGCCGACCCGTGGGTCATCGCCGGGCTGTTCGTCGGCGGGATGATGCCGTTCCTCTTCGCCTCGCTGGCGATGACGGCCGTCGGCCGCGTCGGCGGAGAGGTCGTGGAGGAGGTCCGCCGCCAGTTCCGCGAGGACCCGGGCATCATGGAGGGCACGTCGAGGCCCGACTACGCGACGTCGATCTCGATCGTCACGGGCTCGGCGATCAGGAGCATGCTCGTGCCCGCGCTGATCCCGGTGGTGATCCCGATCGTCGTCGGGATCATCAAGCCCGAGATGCTGGGCGGGCTCCTGATCGGGACGATCGTCACCGGTCTCTTCCTCGCGATCTCGATGACCTCGGGTGGCGGCGCCTGGGACAACGCGAAGAAGCTGATCGAGGACGGCGCGTTCGGCGGCAAGGGCTCCGAGGCGCATGCCGCGGGTGTCACCGGCGACACGGTCGGCGACCCGTACAAGGACACGGCCGGGCCGGCGATCAACCCGATGATCAAGATCGCGAACATCGTCGCGATCCTGATCATCCCGATCATCGCCTCGATCCACGGCTAACAAGGTGGGGGAACCCATGGTTCCCCCACCGACCCCCTCCTTTCTGCGTGGTGCACGGAGAGCCGCTGCTGGCCTCCCGGTCGGCAGAGCCGGCCTCCGGCCGCGGGAGGGAGGCGCACCGGCCTACCGGTGAAGCGCTGAGGCGGTGGTCCGTAGGGTCTGCAAACCCGACCGAGAGCGAATGGCAATTCCCTTGCCTTTTCGGGGCGTAGGTCGTAGCATCCTGCGCCGCCGGCCTGCGGCACCGGCTTCGACGGTGACCGCGACAAGGAGGCCGGATTCAGGAGACGCGACGATGGACGCCCGAAGACCGTGCGCGCAGAGCTCGCCGGCGCGCGCGACCCATCCGAGAAGGGGAGAGACTGATGAAGCGATCCATGCGCGTGACCTGGTCCGCGGCGTTCGCCGTGGCCCTGGTCATGACGATCGGGCTCGGCAGCGCCTCGGGAGGCGCGACGGCAAAGGGCCCGAAGAACCTCGATCCCGCACTCCTGCAGAAGCTCAAGGACACCGCGCGCGGCTCGGTCACCGTGACCACGAAGCGCGGCACGAAGTTCGTCGGGTTCCTCCGCGGAGGACGAAACGGCGACCTGTACCCAAAGGGCACCGCCGCGTCGAAGCCGGCGAAGGCTCGCGAGTTCGTGCGTGAGTTCGGCCCGTTGCTCGGCGCCAGCGGAGCCGACTCCGACCTCGTCCAGACGGCCTCGGCCACGGACGCGCTCGGCGCCACGCACGTCACGTACGAGCAGAGACACAACGGCCTGCCCGTGTTCGGCGGGACGGTCAAGGCGCACCTCGACGCGAACGGAAACCTGACCTCCGTGAACGGCACGGTCATCCCGGACATCGAGGTCGACACGACGCCGAGGCTCAGCGCTTCCGCCGCGGCCGCACGTGCGATCGAGGCGGTCGCCTCCGACCCGCCGCAGGATGCGACGGGCATCGCCGCGCCCGTGTCGGTCGTCTCGTTGCGCGCCGCGTCCAACCAGCTCGAGATCTACCGGACCGGGCTGACGCGTGGAGCCGACGGCTCCAACCAGCTCGTCTACGTGGTCGACGTGACCAACGGCTCCGACATCCGCGAGCTCGTCTTCGTCAACGCCCACGTCGGCAAGCTCGTCAACCGCTACTCCCTCGTCCACGACGCGCTGTTCCGAAGGCTGTTCGAGCGGAACACAGGAACCCAGGTGTGGCAGGAGGGAGACCCCTTCCCGGGAGCCCTCAACGTCGACCAGCAGAACATCGTCAACTTCTCTGGCGACGCGTACCGCTTCTTCTTCAACACCTGGGGCCGTGACTCGTACGACGGGGCCGGCGCGGAGATGCGGAGCGTCAACAACGACCCGACGATCGCGTGCCCGAACGCGAACTGGAACGGTCTCACGACGAACTACTGCAACGGCGTCACCTCCGACGACGTCGTCGCCCACGAGTGGGGCCACGCGTACACGCAGTTCACCCATGACCTCATCTACCAGTGGCAGCCCGGGGCCCTGAACGAGTCGTACTCGGACATCTGGGGCGAGGTCATCGACAGCCTGAACGGCGTCGGGACGGACAGCCCCGCAGGGGCTCGCTCGGTCGGTGCGTGCAGCACGCATGCAACCCCGGTCCCGGTACTGATCATCAACAGCCCCGAGGAGCGCCAGTGCGCCGCGGGCGGCGCCGCGTTCGGCCCGCCCCTGACGTTCGCGGGCGTGACCGGCAACGTCGTGCTCGCGCTCGACGGCGTCGGTCCCGGGGACACCTCCACGACGAACGGGTGCACAGCCCTGACGAACGCGGCCGTGGTCGCCGGAAACATCGCGCTCGTCGACCGCGGTGTCTGCGGGTTTGCCGTGAAGGTCAAGAACGCCCAGGACGCCGGTGCGGTCGCGGTCGTGGTCGCGAACAACGCAGGCGTCGCGCCGTGCGCCATGGGCGGCGTCGATCCGACGATCACGATCCCGTCGCTCTGCATCTCGCTCCCGAACGGCAACATCATCAAGGGGTTCCTGACCGCGGGGCAGACGGTGAACGTGACGCTGCGCCTCGTGGCCGACCCGGCCGCCGGCGAGGACTCCTACCGCTGGCTCGTGGCAGAGGACTCGACGGCGTTCGGCGGGGCGATCCGCGACATGTGGACGCCGACCTGCCTCGGCGACCCGGGCAGGGTGACCGACGCCGAGTACCACTGCGACACCTCCGACGCAGGCGGCGTGCACTCGAACTCGGGCGTCCCGAACCACGGGTTTGCGCTGCTTGTCGACGGAGGCACGTACAACGGCCGGACGATCACGGCGCTCGGCATCGTGAAGGCCGCGCACTTGTACTGGCGGGCTCAGACCGTCTACCAGGTGCCGACCACGGACTTCGCGGACCACGCCGACGCGCTCGAGCAGTCCTGCCAGGATCTGATCGGGCAGTCGTTGCTCGGGCTGTCGACCTCCGGCCCCGCGGCGCCGTCCGGCCAGACGATCTCCGCGGCAGACTGCGTCGAGGTCGCGGACATGATCGCTGCCGTCGCTTTCCGCGAGGATCCCACGGAGAAGTGCAACTTCACGCCGTTGCTCGATCCCAACACGCCTCCGGTGTGCGCGGGTACGAAGAACCCGCCCACTTTCTTCAAGGAGGACTTCGACCAGGGGCTTCGTGGCTGGACCCTCACGAACGAGGGGCGGTTCGCGGGCTGGCCGGGCACGAACTGGGTGGCGGACTCGTCGCTCCCCGGCGGCCGGGCGGGGACTGCTGCGTTCGCAGAGGACCTCGACGGCCAGTGCACGAGCGGAGCCGGCGACGTCTCCGGCGTGATGCGGCTCGAGAGCCCCTCGATCAAGCTCCCGAGCGGTGCCGTGCACAGCTACCGGATCGGATTCACGCACTACGTCGCGTCGGAGCTCGGCTTCGACGGCGGGAACGTCAAGGTCTCGGTCAACGGCGGCGCCTACGCCGTCGTCCCGAGCACGGCGTTCTTCTTCAACACCTACAACGCGACCCTCGTGACCGCCGCGGGCGGGAACACGAACCCGCTCGCAGGGCAGCCGGCGTTCACCGGCACCGACGGCGGGCAGGTGACCGGGTCGTGGGGCCAGTCGTTCGTCGACCTGTCCCTCCTGGGCGTCAAGCCCGGTGACACCATCCGCCTGCGCTTCGACTTCGGCATGGACGGCTGCACCGGCATCGACGGCTGGTACGTCGACGACGTGACGGTCAGCGCGTGCAATGCGGGGAAGGAGGCGAGCGCAGCCGCGCGGTCGTCGAGCGTGGTGCTGTCCCGCGAAAAGCGGGGCGGAGCCGCGTAGGCCCGCCCGCAACGGGACGAGGCGAGGGGCGCCGGCGCGACGCCGGCGCCCTCCGCCTACTCGAGCGGCGCCCCTCCGCCGCCGAGAGTGTAGGTCCGAGGCCCGGCGATCGTCTGCACGACGACCGCGGCGAGCCCGACCCCGGGAGCGAAGACCAGCCGCTCGACCCCGGCGTCGGCGACAGGCTTGCGGCTACGTAGAGCGAGCGCGACGCAGCCCCGGACGGGGTGGTCGCGGGCGCCGGCGCAGACGGCCGAGCGGGACGCGACCGTCACCTCGACGGCGCGCCAGAGCGGCGCCTCGGGGAGGTCGACCTGATACCGGGTGCCCGTGCGGGCGCCGAGGCGGAGGAACGGGGCCCAGCGCTTGCCGCGTCCATCCCACGCCTGGACGTCGAGGCCGTGCGCGCGCACGCGCACCTGGGCGAGACCCGGGAACCCGCGCAGCACGTACGCCTGGCCCGAGCGGGTGGCCTTCACGACCATCACGGCACCGCGCTGGTCGGTGAGCGTCCACGTGACGCCGTCCCCGAGGGGGAACAGCGGTGGCGGGGCGGCGACGGCCGCGGCACACCAGCAAGCGACCGACGCGACCGCCGCCGTGACGACGGCTGAACGTCTCATGCCGGGAGTGTCCCATCGAATCGTGAGCGATCTGTGCGGACTGGCCACACCTCTAGACTCCGCGCGTGCCCGGTGGCCGACGGCGGCGCGAGGTGCAGATGGAGCGTGTGCTGGGGACGCCCGCGCTCTTCGCCACCGCCTACGGCAACGTCGGCTCGTCGATCTACTACGCGCTCGGCCTCACGGCGGTCTTCGCCCTGGGGCTGACGCCGCTCGTCTTCGTCCTCGCCGGGATCGTGTTCGCCGCCACGGCCGCGACCTACGCGGAAGGGACCGTGCGCTTCCCGGAGGCGGGCGGTTCGTCGAGCTTCGCCCGGCACGGCTTCAACGAGCTCGTCAGCTTCGGCGCCGCATGGTCGCAGATGCTCGTCTACGTCGTCACGATCGCGACGTCGGCGTTCTTCGTCCCGCACTACCTCTCGATCTTCTGGGAGCCGCTGAAGTCCAACCCGTGGGACATCGTCGGCGGGGCGATCGTGATCGCCCTGCTCGTCGCGCTCAACGTCGTCGGCGTGACCGAGGCGGCGAGGCTCTCCGTCGGCCTGGCGGTGGTCGACTTCGCGACGCAGGTGCTGCTCGTCCTGCTCGGGTTCGCGCTCGTGTTCAGCCCGGAGGTGCTGACCGACAACGTCCACTGGGGCACTGCGCCGACGTGGGGAGACCTGGCGATCGCGATCCCGGTCGCGATGCTCGCGTACACGGGCGTGGAGACCGTCTCGAACCTCGCCGAGGAGGCGCGCGAGCCCCAGGAGAGCGTCCCGAACGCGTACAGGCTGGTTGCGCTCGCGGTCTTCGCGATCTACTTCACGCTGCCGCTGATCGCGCTCTCGGCGCTGCCCGTCGAGGAGATCGACGGGGAGCTGACGACGCTGCTCGCCCTCCCGCCCGAGCAGGGAGGCTACGCGAACGACCCGATTCTCGGAGTCGTCGAGAACATCGGCCTCGAAGGGCTCCTGCTCGACGCCGCGGAGATCTACGTCGGCGTGCTCGCCGCCACGATCCTCTTCATCGCGACGAACGCCGGGATCATCGGCGCCTCCCGCATCACGTACGCGATGTCCACCTATCGGCAGATGCCCGAGGTCTTCCGGCGCCTCCATCCGCAGTTCAAGACGCCGTACCTCGCGCTCGTCCTGTTCGCCGGTGTCGCGCCGATCGCGATCCTGCTCCCCGGTGACGTCCAGTTCGTGGGAACGCTCTACGCGCTCGGCGCGACGCTGTCCTTCACGGTCGCGCACGCGTCGCTGGTGCGCCTCCGGACGAAGCCGGACCCGGCAGTCGCCTA
This sequence comes from Gaiella sp., assembly GCF_035710885.1. Classification (GTDB taxonomy): domain Bacteria; phylum Actinomycetota; class Thermoleophilia; order Gaiellales; family Gaiellaceae; genus Gaiella. Next base: position 39,379 of record NZ_DASTCS010000031.1, on the reverse strand, counting down.
CCGCGCGCGGCCGAACCTCACGCTGAGCGGGATCGACTGGCCGCTGTTCGCCGTCCTGGGCGGGCTTGCGACGGGGGCCTCGTTCGTCGTGATCGTGGTGCAGAACCCCCTCACGCGATGGGTCGGGCTCGGCTGGATCGTCGCCGGGCTGGCGGGGTACGCGATCTACCGGCGCCGTTGGGTGCACGCCCCGCTGACGGAGACCGTGAAGGCGCCGCCTGCCTTCGGCGCGGCGCTCGCGCTCGAGTACCGGCGCATCCTCGTCCCGGTCGTGCCCGGGCGCCCATCCGACGACGCTCTCGACCTGGCGTGCCGGCTGGCGGCAGAGCGGGGCGCCCGTGTGGTCGCGTTGACCGTGATCGAGGTCCCGCTCGAGCTTCCCCTGGAGGCGGAGCTGGCCGACGAGGAGCGCCAGGCGCACGAGGAGCTCGACGAAGCCGTCGCGATCGGCGACACCTACGGCGTGCGTGTCGTCGGACGGCTCGTACGCGGCCGGAGCGCGTCGGGGGAGATCGTGCGCGAGGCCGAGCGGCGCGGTACCGAGATCATCGTCCTCGGGTCGCCGCGCAAGGAGCTCACGAGCCGCCGCCGCGGCGTCTTCGGCTCGACGGTCGACCGTGTCATGCGGAACGCACCGTGTCGCGTGATGGTCACGGCGTCGGGGGAACGGAGCGCGGCATGAGCTGGTACAGCCGCGCGGTGTACGTCTTCGGCGCAGTCTTCATCCTGATCGGCATCGTCCTGCTGGTCCTCACCGCCTCGAGAGGGGGCGGGGTCGTCGGGCTGGTGCTGGGAGGCCTGTTCCTCGCGCTCGGCGTCGCGCGCATCCAGTTCGAGCGGGCCCGGCAACGGGGCGGCCGCTGATGGCCAGGAAGATCCGCGGCTTCGAGCGGGTGCTCGACGCACCGTCCCTCTTCGCGGTCGCGTACGGGGAGCTCGGCTCCTCGATCTACGTCGCCCTCGGCATCGTCGCCGCCTTCGCCCTGGGGCTGACGCCCGTCGTGCTCGCGCTCACGGGCGTCGTGTTCGCGCTCGTCGCGCTGTCCTACGCGGAGGGGACGGCTGCGATCCCGGAGACCGGCGGCGCCGAGACCTTCGCGCGGCGCGCGTTCAACGACCTCGTCGGGTTCGTCACCGGGTGGGCGTTGTTCCTGGACTACCTCATCGTGATCGCCCTCTCGGCGCTGTTCCTGCCGCACTACGTGGGGGCGGCCCTCGGCGCGGAGAGCCTCCGCGACTCGCCGTGGGACGTCGTGGTCGCCGTCGGGGCGATCGCGACGATCGGGGTGATCCGGCTGGTGAGACGGGCGCGCCTGCATCGGCCGGCGCTGGTCGTCGCGCTGCTCGACCTCCTCGTGCAGCTCCTGATCGTGATCCTCGGGCTCGCGCTCGTGTTCTCGCCGGGCACCCTCGTCGACGGGCTCGCGCTCGCCCCCGGGCAGGAGTGGCTGGACGACCTCCTGTTCGCGATCCCGCTCGGCTTCCTCGCCTACACCGGGCTCGAGACGGTTGCCAACCTCGCGGAGGAGGCGCGCGAGCCTGGGCGCACGCTGCCGCGCTCGCTCTTCACGGCGATCGGCCTCGTCGTCGTCCTCACGGTGCTGATCGCCGTGGTCGGGGTGAGCGCGTTCCCGGCCGAGGACGGGACCTCCGAGCTCGGCGGTCGGTGGCTGGAAGCGCCGCTGGTCGGGATCGTGACCGCGTTCGACGGGTCTCTGCCCTCGGGCCTGGTCGAGGTGCTGCGTGTGGCGGTCGGGCTCTCTTCGGGCCTCATCCTGCTGATGGCGATCACGACGTCGATCTCCGGGTGTGCGCGCCTGGCGCACTCGATGGGGAGACACGGGATGCTGCCGCGGGCGCTCGGGCGCCTCGAGCGCAGGACGCTCGTCTCCCGCCAGTCGATCGCGGCGATCACGCTCGTCTCGATCGCCTTCGTCCTGGCCGGCGCGGCCGTCCCCGACGAGGCGCAGTTCCTCGCGAGCACCTACTCCTTCGGCGTCCTGCTCGCCTTCACCCTGGCGCAGCTCGCGGTGATCGCCCTGCGACGGCGCGAGCCCGACCTGCAGCGTCCTTTCCGAGCGCGGCCCGACGTCCGTCTCGGAGGCGTGGACGTGCCCCTGGCGGCGCTCCTCGGGGCACCCCTCACGGCAGCCGTGTTCGTGCTCGCGATGGTCACGCACGAGGGCGCCCGCTACGCCGGCCCTGCCTGGCTCGCCCTCGGGCTCGTCGTCTTCGCGGGAACGCGTTGGCGCGAGCGCCGAGGGTTCCTCGAGGACGTCGGCCCGCGCGCCGTGCTGCCCGTGGGCACGGCGTTCCGACGGATCCTCGTCCCGATGAAGCTCGGCGACATCGGGGAGGAGATGGTCGCGACCGCGATCGCCCTCGCGAAGGAGAGCGGGGCGGAGGTGGACGCGATCACGGTCGTGCAGATACCAAGGGAGCGAGCGCTCGACGCAGCGCTTCCTCCCGTCGTCGCAGCGCGTGCCGAGGCCGCGGTCGCGGAGGCTCGGGCCCTCGGGGAGGACAACGACGTGGTGGTGCGAGCCGACGACGTGCGCGCACGCTCGATCGGGCACGCGATCGTGGAGGAGGCGACCCGGCGCGGCGCGGACCTGATCGTGCTCGGCTCCTCGCCGCGGTGGCGTCGGCAGTCCCGGTTCTTCTCTCCCACCGTCGACCACGTGCTCCGCCACGCACCGTGCGAGGTGCTCGTCGTCGCGTTCCCCGACGGTGTGCTCGAGGAGTACCCTCAATCGGCATGAGGGTCGTGATCGTGGGCTGCGGCCGCACCGGCTCGTCGGTCGCGATCGACCTCGCCGCCGACGGGTGGGACGTCACGTGCGTGGACGACGACGAGACGGCGCTCGCACGGCTCGGCGAGTGGCGCGGCGGGTTCGTGGTGGGGCACGCGATGGACCTCGAAGTGCTCGACCGCGCCGGAGTGGCGGGCGCCGACGCGGCGGTCGTCGCGACGGACGGCGACAACACGAACCTCGTGGTCGGCCAGGTCCTGCAGCGTCGCTACAGCGTCCCCTGCGTCGTGGTGCGCGTCCTCGACCCCCGTCGCGCGGAGTTCTACGCGGAGCGCGGCCTTCGCACCGTCTGCCCGACGAAGACTGCGATCGTGACCGTCACCGACGTCGTCCGCGCGTGCGACGCGGCTCCCGTGGGCAGCTCGAACTGATGTACGCCGTCGTCGCGGGGGGTGGCAAGGTCGGCGCGAACATCACGCGCTCACTCGTTCGCATGGGTCACGAGGTGACGCTCGTCGAGCAGCGCCGCGACCGGTTCGAGCTGCTCGAGGCGGAGCTCGGCCCGGTCGTACTCCTCGGGGACGCGACCGAGATCCACGTGCTCGAGCTCGCCGGGATCGCGCGACCGCCGCAGATCATCCTGGCCGTCACGGGAGACGACGAGGACAACATCGTCATCTCGCAGATCGCGAAGGAGCGCTACGGCGTCCCGAAGGCGATCGCCCGCGTCAACGATCCCCGCAACCAGCCCCATTTCGACATCCTCGGGATCACGCAGACCGTGTGCGCGACGTCCGGGCTCCTCGGCCTCGTCGAGCACGAGGTCCCCGAGCACGGGCTCGTCAAGCTGCTCGAGCTGCGCGGGGAGGGGCTCGAGCTCGTGGAGCTGCACGTCCACGCCGATGCGCCCGCTGCGGGCAAGCGCGTCGCGGGCATCGCGCTTCCGGACGGGGCCAAGCTCGTGTCGGTGATGCGCAACGGCGTGGGGGAGATCGTCAGGGACGAGACGGTGATCCGCCCCGGCGACCAGGTCGTCGCGATCCTCAAGCCGGGGCTCGAGGACCGCCTGCGCCGCGCCGTCGTCGGCTAGGAGCGGCGAAAACCCACCGGCGGCCGGCGCCTCGGAACGGCCGTTCGGGGAGAATGCCCGGCGATGACCCTCGCCGAGCTCGCCGTCACGATCGCGGTGCTGGGAGTCCTGGGTCTGGCGGCGAGCCGCTTCGGCCTGTCTGCGATTCCCGCGTACCTCTTCGCGGGGATTCTGCTCGGCCCCAACGAGCCGACGTTGATCAGCCTCGTGCAGCCGACGGAGGTGACGGCGTTCGTCGCCGAGATCGGCCTGATCTTCCTCCTGTTCTTCCTGGGCCTCGAGTTCAGCGTCGAGCGCCTCGTGCGCAGCGGGCGCCACGTCGGCCTGGGCGGGGCCGCCGACGTCGCGATCAACGCCGGCCTGGGGTTGCTCGTCGGGCTCGCCGCGTTCGGACCGAGCTTCGCGGCGCTCGTCGTGGCCGCGTGCGTCTACGTCTCGTCGAGCGCGATCGCCGTCAAGGCGCTGATCGACTTCCGGCGGCTGGCCGACGACGAGACGGATCTCGTGCTCGCGATCCTCCTGTTCGAGGACATCGCGATCGCCGCGGTGCTGGGTTTCGTCGCGACGGGCGGCGGCACCGTCGGGACGACGTCCTGGGTCGCCACCAAGGCGCTCCTCTTCGTCGCCGCATCGCTCGCCGCGTCGCGCTGGCTCGGTGGGCCGATCGGACGGCTCCTGGGACGGCTGGAACTCGAGTTCTTCCTGCTGGCCGTCTTCGGGTTCGTGATCGGCATGAGCGCGATCGCGAAGGAGCTCGAGATGTCCGAGGCGGTGGGCGCGCTGATGGCGGGCGTGATCCTCTCGGACAGCGGGGTCCGCAGCGAGATCGAGCAGCGCTTCTTCTCGGTGCGCGACGTCTTCGCCGCGCTGTTCTTCTTCACGTTCGCGCTGACGATCGACCTCGGCAGGATCCCGGACGTCGGCTGGATCGTGCTGCTCGCGCTGGTCGCGACGGTCGTCGGCAAGGTCGGCGTGGGCGTGATCGCCGGCCGGCTGGGCGGGTTCACGGCGCGACAGGGGATCAACGCGGGCGCGGCGCTGGTTGCGCACGGCGAGTTCACGATCATCCTCGCGCAACTCGCCGCCGGGAACGCCGCCCTGTCGCTGGCGCAACGCGACGAGATCGTCGCGTTCGCGGGGATCTACGTCCTCGCCAGCGCGACGATCGGGCTGCTCGTGATGAAGGAGTCGAAGCGCCTGGGCCGCATCCTGCGGCCGGCGAGCGTCCTGGAATGACGCCACTGATTGACCGCTGTCACTGCGCTGCCGCCCGGGGGCCGGACCCGGCACGACCGTCCGGCGGGGTGCTTCACTGTGTGAGAGGGTCCAAGGAGGATCGATGCCACTCGAGCTGAAAGAGACGCGCCTGCCTGGGGTCGGCGTGAAATGGACCATGACGCCCGCCTCCGGCAGCCGCGTCACCGTGATCCAGCACAACGACGGCGAACGTGAGGTGTACGTCCACAGGCGCGCCCGCGACGAGGAGCCGGCGGTCGTGCTCGAGCTCCACGACGACGAGGCCCGCCAGCTCGGCGCCCTGCTCGGCGGGGCCTACGAGCGCCCGAAGATCGTCGAGGAGCTCGAGATGGCCCTCGGGGAGTTCCAGATCGAGTGGATCAAGGTCCCGAACGGCAGCTGGGCGAACGGGCGGACGCTTGCCGAGCTCGCATTCCGGAAGCGAACGAGCGTCACGGTGATCGCGATCCTCCGCGAGTCCGAGTCGATCGCGGGCGCCCAGCCGGACGACGTGATCCTCGACGGTGACACGATCGTCGTGGTCGGCAAGGCGGGGCAGTTCGGGCAGGTACGAAGGCTGCTCACGAACGGACCCGACGACGAGGCAGAGCCCGAGGGGTAGGAGCAGGCGCCCTCCGGTCTGCTGCGCTCTCAGACCCTCCAGTAGCCGCGTGTGAGCAGCACCAGGACAGGCAGCACCTCGAGGCGGCCGATCCACATCAGGATCGCCATCACGATCTTCGAGAAGTCGCTGAACGGAGCGTAGCTCCCCATCGGGCCGGCGAACCCGAGGCCCGGCCCGACGTTGCCGAGTGTCCCGGCCGACGCGGCGATCGCCTCGGTGATTCCCAGCTCGACCTCCGAGAAGCGCGCGTCGATCGCGAGCAGGGCGGCGCCGACGATGAAGATCCCGATGTACATGACGACGAAGGCCAGGACCGCCCGTAGCGTCCGTTCGTCGACGGGCCTGCCGTTCAGCCGGATCGGCATCACGAGCTCCGGGTGGATCGTCTGCCGCAGCTCCCTTCGGAGCAGCCGCCCGACGAGCAGGTGCCGCACGATCTTGACGGAGCCGGTCGGCGAGCCCGCCGACGCGCCGACGAACATCAGGCCGATCATCGCCATCACGCTGAGCGTCGGCCAGTCGACGTAGTCGGTGATCGCGAACCCCGTGCCCGTCATCAGCGACGTCGTCTGGAAGACCGCCTGTCGAACCGCCTCCTCGCCGGCGAAGAGATCTGCGTGGACGAGCTCGACGAACACGAGGATGGAGCCGAGCAGCAGCGCCGTCGCGTAGAGACGCGCCTCCTCGTCGCGACCGAGCGCTGCAGGGTCGCGGCGGACGATCGCCCGGTAGAGGAGGGCGAAGTTCAGCCCCGCGAGCGCCATGAAGAGCGCGATCACCCACTGCGTGGCCGGGGCGAAGACCTCGAGGGAGCGGTTCTCGGTCGAGAACCCCCCCAGCGGCATCGTGGTGAGCGCGTGGGCGAGCGCCTCGAAGGCGCTCAGCTCGGCGTCGAGCCCGCTCCAGCCGATGACGAGGAGGATCCCGAGGAGCACCAGCGTGAGCCCGATGTAGAGCAGCCAGAGGCGACGCGCCGTGTCCCGGATCCGCTCGGCGAGCTGGTCGACCTCCGGCCCCGGGAGCTCCGACTCGAACATCTGGCGGCCGCCGATCCGAAGCCGCGGGAGCACCGCCAGCGCGAGCACGATGATCCCCATCCCCCCCAGCCACTGGCTCAGCTGTCGCCAGAGGAGGATGGACCGGTCGAGGGCCTCGACGTCGGCCACGACGCTTGCCCCCGTCGTCGTGAACCCGGACATGCCCTCGAAGAGCGCGTCCACGGGATGCGACAGCTGCGGCTCGTCGGAGAACAGGTACGGCAGCGACGCGTAGACCGCGGCGAGGAGCCACGTGAGCGAGACAACGAGGTAGCCCTCGCGGAACCCGATCGGCCCCGCGGTGCGGTGGCCGAGGCGCGCCAGACCGAGCCCGATCCCGCCGGTGATCCCGCCGGCGGCGAGGAAGGGCCACACCGGCTCGCCGTAGCCTACCGCCGCGGCCGCCGGCAGGACGGCGGAAAGGCTCAGGTAGGCGACCAGGGTCCCCGTCAGCCCGAGGGCCCCCGCCAGGTCGATCCCGAGCCTCGCGCGCGCTCCGATGCGGGCGGCGCGGTACGGGCTCAAAGCACCTTCTCGACGTCCGGCACCCGCGACCGCTCGGTGAACACGATCACCCGGTCACCGGCCTGGAGAACCTCGTCGCTGCGAGGGAACACCGCGTGGCCGTCGCGCACGATCGCGCCGATCAGCGCGCCCCGGATCGGCATCTCGCGGAACCGGAGCCCGACGTACTCGCTCGTCGGCTGGGTCGTGATGTCGAGCACCTCGTAGCGATCGCCCTCGAGCATGGCCACCTGCTGGGTCCTCGGGTCGTGCGCGAAGCGGACGATCTCCTCGGCCGTCACGCCGCGAGGGTTGATCGTGACGTCGACGCCGGAGAGCTCGTAGACCGGCGTCGAGATGGCGTCGTGGACGATGGCGATGGTGAAGCGGACGCCGTGGGCGCGGGCGAGCGTCGCCGCGTAGTGGTTCCTCGCGTCGTCCTTGATCGCGAACACCGCCGCCTGTGCGCTGCCGATCCGCTCGCGCGCGAGGAAGTCGGCGTCGATCCCGGTCGCGCTGTAGACGCGGCAGGCAGGCAGCTCCTCCGCGACCTCGCGCGCCCGGTCGCGGTCGGGCTCGATCAGCCGGACGCCGATGCCCTGCGTCGTCAGCATGCGGGCGATCGCGGCGCCCACCTGGCCGCCTCCGAAGACGACGACGTCCTCGACGACGCCTTCGCCGGGAGCCAGCAGCGCGCCCCACTCCCTGGCGGCCTGCGGCGAGCCGATCACGACGATCCGGTCGTCCTGCTGGATCACATCGCGGCCGCCCGGGAGGGTCATCGAGTCCCCGCGGATGATCGCGAGCACGCGCGAGTCGTGTGGGAGCTGCGCCTCGCGCAGCGGCACGCCCAAGACGGCGGGATCGGCGCCTTCGGGGATCTCGAACTCGACGATCTGCACCTGACCGTCGGCGAAGACGTCCGTCTGCCGCGCGGTCGGCATCCCGATCGAGCGCGAGACGGCATGCGCGGTCTCGAGCTCCGAGGAGACGGCGAAGTCGACATCGAGGCGCCCCTCCCGCCAGAGGTCGATGTACTCGACGTTCGACGTGCGGATCACGATCGTCGCCCGCGGCGCCTCGACGCGCGCGAACGAGCACGCGACGAGGTTCACCTCGTCCCGGGACGTGCAGGCGATGAAGAGGTCGGCCTCGCTCGTGCCGGCCTGCTGGATCGCGCGGCGGCTCGCCCCGTTCGCCTCGATCGTGCGCAGGTCGTAGCGGTAGGCGAGCGGCTCGAGCCGCTCCCGCACGGTGTCGATCACCGTCAGGTCGTGCTCGCCGTGGAGCGCCTCGACGATGGTCGATCCGACCTGCCCTGCACCGACGACGACGATCTTCACGCCGCGCGGGAGCCTACCCCTCCGCCGGCACGCGGCAAAAGCCCCCGCAATGGGTACCCTCGGTGCGGATGCGTCGGGTCGCGCTCGCCTTCGTGCTGCTGGTCGCCGCGACCTCGGTGGGCGCGGCGCTCGCCGGCGCCGCCGCGACGCCCCGGCTCGTCCCGCTGGTGCGCGGGTTCGACACACCGGTGTTCGTCACGCAGGCGCCCGGGCAGCCCGGCCGCTTCTACGTCGTCGAGCAGGGCGGCCTCATCCGGGTCGTCGAGCAGGGGAAGATCCGCCGCGCCCCGTTCCTGGACGTCCGCTCCCGGATCGTGTCGGGAGGGGAGCAGGGCCTCCTCGGGCTCGCCTTCCCCCCTGACTTCGCCCGCACCGGGCTCTTCTACGTCAACTACTCGGGTCGCCCCAACGGCGACACCGTGGTGGTGCGCTACCGGGCGCGCGCGGGCCGGGCCCTGGCCTCGAGCCGGCGCGTGATCCTCACGGTCGGCCAGCCGTACTCGAACCACAACGGCGGCCACCTGCTGTTCGGTCCCGACGGGAGGCTCTGGATCGGGCTCGGGGACGGAGGCGCGGGCGGAGACCCCGAGAACCGGGCGCAGAACATGGACACCTTCCTCGGGAAGATGCTGCGCCTGAACGTCAGGGTGGCCTCACCGACGCCCGAGATCGTGGCGCTCGGGCTCAGGAACCCCTGGCGGTACAGCTTCGACCGGCGCACGGGTGATCTCTGGATCGGCGACGTCGGGCAGAACCAGGTCGAGGAGATCGACCGGCTGCCCCGTGCAACCTCGGCCCGGCTCGTCAACTTCGGCTGGGACGTCTACGAGGGGAACGCGCGCTTCGAGGACAAGGCCCTCGGCCCGGGCACGCTGGTCCAGCCAGTCGCCCAGTACTCCCACGACCAGGGATGCTCCGTGACCGGAGGCTACGTCTACCGCGGCAAGGCGGTCCCACGGCTCGCCGGCCGGTACCTCTACGGCGACTACTGCAGCGGCCGGATCTGGAGCATGCCGGCGACCGGTGGGGCGCCCCGCCTCGAACCGGTGCGGGTCGAGGGGCTCAGCTCGTTCGGCGAGAGCCTCGCGGGCGAGCTCTACGTCGTCTCGCACGGAGGCACGATCTACCGCTTCGCGCGGTAGTTCGCTCGCCGAGCAGGATCGGCAGAGCCGAATCCGGCGGCTTGATCCACGCCTTCGGCGGGCCCGTCCCTGAAGGCGCCCACGATCGTGGTCGCGATGCATCGCGGCGTTTGGGGAGCGTTCTGTCAGCCCGCGCGGCGGCGGACGCGGGGTGACTGGCCGAGCGCGGCGTACGCGACCGCGTTCAAGGACTCGTTCAGGGCACGAAGCTCGCGACTCACCTGGAGCAGCCCTTCGTTCGCCTCGAGCCGCGCGTCGATCCGCTCCAGCTGCGCGGCGATCCGGTCGAGCCGCTCGAGCAGCGCGTCCAGCTGGCGGTCCGGGACGTCGTGCCGTTCCATGGGCGTCATTCTACGGAGCGAGCTCGAGCAGCCTGGCGCGCGTCTCGACGACCGTCGCGTCCGTTCCGAGGCGCTCGCGGAGCCGGTCGAGCGCCCCTGCCCCGGCCTCGATCACCTCGACCCGCCGCGCGGCGCCCAGCTGGGAGACGGCGATCACCGCGAGCTCCCGCGGCGCGTCGGTGAAGACGCCGAGCCGAACGCCGGCGCCCGCCAGGGCGCGGAGCGCGGCGCTCACCTCCGCCGCGGGTCGCAGGTAGATCGTGGCCCGGTCCGCCGCGTACCGCTCGAGGAGCGTGCGCCAGTTGCGTGCCGCGCTGCGATCGAGGGCGACGGCCGCGGCGACCCGGTCCTCGGGCAGCCGGCCGGGCTCGAGCTCCAGCACGCGGCCCGCATCCTCGAGCCAGTCACGCCAGAGTGGGCGGGTGTCGCCCAGGGCTCCGTCGAGGTCGAGCAGGAGCGCCGTCACCCCGTGTGCCTCCACGAGGACAGGCGCTGCCACGTGAGCAGGCCCGCGACGACGCCCGCGGTGTCGATGAGGACGTCGAGCGGGGCGCCGTGGCGTCCCTCGACGAACACCTGGTGCACCTCGTCCGACACCGCGTAGAGCACTCCCAGCGCGAGGGCGGCGCCGGGTCGGCGCACGGCACGTCCGAGGAGGGCGCCCAGGATCGCGTACTCGGCGACGTGGGCGAGCTTGCGGAGGATCGTGTCCCACGTGCCGAGGTCGGTGCCGAGGCTCGGCACGGAGGAGAACGCGAAGATGACCGCCGCCCACGCGACGACGGGAAGCCAGGTCGAGAGCGCGGAGCGGGTGGCGGTCGCGGCCGGAGAGGACACCGTGGGATGGTAGGCTCGGCGCCACAGACGGAGCGCGGTGAGGGAACCCGGTGCAAGTCCGGGACGGTCCCGCCGCTGTGAGGAGGAGACGCTCTCCCGCCACGACGCCACTGGCCCTCGGGGGCCGGGAAGGCGGCGGGGGAGGGAGCCCCGAGTCAGAAGACCTGCCGCTCTCCGCACATACCCGAGCCCCCTCGAGGACAGGGAGGAAGGAGATGGACAGGTGTCACCACGACTCGCGCTAGCGGTGGCGTCACTCGTGCTCGCGCTCGTGCCGGTGTCGGGCGCGGCAGCAGCCACGGGCACATCACAGGCAACCCCGTTCCCGGCCACGATCACGGCTGCCAACGGCAAGGTGACGGTCCCACGTCGACCGACGCGGATCGTGTCGCTCTCGCCGACGTCGACGGAGTCGCTCTTCGCGATCGGCGCAGGGCGACAGGTGATCGCGGTCGACGACCGGTCCGACTATCCGAAGACCGCGCCCAGGACCTCGCTGTCGGGGTTCACGCCCAACGTCGAGGCAATCGCGGCGTACAGGCCCGACCTCGTGGTCGTCGCGGACAACCCGAAGGATCTGGTCGCGGCGTTGACGAAGCTCGGGATCCCCGTGGTCTTCCACAAGCCGGCGGCGACGTTTCGCGGCGCCTACCAGCAGATCCGCCAGCTGGGCACGGCGACGGGCCACGGGCCGCGTGCCGCCGCGCTCGTCTCGAAGATGAGGACCCAGATCGCGCGCGTCGTGGCGAAGCGCAGGCCCGCAGCGGTCGGCGCGAGCGTCTACCACGAGCTCGACCCGAGCTTCTTCTCCGCAACCTCGAGCACCTTCGTCGGACGCGTCTACTCGCTCTTCGGGCTCGAGAACATCGCGGACGCCGCGCCCGGCGGATCCGAGTACCCACAGCTCTCCCCGGAGTACATCGTCTCGTCCAACCCCGATCTGGTCGCGCTCGCCGACTCCGTCTGCTGTGGCCAGAACGCGGACACGGTCGCCGCGCGGCCCGGTTGGTCGGGGATCAAGGCTGTCCGCAACCGGGCGATCCTTCGGATCGACGACTCGATCGCCTCCCGCTGGGGCCCGAGGCTCGTGAACTTCGTCCGTGCAGTGGGCACGGCACTGGGTCGGCTCGGGACATAGGCCGCGGGGCACGTGAGCGCGATCGAAGCGAAGCCGGCCGTCGCCCCGGTCGAGACGGTTCGGGCACGAGGCGTCTCGCCCGCGTGGGCGTTGGCGGCGACCGGCTTCCTCGTCGCGTCCATGATCGTCGGTGTCCTCGCGGGACCTCTCGACATCGGCGTCGGCGACGTCGTCCGCTCGGCCCTCGCGCGACTCGGGGTGGTCGGCTCGACCCCCCTCGATGCAACGGAGGAGTCGATTCTCTGGGACCTCCGCATCCCGCGGGTCGTGCTCGCCGCGCTCGTGGGCGGCATGCTCGCTCTCGCGGGCGCGACCTACCAGGGGGTGTTCCACAACCCGCTCGCCGATCCGTACCTCCTCGGCGTGGCGGCGGGCGCCGGTCTCGGCGCGACGCTTGCGATCTCGTATCTCCCTCGCGCACTCGCAGGACAGCAGCTCCTCCCGATCGCCGCGTTCCTGGGTGGGGCCGCCGCAGTCGTGGTCACATGGGCGATCGGTCGCTCGGCCGGTCGGGAGCGTGACGCCACGACCTTCGTGCTCGCCGGTGTGGTCGTGGCGAGCTTCTTCACCGCGCTCCAGACGTTCGTGCAGCAGCAGAACTCGGACACGCTCCAGGAGGTCTACTCGTGGATCCTCGGCGCGCTCCCGAGCTCGGGCTGGAGCGACGTCGCGGTGCTCGCCCCCTACGTGATCGTCGCGAGCGTCGTGATCCTCGTCTTCCGACGGGTGCTCGACGTGCTCAGCCTGGGCGACACGGAGGCTGCGAGCCTCGGCGTCGACGTCGCGCGGGTCAGGCTCCTGCTCGTCGCCGCTGCGACGATCGGCACGGCCGCGGCCGTCGCGGTCAGCGGCCTGATCGCGTTCGTCGGGATCATCGTCCCCCACACGATCCGCCTGCTCGCCGGTACGAGCTACCGGGGCCTCCTGCCGCTGTCGTTCGTCGTCGGAGCCGGCTTCCTCGTGCTCTGCGACGTCGTCGCACGGACGGTGCTGTCGCCCGCGGAGCTACCGATCGGCGTCGTCACGGCCTTCTTCGGCGCGCCGTTCTTCGCGATCGCGCTCCGCACGCTGCGAGGCCGGCCGTGACCGCGATCTCGGCCCACGGGATCACCGTCCGGCTCGGGGGGCGGGCCGTGGTACGCGAGGTCGACCTCGACGTCCCCGAGGGCCAGTGGGTGGGGTTGATCGGGCCGAACGGGGCGGGCAAGACAACGCTGCTCCGGGCGCTGGCTGGCCTCCTACCGCACGACGGGACGATCGCTCTGCACGATGTGCCGACGGCCGCCCTCGGTCGCCGCGACTGGGCCCGGGCCGTCGCGGTGGTGCCGCAGGAGCCGGTCACACCGCCGTGGATGACCGTGGCGGAGTACGTGCTGCTCGGCCGCACCCCGCACCTCGGTCAGCTCGCCCGCGAGTCGGCCGCCGACCGCGATGCCGCCGCGCGGACGCTCGCCCGTCTCGACCTCCTCGAGCACCGCGGTCGACCGCTCGGGACGTTGAGCGGAGGAGAGCGCCAACGCGTCGTCGTCGCACGTGCCCTGGCCCAGGAGGCGAGCATCGTCCTACTCGACGAGCCCACCGCCGCGCTCGACATCGGCCACCAACAGCAGGCGCTCGAGCTGCTCGACACGCTCCGATCCGAGTCCGGGCTCACGCTCGTCGCCGCGATGCACGACCTGACGCTCGCCGCGCAGTACGCCGACCGGATGGTACTGCTCGACAACGGGCAGGTCGCGGCCGACGGCCCACCGACAGAGGTCCTGACGCAGGAGTCGATCGCGCGTCACTACGACGCCCATATCCGCGTCGTCCTGATCGACGAGCGGCTCGCCGTGGTCCCCGCGCGACCTGGCTCATGAGCAACGCTCGCCTCCGGCTGGCGTTCGCGGGGGAAACCACGTTTCCCGCGCGAGCTTTCTTCCTCTGGAGAGCGTGGGGAACCTCCCGGTCCCCCGTGCCCCTCTCCGCTCGTGGGCCAACGGAGGCTGGCCCCTGAGCCTCGTCACCCTCCTCGGCGGCGCGCGCAGCGGCAAGTCCCGCCTTGCGCTCGAGCTGGCGTCCAGCGCCGGCGCGGAGGTTTCGTTCGTCGCGACCGCCGAGGCGCTGGACGAGGAGATGGCGGAGCGCATCGCAGCGCATCGCGCGGAGCGGCCGAGCGGATGGGTGACGGTCGAGGAGCCCTTCGACCTCGCCCGCGCGCTCGCGTCGGTCGAGGGGGGCGCGACCTGCGTCGTGGACTGCCTCTCGCTCTGGGTCTCGAACCTGATGCTCCGCGGCGACGGGGCCACGGTCGTCGAGGCCGCTGCGGCCGCGTGTGCCGACGCGGCTGCCGCGAGAGCCGGCCTCACGATCGCGGTCACGAACGAGGTGGGCCTCGGGATCGTGCCCGCGACACCGCTCGGCCGCGCGTACCGCGACCTCCTCGGGACGGTCAACAGGATCTGGGTCGAGGCGTCGGGGCGCGCCGTGCTGGTCGTGGCGGGCCGGCTGCTCCCGCTCGAGCCGTCGACGGTGCTCGTCCCGCCACGCGGTGAGGGAGCGTGAGCGTCGACGCGCCGCTCGACGGCCCCGTACGGGGCCTCGCGCCGCTCGACCCTGCAGTCGAACGCGATGCGCGCGCGGCGCTCGACGCGAAGACGAAGCCGCGTCGAAGCCTCGGCACGCTCGAGGACCTGGCGACCCGGATCGCGTCCGTGCGGGGCTCGACGCGGCCCGCGCCGCTCGACCCGGTGGTCGTGGTCGCCGCCGGCGATCACGGTGTCGCCCACGAGGACGTGAGCGCGTATCCGCAGGAAGTGACCGGCCAGATGCTCGCGAACTTCGCCGGCGGCGGCGCGGCGGTCGCCGTCCTCTGCCGGATCGCGGGGGCGCGCCTCGTGATCGTGGACGCGGGCGTGGTCTCGCCGCCCGTCGTGCCGGGGCTGCGCGACCTCGCGCTCGGCCGGGGCACCGCGAACGCCGCAGCGGGCCCGGCGATGGAGCGTCGCATCGCGGTCGACGGTGTGGCCCGGGGCGCAGCGCTCGGACGTGAGCTTGTCGACTCCGGCGCCGGGGTCGTCGCCCTGGGCGAGATGGGAATCGGCAACACGACGGTCGCGGCGGCGGTCACCTGCGCGCTGCTCGGCTGCGATCCGGCCGTGGCGTGCGGCCGAGGGACGGGCCTCGACCAGGCGGGCGTGGCACGCAAGGTGGAGGTCGTGGGCCGCATGCTCGCCGTCAACGCGCCACGCGCCGACGACCCGCTCGGGACCCTCGCTGCTGTCGGCGGGTTCGAGCTCGCGGTGCTCGCGGGCGTCGCGCTGGGTGCCGCCGGTGGGCGCGCGGTCGTCCTCGTAGACGGCTACATCTCGAGCGTCTCGGCGCTCGTCGCCGCGCGGCTCGCCCCCGCGCTCGAGGGCTACCTCGTTGCCTCGCACCGCTCGCCGGAGCCGGGTCACGCGCTCGTGCTCGAAGCACTTCGCCTCGACCCCCTGCTCGACCTCGGGCTGCGGCTGGGCGAGGGTAGTGGCGCGGCTCTGGCGCTACCCTTGCTCGCCGCGGCGCGCGCGATCCTCGTCGAGATGGCGACGTTCGCGGAGGCCGGTGTCAGCGATACGGGCCGATGACCGACTCGCTCCCGCTCAGAGCCGGACTCGCGGCGATCGCCTTCCTGACGCGGGTGCCGGTCGGCCGACTCGTGGCCCTCGACGCGGCGGATGTCGCGCGTGGCGCGGCGCTCTTTCCACTCGTCGGCGCGGCCGTGGGCGGCTCTGCCGGCCTGCTCGCCGACGCGCTCGCTCCCAGCCTCCCGGGGCTCGTCGCGGGTGCGCTCGCCGTCGGCCTGGCCGCGCTACTGACCGGGGCGATGCACCTGGATGCGCTGGCCGACACGGCGGACGCCCTCGGAGGCACGAGCCGGGAGCGGGCGCTCGAGATCATGCGTGACCACGCCGTCGGGGCGTTCGGGGCCGTGGCGGTCGTCGTCGTCTGCCTCGTGGACGCCTCGGCGATTGCGGCACTCGCCGTCGGCGACGATGCCCTGCTGGCCGGGGTGGTGGCCGGCGGCGCGGGTCGGGCGGCGATCCTGCCGCTCGCCCGCGCGCTCCCGTACGCCCGGGAGGGTGGCGGCCAGGGGCGCGTGCTGGAGGGGATCGGCTGGACGGGAGTCTTCGTCGGCCTCGGTCTGGCCTCCCTTCTCGCCGTTGCCGGCGGCCGGCCCGGCCTCGTTGCGCTCGCCGCGGCCGCCGTCACCGCGGCACTGCTGCTCGTTTTCTTCCGTGCCTGGCTTGGTGGGGTGACCGGCGACACGCTCGGTGCGACCGCGAAGCTCTGTGAGACGGCCGGCCTGGTGGCGTTCGTCGCGGCGCTCTGATGCTGCTCGTCCTCGTCCGTCACGCGGAGGCCGAGGAGTCCGCGCGCGGGCGGTGCTACGGGACGCTCGATGTCGGGCTCTCGGCGCACGGCCGCTCGCAGTGCGCCGCCCTCGCCCGCGCACTCGCCCCGGAGCAGGTCGTCGCGGTCGTCGCGAGCCCACGAGTGCGTGCCGTGGAGACCGCGGCCGCGATCGCCGAGCCTCACGGGCTCGATGTCCGGATCGAGCCAGACCTCCGCGAGCTCGACTTCGGTGACCTCGAAGGACGGACGTACGACGAGATCGCCGCGTCGCTCCCCGATCTGTACGCGGCGTGGATGACGACGCCCACGGCGGTTCGGTTCCCCGGCGGTGAGAGCTATGCCGATCTCCACGCACGGTCGGACGCCGCCGTCTCCGCGCTTCGCACCGCGCACGAGGGTGAGACGGTGGTCGCCGTCACGCACGGCGGCATCGTCCGTGCCGTCCTGCACAGCGTCCTCGGCTTGGCGCCGGAGCGGATCTTTCGCCTCGCCGTCGACCCTGCGTCGGTCACGGCTATCGCGTGGCTCGGAGGGGAGCCGATCGTGCGATGCGTCAATCGCGTGAGCGCGGGGGCACGGCTCACGGTGTGAGGGGCCGACGTCTGGGCCGGACTGCGCTGGGGCGCGCGTCAGCCGCCGAGTGCCCGCTCCCACGCCAGCCGGCGGGCGTAGGGCCGGTAGCCGAGCCTCGTGTTGACGGCGAGCATCGGCGCGTTCGTCTCGTCGTTGTCCGTCAGCGCGATCGTCGCGCCGAGCTCCGCCGCGCGGCGAAGGCTGTGTGACTTGATCACGGCGGCGAGCCCGCGGCCCCGGTAGGGCGCGCGGACGCCGGCGAGGTCGTTCTTCGCACGGCCGCTCGGGCGGTCGACCCGGATCATCGTGACCGCGGCGAGCCGGCCGTCCACGAAGGCCGCGAGGCTTGCGTCCTCGTCGACGAGCGGCGTCTTCCAGAACTCCGCGATCCACTGCTCGAGCTCCATCGCGTCGTATTCCTCGTTCGGGATGTCCTTCGAGACCTCGAGGTCGAGCTCGTACACCGGCACCGGGTCGTCGAGCTCTGCGAAGGGAACGAGCGCGACGTCCGACGGGACGGGGAGGGGCTCGACCGTTCGCGGGTCGACTGCGGAGACGGTGGACGCGCCCAGCTCGGCGAAGCCGCGGCGCCGAGCGAGCGCCCGCGCAGCCGGCTCGTCGAGCGACCCGGCTCGTGTCCTCCGGATCCCGAGGCGTGCCAGGTGGGCGTCGGCAGCCTCGGCGAGCGCCGAGCCGATGCGCTCCCCGCGACGGCTCGGCTCGACCGCGATGGTGAGGGTCCCCGCGTCGGGGGCCGCCACCCACCAGGGGCGGCCGGCAGTCGCCCAGCCCAGGATCTCGCTCCCTTCCTCGAAGGCGAACAGCGCCTGCTCGGCCGTCGCCGGGACCGCGCCGAGGCTGTGGCGCATGCCCTCCTCCGTGACGATCGACTCCGGCCACGCACGCTGGCGCATGGCCGCCGCGCGCGGGATGTCGTCGAAGGTGCCTTCTCTCAGCATCGCGACAGCGTATCCGTCTTGACGCCTAGTTTTGCTAGGTATAGCCTCGAAGGTATGCGAGCCGAGGTACTGAAGGGTCATGTCGACCTTCTGCTGCTCGCGGTCCTCGCAGACGAGCCCGCGCACGGCTACCGGATCGTCGAGCTCCTGCGGGAGCGCAGCAACGATGTGCTCGACCTCGCCGAGGGAACGGTCTACCCCGCGCTGTACAGGCTCGAGCGGCAGGGTGTCGTGACCAGCAGCTGGAGCACGGTCGAAGGGCGCCGCCGCCGCGTGTACCGGCTCACCCGTCGCGGGGTGAGGGAGCTCGCGGAGCGGCGTCGCGCCTGGGAGGACTTCACCGGGGCCGTGCGCGCCGTGCTGTCGTGACGCGGGCCGGTCTGAGGCTCTCGAAGCGTCCTGGCCGAGGCGGCGGCTGCGGGTTTCTGCGGTTGCCCCGCGAGCCTGACCACGGTAATGATCGATCGGTCATCGATTATCGAGCCTGAAGGGAGCGCAGCATGAGCGAGATGCGCGGCGCAGACCTGGTCGTCGAGTACCTGATCCGCGAGAAGGTGCCCTACCTGTTCGGCTACGCGGGGCACGGCGCCGTCGGTCTCCTGGACGGCGTCTTCGACCGACAGGACGAGATCAAGGTCGTCTTCCCCCGCATCGAGACGGGCGCCGCCTACATGGCCGACGCGTACTACCGCGTCAGCCACGAGGTGATCCCCGTGTACACCTCCACCGGCCCCGGGCCGATGCTGCTCACGGCCGCAGTTGCGAACGCGTTCTACGACTCGTCCGCCCTGATCGCGATCACCGGCCAGGTGGCGACGACCCAGTACGACTCCGGGGCGCTGCAGGAGGAGTACCGCTACTTCCAGTCCGACTACCCGAGCATCGCGAAGGTGATCACCAAGCGGAGCTTCCAGGCCCACTCCGTCGGCGATCTCGGCAAGTTCGTGCCGAAGGCGTTCAAGATCGCCCGTGAAGGGCGGCCCGGCCCTGTCCACATCGACGTCCCGTACGACCTCTGGGTGACGAAGGCCGAGGTCGAGGTTCCCGATCCCGCGGAGCACTCTCTGCAGCTCAACTGGCGCACCCCGGGCTCGCCCGAGGCAGTCGGGAAGGCCCTCGAGATGCTGCTCGGAGCCAAGCGGCCGCTGATCCTCGCGGGCGGCGGGATCGTCTGCTCCGAGGCGAGCGCCGAGCTCCAGGCGTTCGCGGAGCACGTGAACATCCCGGTCTACACGAGCTTCATGGGCAAGGGCGCCCTCTCGGCGCGTCACCCGCTGCATCTCGGGATCGCCGGCTGCTGGGGCGAGTACCCCGCGCAGGAGGCTGCCCGGAACGCGGACGTGATCCTCGCGCTGGGCTGTCGCTTCTCCGACATCCACAGCTCGTCGTGGCTGCCCGGCTACACGTACAACATCCCGCCCACGAAGCTGATCCACGTCGACATCGACCCGCAGGAGATCGGCCGGAACTACCCGACGGAGCTCGGGATCGTCGGAGACGTGCGCGAGGTCCTGAAGCAGCTCCTCTCGCTCGCCGAGCAGGGCCCGAAGCGCGACCGCTCGCCGTGGCACGACCAGGTCGAGGCCTACAAGGAGGAGTGGACGAACTTCATCGAGCAGGAGAAGGCGTCGAACGAGGTCCCGATCGACCCGCGACGCGTGGTCAAGGAGCTCCGGGCCGCAGCGCCGGACGACACGCTGATGATCACGGACACCGGGAACCACCAGACGTGGGTCGAGCAGTACTGGGACGTCTACGGCCCCCAGACCGTCTTCACGCCCGGCGGCTTCGCGGGGATGGGCTTCGGCACGTACGGGGTGCTCGGGCTGAAGCTGGCGCGACCGGACCAGCCCGCCGTGTGTGTCACCAGCGACGGCAGCTTCATGATGTTCCCCGGAGCCGTCGCGACCGCGACGGAGTACGGGATCCCCGCCGTCTGGGTGATCTTCAACAACTACACGATCGGGGTGATCCGCGACCTTCAGCGGTTCTACATGGACGGACGGGAGATCGGGACGAGCTTCGTCAAGCAGTCGACGGGGGAGTTCTGGAACCCGGACTTCGCCAAGATGGCGCAGGCGATGGGGGCGGGTGGGATCTCCGTCGAGCAGCCCGGCGACCTCGCGTCGGCCTTCGAGACGGCGCTCGCCGCCGGGACGCCGTACGTGATCGACGTCAAGGTCAACCGCGACACGGCGGTGCCCCTGATCGGGACCTGGCACTTCGCCCCGATCCCGCAGGCGGAGCCGACGTTCGGGAAGCCGCTCGTCCTGTCGTGAGCCTGTATCCGTTCACCGCCATCGTCGACCAGGAGCGCCTCGCGCAGGCGCTCCTGGTCAACGCCGTCAACCCGGCGGTGGGCGGGGTGCTCGTGGAGGGCCCGAGCGGCACGGGCAAGTCGACGGCGGTGCGCGGCCTCGCCGAGCTCCTGCCGGAGATCGAGGTCGTCGCCGACTGCCCGTTCTCGTGCGACCCGGCCGACCCCTGCGCCGCCTGCCGGGAGCGTGTAAGGAGGGGGGAGCGCCTCGGCTCCCACCGGCGGCGTGTGCGCGTCGTCGACCTCCCGCTGAACGCCACGGAGGATCGCGTCGCAGGCTCCGTGGACATCGCGAGGGCGCTGCGCGAGGGCGTGATGGCTCTCGAGCCGGGGCTCCTCGCGGAGGCCAACCGCGGAATCCTCTACGTCGACGAGATCAACCTGCTCGACGACCACATCTGCGACGTGCTGCTCGACGCCGCGGCGCTCGGCGTCAACGTGGTCGAGCGGGAGGGTGTCTCCGTCTCCCACCCGGCCCGCTTCCTGCTCGTCGGCACGATGAACCCGGACGAGGGTGACCTCCGCCCTCAGCTGGCCGACCGGATCGGGCTGCGGATCGTCGTCGAGGCGCTGGCGGATCCGGGCCGCAGGGCCGAGGTGATCCGCCGCCGTGAAGCGTTCACGGCCGACCCGGCCGGCTTCGCCGCCGGTTGGGGCGGCGCGCAGGCCGACCTCGCCGAGACGGTCCAGTCCGCCCGGGAGCGGGTGGCCACCGTGTCCGTCGCCCCGGGCCTCTACCGCGCCATCGCGCGGCTCGTCACCGGCTCGGGAGTCGCCAGCCACCGCGCGGATGTGACGATCCTGCAGTGCGCCAAGGGGCTGGCGGCGCTCGACGGGCGCATCGCCGTGGAGCCCGGCGACCTGCTCGACGCCGCCGGGCTCGCGCTCGGTCACCGCGTCGCCGTCGACCCGTTCGAGCCCGGACCCGGACTGGACGAACGGCTCCTCAGGCGCATCCTCGACGACGCCCTCGATGCGGAGACGACCGAAAAAAAAGCGGCGGTCCCGGTGAAGCCGGGACCGACACGGAGCTAGGAGAGCTCGACGGTCGTCCCGGTGTCGCCGAGCTCGAGGTCGACGCCGAGCGCGTGCTCGACCGCCCCGTGTCACCCGATCGGCTCGAGCGCGGAGCGATCGGTCGACGCGACCGGTCGCTCGTCGCCCTTCGCCGCGGGAAGTACTCGCGTTCTCGTCTCGCCGCGCGCAGGGACCGCGACGTCGCGTTCGACGCGACCGTCCGCGCGGCCGCCGCCCGGGCCGGCCGCCGTGCGCAGCCGTTCGTCGTCGCCGCCGAGGACGTGCGCCGGAAGGTGCGGGAGCATCGCGTCCCGCTGGAGGTGTGCTTCGTGGTCGACAACTCGTACTCCCTCCACGCCGACCGCCTCGTCGAGCACGTGAAGGGGCTCGTCTTCCGCCTGCTCGAGGATGCCGCGGCGCGCGGCGACCGGGTCTCCGTGGTCGCCTTCAAGAGCGGTGTCGCGGAGGCGACTCTGGCGCTGCGCCCGACCCGGAGCCTCGCGCTCGCAACCGACTGCCTGCAGCGGGTGCCGCTGAGCGGTCGCACACCGTTGGCCGGGGCACTCGAGCTCTCGCGGCGCGTGTTGCGCCAGGAGCTGCACAAGCGCCCGAACGCGCGGCCCCTCGTGGTGTGCGTCACCGACGGCCTTCCGAACGTCCCGCTGCGCCGCGGAGGCGACGCGCTCGGGGACGTTCTCGCCGAAGGGCGCCTGCTCCGCCGCGCGCGCGTCGGCTGCGTCGTCGTCGACGCCGTGCCGCCCGGTCGCGCCGACGAGAGCTGCGGGCCGGCGCTGGCGGAGGCTGCCGGAGGGATCCACCTGCCGATCTCGGAGGTCGCCCCCGAGGTCTTCCTCGCCGTCGTCGGGAGGGCCGCGTAGGTGCAGTCGATGTCGGACGAGCACGCCGAGGCCCTCGAGGCGCTGACCGACGAGCGGATCGGCGGGCTGCCCGCGGGCGCGGTGTCGGCCGCGCTCGTGGAGGAGCTCGAGGCGGACGGCCTGCTGGGCGCCGCCCGGCGCGAGGCCGTGCTCCGGGCGCTCGGGGAGCGCGCGGCCGGGCGGCCGATCGAGTGGGCCCCGCTGTCGACGACCCAGGGCGAGGTGCTCGCCGCGTTCACCACGCACTGCCGCCACGAGCTCGACGACGTCGTGGTCGTCGCGGCCGAGGCTGCTCGCCTGGTGGTGCGTTGGCGTCGGGAGGAGAGCCGCTTCGAGCTCCGGAACGGGTTCCTCGGCGTCGACCGGCTGACGAGCGCGACGCCGACGATGCTGCTCGGCGACACCGAGCGCGACCTCGACGGCCTCGTGACCGTCTTCCTCGACCGACCCGAGCTCCGCTCGAAGCTGGCCGTGTGCGACCTCGGCCGTCTGGAGCGGCTGGGCACCGTTCGCTCGAGCTCGTTCGTGTACTTCGAGTGGTTCCTCCGCGACGCCTACGGGGTCAAGCTGCTCCCGGTGCAGGCCTTCACGCAGGGGCTGATCGATCGCGGCGTGATCTCGCTCGGCATGGGGTGATACGCGCGCCGGAAAGGGACGTGTCCTGGTGCCAGGCACGAAGCCACGGCCGGAAGGGACACGTGGGGTTCGTCTCCGGAGGGCGCGGCTAGCATCGGCGCGTGACCGTCACCCCGCACGAGGAGCTCCTCGCCGGCCTCAATCCGGCGCAGCGCGAGGCCGTGCTCCACGTGGACGGCCCGCTCCTGGTCGTCGCCGGCGCGGGGTCCGGCAAGACCCGCGTCCTCACGCACCGGGTCGCGCACCTGATTCGTGCACACGGCGTGAAGCCGAACGAGATCCTCGCGATCACGTTCACGAACAAGGCCGCCACCGAGATGCGCGAGCGGCTCGAGCGCATCCTCGGCCGCACCGCCCGCGCGATCTGGATTCTCACGTTCCACGCTGCGTGCGGGCGCATGCTGCGCCGCGAGGCGGAGCGGCTCGGCTACCGCTCGTCGTTCACGATCTACGACCAGGCCGACCAGGTGCGCGTCGTCAAGGCGTGCCTGGAGGAGCTCGGCAAGGATCCGAAGCGCTTCACCCCACGGGGCATCCACGCCCAGATCTCGAACGCCAAGAACCAGCTCGTCTCGCCGGAGGAGTACATGTCCCGCGTCGCGTCGTTCTGGGATCAGACGGTTGCGGAGGTGTACGAGCTCTACCAGCGCAAGCTCTTCTCCTCCAACGCCGTCGACTTCGACGACATCCTGATGCTCACCGTCGACGTGCTCGAGCGCTTCCCGGAAGCCCTCGAGCGGTGGCAGTCGTCCTTCCGACACGTGCTCGTCGACGAGTACCAGGACACGAACCATGCTCAGTACCGTCTCCTGCAGCTGCTCGCGGCCAAGCACCGGAACGTGTTCGCCGTCGGTGACCCCGATCAGTCGATCTACGGCTTTCGCGGCGCGGACATCCGCAACATCCTCGATTTCGAGAAGGACTTCGGCGGCGCCGACACGATCGCGCTCGAGCAGAACTACCGCTCCACGAACGCGATCCTCGAGGCGGCGAACTCGGTGATCGACCGTAACCGCGACCGCAAGCCGAAGCGGCTGTGGTCGGAGCTCGGCACGGGTGACCCCGTCGAGGTCGTCGAGGTGGAGGACGAGCACGCCGAGGCGCGGTTCGTCGCCGCCGAGATCGCGCGGCTCGTGGAGTCCGGGTACTCCGCCTCCGAGATCGCGGTCTTCTACCGGACGAATGCCCAGTCGCGCGTCCTCGAGGACGTGCTCGTGCGCCAGCAGGTGCCCTACCAGGTGATCGGTGGCCCGCGCTTCTACGAGCGCGCAGAGATCAAGGACGCCGTCGCCTACCTCTCGCTCATCGACAACCCGGACGACGCGGTCGCGTTGATGCGGATCGCCAACCGCCCGCGGCGCGGCATCGGGAACACGACGATCCAACGCCTCGTGTCGCACGCGGAGGCCCTCGGGATCTCGCTCTGGGACGCGACCGCGGATCCCGAGGCGGCCGGGGTCGCGACGGCCGGCGTCCGCGCGATCCGCGGCTTCAGGACGGTCGTCGAGTCGCTCATGTCGGCTGCCCAGGAGCTGGAGATCGACGAGCTCGTCGAGGCGGTCCTGCAGAGGTCGGGAACGATCGAGGCCTACGAGGCGGAGCGGACGATCGAGGCGCGGGGCCGGATCGAGAACCTGTCGGAGCTGGTCGGCTCCGCCCAGGAATTCCGAGCGCGCGTCGACGACCCGACCCTCGCCGGCTTCCTCCAGGAGGTCCAGCTCCAGTCCGACCAGGACACGCTCGCGAGCGACACCGCCCAGGTGACTCTGATGACGATCCACAACGCCAAGGGGCTCGAGTACCGGGTCGTCTTCCTGATCGGGATGGAGGAGGGGATCTTCCCGCACTCCCGGTCGATCGAGGACAACGAGGTCGAGGAGGAGCGGAGGCTCGCCTACGTGGGCATGACGCGCGCGATGGAGCGGCTGACGATGACCCACGCCACCGCCCGCTCGCTGTACGGGCGGCGTGAGTACAACCTCGGTTCCCGCTTTCTCGACGAGCTTCCGCCGTCGGTCGTGCGCGAGCGGCTGCGGCCGGCCTCGTGGTCGGGCTACGCCCAGTCCGAGCGGCAGGTCACGCCGCGCGACGAGCGCACGCTACCCACGCTCTCGACAGGCGACTCCGTGCGTCACGGCTCGCTCGGCGAGGGGGTCGTCACACGGATCGAGCCGGACGGCGTCGTCACGGTGCGATTCGCCGCCGACGGCAGCGAGCGCCGGCTGATGATCGAGTACGCCCCGCTCGAGAAGCTCTAGCCGAGATCCACGGACGTAGGATCGGAGCCATGGCATTCCGGGTCCGCACGGTTCGCGACCACGACGAGCTCAGCACCGCCCTCTCCGCGATCGGGCACTACTTCGGCTGGTACCCGACCAAGGAGGACGCCGAGCGCTTCTCGCGGCTGCTTCCGCTCGAACGGATGCACGCCGTCCTCGACGACGGCCGCATCGTCGCGGGCGCCGGCGTCTTCCCGTTCCGGCTGACGGTCCCGGGTGGAGACATGGCGTGCGCGGGAGTGACCGTCGTCGGCGTGCTTCCCTCGCATCGGCGGCGCGGCCTGCTGCGCCGGATGATGGACGTGCAGCTCGCCGACGTGCGCGAGAGAGGTGAGCCGATAGCGGCGCTCTGGGCTTCCGAGGAGACGATCTACGGCCGCTTCGGCTACGGGCTGGCCTCGACGTCCTTCAACTTCGACGCCGAGCGGAGCTCCGTCGCGATCAGGAGCGATCTTCCACGTGACGCCTCGCTGCGGCTGGTGGCCCACGACGAGGCGCTGAAGGCGTTGCCCCGCGTGTACGACCGCGTGGCGAAGAGGACGCCGGGCATGATCGTCCGCTCCCGCGACTGGTGGGAGTCCCGACGCCTCGACGACAGGCCGGAGCAGCGGCGCGGAGCCGGGCCGCTGGTGCGCGCGCTCGCGGAGCGCGACGGACGGCCGGTGGGCTACGCGCTCTACCGCCTGGCACAGGACGGCTCGACTCCGGAGACGTGGACGAAGACGGTTCGCGTCAACGAGGCCTTCGGCGTCGACGACGGGGCGACGCGCGACGTGTGGCGGTTCCTGCTCGAGATCGACTGGGTCGACCGGATCTCGGGGAGCCACCTGCCGCTCGACCATCCGCTGCCGCTGCTCGTCGACCGCATCAACAAGCTGCGGCTCTCCGTCTGGGACGCTCTCTGGTTGCGGGTCGTGGACGTCCCCGCCGCTCTTGCGGGCCGGGCCTACGGGTCGCCGGGCCGCGCCACGATCGAGGTCGCGTCCGATCCCCACTTTCCCGAGAACGTTGGCTCGTGGACGATCGAGGACGGCCACGTGCGACCCGCCAGGCGCCGCCCCGACGTTCGCGTCGCCGTGTCGGGCCTCGGCTCGGCGTTCCTCGGTGGGCTGTCGTTCGCGCAGCTCGCACGGGCAGGGCTCGCGGAGGAAGTCGCCCGGGGCGGGATCGAGAGGGCGGACGAGCTGTTCCGCACGTCCGCTGCGCCATGGTGCCCCGAGATCTTCTGAGAGGGGGCACGCCGGGGCGGATAAGGTCACGCCATGCCGGACGCGGTGATCCTCTCGGCCGTGCGCACGCCGGTGGGTCGCTACGGCGGCGGCCTCGCGGGCGTCCGCCCGGACGACCTCGCCGCCCTCGCGGTGGCGGCGGCCGTCGAGCGGGCCGGGGCGCCGCCCCGGGAGATCGAGGACGTCTGGCTCGGCTGTGCGAACCAGGCGGGCGAGGACAACCGCAACGTCGCGCGCTTCGCCGCCCTGCTCGCGGGTCTGCCCGACACGGTCGGCGGGGTCACCGTCAACCGTCTCTGCGCGTCGGGGCTGGCGGCAGTGGTCGGCGCCTGCCATGCCGTGATCGCGGGGGACGGCGACCTTTTCGTGGCCGGCGGCGTCGAGTCGATGAGCCGGGCGCCGCTCGTCACAGCCAAGCCCGACGCTGCGTTCCCCAGGGGCGACCGGGTGATGCACGACACGACGCTCGGCTGGCGGTTCGTCAACCCGCGCTACGCGGAGCGCTTCTCCACGGCCACGATGGGGGAGACGGGTGAGAACGTCGCGGACCGCTGGCAGGTCTCGCGCGAGGAGCAGGACGCGTTCGCCCTCGAGTCGCAGCGCCGCTGGGCGGAGGCGGACGCGGACGGGCGGTTCGCCGACGAGCTCGTCGCGGCGGGGGAGCTCGAGCGCGACGAGCACCCGCGCCCGGAGACGACGGCCGAGAAGCTGGCGTCGCTCCGACCTGCCTTCGCCGCGGAGGGCACGGTGACGGCCGGCAATGCGAGCGGCATCAACGACGGCGCGGCGGCTCTCGTCGTGGCGAGCGCCGACCGGGCCCGGTCGCTGGGCGTCGAGCCGCTCGGCACGTTCCGCGGCTCGGCCGTGGCAGGAGTCGATCCCGCCGTGATGGGGATCGGCCCGGTGCCGGCGGTCCGCAAGCTGCTCGACCGAGCCGGCGTCGGCGTCGAGCAGCTCGACCTCGTCGAGCTCAACGAGGCGTTCGCCTCGCAGTCCGTCGCAGTGATCCGCGAGCTCGGCCTCGACCCACAGAGGGTCAACGTCAGCGGCGGTGCGATCGCGATCGGCCATCCGCTCGGGATGTCGGGCGCGAGGCTCGTGGTCACGCTCCTCCACGAGCTCGGGCGCCGCGGCGGGCGCTACGGCGTCGCGACGATGTGCGTCGGCGTTGGGCAGGGCCAGGCCGCTCTGTTCGAGCGTGCCTGACGCGACAGAGCGGCGGAAGGGCGGTCGGCCGGGTCTCGTCGATACGTGACGTGGAGCGGCGAAGCGCGACACGACCTGCTGTGATCCCCGTGCGCATGCCTGCAGGAGAACCCTGAGCGTGACCCCCGAGCTCCCCGGGGCGCTGCGTCGCCTGCGCGACGACCTAGCAGCGCTTCGCCTGGACCTCGAGCTCCCCGACGCGGCGCACGCCCGACGGGCGCGCGACGACCTCGTCGGCCAGACGGACGACTACCTCCTGCCGCGCCTGGAGCAGATGAAGGCGCCGGTCCTGATGGTCGTCGGCGGCTCGACCGGAGCCGGGAAGTCGACGATCGTGAACAGCCTGGTCGGCGCGGAGGTCAGCCCTGCCGGTGTCCTCCGCCCGACGACCCGCGGGCCGACGCTCGTCTGTCATCCGGACGACCTGCGCTGGTTCGACGACGATCGCATCCTGCCCCGGCTGCCGAGGGCGACCGGCGGCCCGCCTACGCCGGGGACGCTTCTCCTCGTGCCCGCTCCCGAGGTTCCCGCGGGCCTGGCGTTGCTGGATTCGCCCGACATCGACTCCGTGCTCTCGGAGAACCGCGCTCTTGCGACCCAACTTCTCGCGGCCGCAGACGCCTGGCTGTTCGTGACGACGGCCGCCCGCTACGCCGACGCCGTCCCGTGGGAGTTCCTCGCGACCGCGCGAGAGCGCGGGACGGCGCTGGCGATCGTGCTCAACCGCGTGCCCGGCGACGCCGAGCGGGAGGTGACTGCGCATCTCCAGGAGATGATGCGAGCGCAGCGCATCGACGCCGTGCTGCTCGTGGTCGGAGAGACGCACCTCGAGCAGGAGCGCCTCCGGGAGGTCGACCTCCGACCCGTACGCCGCTGGCTCGACGGGCTCGCCGCCGACGCGCAGGCGCGGGCGGAGCTGATCCGCAGGACGCTCACCGGGGCGCTGCGAAGCCTTCCCGGTCGCGCCGGCGCGGTCGAGCGAGCCGGTGCCGAGCAGCTCGCCGCTGCGGCGGATCTCCGCTCGGAGGCCGACCTGGCGTACGCGTCCGCGCGACAGGAGATCGAGGACGCGCTCCGCAGCGGCTCGCTGCTGCGCGGGGAGGTCGTCGCGCGGTGGCACGAGGTCGTCGGCACCGGCGAGCTGATGCGTGAGCTGCAGTCGCGCCTCGCGTCGCTCCGCGACCGGCTCGCGAGCGTCGTCACCGGCCGCGAGATGCCGTCCGACCAGCTCCGAGAGGCCGTCGAGCACCGGCTCGAGGCTGTCGTGCGAGCCGCGGCGGAGCGCGCCGCCGAGCGCGCAGCGCTCGCCTGGAGTGAACGGCCGGCCGGGCGAGCGCTCGTCGAGACGGCTCCCGGGCTCTCGCAGGCGTCCATGGAGCTCCGGTCCGAGACCCGCGAGCAGGTGCGGGCCTGGCAGGGGCACGTCATGGAGCTGGTGCGGAAGGAGGGGTCGTCGAAGCGCGCGACGGCCCGGCTCGCCTCGCTCGGCGTGAACGGCGCGGGCTTCACCGTGATGCTCGCCGTGTTCGCCTCCACCGGGGGGCTCACGGGCCTCGAGACAGTCGTGGCCGGCGGCACGTCGGCAGTGGGGCACAAGCTGCTCGAGGCGCTGCTCGGCGACCAGGCCGTCCGTGCGCTCGCGGCCCGCGCGCGCGACGACCTCGTGGATCGCGTCGACCGGATCCTGCGCAACGAAGCCGACCGCTTCGCGGGGCTGATCGAGGGGAGGGTCCCGGAGGCGGAGGCCGTCGCGCGGCTCCACACCGCGATCGACGGGGTCAGACGGGCGTCGTGAGCCTCGATCTCGACGCGCGCCTGGTCGCGCTCGACGAAGCCGTCCGGGTCGCGGACGGACGACTGGAGCCGGAGGAGGTCGGGGCCGGGCGGCGGGTGATCGAGAAGGCCGGCGCGCGGCTCGGGCTCGGGATCGAGTCGACCGTGGCCGCGCTCGCCGGCCCGACCGGGGCGGGGAAGTCGCTGCTCTTCAACGCTCTGAGCGGTGGCGATGCGGCGGCGGTCGGCCGTCGCCGTCCGACGACCTCGGAGGCGAGGGCGGCCGTCTGGGGCGACGGCGCGGATACCTTGCTCGACTGGCTGGACGTGAGGATGCGTCACCGGGTCGACGGCGACGGCCTTGAAGGTCTCGTCCTCCTCGACCTTCCCGACTTCGACTCGGTCGAGACCGCGCACCGGCTCGAGGTCGACCGGATCGTCGAGCTGGTCGATCTCCTGGTCTGGGTCGTGGAGCCGCAGAAGTACGCGGACGCGGCACTGCACGACCGGTATCTCCGGCCCCTGAGGAGACACGCGGACGGGATGGTCTTCCTCCTCAACCAGGCCGACCTCCTCTCGGCGAGCGAGGCAGGGGCGCTGCGGGATGACGCGACGCGCCTGCTCGGCGAGGACGGCCTGCGGGACACGCCGGTGCTCGTCATCTCGGCTCTCACGGGCCTGGGGCTCGAGGAGCTGCGCAGCCTCCTCGTCGAGCGCGTTGCGGCGCGTGACGCGGCCGTCGCGCGCCTCGCTGCGGACGTCGAGGCCGCGGCGGAGACGCTGCGGCGGTGGTGCGGTGACATGCAGCCGCCGGGCGTGCGGAAGGAGCAGCGGGAGCGCCTCGTCGCGGCCCTGTCGGAGGCGGCCGGCGTCCCGCGTGTCGTGGAGGCCGTCGGAGAGGCACACCGCCGCCGGGGCGCGCTTGCCACCGGGTGGCCCTTCGTGCGTTGGGTGCGCCGCCTGAAGCCCGACCCGCTCCGGCGGCTTCGCCTCGGAGAGGGCGGCGGAGACGGTGAGCGTTTCGGCAGGACCTCGATGCCCCCGGCGACGGACGTTCAGCGCGCCCAGGTCGCGACGGCCGTGCGCGCGCTCGCCGACGAGGCAGGAGCCGGTCTGCCTCCGCCCTGGCCCAGGCTCGTCAGGGCGTCGGCCGCGTCCGACGAGGCGAGGGTCCTCGACCGGCTCGATCACGCCGTCGGGACAGCCGACATCGAGCCGTCCGCGCCGCGATGGTGGTGGGTGGCGTCCATGCTCCAGCGCCTCGTCGCCGCCGTCTTCGGTGTCGGCGCCCTCTGGATCGCCCTCGCGGGTGTCGCCGGGCTCCTGCGAATCGAGGACGTCGTGCCGCTCCCCGAGCGCAACGGGGCGCCGATCGCAACGTGGCTCGTCGTCATCGGGCTCGCGGGCGGCCTCCTGCTCGCCTCACTCACACGGCTCGTCAACGCCGCCGGTGCGCGTCGGCGCCGGCGTTCTGCCGAGCGTGCGCTCCGCCCGGGGATCGAGGCCGTCGCCGACGAGCTCGTCGTCGGCCCCGTCGAGCGCGAGCTGGCCGCGCACGAGACGCTCCGCCGATCGCTCGCCGTGGCGACGGGCGACGAGGACCGCACCGCCCGCGCTCCCTGATCCCGCGAGCGGGCACGCGCGTGGGGTGCGGATTGCTAGGTTCAGCCCACGGTGAGCCGTTCCGCGCGTGTGGGAGCCCGCACGGTCGCAGTGCTCGTCGCGATCGCGGCGGTCGCAGTCGTTCTCGTGCAGCCCGCATGGCCCGTGGAGCCTTTCCGGCTCGGCGACCAGATCGAGGATCGGGTCGGCGCGCTCGAGGACCGCACGAACGAGGTGCAGGAGGCGCTCGACGACCTCCGAGGCTCGGACGGCATCCAGCTCTGGGTGGCCTACGTCGACTCCTTCTCCGGGGTCGGTGCGCAGGAATGGGCCGACAGGAC
Organism: Gaiella sp.; assembly: GCF_035710885.1. Classification (GTDB taxonomy): domain Bacteria; phylum Actinomycetota; class Thermoleophilia; order Gaiellales; family Gaiellaceae; genus Gaiella. The sequence continues at coordinate 8,149 of NZ_DASTCS010000031.1, read as the reverse complement.
CGCCGAGCTCAGCGACCTCGGGCTCTCGGACGTCCTCCTGGCGGTGGCGACCGAAGACCGGGCCTACGCATACTCGGTGGACGAGCAGTTCCCGCTCTCCGACGAGGAGCTCGCCCGAATCGCCAACGGCGAGATCGAGCCCGAGCTCTCGGACGGCGACTGGGCGGGAGCCGCCGTCGCGGCCGCCGACGCCCTCGCCGACGCGAGCGGCGACGGTGCGAGCGGAGACGACGACGGCCGAGGCTCGTCGTGGCTCTGGCCGCTGGTCGGCGCGGTCGTGCTGCTCGGCCTCGTCTGGGCGCTCGTCTCCTGGCTTCGCCGCGGACGGGGGACGCCGGCCGCCGCCACGGAGGGAGACGAGCTCTCGCGCCTCTCGCTCGACGAGCTCTCGAAGCGAGGCAGCGGCCTCCTCGTCGAGGTCGACGACGCGGTGAAGACCAGCGAGCAGGAGGTCGCATTCGCCGCCGCGCAGTTCGGCGACGAGACCGCCGCTCCGTTCGCGGCCGCCGTGGAGAGCGCCAGGGCCGACCTCGCAAGGGCGTTCCAGCTGCGACGCGCGCTCGACGACTCGACGCCCGAGGACGAGACGAGCCGGCGGGAGCTGCTGACCGAGATCATCTCCCTCACGCAAGGGGCGAGCGACCGGCTCGATGCGGAGGTGGATCGCTTCGACGAGCTGCGCGCGATGGAGCAGAACGCGCCCGAGCTTCTCGCCGGCCTCGCGACGCGCCTCTCGGCGCTCGAGGGTCGGCTGCCGGGTGCCGAGGCGACGCTGCGCGGACTGACTGCGACCTATGCGCCCGCAGCCGTCGCGAGCGTGCTCGACAACCCGCGGCAGGCGGGCGAGCGGCTCGCGTTCGCGCGGGGCGAGGTGACCGAGGGCAACGCGGAGGTCGCCGCGGGAAACCGCGGCAAGGCAGCGGTGGCGATTCGCGGGGCGGAGGAGGCGGCGGGGCAGGCCGGCCAGCTCGTCGACGCGATCGATCGGCTTGCGACAGACCTGGCCGACGCCGATGACAAGATTCGCGCCGCGATTCCCGGGGTCGTGGAGGACCTCACGGCCGCCCGTGCGCTCGCGGGCGAGCAATCGTCGCTCGCGGAGCACGTCGCGCGAGGCGAGCAGGCTCTTGCAGCCGCGGAGATCGCCGCCTCGGCGACGGACGGGCAGGATCCGCTGGGTGCGCTCCATCGCCTCGAGGAGGCGGGCAAGGCGCTCGACGCCGCGCTCGCCGACGCTCGCGAGGAGGAGGAGCAGGCGCGCCGCGCCCGGGCGACGCTCGAGCAGACCTTGTCGGGCGTGCGCGCGAAGATCGAGGCTGCGGAGGACTTCATCACGACCCGTCGCGGCGCCGTCGGCGCCTCGGCGCGTACCCGGCTCGCGGAGGCGAAGCGGCATTTCGAGCAGTCGCTCGCCGTCTCGGCCACGGACCCGCAGATCGGGCTGGAGCACGCGCGCACCGCGGACGGGCTCGCCGGTCAGGCTCTGCAGCTCGCTCAGCAGGACGTCTCGGGCTACGAGCAGGGACCGGGGATGGGCATCCCCGGTCTCCCCGGGGGCGGCGGCGGAGGTGGGACAATCGGTGACGTGATCATGGGCGGCATCCTCATCGACATCCTGCGGGGCGGCCGCGGCGGAGGCTCGGGCGGAGGGGGCGGCGGCGGTGGCCTTCCGTTCCCCGGTGGGTTCGGGCCCGGAAGCTTCGGCGGGATCGGCAGGCGCGGACGCAGGGGAGGGGGAGGACGATTCTGACCTCGACAGCCTGCGTCGGTGAAGGGCTCGATCCGGGACGTCGACAGGCGTCGCAGACCTCAGATGGCAGTCGTTGAGAGAGGGAGGTAGCGAGGTGGGACAGCAAACGATCTTTGGACGTATCGCGCAGCTGACGAAGGCGAACATCCACGCGATGCTCGATTCGGCCGAGGACCCGGAGAAGATGCTCGATCAGATGATCCGGGACTACAAGGACAACATCGCCGAGGCGGAGGAGGCCGTCGCGCAGACGATCGGGAATCTCCGCCTGATGGAGGAGGACGCGAAGGAGGCGTCCGAGGCGGCTGTCGAGTGGGGCTCCAAGGCGCAGGCTGCCGTGAGCAAGGCGAAGGAGCTCGGGAGCGCCGGCAACGCCGCCGAGGCGGCAACCTTCGAGAACCTCGCGCGCGTCGCTCTCAAGAAGCAGATCGACTACGAGGACGACGTGAAGACGCTCCAGCCGACCATCACACAACAGAACGACGTCGTGAGCCGGCTCAAGTCCGGGCTCGAGGGCATGCGGAGCAAGCTCGACGAGCTGGAGAGCAAGCGTGACGAGCTGATCGCGCGGGCCAAGATGGCCGAGGCGCAGGCCGGCGTGATGGACGCCGTCAAGGAGATCGACCTCACCGACCCGACGAGTGAGCTCTCGCGCTTCGAGGAGAAGATCCGCCGTGAGGAGGCGAAGGTCGCCGGCCGGGCAGAGCTGGCCGCGTCCCGTCTCGACGTGCAGTTCGAGGCGCTCGAGGACGAGGAGGAGAACGCCGAGGTCGAGGCACGGCTCGCGGAGCTGACGAGCGGCTCGAGGGCCGCCCTGCCGTCGGGCAGCTCCGGGACGAGCTAGCCGAGCCCGGGCGGGAGGCCGACTGCGCCTCCCGCCCTCGCCTCGTCCCCGCTCGGAGGGTCGGGTACACTGCCACCTCGCCACTCCGAAGCTCGGAGACGTGCTGGAGACGGCGCAATCGGGCGCTTAGCTCAGTTGGGAGAGCACCAGCTCGACAAGCTGGGGGTCACTGGTTCGAGCCCAGTAGCGCCCATCACGAAGCCCGCCGCGAATGGCGGGTTTCGCCTTGGGAGGCAGGCAACGCACACGGGTCGTGTCCGCAGGATGCCCGCACCTGAACGGCGCGAGCAGTGACCGTGGAGTCATGACGAGCAACGAGAGATTCGATCGGGCCTACTGGGAACGGCGCTGGACGCAGGTCGTGCGCGAGCATCGGGACGAGCTCGTGGGTCGCGGGGCGAGCGCGCACCTGCTGACCGAGACCGCCGATCTGGCCCCGGGGCGCGCCCTCGACGCCGGTTGTGGGCACGGGTCCGAGGCATTGTGGCTCGCGTCACGCGGGTGGCGGGTCACGGCGGTCGATTTCTCGGCGACCGCCCTGGACATCGCCCGGTCGCGAGCGAAGGCGATCGGCGCGGACGTCGCCGAGCGCATCGAGTGGACGGAGGGCGACCTCGCGACCTGGGCGCCGCCGCCGCGCTGCCACGACCTCGTGATCAGCCTGTACGTCCATGTGCAGGGATCCGTCGGCGAGATGGTCGGACGGCTCGGGGCCGGTGTCGCGCCCGGCGGGACGTTGCTCTTGGTTGGCCACCGCCCCATCGACCCCGCAACCGGTGCTCCAAGCCCGGCTGCCGGGCAGGTGCAGGTCTCGGTCGACGCCGCCGTGGACGCTCTCGATCCGCGCGAGTGGCGAATCGACGTCGCCGAGGAGCGGCTACGGGATGCGGCCGGTACGGGGGTCGACGCGGTGGTGCGCGCGGTGCTGTCCGCAACGCCCACCTGACGAAGCGTCTGCGAGAGGCAGAGGCGTCGCCGTCTCCCGAGGAACGCGGCGTGGCCTCCCCGGACTGCAGCGTTGACTACACGGCCTTCGGGGGCAAGAGTCGCAGAACACGCCCGCTCACACGGAGGTGCCCGGTGCCGGTTGCAATGCTGCTCGACACGCCCGAGGGGTCGCAGGACATGTACGAGGCTTTGACCACGAAGATCTTCGGCTCGCTGCAGCCCGACGTCCTGCCCGACGGGCTCATCGCCCACATCGCAGGCCCGCGCGACGAAGGCGGTTGGCGCGTCGTCGACATCTGGGAGTCCACCGACGCGTTCTGGCAGTTCTTCGACGCCAAGCTCCTGCCCGCTGCCCGGGAGCTCGGGCAGGATCCGACGGAGGCCCGACCGACGTTCTTCGCCGTCCACAACATGATCGGGCTCGGCATGCCGGCTTGACGCGTCGCCCATCGATCTCGCCGCCACGCCGTTACTTGTTGTTCTTCCAAAATGCTCTATTGCGCTGCGATTCGTGCCGTAGTACCAAACCGGGGGACGTCCTCGGGCCTTCGGGAGTGAGCGCGACGGGGGGCGGGGGCCGGTGCCCCCGGCCCCCCATCGCCGGTCAGATCCGGTGGAGCTGACCGCGAACTGCGCCCTGTGGGTCCTGCGTCGTGTGGTAGTTGACGTAGTGCCCGGCGGGATCGCCGCAGATGGCAGCGGCGGCGTCGGCTGTGATGCCGATGCGCGCGGCCTGGAAGAAGAGCTTCCGGTCGGACGACCCGGCAAACAGCGGGACGAGCACGCCCCCGATGACCCCGGCGGCACCGGGGTGGATGTGGCCGGCGACGAACGTCTCACCGGCCGGGTTGGCGATCGCGACGCTGAAGCTCAGCGTCGTCCCGTCGATGTGGAAGAGCGCGGCGCCGAGCGCTCTGGAGTCGACGACGGGGTCGGTCGAGCCTGCGTCTCGTACCTCGTTCCCGGGCGTCATCACCGCGTACGCGGTGCATTTGGTGGGCTCGTCACTCGCTCCCGCAGGCGCCGTGACGATCAACGCTGCGAGCCCTACGACGAGCGCCAGGACGACCGTGAGCCGCCGATTCACTGGCATCGGTTCCTCCTTGCGGTCGTGGCTGCGAAGCCGTGTCGTTCGGCTGTACGCGGCGCGCGCGGACTCGGTTTGCCCCACGAGTCTCGCCGGCAGAATCGGTGCGAGAGCCTTTCGCCGGCGCCCCCGTCCCGCCACTCGAGCGGCCAAATGGTTTATAGTTTGTAAAGACCGGCGCGCGGGTACTCCGCCGCAAGTCCCACGGCCGGAGGTGCCGCCATGCGTCAGCCAGTAACGCTCGAAGGGGTGCTCACCGGCCGGATACGCCCGCGCGGGCGGATGCTCTCGGTGTGCCCCGTGCCAGGGTGCACGACACTGACCATGGGCGGGACGTGTGTCGCGCACGACCCGCCGGTGACGATGACCTTCGTACGCGGCCGGCCGTTCGTGGCCGAGGTGCCCCAGAGCGCCCGGTCGATCTCGTTCCGTAGCTGACCCCCCCGCGCGCGGATCCCCCGGGTGAGGGATGCGGCCGGGCGGGCAGCTCCGAACGGTGAGGTCATGGGTGCCTCCTCCGGCTGGAACCTCGTGGCGCGTCGGCAGCCCCGCGTCCGCGCGGCGTCGAAGAAGCAGCCGGCGCGCCACCTGGTGAGCGTCCCCAGTGGGCCGCGCGCCGACACCGGACGGCGTCAGGGCGAACCGCGGCACCCGAGCCGGGCTCCGGGCGCCCCGCGCGACTCCGGCTGAGCCGCGCGCGCCCTCAGACGAGGCGCCGCTCGAGGTACGCGGCAAGCCGCGTGAGCGGGAACGAGATGAGGAAGAAGAGGACCATTACAAACCCGAGGATCTCGACTGCGTGGATCTCGCCGATCCCTGCGGGCGGGAAGACCGTCAGGCGTTCCGATTGCGACTTCGCTGCCTGGAGCAGCTCGATCCCGCCGATCACGGCCGCGAGCGTCGAGTTCTGGATGATGTTGACGAGTAGCCCGACGAGCGGCGGCAGGAGCCGGCGGTACGCCTGCGGCAGGATCACCGACCGCTGTCGCCCGATCCAGCCGAACCCGAGCGCCGCCGCGGCCTCGTGCTGCTCCCGGGGGATCGACCCGACCGCCCCGCGGGTCGCTTCGGCGACCTGTGCGCTGCCCCACAGGATGAGCGCGATCGACGTCGCCGTGAGCGGCCCGAACTCGAGCGTCGGGGCGATCGCGGGGAGGCCGAAGTAGACCATGAACACGGTGACCAGGATCGGCAGGCCGCGGAAGACCTCGATGTACCCCCGGATCACGACCCGCGACAACAGGAACTGGATGGTGAGGAGCGTTCCCAGCACCATGCCGATCAGCGAGGCCCCGACGACCGAGATCGCGGACACCTTGAGCGTCGCCGGCAGCCCGACCTCCAGGATGTAGCGGACGACCGGCTCTACCCAGTCCGGCATCTATCTCGACTCCGGGAGCGCCAGCCGGGCCTCCAGCAGCCGGATCGCCGCCGAGAGGCTCCAGACGAGAGTCAGATAGACGATGCCGAGGACGGTGAGCGCCTCCAGCGTCTCGAGCGTCAGGTTGGCGATGTTGATCGCCGTCGTCGTCAGCTCGGGATAGCCGATCACGTACATCAGCGAGGTGTTCTTGACGACGGAGATGTAGGTGTTGATCGACGAGGGGAGTGAGATCCGGCCGCCGATCGGGAGCGTGACGTTGAGGAACGTCGTGAACGGGCTGAAACCGAGGGCCAGGCCCGCTTCGCGGTACCGCTGCGGCACCGCCTCGAAGCCCGCTCGGAAGTTCTCGGTGTTGAAGGCCCCTCCCCAGATCGTCACCGCGACCCAAGCCGCCGTGAATGCGTCGAGGCGGATCCCGATCTGCGGGAGGGCGAAGTAGACCATGAAGATCTGGACGAGGATCGGGGTGTTCCGGATGACCTCGACGTAGACGGCGGCGAGCTGGCTGACGACCGGGATGCGGTGGGCGCGCGCGGCGCCGAGCACGAGGCCTACGAGGGACGCCCCGACGACCGCGATCGCCGAGACCTTGATGGTGTTCTCGAAGCCGTCGAGAAGCTCGCGCCAGTTCTCCGACACGAACGCTCCGAGGTCGTAGACGGCAAGCATGAGAAGGGATCACGGTGGCGGCCGCTTCACAGCGGCCGCCACCGTCGGCGTCTCAGCCTACGGGCACACCGTGTCGAGGCTGGGAAGGCTCGGCGACCGGTAGGTGAAGTCCTGGGTCGGCCGCAGGGTGTTCCTCAGGAACGCCGGCACGAAGCGCGGCGCGATGTAGCTTCGGATGATGGGCGCGAAGAGATCCTTCCTCTTCATCAGGTTGAGCCGCGCATCGACCCACCGCTTGAGCGCGGCGTTGCCCTGCTTGATGCCGATGCCGTACGGCTGCTCCAGGAACAGATCGTCGGTCATCTTCGAGGACCGATCTGTCGCTGCGATGAGCGCGAGCGATGTGTCGTCGAACATGACGGCGTCGGCTCGGCCCTGGTTGAAGGCGATCACGGCGTTCGTGACGCTGTCCAACACGATGACCTGCGTGTCGGTGAAGCACCGCTTCATCCAGCGGTCATAGATCGAGCCGCTCGTCGTCGCCACGCGCTTGCCACGGATGTCTGCGAGCCGCTGGATCGCCGAGTCGTTCTTGACGAGCAAGCGACCCGTCGAATTGAAGTACGCCCGCGAGAAGTCGATTCTCGTGTCGCGGTCGGCGGTGTACGTGAACGTCGAGATGACGAGATCGACGCGGTTCGTGGTCAGCAGAGGCTCGCGTGCCGCGGTGGGGGCGCACACGAATGTCAGGCGCTGCGCACGCCCGAACGCGTATCGGGCGAACTGCTTCGCGATATCGACGTCGACGCCCGCGTTCTTGCCTCGAACGTCGATGAACCCGAACGGCGGCGTGTCGCACTTGACGCCGACGATGAGGCGCTTGCGATCGGCGATCTCGGCGGGCAACTTCGGCAAGACCGGCGCCTTGGCCTCGGCTCCGGCTGCCCCGGTCGTGGCCAGGGGCTTCGCCGACCCGATCGTCGCCGCGACGAACGCGACGACGGCGACCCCTGCCGTGGCCAGGATGATTCTCCTCATTCCTCTTCTCCTTCTGCCTCGGTGATTGTCAGTTCGTCCAGCGACCCCGTGAGCTCGAGCGACCGCCGCAGGAACCGCCGCGTCCGCTCCTCCCGGGGGTTGTCGAGCACGTCTCGAGGACGTCCCTGCTCGACGATCTTGCCTCCGTCCATGAACACGACGCGGTCTCCGACGTCGCGGGCGAAGTGCATCTCGTGCGTGACGACGAGCATCGTCGTGCCGTGCCCGCGGGCAAGGTCGCGCATCACGACGAGCACCTCGCCGACGAGCTCCGGATCGAGCGCCGACGTGACCTCGTCGAAGAGCATGACCTTCGGCGACATCATCAGCGCCCGCGCGATCGCGACGCGCTGCTGCTGCCCGCCGGAGAGCTGGTGCGGATGCTGGCCGGCCTTCTCCGGCAGCCCGACGACGTCGAGGAGCTCGCGCGCCCGGTCCTCGGCCTCCGTGCGCGGAAGCTTGCGGATCCGGCGGGCGGCCAGCGTGAGG
>NZ_DASTCS010000030.1:0-39727 GCF_035710885.1 Gaiella sp. | reverse complement strand
ATGGGCTGCGCTGCCCGGCGCTCGTAGGCGAGAAACCCGGCGAGCGCGAGGGCGCCTCCGACGAGCGGGACAATGATGGCGGGAGTCGACCAGCCGAGCCGCGGCTGCTGGATGAGCGCGAACACGATCCCGCCCAGCCCGGCCGCGCAGAGGACCGCACCGAGGACGTCGACGCGGCGGCCCGACACCTTCGGTGTCGGCGGCACGGCCGCGAGGACGAGCAGGACCGTCACGACGACCAGGGGGATGTTGAGCGCGAACACCCACCGCCACGACGCCTGGTCGACGATCACGCCGCCCGCCAGCGGGCCGATAACCGCTGCAATCCCGCTCCACGCGGTCCAGCTCCCGATCGCTGGGCCGCGTTCCTGCGGCGAGAACGCGCCGATGATAATCGCCAGCGAGCTCGGTACCAGCAACGCCGCCGCAGCACCCTGCAGCGTTCGCGCAGCGATCAGCACGCCGATCGTGGGCGCCAGGGCGCATGCCACCGAGAAAACCCCGAATGCGACCACGCCGACCGCGAACACCCGGCGCACACCGTAGATGTCACCCAGCGAGCCTCCGATCAGGATCAGAGAGCCCAGGGCCAGCAGATAGGCGTTCACGACCCACTGCTGAGCGGTCAGTCCGCCTCCGAGGTCGCGCTCGATCGCGGGCAGCGCCACGTTGACGATCGTCCCGTCAAGCGTCGCCACGCCCGAACCGAGGACGGCAGCGAGCAGCGTCAGGCGCTGCCGGTGCGTCACGCGCGTCCTCCGCGGCCCGAACGGCGCTACTGCTGGTAGTGCTCGACGACCTCGGCGTCGCGCACGCGTGCGGCGTCTGGGTGGAGACCGGCTTCACGGAGCGCCCGGCGCTGCCGCAGCAGGTCCCAGCACTGGTCGAGCGTCACCTTCAGCGAGTCGAGCCGCTGCCGGTCGGAGTCGGTCGCCTCGCCGGACGCCTCCCGCTCCCACAGCGAGTGCTCCTCGGAGACGAGCTCCTCGATCCGGCCGTGTAGCTGGTCGTCCATCACATCTCCTCTCAGGTCACCCGGACGTTGTCGAGAGCAATATCAGGATGCTCGCCGAGAAATTCGATCCACGCCGTCTTGACGCAGGGATAATGCTTGGCAGCCTCGACGAGGTCCATGAACCCAACGATCGTCGCCTCGAAGCGTTGTCGGAGATCCGGGTTCGCGATCCGGCCATCACCGTCGAACGCATGGTGAGCCTGTGCGAGCGAGAACATGTCCGGGTACACGCGCGCGCCGCAGTGCTCGAACGGCACGCGCAGCGACCAGAGCCCGCGGTTCCCGCCGACCATCGAGGGCGACGCGGACATGAGCAGGCAGTGGCGCTCGTGAAACGGCTGCGGCTGCATGCGCGAGACCCAGTCAAACGCGTTCTTGAGGACGCCTGGCATCGAGGCGTTGTACTCCGGCGAGGCGATGACGAAGGCGTCGCTTGCCTCCAGGCGGCCGCGGAGCTCCTCTGCAGCCGCGGGGAAGCCGTTCTCCACCTGGGCGTCGGCGTTGTACGAGGGGCAATCGAACTCCGCCATCGAGGCGAGGTCGACCGTTCCTCCGTTCGCCTCGATCGCCTCCGCCGCTAGTCCGGCCAGGCGAGTGTTCATCGAGCCCGAGCGGAGGGACGCGGAGAAGACGAGAAAGCGAACGGGCTCGCGGGACTCGTTGTCCATCATCGCGGAACCCGCTCACGAATGCAGCTTGATCGCGCTGCCGAAGCCCAGGTCGAGCGGCTCCTGGACCGAGATGTGCAGGAAGCCCAGTTGCTCGAGCTGGCGCGCGCGGCGTAAGGGGCCGACATCGAGCGGACGTAGGCCCCCGTCGGTGACAAGCTGTGCCACCTTCCGCTTGGCGGCGTCGTCGTCGCCCGCGATCAGCACGTCGAGCGGTTGGCCCGCAACCTCGCCGGCGATGAGCGTCGGAGCGAACGTGGTGTTGAACGCCTTCACCACGGCGGTGCCGTCGGGGACGAGCTGCGCGACCTCCTCGGCGGAGGATGTCCCGGCCGGCGTCGCGAGGTCGTCCCACGTCTCGGTGTTCACCGGGTTCGTGATGTCGACGACGACCTTGCCCGCGAGCCGGTCGCCTTACTCCCGGACAGCATCCTTGATTCCGGGATAGTAGACCGCGAAGACGACCACCTCGCCGCCGAGCGGATCGTCCAGCCCCAGCGCGGCGGCCGAGCCGCCGAGCTCGTCGGCGAGCAGCCGGGCCTGCTCCGGGTCGCGGTCCGCGATCTCCACCTCATGCCCGCCGGCGACGGCTCGCGTGCCGACGCCGCGTCCCATGTTGCCCGCTCCCACGATCGTGACCTTCATCCCTCCACCTCCTCAAGGTGAGCGAGGGCGCATGATTTGAGCTTCTCGATCCTAGTCTTGGCCAGGCACTGGCATGATGCCGACGTGTCAGCGACCGGCCAGACACGGCTCCTGATCGCGACCGGCGAGGCCGCCGCGGACGTCGACGAACTCCCTCCACACATAAGCACGCTCATCCAGAGCGCCTCGGAGATCCTCGTCATCACGCCGATACTCGTCAGCCGACTTCGCTGGCTGGCCTCGGACACCGACCGCGCGCGATACGAGGCCGACGAGCGCCTCGGCGTCGTCCTCGGCCACCTCGAAGCCCTCGCCCCGGACGCCAAGACCCAGGCACAGGTAGGCGACGAGACGCCGCTCACCGCGTTCGAGGATGCGGTCCGCGCGTTCCGTCCAGACCACATTCTGATCGCGCTGCGAAGCGCCGATCACGATGCCTAGCAGGAGCGAGGGCTGATCGACGCGCTCCGGCGTGACTTTCAACTTCCCATGACGGTGTTCGAGATCGACCGTGCCGGGCACGTTCCGCCCGCCAGCTCAGACGCCTGACACAAGAGTCGCGATCCGCGTGATCGTCCACTCCTAATCTCTCGTCCCGACGTCGATCGGACTCGGAGCGTCGACGAGACTCCTCGGACGGTTGGGGCTTCACCGCGCAAATCAGTGTCCTCAACATCCGGTGCGCCGGCCAACACGTCTCAGATCCATCTCAGATCACCCCGACGAACCGCGATCAACGCCGAGACACGCCTCCCGAAGCGGCCCGCGCTCGCGGGCGAGGAGGGCTCACGGAGCGAAGATAGGTGATCCACGCCGTAGGGACGCTGACCGGCAGCAAGTCCGGTTAGTACAAGCTCCTTGACGACCTAGGCACGCAAGTCGTCGAGAGCAAGGCCTGACCCTGAACGCCTAACCAAGCAGACCGTGGTGTCCCGAGAGATCGTGATGACGACAGAAAGATCGAGGTGAGCGGTGAACGCAGCCCAATTTGGCGAAACCCAGCGAACTCAGGCAATGGCGCTGCTTGAGGATCTCCTTTGGGGCGACCTGGAGCAGGCGATCTATGGCCTCGAGGTCACGTTGGTTCTCTCGCTCGAGGCGACGGGTGACGCGATCCGGCAGTGGGAGGACGAGGGCGAGGAGCGTTTTGGTGACGAGTTCTCACTGTCGGCCGAGCAGGTCGCCTCACTTGACGACGAGTGGCGACTCGCGTACATCGCCCGACTGCTTCATACGGCCGCGTATTCGTATGGCGTCTCTCCACGGGCGTCGCCAGGACGGACACCGGACGGCCACGTCACATCCCCGGTTTCCTGGAGCGACCAACCGGGTTCCATTGCGCGACTTCTGCGCGGGCTGAACGACATCCTTCACGGCGTCCCTCCGACGCTCGACTCCGACGCGCGAAGTTAGAGCGTCGGCGAGAGCTGCCCTGAGCGACGTCTCAGTTCGTGTCAGCCTCCGTGTCAGCCTTGGGCGTCAGTTGCAGGCAGCGTGGGTCAGTCGTCGGGCGCGAGAACGGCAGAACCGTGCAAAATGTCAGCTCCAGTCGCCCCCAGTCAGCTCGCGGCCAGTCCTTGCCATGCAGAAGGTCGAGGGTTCGAGTCCCTTCATCCGCTTCTCACGAAAGCCCTGCTAGCGCGGGGCTTTGTCGTCTCAGGAGAGAACACGCCGGAGTAGTTGGCAACACAATGGCAACGCCGCGCGTCCCGATAGTGTCCTGGGAACGGTGGCCGAGCTCGGACAACGAGGTTGGCGACCACGCCCCCGGCTGCCTCGCCGGAGTGCGAGGAATCCACCGCGTTTCTAGCTCCGCGACGATTCGCGGGCAAGGTATTGAGGTATTCAGTGACGCCCGGGGGTCGCGAGCGGGACACTCTTCGTGGGAAGTGATGTCCGCCCGTCGAGCAGGGATTTTCGGTGCTGCCGTTGCATCGTTCGCGCTTTTCGCCGGAGGCGCTGAGGTCACGTCCACAACGAGAACGGCACGATCGGCGGGCGAAACTCTTATGGCGGCGATCCCGCGGACAGGCCCGGGTAGGCAGCCTAGATCCGGGCACGCACCGGGTTTGAAAGGTGGCGGCACCCTGTCTACAGATCAGAGGGCCGCCCACCTTTCGGGCTCTCAGCACGACCCGCACGTGTCCACCACAGGGGTCGGACCGATCGCAGACGAGGGATGAAGGAGGGGAACTGTCCCTCGTACCGCGACCCTACAAGGAACCGCTATCGAAAGTAAAGCGACGACGGTGCGGTGTCTGTCTTCCCGGGCTTCCGAAGATGCCCGGGAAGACGATGGCGGCGGTGCCGAGCCCGTCCTTCCTACACCGGAATGCCGCAGGTCACCGCGGCTGCCTCGAGTGCCGGGAAGATCCCGGACTGCTCCAGGTGGTCTATTCCGTTGCCGTCGCCGAGCACCTTGGCGTTCGGGTTGTTGTGTGCGAGCACGCCGCCTGCACTCGCGTTCTCGTTTTCCCCGGCGGCGACGCCGATCCCGATCGCGAAGTAGAGCGGTTGCCCGGATTCGGCGTAGGCCTCGCTTCCGCACTGCGCCTCCGCGTCCGTCAGTTCGACGCCGATCTCGCTGAGTGTTGCCTGGAACGCGTCGGCAGTGCTCAGATCGAAGAGCAGCCAGTTACCAGACTTGGTCGACTGCTGCAGGCCCTGCAGCGAGGAAGAGACGCGAATGCAGTCGAACGCGAACGCGGAGCCGGCTCCAGCGAGCGCCACCACGAGAACTGCAAGTCCCACAGAGAGACGTTGCTTCATCGAAGTACTCCCCCCTTTTTGTACTCAGAGCCGGGACGTTGCCTGGCCAAGGCATGGAGCGTAGGGATAGTCCGATCCGCGTTCGATGTCAAGCACCTTGGTCGAAGGCATCGAAGGCAACGGCCCGCGGCGGCTCTGGAGTACAAGAAACCATCTGCACACTTACCGATCACACGAGATATAATGCAATCATGCCGGCCGTAGCCAAGATGCCCGCGCTCCTGACCTGCCCCGAGTTCGCCGAGGCGATGCGCGTCGAGGACCCGACCGCCCAACGGCCTAGCCCCGGTGGCCGCTACAACCCTTCGCGCTGTCGCCATGCCGCCTCCTGAACGAGGTGGGCGCGGATCTCGAGGAGGTCGTCGGGGCCTTATGTGGAGGATGGCGTGGTGGAGGGCAGCCGATTCGGCTGCCCTCCACCCGCATTCGCATCCGAGCGCTAGCTCGTCGGAACGTAGTACGGATAGACGGCGACGCCCGGCACCACGTCACCGGCCTGGTCGACCCAGAATCCCGAGTAGGTGAACCCCGGCAGAAGGTCACACGAGACGCCGATACCCGCATAGAAGATGCCTGGTGTCGCGAGGCCCGTCTCCACGAGCAGCGCACCCTGAGTCTGAGGCAAATTGAGGGCGACGCCCGGTGCTGCACCGTTGCTCCGCTCGACAGGCCCCTTGGTCGAGCAATAGAGCGAACGGGACTCCGACGGCGCTTCCGGCGCAACAGAGGGCGACGAAGTCACTTCGCGCTTGGGCTCAGGATCCTCCTCAGGCATGGAGTCGTCGCCCTGTTCCTCGTCCTGTGTTTCGCCTGTCCCCTCGTCCTGGACCTGGTCTTCGTCCTGGACCTCGTCTTCGTCTTGGACGTCCTCTTCCTCCTCGACGTCCTCTTCCTCCTCGACGTCCTCCTCGTCGGCGGGGGCCGCGGCGACACACGTAAAGCCCGCCTCGTTCATGCCACCAACCGCAGGCTCGGGCACGGACGTCTTGACGTCGGTCTGTCCGTTCTTCTTCGTCTTCGTGCAGGTGTACAGCACGTGCGGATTGGCCGCCACGACCGCTGTGGCGCCGATCAACGCAAGCGCCATGATCGCAAGCAGCGACACGGCAAGTGTCAGGTTCCTTCTCATTTCCACCTCTCCCTTTTTCGCTGCCCGGCTCGGTGATGCGTGAAATTCGAGGGGCAGCGACCGCAGTTTCCGTCTACGTCGCAGTCTGTGGCGACCCGGACCCGAGGCGCCCCTCCGTGGTCTAGGGCCAAACCACCCACCTAGCCAGCGCGATGGCAGCAATGGCAACACCGGCGTTCACTCGCGTTTCGAGTTCGTCCGCAGGGTTGCGGGGTGCGGCGACGCCTCCGGCTGCCCTGGATCAGCGGGTTCTCCTTCCATGCCCGGCCTGCGGGTGGCTGCGGAAGGACGAGTTGGATGTGCCGTCGTCCTGGAAGGCCCATCGAGATGTGGAGCGACGTGCCGTCCCACGCGACATCCGTGAGGACGGCGCCTGTCGGGCATGTCATGGCCGGACCTGCCGTGACGTTGACTCCGAGGGGGGAGAGGCGTAGCGTCGGCCACCACTCGAGACAGGGGGGTGGAACGATGACGAGACGGACCCGCTTCGCGGTAGGCGGTGCTCTGCTCGTGGTGGCGGTGGCGGTTGCGTTGCCGGCGGCCGTCATGGCCGGCCCGGACGGAACCGCGAGCGTTCAGTTCGGCAATGCGGACCGCGGTAGCACGGGTGACGTTGGCCCGGGGATAGTGCTACACGACGCGTCCCCGAATGCGCAGTTCAATCTGGTTCCAGGCACGGCTGTGGTCGCGGCTGGAGGAATTGTCACGTTCACGGTCGGCGTGGCAGGGTCACCCAGCAACAAGACAGTCCCCCACCAGGTGGCGGTCTGCAAGTTGGGCATCGGGCCTGACGATGTCGTCATCGCAAACCCGAATGCGATTCCCATCAACGACCCGAACTGTCCGGTCGTGGGACCATCACCGCCGTCTCCCCTGGCGGTCGTCCAGAAGCAGTTCACGGAGCCCGGGCGGTACCTGGTTCTGTGCAACCTCAGGCCGCACTTCACCGAGTTCAAGATGTACGGCTGGGTCAACGTCCACTAGCCGAGCAGTGATTCCGGGAACCGGCCGTGATCGCGACGGCCGGTTCCCGATGGCTCGGTGCAACGACGGCGTCCCCCTGCTCTTCGAACGTCCGCGGGGGCTCGTCTGCCGCGACGTTCGCCGCGGTATGGATCGGGCGGTCGTCGGCAGCGTCAGTAGGAAGTGCGCGTGCGCATTCTCTGGGCGGGTCTCGCGGCGTAGCTCGCGATGTCCAGCAGGACGCCGAGGACGATGAGGGCGACGTCCCAGGAGCCGTCGATGCCCACGATGGGTGACCAGGCGATGATGTACATGAGCGTCGTCCACGGGAGCAGCAGGAAGCCGAGCAGGCCCCAGACCCAGCTGTCGATCGCTGCGTCGGGCTTGTCGCCGAACAGCCACCAGACGAGGAGTGCGATCCGTGGCCCGAGGCCGCCGGCGAGCAGGACGAGGCAACACACGCGGCGCAGTCTGGACAGTGCTCAAGCCATCTGTCAAGCCGCAGCGAGTCAGGTCGTCGTCAGGTTGGGCGTCGCCTGGGTGCGCCTTGGGGCGGTTCAACGCTCGCGTAAACGGCATGAACGGGCGGCTTGTCGACTCCGTGTCGGTTCCGGCAGTTCGCTCTCGTTCCCTGTATGCCGAAGCTCGAGAGTTCGAGCCCCTGCATCAGCTTTGAAACCCGCTCGGACACCAATGACAGGACGCTTGGGGTCGACACCTGTGTAGCCACTCCGCTCAGAAGCTTGCACCTGAGGCGCTTGGAAGAGTCGGACTGCCGAACATGTTGTCCCACTCGCTCGAGTCGTCAGGGCCCCGCGAAGGGTTACGACTGAACTGCTCGACGGACCTCGAAGCCGCATCCGAGCGATCGATCGCCACCGACCTTCCTCCCGAGATCATCGAGGGGTGACGGCGGATCTCCGGCGCCCATTCTGTGTCGGGTCGTTGACCTGCAGGAGATGACGCGAGATGATCTCTTGTGCCTCCCGTTACGAGGAGACTTCGTTGATCGAGCTGAAGTCAGTCCACAAACCAAGCTCGCCGTTCGAGTCGCTGGAAGCCGCGCCCGAGGCGCCCCCGATGACAGTGGGACACGAGGGAGCAGCGACGACGGAAGTATCCCGGTCGCTCAAACAGCTCGTGGTCAAGGGCAAGAGTGGCCCCATCGCACCGCCGTTCGAGACCGTCATCGATCGCGACGATCGCTCTAGGATCCTCGAGACCGACCTCCCACCCTGGCGAATGATCTGCGCATTGCGGATGCGGGGTCCGAACGGAGCTGGGGCGATCGGCACGGGCTGGTTCATCGGGCCGAAGACCGTCGCCACGGCTGGCCACTGTGTCTTCAGCAACTACTTCTTCGGAGGATGGGCAAGCTCGATCGAGGTGATTCCGGGGCTTCTCGGCACGGGCGCTGACAGTGACGTCAGGCCGTACACCAGCGTGTCCAGTCAGCAGTTCTCGTCCGTCGATCGCTGGACCGAGGCAGAGGACGCCGACTTCGACATCGGGTGCATCCACCTGTCCGAACCGAAGGGTGACGAGGTCGGTTGGTTCGCGCTCGCCGCGCTCTCACCCGAGGAGCTGATCGGCTATCTCGTGAATGTCTCCGGGTATCCAGCGGATCGCGGTGCTGGGGCCGAGCAGTACCACAGCTCGAATCGCGTCCTGCGCGTAACGGAGCGGCGGCTTTTCTACGAGGTCGACACGTACGGCGGCCAGAGCGGCGCGCCGGTCTGGGTGCACGAGGACGAGGGCTCCCCGCCGCTGGCCGTCGGGGTCCATGCGTACGGCGTTGGCGGGACACCGTCGGACCTCGGGGTCGTTGCCAATTCCGCACCGAGAATCATCCCCGAGGTGCTTGCGCGGCTGACGGAGTGGGTCGAGCAGGATGGCGGCTGGCCAGGGGACTGATCCGCTTGTCCTCCGATCAGGTCGCGTCGTGGACGAGACCGGCGCTCCGGTATCCGAGGCGCTCGTCTCGATCGTCGAGAGCACTGTTCCGATGCCGGAGATCGCGCTCGTCTCCGACAGTCGCGGCAGCTTCGCCTTGCGCCTGCCGCCGGGTCTCTTCACGTTCCGGGCGCACGGCGCAGGTGGGATCGGAGAGGCCGAGGTCGAGGGGGCTCCTGCGGACGAGGAGATCGTCATCGTGATCGGCGGATAACACGCAGATGTCCACTGATTGGCAGCCGTCAGGACGGTGGAAGGAGAATTTCAGGGGAGCATTGAGCCAGGCCTTCGACGCTGCCTCGCTCGAGCTGCTCACATCGGATTACCTTCCGGCGAATCTCAGGTTCTCGAGAGTGGCGCTGTCGGCGCTGGGCACGACGTTCGACTACCAGATCCAGCAGCTGATCGAGCAAGCGCGCATGGATGACCTGCTGCCTGACCTCGTCGCGGCGGCCCATGAGCGCAGGCCGCGCAACGCGAAGCTGGCCGCAATCGCCGAGGAGCGTGGCTTGACGACGACGGGGCCGCGGCTCGACAACCCGACGGGGGCTTCGCTCGAAGCGCTGATCCAGCAGCACGCGCAGTTCATCGGTTTCGCCGAGTTCCTCGAGGGCATGCAGACGCTGCAGGGTCAGGTGTGTTTCATCGATGTCCCACAGGGGGGCGGCACTGGCTTCCTCGTCGCCGAGGACCTCGTCCTCACGAATCAGCACGTGATCGGACCGATTACACGAGGCAGCGTCAGCCGAAAGGACGTCCGCTGCCGCTTCGACTACCGGGAGACGAGTGACGGCGTCTCGGTCGCAGCAGGGAGACAAACGGATGTCGGGCTGCTCGACACAGAGCAATGGCTCGTCGACAGCATGCCGCCGAGCGCGTCCGACGGGAACCCAGCGCTCGGTGACGCAGGTCCCGGGGAGTTGGACTACGCGCTGATTCGGCTGGCCGATCCGGTCGGCGGGGAACCGATCGGCGGGCCTACGGCTGACCCGTTGGCCGAGCCGCGGGGATGGATCAGGCCGCCGGAGCCGGCGCCGCAACTCGTCGGCGGGAGCCAGGTGTTCATGCTCCAGCATCCGAATCGCGAGCCCCTGCAGCTCGCGATCGGCTCGGTCAGCGCGTTCAACGCCAGCGGCACCCGGGTGCGCCACACGGCAAATAGCAAGGGCGGCTCGTCCGGCTCCCCGTGCCTGAACGCCGATCTCCAGCTCGTGGCGCTGCATCACGCGCACGACCCCGCGTACCCCCCGCAGTGGAACCAGGCTGTGCCGTTCGAGTTGATTCACCAGGCGTGGAAGAACCATGGTGTCGCGATCGTCTGAAAAGCATAGGCAATGCCACTGACGGGATTACAGATCGCAAAGCTCGCGGATGAGCTCGGCGAGCAGTGGGACAATGAAAGACTCGAGCTGTTCGCAGACGTGCTCGACGTCGACTTGGACACGCTGCCCGCCGGCGAGCCCGCGTTCAGGCTCGTCGAGCACATGAACTCGAGCTTTCCGCCTCGCGACCGCGAGCTCCTCGAGCTGTTGTACGAGCGTGGCAACGCGAGGCTCAAGCGTGTTGCCCAGGAGCTTCTCCGACCAGGCTACTTCGCTCCCAACGGTGAGGCGCTCTCCGCCATCTTGCTCGGCCGGGCTCCGTTCGTTGACCGCGAGGTTCTGCGCACCAAGTTGGAGGCCTTCACCAATCCGGACACATACACGCCGCGCGTCCTGGTCGTTCGAGGCGACGAGCCCTGCGGCAAGTCATATACCTGGAGCTTCCTCCAGCATCTTGCGTTCGCGACCGTCGGCGCCAAGCCGATCCGACTCCGACTCAAGGACAAGGGCTACACACCGCGCGCGTTCATGGTCGACGTATTCAACATGCTGAGCCTCGATCTCAGACGACTCCCCGAGATGGCGGACGACCCGCAACTCGCACGGATCGATCCATTGATCAGCGTGTTTCAGGGCCAGCTGGCCGAGATGGCGGGTCAGCGGTACTGGCTGGTGATCGACGATGTGAACGATCCCAGCGTCGCCCCCGCGATAACCGACACGGTGTTCGCGCTTGCTCAGAGCGTCGACGATGCTCGCAGCGACCACCTCTGGCTCGTCCTGCTCGGCTTCAGCGCGCCCATCACCCCGTCCGAGATGCTCGTGGCCGAGGAGTACGCACGGTTCCCGGATCCCGCTCAGGTCGCAGAGCACATCCAGTGCATCGACGCCGCCGGTCCGAGGCGGTTGACTCCGCGGCGGGCGAGGAACATCGCAAATCGCCTCTTCGACGCGTTCCCCGTGATCGACAAGGCGGCGATGGAGCAACTCACACCGCTTCTCGAGCAACTGAGCGAGAGGATCAGGAAGGGAGAGCCACCGTGGCCAAGGCGCAGAGCGCCGCAAAGCTGACGCTCGAGGATCTGCAGCAGCTCCTCGCACTTCCGACCGTCGACGAGGAGCTGCACCCGTATCTGGACGCGGCCTCGGTGCTTGCCGCATTCGATCCGCTGCAGTTGACGCCCGTCGGCGAGGCAGCCCCGCCGCGGCAGGTCGCGCTCGAGGTGCTGCTGCCTCTCTGTGAGCCGATCACCGAGGGAACCCACCGTGGCCTGTGGACCCTGAGTCTCGCCGACCGGCGCTCGGCGCTCCGGCGTCTTGGCACGCGCCAGAGAATGAGACGCGCCCTCCGAGCTAATCCGGACCGGCCCGACACGCCATTGCAGCGGATGTTCGTGCGCGTCGTCGACCGAGCTCCGCTCCAGCTCGACGAGCTCTCTCGCGACGAGCTCGCCGCGCTCTTCACGGTCAACGACTGGATCGGCGACATCCTTCGCGAGGTTCCTGACGAAGCGTCGCTTCGACGGGCCCTGACGACGCACGACCTGACAGCGCCGATGCGGCGGCTGACGAGCGGAGGGTTCGTCGACCGTAGGAACGAGCTCCGTCAGCTGGAGAAGTACGTGTCCACGGAGAGGACAAGGCCGCTCTTCGTCTTCGGCCCCGGGGGAGTCGGCAAGTCGACGCTGATCGCCCGATTTCTGCTCGAGCAGCTCGAGCGAGACGACACGACCTTCGCGTATGTCGACATCGACCGGCCCAGGATCCAGCCGGAGAGACCGTTGACCGTGCTCCTCGAGGTCGTGACACAGCTCCATTCGCAGCTCGGTGTCCCGGACCGCACGGGGCTCCTCGCGGAGCAGATTGCAGAGTCCATCGGTCGCGAGGACGACACACGGCAGTTCGAGACGTTCCAGAGTGGGGCGGTCGAGTGGATGCTCCGACTCGGAGAGGTCCTGGCACAGGCGTCGAGCGGACGCACGATCATCGTCGTCGACACGTTCGAGGAGGCTCAGTTCCTCGGTCCGGAGGTCGCCTGGCCGCTCGTGCAGTTCCTCCTCGAGCTGGCGAGGTCGGCCTCGACGGTGCACGTCATGCTGTCGGGCCGATCGCTGCCTCCGGACTACCTCGTGATCGTCTTTCCCGACGCCATCGTCAGCGGTGGTGAAGGCGTGGTCGGCGATGAGCCGACGCTTGCGGCGATACGGCAGCCGGAACGCCCCATCGACCTCGAGGTGCTGGAACTCGCGCCGGCGCGCGAGCTGCTCGAGCGCTCGCTCGAGTTGGAAGGCCAGCCGCCGCTCGTCCGGCGCGATCTGGACGACGTGATCGCGATCGTCAGCCGCAATCCCATGTGCTTGAAGCTGGCAGCGCGGCTGCTCCGCGAGGAAGGAGTCCACAAGTTGCGGTCCGCGCGGAGCGAGGTGCTGACGAGGCTGAGGGCGGAGAAGATCCAGGCGCTCCTCTACGGACGCATCCTTCATCACATTCACGACGACGACGTCAGGGCGATCGCGTATCCGGGGCTGATCGTGCGGCGCATCGACCCCGACGTGATCAGAAACGTTCTCGCCGAGCCCTGCAAGCTCCAGCTCACGGTCGAGCATGACGAGCACCAGATCTTCTACGACCTCCAACGCGAGGCGGCCCTCGTCGAGCTCGATCCCGAGGACGGAAGCCTCCGACATCGTCTCGACGTCAGGCGTGCGATGCTCGAGGACCTCACGGATCACGTGGACCAGGCCGTTGTCGATCAGATCGACCGAGCCGCTGTTGCCTATTACGAAGGTCGAACCGGGCCCATCGCACGCGCCGAGGAGATCTACCACCGCTTGCGTCGTCGGGAGCCATCGACGCTGTTGGACGCTCGCTGGATGCCCGAAGCAGGTAGCCGGCTGAAGAACGTCGGCGACGAGGTCGGCGCCGAGCAGCAACTGTGGCTCGCGGAGAAGCTCGGGAGAACCCTGGACGACCCCTCGCTGCGGGAGACCGCGAGCCAGGAGGCCTGGGAGGCTCAGGCAAGACGCGCTGCGGACCGGTTCCTCCTCTCTCGCCTCCCGGAGAAAGCGCTCGACATTCTGCACGAGCGGTCGCAGCGACTGCCTCGGAGCGAGCTCTACGCACTCGAGGCGGAGGGCTATCGGTTCCTCGGTCGCCACGACGACGCACTCGAGGTCGCACGGGCTGGTGTCGAGTCCGCGAGCAGAGCAGGGGCGATCGACATGGCGCTCGATCTGCTTCTCAAGATGGTGGTGATCGAGGAAGGGCGCGACAGCTTCGAGGCCGCCCATGCGCTCGCCGACGAGGCAGCCGCTGTCGCCTCCCACACGTCCAACGAGTACCTCGAGCTTCGGACACTCGTGACCCGGCTGCGGGTGGATCGACACCTGCGCCCCGAAGCACATGAATCGCGTCAGCCCGTGCGATTCGAAGCCCTCGAGATGCTGACCCCGGAGATGCTTTCCGAGCTTCGGACGCGTCCCGTGCTCCTTCGGGAAGTGGCTGCCGAGCTCGGGAAGGACCACGCACAGCTGGCCTCCAGCGCGATCGAGATACTCGGTCTCGAAGTCGCAAGTGACGAGCAGGCTCAAGCACTGGGACACGCTCTGGCCACGCTCAACGCGGACCCGCCGTCCGAGCGCCGGCAGAGCCCTGCTGTCATCAAGGGGATCGAGCGCTTCGAGAAGTCCGAATTCGATCCGGTGGTCATCGAGGAGTGGGTGACCAAGAACATGACCACCCGTGATACCCAGGTCATCAGCGGCAGTGTGGGTGCTACCGAGCCGCGGACGAAGGTCCTCGGTGACTTCCGGGAGTACTTCCGCGCAGGGGTCGAGAACAGCATTCGGGGCGTCTGAAGGGTCGTTCCATGACCGTTGTCGACATCCACTGTCACACGTTCAACGCCGACGACCTGCCCGCACGGGGCTTCATCCGGCGGACCCGTTTCGACGACTCCCGGATCGGCGAGCTCGTGGGCGTGCTCGCCGACCGCCTGGTACAAGGTCAGGCGCCCGGCTACCAGGCGGAGAAGGACGAGCTCGATCGGCTGTTGACGGTCGAGGCATTCACCGAGGCGCACGAGGCTACTCCCGCCAGAGTCGATCCTGTCGATCGCTTCGACGCCGACGTCGACGCCGCGTACGCGTCGGTCGAGATCTCCGATCCCCAGCTGCTCCACGAGGTCGGGACGCTCTTGGCGGACGAGGCCGCCGTCACGGGCGCGCCCGGCGCCGAGGAAGGGGTCTGGGACTGGGTCACCGGCGCCCGCCGGGCGGTGCGCTGGGTCAAGCTCTTCGGCGCGTCGAGGCTTCAGAACACGCTTCTCCTCGTTCGGAACTTCGACGATGAGATCGACCTCTACACGCCGTTGGTGGTCGACATGGACATGGGTCTGTACGACCGTGCCAACACCCGTATCCGCGAGCAGATCGAGCTTCACGAGAAGATCTCGCGGCTGAGCATGCTCGGTCGCCTGCCCGGTGTCGTACGCGGCAGGATTCATCCTTTCGTGGGCTTCGACCCGCGTCGCGAGGTGCGAGATCGCATGGCCGGAGAGGTCGAGACTGCCCTCGACGTCGTCAAGCTCGCCGTCGAGACCTACGGCTTCGTCGGGGTGAAGCTGTATCCGCCGATGGGCTTCAAGCCGGTCGGTAACACGAAGACACGGGACATGACGGAAGCGGTCGCGCGTCAGGTCGACGACGTGTTGCGTGAGCTCTACGCCTGGTGCGTGGCGGGGGACGTTCCCATCACCGTCCACTGCAACCGATCCAACGAGGCCCACGACGACTACCTGGAATTCAGCCATCCCGAGCTCTGGTCCAACGTCTTGGACGAATTCCCACGGCTGCGTTTGAACCTCGGACACTTCGGGGGTGCGAACCGTGACGCGCCCCCGTCCGCCTGGCCGATCCAGATCGCGGAGCTAGCTACCGCCGAGCATCCACACCTCGTCGCCGACGTCGGGAACCACAGGATCTACGACAGGGTCCTGCGCAGCCAGTACCTGGCATTGCTACGGCGACTGTTCGACGCTGTTCCCACGGCCGGCATGGCCGACCGAGTGATGTTCGGGAGCGACTGGTACATGGTCGCCATACATCCGGAGCACGATCGCTTTCTCGAGACGTATCGATCCGCCTGGCTGGCCGAGTTCGGCAAAGAGTCGACGGAGTCGTTCCTCGGCGGCGCTGCACTGCGGTTCCTCGGGTTCGACGATCCGCGGGCAGGAAGCACCCGGCGGCTGCGGGCACGGTACGAGCGATACGCCCCCGACCGAACACCGACCTGGCTGGCCGGAGCCGCCTGAGCTGTGAAGAGTCAGCTTGGTCGCACCGAGCCGGTTCCACAGCGTGAAACCCGCGGCGAACGAGGCCGTCACGATCGCCGTTGCCTACGGTGGTACCCCGGAGGATGACGTGCCTCGTCGTGGGATCGCCTCAGGACACTCTGTGCGCGAGCGCGAGTTGGCCCACGTCGGCACCGGAGTCGACGCGGCGCGGTGCTGCCACTCGGCGCTTCAGCGCCGATCGCCTCATGAGATCCCTTGTACCCGGGCCGGCGTCATTGTAGCGTTGGCCACAAGCTGTCAGAGTTCGATGGGGGGGCACTCTGGTCGGCAGGCGACTGTCTGCAGGCATCCACGCCGGCCGGAACGACACGGGAGGCGACGCCATGCCACGTGATCCGGATCCGATGAACGGGAGGTTGCTCGAGTCGCTCCCTGATGCGCTCGCCGCATCCATCGAAGTGCGGGACGCGTGGCGCAAGCGGGCGGCCGCCTCGTCCGACGGCCTGGAATTCCTGGTCTCGGACGTGGTGCGCTGGGTCCCCGGCTCAAGCGTCCGCGTTGCGTTCCTCGACGGCGACGATGCGCTGCACGCGGACGTCGCTGACGCTACGCAGCAGATCGCGGACGAGTGCAACCTCGCACTCGACTTCGGCGTCGACGCAGCGGGAAAGCACCGGCGTTGGACCGAGTCGGACACGGAGCACCGGGCGGAGATCCGGGTCAGCTTCGATCTCGGCGGCTTCTGGTCGCTCGTCGGGACCGACAGCACGGACGAGACGGTCGGCGCCCCCTCCGACCCGGCGGGCGGGCGGCCGGGCCAGCGGAGCCTGAACCTCGGAGGCTTCACGACGAATCTGCCCCCGGACTGGCAGGGCACCGTCCGTCACGAGTTCCTCCATGCACTGGGGTTCCAGCACGAGCATCAGAACATGCGCGGTCCTTGCGAAGCCGAGTTCCGCTGGGAGGACGATCCCGGCTACATCCCGACGCAGGACGCCCGCGGTGTGTTCGTCCGCGACGCGGCGGGGCGTCTCCCCGGGATCTACACGTACCTCGCGGGCGCGCCCAACCGGTGGCCGCGTGCGAAGGTCGACCACAACCTGCGGACGGAGGAATCGGAGGACACGGTCGCAGGGCCGTTCGACAAGGCGTCCGTGATGCTCTACCGCTTCGACGCCTTCTTCTACAAGTCGAGCCCCAGCCCCTGCGCACCGACGACCGAGGGAGTCGACCTGTCCGATGGCGACAAGCGAGCCCTCCGCCTCATCTACCCGCGCACGGCCGCGGAGCTGGAGACGATCGGCGGGAGAGCGGAGGCGGCGTTGACGGAGCTCCGGGACGGGGCGGAGGGCGGCCTCGAGTCGGTGACCGCGCCTTCGCCGTACCAGGCGCGTGCAGAGGCACTGGCGGCGGCCATGGCCGACGGCTTGCGTCGGTGACGTCGGGAGGCTCCACGGGGCTCGCCCGAGCGTGCTCGGTCTAGGCGCTGCGCGAATGTTGCTCCGACGCGACCCGGGCCAGGCAACGTCATCCGGGTTGGGCTGACGTATG
The DNA here is from genome assembly GCF_035710885.1 of Gaiella sp. Lineage (GTDB taxonomy): Bacteria > Actinomycetota > Thermoleophilia > Gaiellales > Gaiellaceae > Gaiella. Next base: position 22,419 of record NZ_DASTCS010000030.1, on the reverse strand, counting down.
GCGCACCCGATCTTCGACCGCAGCACGTTCGCCTGGGACCGGCAGGAAGCCGAGCATCTCTACGAGATGCTGGTTGCGTCGATCCCGCAGCCGCCCGAGATCACCCAGCTCTACGCCCAGGCGGGGGGCGACCCCGGCTCTCTCACTCCCGGCCAAGCGGCTCGCGACACCTGGCGGGAGGCTCTCGAGCTGCTGGCAGGTATCCGGGCGCTGCGACGGCTGTGCGAGGACGTCCTGCCCGGGGTCCTGCGACTGCAAGGCACCGCGCCGTTTCAGGCGGCCCTGCGGGCCGTCGTCGGCGCGACGCCCGCGGTCGAGCAACGGATCATCTCCGGCATCCCGGTCCTCGACCGCAGGCCGCTCCGGAGCCTCGTGACCGCGCTGCAGTCCGACGTTGCGCTGAGGGTGCTGCTCGTGCGCGGGGAGCCGAAGACGGGCAAGACCCATGGGCGCCACGTCTTTCAGGCTGCGGCGGCGGACAGCGGCGCGAAAGCGGTCTATCTGTATGCGCCGATGGTGGCCACGGTCGACGACGTCGTCGGAGAGCTGTTCAGTGCCCTCGGCGCCGTGGACGCCGTGCCCGATCGCGACACGACCGGCCCCGCCTGGTACGGGACGGTGTGCAGGAAGCTCGGCGAAGTCGCCGATGCCAAGAACACGCAGCTTTGGGTCGCGGTCGACGACCTGGGGGCGGCATCGGAGCCCGACGGCGCGCCGCTACTCGACCCGCAGATAGCTGCGTTCTGCGGACAGTTCGTGCTCCACATGCCGAATCCGGCCTTCGGACAGTGGTTCCGGCTGATGCTCATCCACTATCCCCCCGGGCCTGTGCCGACCCGGTGGCTCCGCGACGTCTGGAGAGAGGACGAGCCCACGACGGCCGACGTGCAGAAGCAAGACGTCGAGGACTACCTTCGCGATTGGGGCCTGGAGAACGATCGCAAATTCGTCGAGGACGAGCTTGCAGCGCTCGCTGAGGACGTGATCGCGAAGGTCGACGGCCCCACCACACCGGAGGAAGCGGCCGTTCCACGCCTGCAACGCCTGCACGACAGCCTGACGGAGACGCTGCGCGGGTCGACGGGCGGGGGCGGGCCGTGATCATCGGCCGTGAGGAGATGTTCGACGTCGTCGCGTTCCACGCGGGCCTCCACGCGGCCCTGCGCGGGGTGGTGCGTGTCCAGACGTACTCTGAGCGAAGCGGCTCCGTGGGCAACTTCAACTTCACCACGGGGTGGTTGATCACCGACGACCTCGTGGTGATCCCGGACTTCGTCATAGAAGGGGAGCCCGGGAGGACGTACTCTTGTCAACAGGGGACCGAGACGATCGAGGCTGAAGTCGTGCTCGGCGGAACCCACCGCGACGGCTCGTCGCCGGCCGTCCTTCGGCTCGCGGGGACGCTGTCCGGAAAGCCGCTCCAACTGGCAAGCGGAGCGACAGAGGAGCACCAGCAAGTGTTCCTTCTCCACCATCCGGCCGGGAATCCTCGACTGCACCTGAGTATCGGCCGCTTGATGGATGCGAAACCTCCATGGCTCCGATACGACGCCGACACGATCGGGGGGTCCTCGGGCGCGCCCGTGCTCAACACGGACTGGGCCGTCGTCGGAATGCACACGCAGTCGGGCATGCCGCAAGACACGGCGATGTTCAACCAGGGTCTCTCGCTTCCGGCGATGCTCCCGCACCTGCGGGACTCGCCGGCGTGGGACGAGATCGCACGGCATCACAAGCTCGCCGACGTCGCAGCAATCCGCGTCGCGCTCGAGGAGGCCGCGCCCGCGCCGGCAGCAGCGATCGGTGACGCGGAGCTACTCGGTGCGGCGGTCCGCTGGAGCTTCGATCCTCACAGCTTCCCGGACGACGTGGTCGAACGGCTACGGCCGCTGGTCGCCGAGCCTTCCGCGCCGGACTGGAGTCTCCAGGCCGACGCGCGCTCGTCGCTCCTGCGATCCGCGGGGTCGTTGGCCGCGTTGCGCGAGGCGCGGGGGAAGGAGTCGATTTCGCATCCCGGCCAGCTCGTCATCGACCGGATCCTCGCCGGGCCGCCCTACTCGCTCGACGACGTGCCTGAGGGCGCTCTGCCGTACTGGCTTCAGGCAGCGCGCTGGTTCGGCGACGTAGCTCCGTCGCTCCCAAGTCCCGCGGAGGTCAACCGAGTACTCGAACGTCGGCGGGTGCGCAGCCGCCTGCAGGAGATCGGCGGCGCCGGCTTCCGCGGGCGGGCGGAGGAGCTCCGCGAGTTGCGCGACTGGTACGGCGACGCTGCCGCGGGTCCGATGGTGGTTACCGGGATCGGCGGGGTCGGAAAATCAGCCCTCGTAGCTCGGTTCGCGCTGGAGCTTCCCGAGAGGACACTCCAGCTCTGGCTGGACTTCGACCGCGCCGACCTCGCGCCCGATGATGCCACGTCGGTGCTCCGGCTGATGTTCGATCAACTCGCGACGCAGCTGGACGGATTCCGCGCACCCCCCCTCGAGGATCCCACGTCCTGGCAGACAGCCGTCTCGACGCTGGGACCGGAGCTTGCGCCCCACCTGAAGGGTGCCTCGCCGCCACTGCTCGTGCTGGACGGCTTCGAGGTCGCACAGTACGTGAAGCAGCACCGCGAGATCTGGCAGCTACTCGACGAGCTCCTCCCATGGTTTCCGGGTGTCCGGGTACTGGTGAGCGGGCGTGCCCCCGTCGTGAACCTCGAGCTCGGCGGGCGGCCGGCCAGCGACATCCATCTCGAAGGGCTCGCCAAGACAGATGCGATCTCGTGGCTACGCGAGGGCGGGATCGAGGACGACCGCGTGCTCGAGCGCATCGCGGAAATCACGCGTGGCGTGCCGCTGGCGCTGCGGCTCGCGGTGCGGTGGGCCGAGACCGGTGGAGAGGTCACCGAGCTTCCAGAGAAGCTGCCCGCGCAGCTCGTCGATGGCTTCCTCTACCAGCGGATCCTCGATCGCGTGATCGACCCGGCGCTCAAGCCCGTTGCGCAGGATGCGCTCGTGCTGCGCCGGTTGACACCAACCTTGATCTCCGAGGTGCTTGCCGACAGGCTTCCCGAGGGCCTCGGCGCCGACGAAGTGTTCGCGCGGCTGAGGCAGGAGATGGCGCTCGTCGGCGACGGGTCGGAGGTCGAGGAGTTCGGAGTGGCGTTGCCGGGCATCGACGTGCTGCGTCTTCGGCCGGAGGTGCGCTCCGCGACGCTCCGCCTGCTCGAGACCGACAACCGAGAGCGGGTCCGGACGATCGACGAGCGTGCAGCGGCGTGGTACGCGGGACAGGACACCGAGAACCTCACGAGCGCCGCCGAGCTCGTCTACCACCGTCTGCGGCTCGGGGACGTGTCCGGTGCCGAGCAAGCATGGCGTGACGGCTGCGCCCCACTCCTCCTCTACGCCGACGAGGAGCTCCCGGAGGGAGCCGAGGCTGCGCGGGCCTGGCTGCGTGAGCGAACGGTCGCCCCGCCCGCTGCGATCGACGCGGTGGCTACCTGGGAGCGCGACGCCCAGGAGCGCGTACGCGCCTTACTGGCGCGCGGCGTGCTGACGTCCGTCGATTCGGTTCTCGCAGAGCGCGAGGAGCGCAGCCCCGCCAGCCCGCTCACACTGTACGACGCCTGGTCGCGTTGGTCGGCGGGCGACCTCCTGGGGGCGCGCCGGCTGCTGGATGCGACCCCGGCGCCATCGGGGCCGTTGGGGAGAGACTGGGCGGTCCTCGCGGCTTGGCTGGCGGCCGAGGCCGGGGATCGCAGAGAGGCAGACCGGAGGCTGCGCTCGGTCCTGGAGGTCGGATGCTGGGCCGATCGCCCGGAACCGGAGCTCGACACCCTCACGGTGGAAGCTGCGCGCGTTCGCCTCACGATCGACCTCGAGGCCGAACTCGCGGTCGCGGACATCCAGAGGAGATACGCGCTCGAGCTCTCACCCTCCGAGGTCCTGCCGCCGGACGACGTGGTGCTCCCGTATCTCTCGGACGTACTCGGTGGCATGGCGGTGCTGGAGTCCACAGCCGCTGTGCTGCGCTCCCCACAGGACGCCATCGAGTTCGCGGCGTTCGCTGCCGTGCTCGATCGCGCACGCGCGAGCCATGCGGGAGAGCCCGTCCTGCCGGTCGCGGATCCGGCCGGTTCCGCGCTCTCCGACAAGGATCCGTGGAAGTCCGGCGATCTCGCCCTTACCGATCGGCTGAACGAACTGCGTGTGGACTGGGGCACCGACGACGTCGAAGGGCTTCGCGCCACGGCTCTCGACCTCACCGTCCTCGGCTGGCGCAGGTGGCGCCTCGTGACTTCGAGCCCGTTCCTCGCGCGGGCCTGCGAGCTCGCTCTCGGCCTGAATCTCGTAGGAGAGCCGCAACGCCTTTCCATCGTGGGGACCCTGGCCGTGTTCGCCACGCGCGAGCGCAGGTCGTTCATGCTGATGGATCCGACGGGGCGTCCGTTGATCGACATCCTCGACAAGGTCGCTGCCGGTCGCGCGCCGGCTTCCGCGCTGCGCCCGACCACCCGCCAGGTGACGCTCACATCGAAGGTCCTCCGACTCCACGGCGCGTCCGCCGAGAGCGAGGCGATCGAGGAGCTGCTGCAGCAGTCTGCGTCGGCGGTACTCCAACCGAAAATGATCGTTCGGACGTTCGGCCCAGGGGGCTGGACCCTGCAGAACCTCGCGCTCCACCTCGTCAGCCCCGACCCGCTCGAGATGCTGGTGCGGCGTGTCGTAGGAATCCCGGACACCCTTCCCCTCCGAGTCCAGTCCCCTCCGGACACCGCCATGACGTCTCCCCTCCCAGGTCAGCCATGACGTCGATCCTCGATGCGCTGCCGTACCCCTTCGCCGAGCGAGAGGCGCAGGACCTGCAGCTCGTGCTGACGAGGCTCTACCCCTCTGCGATGCAGGCGATCCCAGTAGCGGAACGGGCCGGCCTCGACAGCACGTACCTCAACGCGCAGCAGCCGCCCGTCTACCTCTGGCGCGACATCCTGCTTCAGGCCGCACAGAATGGCATGACGCGCGGCCTCGTGACCACTGTGCGCGACCTGCTCAACGCGACGCACCCGAGCCGGGCGTTCCTGGACGACCTGCTCGCCGATCGCGCACCGTCGACGGAAGCAGAGCCGCGCAACGCCGACGGCACGCCGGTCTTCATCGCGGGCGACGATGCCGTGTCCGAGCCCGAGGCGTTGCTCTACTACGACGACCTCACGCTCCAGATCGGGCGCGTGCCGGGCCTGATCGCGACCTTGCAGCGGCTCGTAGCCCTCGCACCCGCCGTATGCCGGTTCGTGGTGGACGTGCATGGGGCGGGTATGCACGGCTCGGGCTTTCGCATCGCTTCCGACCTCCTGCTCACGAACTGGCACGTTCTTCACGATCAGAGCACCGGCACCCGCGCCACCGCCGTGACCGCCGAGTTCGGCTATGAGGACGACGGTCAGGGAGGCGCGCTGGCGCCGACGACGATCCCGTGCGACGTCGAGAGCGTCGTGACCGACAAGACCGACGACTGGGCCGTGATCCGGGCGAACCTCCCGCTTCTCGACTCATGGCCGATCTTGAAGCTCTCGGAGGCTGTCTCGCCGGCCGCCAACGAGCCCGCGTACATCATCCAGCACCCGGGGGGCGACCGAAAGCGCCTCGGCTTCGTGCGCAATCAGGTGTCGTCGTTCGACGATCGCGTCGTCCACTATCTGACGGACACGCAGGCGGGGTCGTCGGGCTCGCCGGTCTTCGACGCGCAGGGACGGCTCATCGGCCTCCACCATGCCGGCGGAACGCCGCAACAGGTCGTCGGCAAGCCGCCGATGGCAAAGAACGAGGGTATTCGGATCCCGCGCGTCGTGTCCGGACTCGCCGCTCAGAACGTCGTCACCCCGTAACCGATCCGGTCAAGGTCCGAGGGGAGGAAAGCAGCCAGGGCACGACGCCACGCAGGGACCGGCCGAAGCCGCGGGAAGGGGATCGCTACCGGTCGAACGGCGTTCGACGGTCACGTGGAGAAGCTCTCCAACCCGGTGCGGGTCCGGATCTTCTCGCCGCCCTCCGCTCCGAACTGGTCGGACTCGTGCAGCTCGGGCGGGAAGGTGATCACGGCGACGAGCTCTTCGAGATCCGGCACGGAGATCATCCGCTCCCGCCACTGCTCGTCGACCGCAAACTCCACGTCGGTGCGGGAGAGGTCTTGCTCCAGCACGAATGCGAACGTCTGGATGTCGTCGCCCTTCCGTGCGACGACGATCTTCCAGAACCGTCGCGGTATCCGAACGAGCACGGCACCCTCGTCGTCGACGCCCCGGAACAGCGGATCGTCGGTGCCGAACACGGGGCCGGCCAACAACGAGTACCGCTCGGTCTCCGCCTGGTCGAGAATCAGGTTCTCCAGCTGCCCCCAGACACCCTGCAGCCTGGACTGGTTGAAGTGTGCGACCTGGGGCGAGCAGTTGGTGACGTGGTACGTGTCGCCGTTCGCGCGCCGCACCTCGTCGAAGCTGTCGCCCCACGCAACATCCTCGCGCCTGACGATGTGCCCTTTGTCGAACGAAGCGCGGTCCTTGGAGAAGAAGCGATCCGGCAGCTGGTGCACGGCGGGAATGCGTGGGTCGGTGAACCACTTCTCGCGGTCGTTCTCGCCCAGACCTCCCAGGCCCTTGCGGCTGTAGTCGTGCCCCGGCTCCGGCTCTTTGCGGCCGGGAGCGGCGTCGACGTTCGAGGCGGTGAACAGCGCGAGCCGGCGGTTCTTGTCGACCACGATCGAGAAGTGCTCGTACGGCAGCGTGTGGCTGCCGTCGTCGAGTCGCGAGACGATGGTGTCGTCGAGGACGGTGGGCGGGGGGATCCGGGGCCCGAGGAACAGCTCGTCGTACCCCTTGCGCGTCGAGAAGTCCACGTCGCGGAAAGGCTCTACCATGGCCTCGACGGCCGCATCGGGCGTGGTCATCTGCTGTACCGCCGGGTTCGCGGCGCGAACCTGGACGGTCAGCTCCAGCGGGATCGACCACGTGAGGGCCTGCGCTTCCGGATCGAAGCTGACGCGTGCCACGCTCGTCGGGCCTGCCGGTCGGACGGCCGCGGCCCTCTCGCTCACGGAAGGTGTCGGGTCGGCCAGCGCCCAGTACTCGTCCCAGCCGGTGGCAGTACCATCGAGCTCCTCCTCGAAGTCGACCCTCGCTTCGACGACGCGCCGGTCGAGCGCCAGCTCGCGCGTCGGCACCGCGAAGTTCGCCTCGAGGTAGCGGCCGGCGAAATGAAGGCCGACCGCGGCACCGGTCGTGAGATCGATCAGCGCCGAGCCGGAGTTCCCGCCGAGTGTCGAGCTGTCATGTGTGACCGCGGAGACGGTATGACCGAAACTCCTGATGTCGCCGCGTTCCCGCAGCTTTCCCGGCTGCAGGCGCTTGACGTTGAACACACCGCCGAAGATCCGGTTCTGGAGGTCGACGTTGTTGCGCGTGTCGAGGGCTGGATACCCGATGACGGCGATCTCCCGGTCGCGCAGGTCATCAGGGGGCGCGACCGAGAGGCGAAGTGCGGGGACGTTCTCCATGCCCTCGACGAGGAGTAGGGCCATGTCCCAGTAGGGATGGATCATCACCACGCGCTCGATGTGGAATACGCGTGACTCGGTCCGGCCGCGCTCGCGGACGAAGTCGACGGCGGCGCGCTGGCCGGGACGGAACGACAGCTCCTCACGTCCAATCCCCAGGGCGAACAGCTCGGCGACGTGCCGGTTCGTCATCAGCAAGCCGTCGCCGACAACGAAGCCCGTCCCGCCGTAGGGGAGCGAGGGGTGATCCGGGAGCTCGACCCGGCCGATGGCCGGGATTGCTGCTTCGATGATCGCTCGAAACGGGCTCTCGCCCAGGTGCTGGAACGGCGCCGGGGGCGCGTCGTACGTCGCGTCCACGACATCGACGACCGGACGTTCCTTCGGGAGGACGATTGCCTCGAGGGCGTCGGTTTGTTCGTTCGAGAGCGGCTCGTCGCGCTCCATTCGTGCGACGGCCTCTCGGGCGTGCTCCACCTCGGCCTCGGTCGCCCATGGCACCCTCTCGATGCCCTCGAGCACCTCCGACTCCCCGCCCGCAGACTCCAGCCCTCCGGTCGGCGCGACCCTCTTCAGCAGCCGCTTGACCTTTGCCGACTTGTCGTCGTTCATCCGAATCTCTTCCTTTCCGTGTAGTCCGCCCCGGTCAGAAGAGCGAGACGTCGCCGAACTGGACGGTCGCGACACCCATGAGGACGGCGCCCACGAGGATCAGGAGACCTGCGAACCGAAGGTTCTCCGGTAGGGCCGCCACGATTCCCTGCACCTGTTCGAGCGCGCTGCTCGCGGCCTCGGTCGACGCCCCCGCGGCCGCGACCGCCTCGGTTGCCTCGGGTACTGCGCTGCCCACACTCTCGAACCCTGAGCCTGCAACCGCCGACGCAGTGCGCTCGATGTGCCCTCGTGCCTCTTCGAGCCTCGCCTGCGCGTCCTCTAGCTTGCTTCTTGCGTCCTCGGCCGTTCGGGGTGCGCGCCTCGGCGACGTCAAGAGCCCGATGACGACGCCGCCGACGAGGAGCGCGATGCCGACGACAAAGCAGGTCCAAGCGACAATCTCCGCCTGGGTACCCTCGACAGCGAGACTCACGGCGCATCGCTTGTATCACACCGCACCAGGTGGTTCCAACCCCACCTGGTGCGCTTCACCACGGCCGAAACACAGGCCGTACGACCTGCGCCAGGGCGAACGACCCGCGCCGCGCTCCCTGTCTCGGGGCCAGCTGCGACCTTCGTCCGAGAGCGCGCTACCCAGGGAGGCTAACTGCGCATCCGATCTTTGACAGCGGCGTCACGACTGGGATCAGAGGAGGTCGAAGAAAGCCTGCGAGAGCGGATCGAGCAAACCGGCCGCCCGCGGCCGCAGCGCACTCGGTCAGGCGAACGTGCGCTCGGCCGCGGGGGCCAGCGCCGCCTCGACCCAGGCGGCGCACGCGAGAACGCGGGCATCGTCCCGCGGCGGGCCGACGATCTGCACGCCCAGAGGCAGTCCGGACGGCCCGACGCCTGCCGGGACGGTGATCGCAGGCACGCCGAGCGCGGACCAGACCCGGTTGAAGATCGGGTCCCCCGTCGTCGAGACCTCGGGCGCCTCACCGGGCGCGGCCGGGACGAGCAACGCGTCGACGCCCTCGAAGACCTCGCCGAGCCGGGTGCTGCTCTCGCGCAGGGATCGGCGCGCTGCGTCGTACTCGGAGACGGGCATGGCGGCGCCGTCGTCGAGCATCCCACGCAGCGGTTCCCGGATCATCTCGCGAAAGCGCAGGTGCTCGTCCGCCAGGCAGCGGGCGATCTCGAACGTCCAGATGGTGCTTTGCGCCGCCGCAAGCCCTGCATAGGCGTCCGGCAGAGCTACGTGCGCGGGCCGGGCGCCGCACCGAGTGAGGAGCTCCGGGAGCACGTCGAAGAGCGCCTGGGTCTCGGGCGCCGCTGCCGGCCACTCGTGCGTCCGACAGATCGCGAGTCGAGGGGCGGGAGGGTCCCGCGGTGGCTCGAGCGGACGGCCGGAGAGCGCTCCAACCACGAGGGCGGCGTCGGCGACGGTCTGCGCGATGACCCCGACGGTGTCGAACGATTCCGAGATCGCCTTGACGCCCGACGTTGGAAGCATTCCGTGGCTGGGCTTGTAGCCCACGACGCCGCAGAAAGCCGCCGGCCTGATGATCGACCCCGTTGTCTGTGTTGCGAACGCAACGGGCACCATCCCCGCGGAGACTGCGGCCGCCGAGCCGGACGACGAGCCGCCGGGGGTCCTGGTGACATCGTGCGGATTGACCGTGGGGCCAGGTGGCCATGCAGCGAACTCCGTGGTGACGAGCTTTCCGAGCGGGAGCATCCCGAGCCGCCGCGCGAGCGCGACACTCGCTGCGTCGACTGCCGGACGGTGCCCCGCGTGGATCGGGGATCCGTACTCCGTCGGCATGTCGTGCGTGTCGAAGATGTCCTTGATGCCGATCGGGATCCCGTGCAGCGGGCTCCGGGCGCCACGGCCCATGCGTTCGAGCTGCCGTGCGAGCGCGAGCACCGCCTCCGGATCCACGTGCACCCACGCTCGCACCGTCGTGTCGTCCACGTCGATTCGGTGGAGGAGTGCCCGCGCCACGGTCTCGACGGTCTCGCTGCCGTCCTCGAGCGACCCGGCGAGCTCGGCGAGGGTGGCTCCCACGGATGGTCGGGGTGATCCGTGACGCGTCAACCGACCACGCCTGGGTGCGCCGTGCCTTCACGCTCCATCAGCGGAGCTTGCCAGCGCGGCGCACGGCAGTTCGCCCGACCGCTCGAGGGCAACCGACAGCCGTGCGCGGTCAAGGCGTTAGGGTCGCCGTCGATGTCTCTCTCGACGCGGCCTCGTGTCGCAGCCATGCTCGTGGCTGCGTGCGCCATCGGGCTGGCGCTCGCCGTCGACGTGTCCGCGGCGGCGCCCGCCGGGAAGCGCAAGACGACCGTCCGCGTCGGCAGCGCTGCGGGTTTCGAGGCGGCGGTCCGGGCCCTCCGGAGGTCGGGTGGGACGATCGTGCTGCGCCCTCGGCTCTACCGGGAGCTCGTGATCGGATGGCGCACGGGCAAGCAGCTGCGGATCGTCGGGATGCGCGGGGCGCGGGTCGAGCGCGTCGTCTTCGACCGCTCGCGCCATGTCTTTCTCGGACGCGTCACGATCGGACCGATTCGGGGAGACGCGCTGCTCGACGTCCGTGAGTCGCGGCACATCGTGCTGCACGACCTCGTCGTCACGGCGCGCGGCACGCGCTTCTCCTCGTCCATCCGCATCCCGGACTCGCGCCACGTCACGATCCGACGCAGCGACTTCTCGCACTGCGGTGACCGCGCTCCGAGCTTCACCTTCTGCGTCAAGCTGTGGCGCTGGTCGCGCAACATCGTGATCGAGGACAACCGGTTCCACGACTGCCGCGGGTGCGACTTCGTTCACGGCCGATTCGGGTCCGACCTCACGATCCGGCGAAACCGCTTCGAGCGGGCGCTTCCCTGCCGCATGGACGCGCACCGCTGCGGGCACCAGGACCTCGTGCAGCTCTTCGCCGGCCGGCGTCTCCACGTCGAGCGCAACCACTTCGGTGTCTACCGCACGGGCGGGGCGCAGCTGTACCTGACGAACTCGGTCGACCACGCGACGATCGTCAACAACGTGTTCGTCGGCACCGACCCGCGCGTGCCGGGCTATCGCGCGCGCATGGGGATCGTGATCGGGAGTGCAGCCTCGAAGCGGCTGCCCCACTACGCGAAGGTCCTCAACAACACGATCCTGACCGGCGCCCGGAGACGTGACGGCTACGCCGGATCGATCAGGATGAGCTCGAAGTACGGCAGTGTGCAGCGCCGGAAGCGGCCGATCCTCGCGAACAACGTCATCGGGCTCCTGAGGAAGCGCACCCACATCTGCAGCGCCGCACGGCTCTTCGTCCGCAACGTCGTCATCAAGGGCACGTCCTGCTCGGCCTCGGACCGCGTCGGCCCGGCCGATCTGGACGGAGGCGGACGGCCAAGGCAGGCGTCGTCCGTCGTCGACGCCGCTCTTCGCCGCTACGCGCCGAGGACCGACTCGACCGGACGCCGACGGACCGGCGCCCCCGACATCGGCGCGCTCGAGTACCGCCGCCGCTGAGAACCACGCCGGGGCCAGGCGGCCGCGCCAGCCGGTGGTCCAGAATGACGCCTTGGCCTCGTACACGGTCAACGATCGCGCGGTCGCACGCGCCTGGCGGCTGGTCGAGAGCCGCCAGTACGTGCTCGACAGCGACTGGGGAGACGTACAGCCTCGCGCCGAGCAGCAGAACGCCTACCTCGCGTCGCATTCGTGGGACGAGTACGCCCAGTGGCATCTCGGGCTCACCGACGGCGCCGCCGAGGAGACGAAGGCCAGGTACGCGTTCGTCTACGGCGACTTCCGTCGCGTTCACCGCTCGGGCGTGATCGCCTGTCACTACCGCGCGGCGGAGTGGCGTCACAAGGAGATCGAGCTGGCGGCACACGAGCTCCTGCAGCTGCTCGACGCCGCCTCCGCCCGATGAAGGCGGAGCAGCTGACGGAGCCTGTCGCCCACCACGGCGAAGGTCCCGTCTGGTCGGAGCGGTGGGGCGGCCTGCGGTGGCTCGACATGCTCGCGGGGGACGTCCTCTCGCTCGCGTCCGACGGCTTCGTCTCACGTCGTCACGTCGCCGGAGTGGTGGCGGCCGTCCGGCCCCGCCGCGAGGGCGGGGTCGTGCTGGGGATCGAGCGAGGCTTCGCGCTCGAGGACGCGCACGGGGTCCTGACGCGCCTGGAGGAGCTCTGGACGGACGAGGGCGTGCGGATGAACGAGGGCGCCTGCGACCCCGACGGACGCTTCTACTGCGGCTCGATGGCCTACGACAAGCGACCGGGCGGGGGCAAGCTCTACCGGCTCGATCCGGATGGCTCGGTCCGCGTGGTGCTGGAAGGCGTGACGATCTCGAACGGTCTCGACTGGAGCCCAGACGGCTCGCTGGCGTACTACAACGACACGGACACGTTCGGCGTCGACGTCTTCGACTACGACGGCGGGACCGGCCTCAGCGGACGGCGGCGATTCGTGGAGCTGGGCGAGGCCCGGCCCGACGGGCTGACGGTGGACGCCGGAGGTGGCGTCTGGGTCGCGCTGTCGAACGGCGCCGCCGTGCGGCGATACACGCCCAAGGGTGACCTCGACGCAGTCGTCGAGCTGCCCGTCACGAAGGTCACCGCGTGCACGTTCGGAGGTCCGGGCCTCGACCAGCTGTTCATCACCACCTCACGGGACGGGCTCGAGCCTGGGGCCGAGCCACTCGCCGGCGCGCTGTTCCGTGCCGACGTCGGTGTCACCGGCCAGCCGGTGCGCGAGTTCGCGGGCTGAGGCCGCTCCCCGGCGTGGGTCGGCGACGACAGGCCCGCGCAACGCACGACGAGGAAGCGCGCTCGGTCACCCCATGAGCGCGGCGTGTTGCGCGGACGAGCCGAGCCTGGACCGGCGCCGACCGCACCCGGTCAGGCACTATCGATCCAGATCGTCGACATCCTCGGCCGACAGAGTCGCCATGGAGTGCTCCCACCTCGACAGCGTTCGTGTGGCCCAGCTCCCCGAGCCGCTCGAGGGCTGCGAGGAATGCCTGCGCACCGGCGACTCGTGGGTGCATCTGCGGATGTGCCTGGCATGCGGGAAGGTCGGCTGCTGTGACAACTCGCGAAACCGTCATGCGACCGCCCATTTCCGCGAGACCGGGCATCCGCTGATCCGCTCCGCCGAGCCCGGTGAGGACTGGGCCTGGTGCTACGAGGACGATGTGACGCTCCTCCTGCAGGCGTCGTGAGCGTGGCGGAGTGACCGTAGCCCCAGGCGACTGGCCGGAGCTGCCGTACGAGGCGTGGCGCCCGACCCGCGACACGCTGCACATGTACCTGCAGGTGATCGGGAAGGTCAGGCTCGCGCTCGCCCCGATGGAGCCGCAGTGGGCGCACGTGCCCCTCTACGTCACCGCCCGCGGGCTGAACACGTCGCCGCTGCCGCATGCGGCGGGCGTCTTCGACATCGACGTCGATCTCGTCGACCACACGGTCGCCGTGCGCGCCGTGGACGGCGGGGTGGAGCGGATCACACTGGAACCGCGCAGCGTCGCCGACTTCTACCGCGAGCTGATGGGTGCGCTCGAGAGGGCGGGTGTCCCGGTCGAGATCACTCTGGCGCCGCAGGAAGTGCCCGAGCCCATTCCCTTCGACGAGGACACGGTGCACGCGAGCTACGAGCCCGAGTGGGCGAACCGGTTCTGGCGCGCCCTCGTCTCCGCCGACGCAGTGTTGAAGGAGCACCGCGCACGCTTTCACGGCAAGGCGTCGCCGGTCCACCTGTTCTGGGGCGCACTCGACCTGTCCTACGCTCGTTTTTCGGGCCGGCAGGTCGAGCCGCCTCCCGACGCCGACCTGATCACCCGCTACTCGGCCGACGCGGAGCAGATCTGCGCGGGGTTCTGGCCGGGTGACGGGCGACACCCGGAGCCCAGCTTCTTCGCCTACGCGTCCCCGCACCCCGAGGGGGTCGAGAAGGCCGAGATCACCCCGGCAGCTGCGGGCTGGAGCCCGCAGCTGGGCGAGTTCCTGCTCCCCTACGAGGCCGTCAGGACCGCCCCCGACCCACGCCGCGCCCTGCTCGACTTCCTCGAGACGACGTACCGGGCCCCCGCGGTCCGCGCCGGCTGGGACCCTGCGCTCGTCGCGCCGGCCGTGGCTCCCGGCCCGGCCTCGTAGCCGCCGGCACTGCGCCTCGGCCGCGCGGGCTCGTCGAGGCTGCCGACGCTCGTTTGCGGGAGAGCGCGCCGGGGCACAGCTCGCGCCATGGAGCGCGGTTCGAGGAGGGGAGCGCCACGAGCGCGCGAGCGGCTGGGCACCGCGTGGTTGCTCGCCGCCGTCGTGGTGGCCGCCGTCGTCCTGATCGGATTCACGCTGCGGCTCGTCCTGTAGCGCCGACACCCCCCACCGACACGCGACACACGAGCGTTAGCGTGCGCCTCGGAAGACTCCGGCGAAGGGAGGCAGGACGTGGCGACGTGGCTGGTGACCGGGTCGAACCGGGGGATCGGGCTCGAGCTCTGCAGGCAGGTCCACACGCGGGGCGACGGCGTGATCGCGACCTGCCGCACGAGCTCCGCCGAGCTGGACGCGATCGGCTGCCGTGTGGTCGAGGGCATCGACGTGGCGCGTGACGACGTCGGCGAGACGCTCGACGCCGCCCTCGGCGAGGGCGTATCGCTCGACGTGCTCGTCAACAACGCGGGCATCGGTGGGTGGGGCTCGATCGATCCGCTGGACGTGGACTCGCTCCGCGAGCCGTTCGAGGTGAACACGCTCGGTCCCCTGCGGGTGACGACCGCCCTGCTGCCTCGCCTGGCACGCGGCGCGAAGATCGGCTTCGTCTCGAGCAAGGCCGGCTCGATCGGCGATCGCCCGTCCGGCGGGATGTACGGCTACCGGATGTCGAAGACGGCCCTGAACATGGCCGCCGCCAACCTCGCACACGAGCTGGCGCCGCGCGGTATCCACGTGGTCGTGCTCCACCCCGGCTTCGTTCGCACCGAGATGACGGGCGGCCACGGCAACGAGACCCCGGAGGGCGCGGCGGCCGGGATGATCTCCCGGATCGACGAGCTCGACGCCTCCCGCAGCGGCCGCTGGTTCCACGCGAACGGCGACGAGATTCCCTGGTGAACAACGGCGGTCCTGCCGCCGTCGGGCGCGGGCGCGGACTGACGTCGCGTCGATCCGCGACCGCGGCCATGGACGGAATGCTCAGTGCGGCTTGCCCGCTGGGCTGCGTCGCCGCGCGGGGCGGATGATGGCGTCGCTCGACGGATAGAGCACGCTCTCGTTGCCGGCGGCCCAGCGCACCCGGTAGTGCACCCGGTCCGGCTCGCCGAGGACCTCGAGGATCTCGCCAACCCGCTCGGCGGCTCCGACGCGGTGCGCAGAGACGACCACGCTGTCGCCCTTGCGGCCGGAGTGGATCGCTGCAGTTGCTCCGATCATCTGGCCTCCCTTCCGACTCCTCTGCAGGCTAGCGCCTCGGCACCGCCCCCCCGGGTAGAGGACGGCGTAGGTGCTCGGCGCTACTTCAACAAGAGCTTCCCGAGCCGGCGGTCGGCCAGCACCAGGAAGACCGCCGTCATCGCGAGCAGATAGGCGACGTTCACGAGGACGAGCCAGGTGACGTCCCCGAGGGTGAACGCGCGCAGCAGCTCGACGCCGTGGTAGAGCGGCGTCAGCGGCAGGATCCACGCGGCCACCTCGGGGTACTCGTCGGCGGGAACGAACGTCGCCGAGAAGAGGAACATCGGCAGCGTGCAGAGCTCGACGAATGCGAAGTCCGCCCACGAGCGCATGAGGGTGGCGCTGAATACCGAGGGCGCCGCGAACGCCGCCGAGATGAGCAGGGAGCCGGGCACCGCGAGCAGCGCCCACGGCGTGTCGACGAGGCCGAGCACGACCATCACGGTGACGAACCCGACCGCGTAGACCGCGCCCCGCAGCAGGGTGTAGAGGAGCTCGCCGACCGCGACGTCCCGTACGGTCATCGGCGTCGCGAGCACACCGTCGTAGGTGCGGGCGTACTTCAGCTTGAAGAACACGTTCCCGGACTCGTAGACGGCGCCGTTCATGGCCGACGCCGCGAGCAGCGCCGGTGCGACGAACTCGCGGTACGAGACCGTCTCGCCGTCGAGCTCGACCGTGCCGACGAGCGCGCCGACGCCCACGCCGAGCGCGAGCAGGTAGAAGAGCGGCTCGAAGAAGCCGGAGACGAACACGAGCCATGCCCCCCGCGAGCTCGCGATGTTCCGTTCCACGAGTCGCCAGGAGCGGGGCCCGCGCAGCCGCGGGAAGATGCGCAGCGCCGTGTCGAGCGTGCTCAACGCTGGAGCTTTCCCCGCTGCGCGCGTACGGCGAGAAGCGCGCCGACCGCGGTCACGACGACGAGGTACACGACATGGACGACCGTCGGCAGCGCCTCGACCTGGCCGGAGGCGAGGGCACGGCAGAGCTCGACGCCGTGCCATAGCGGCGTCGCCCAGGCGAGTGGCTCGATCCAGTCGGGCAGCTGCTCGACCGGGAAGAACGTGCCCGAGAAGAGAAAGAGCGGTACGAGCCCGAAGCGGAAGATCGCCGCCAGCCAGTCGTCCCCCTCGACCGTCGAGGTGATCGCGGCGAGCACCGCGCCGAACGCGAGCCCGCAGAGAAGCGCCGCGAGAGGGGCGAGCGCCGCAAGGGGCGACTCGAATGCGCCGCCGGCCGCGGCGACCAGCGCGAACACCGACACTGCGACCACGACCCGGATCCCGGTCCAGGTGAGGATGCCCGCGACGAGCTCACCCACGCGGACCGGGGTGGACACGACCGCGTGGTAGGTCTGCAGCCACTTGAGGCCGGCCTTCACGGGGAACGTCGTCTCGCTGGCGGCGGTCTGCATCGCCGTCGTCGCGAGCAGCGCCGGCGCGACGAACTCCAGGTAGCTGAGCCCGCCGAGGTCCGGGCTCGAGCGGTCGACGAGCTTCCCCAGGAGCAGGCCGATCGAGAGGAGGAAGAAGATCGGGTTGAGGAAGGAGACGGTGACGGAGCCGCGCCACATCCGCCGGAAGCCCCTGGCGTGCCACCCGACGACCGCGAGCGTGCGACGGGCGGCGTCCATCAGTCGACGAGGCTGCGGCCGGTGAGGCGGAGGAAGACGTCCTCGAGCGTCGAGCGGCGCACGAGCACGGTCTCGGGCCGGAGCCCGCTCCGGTGCACCCGGTCGACGACCGCGTCGCCTACGTTCGTGCCGATCACGACCCGGTCCTGCAGCACCTCGACGTGCTCGCCGACGCCGTCGAGGGAGGGGAGGCCGTCCTGTGTCCCGAAGCGGAGCTCGACGACCTCGCGCTCCACGAAGCGATCGATCAGCGCGCGCGGCGACCCCTCGGCGACGATCTTCGCGCGGTCCATGATCACGAGCCGGTCGCAGAGCTGCTCCGCCTCGTCCATGTAGTGCGTCGTGAGCACCAGCGTGACACCCCGCTGCTTGAGCCGGTAGAGCCGATCCCACAGCGCGTGCCGCGCCTGCGGGTCGAGCCCGGTGGTCGGCTCGTCGAGAAGCATCAGCTCGGGGTCGTTGACCAGCGCCCGCGCGATGGTCAGCCGCCGCTTCATGCCGCCGGAGAGCGAGTCGACGCGGGCGTCACGGCGGTCGGCGAGCTGGACGAACTCGAGCAGCTCCTCGCTGCGGCGGCGGATCTCGTCGCGCGGGAGCCCGAAGAAGCGGCCGTAGACGAGCAGGTTCTCGCCGACGTCGAGCTCTCGGTCGAGGTTGTCCTCCTGCGGGACGACGCCGAGTCGCTCGCGGATCGCCGGTCCGTCACGCTCGGGATCGCGGCCGAGGACGCGAAGGGTCCCGCGGCTTGCGGGAGAGACCGCCCCGATCATCCGCATGGTGGAGCTCTTGCCGGCGCCGTTCGGGCCGAGGAAGCCGAACGTCTCGCCGCGCTCGACCGAGAAGTCGATGCCGTCGACCGCGACGAAATCGCCGTAGAGCTTCGTCAGCCCGTGGGCCTCGATCAGCGCCGTGCCGTCCACCCGGCGACGGTAGCGGAGCAGCCTGGGCGGCGGTCACACCACGAAAAAACGCCGAACCCCGCGACTCCGAAGAGCTACGGGGTTCGACGCGGAGGATCCTCGCACTCGACGGCGCCGCTGTCAAGCGGGAGGTGTCGAACCCTGCCGAACGAGGGCGGGCCGGCGCCTACTGGTCGATCTCGAGCGGCAGCTCGGCCCGGATCCGGGTGCCCGAGCCCGGAGGGCTGTCGATCTCGAAGGTCCCGTCGAGAGCCTCGACGCGGTCACGGAGGCCGCCGAGGCCGGAGCCCTCGGACGGCTCGGCGCCGCCGAAGCCGTCGTCGGAGACCTCGACGATCAGGACGTCCTCCCTCCGCGCCAAGCGGATGGTCGCAGACGATGCCCGCGCGTACTTGAGCACGTTCGTGAGCGCTTCGGAGACGACGAAGTAGGCGGCGCTCTCGACGAGCGGCGGCCAGCGCTGCTCGTGGTCGACCGTGACGACCGTCACGGGGATCGGCGCGCGACGGGCGATCGAGCGGACAGCGGAGTTGAGACCCTGCAGCGTCAGGATCTGGGGGTGGAGGCCGCGTGCGAGCTCGCGAAGCTCCTCGTGGGTGGTGGTGAGCTCCTCCAGGGCGCGCTCGAGGTGCTGCTCGGCCTGGTCGGGATCGGTGCGAAGCGAGCGCAACGCGAGGTGCACGGCGTGCGACACGCTGACCAGGTTCTGCTGCGCGCCGTCGTGGAGGTTCCGCTCGAGCCGCTTCCGCTCGGCGTCGCTCGCGGAGACGATCCGTGCTCGCGACCGCCGGATCTCCTCCTCGACCCGCTTGCGGGCGGTGACGTCGAGACCGCAGAGGAGGTACCGCAACGCGCCCTCCGAGTCGTGCACGACCGTGGCGGTCCAGTCGACGACGAGCTGCTCCCCGTCCGGCCCCACGTGCTCGTACTCGACGACCCCCGGTGGGTCACCCGTGCGCAGCCGCTGGAAGTCCTCCTGGGCGCGCGGCACGTCCTCCTGCGCGATGAACAGCGTCCAGAACGGATTGCCGATCCATTCCTCCTCCGGTATGCCGGCCGCGCGCTCGAGGGCACTGTTGACGCCGAGCAGGATTCCGTCCTCGTCGACGAGCGCGAGGAAGCTGGGTGTCGAGCGGACGACGGCGCGGCTGAAGTCCCGCTCACGCTCGAGCTCGCGCTCCTGGCGCGTTCGGTCGGTGAAGTCCCTCACGATGAGGACGAACTCGTCGGGGCCGCAGGCCACGACCCGTCCCTCGTAGTCCCGCGGCCCGTCGCCCTGCAGATCCAGGGAGTACTCGATCTGCTGTACCTCCTGCTCGTCGACGGCGCGGCGGCCTGCGGCGAGGATCGCGTCGGCGACCTCTGCCGGGAGCCGCTCGTGCACGGCACGGCCGATCACCTGGTCAGGGGGTGTCATCAGGTCGCGCTCCGAGTCGACCTTGAACCCCCGGTAGCGGCCGTCCACCCCGATCCGGAAGATCGGGTCGGGGATCGCGGCGACGAGCGCGCGCGCCGTCGAGTCGTTGGTCGCGGGCTGGTCGAGCCGCGCGTCGGTGGGTGGCGCCGTCACGTGTCCCTTGTAGCACGCACGCCGGCGACGTCGAACGGACGCTTGGGGCAGCGGGACCGCCGACGCGTCGGCGGCCCCGCCGGGCCCGGATCAGTCGAGGACGAAGCTGACGCGCATCGTCACCCGGAACTCCGTGACCTCGTTGTTCTCCACCACGACGCTCTCCTCCGAGACCCACGCGCCCTTGATCCCGTGGATCGTCTCGGACGCTTTCGTGATACCCGCCTTCACGGCCTCGGCGAAGCTCGTGGGGGACGAGGCGGTGATCTCGATCACCTTGACGACGCTCATCGGCAACCTCCTCGGTCGGATGGTCCGCCGATTCTCCTACCCCGGAGCGCCGTCGGGCAAGCAAGGGAGGCGTGGCGCAACGCCTGTGTCGACCAGATATGAGCCATGCGCGGGCGGTGCGGCTCAGTGCAGATAGGGCCGGAGCGCGTCCCGGGCGATGAGGAACCCGCGCCTGACGAGCTCGTCGGTCCGTTCGAACGCGCGGTCCTCGTGCTCCACCGAGACCACCCCGTCGTACCCGACCCGGTAGAGCTGCGCGAGGAACCGGTCCCAGCGCACCTCGCCGAGGCCGGGAAGCCGGGGCACCTGCCAGCCCATCCCCTGGGAGGCCGTGCCGTGCCGGTAGAGCCCGTCGCGGTCGATCTCCATGTCCTTCGCATGGACGTGGAGGATCCGCGAGGCGTAGTCGCGGACGACGCGCTCGTAGTCGATCTGGAGCCAGACGAGGTGCGACGGGTCGAGGTTCAGACCGAACCGCTCGGAGGGGACGATCGTGAACATCTCGTCCCACACCGCCGGCGTCGACGCGAGGTTGGTTCCTCCGGGCCACTCGTCCCAGCTGAAGATCATCGGGCAGTTCTCGATCGCGACGTTGACGCCCTTCGACTCCGCGTAGGCGACCATCCGGGGCCAGACCCTGCGGAACTCGCGGAAGTTCTCCGGGATGTTCTTCGTCTTGTCCCTGCCCACGAAGGTGCCGACCGTGGGCACCTCGAGCGCGGCGGCGGCGTCGATCACCTTCCGGAGGTGCGTGTTCGCGGCGCGTCGCTCGCCCGGATCGGGATGGAGGTTGTTCGGGTAGTAGGCGAGCGACGAGATCTCGAGCCCGTGCTCCTCGAGCACGTCCCGCACCTCGGCAGGGTCGAAGCGCTCGACGTCGATGTGCGAGACGCCGGCATACCGGCGCCGCTCGCCGCCCGAGGCCGGCCAGCAGGCGACCTCGAGCATCTCGAAGCCGTTGTCGGCTGCCCAGGCCGCGGTCTTCACGAGGTTGAGCCGTGGAAACGCCGCTGTCAGGAGGCCGAGCTTCACGCGGGGACCTCCACCCAGCGCCGCTCCGCATTCGAAAGCGCGATCGCGTCGCCGAGGACGTTCGCGCGGTGCCCGTCGGCGAACGTCGGGTAGTCGGGCGCCTCCTGCGGCCGGCCGGCGGCGACCGCCGCATAGACGCTCCGGTAGAGCTCCCTGAACGTCTCGACCCAGCCTTCGGCGTGGCCGGCCGGCAGGAACGTGTGCGCGGCCGCGGAGGGCTGCATCAGGGCGGCGTTGCGCTGCAGGACGCCGCTCGGCTCGTCGCGCAGCCCGAGCCACAGCTCCTCGTGGCGCTCGGCGTTCCAGGAGAGCGCCGACTCCGATCCGTCGACCTCGATGTGGAGGTAGTTCTTGCGTCCCGCGCTGCCCTGCGAGACCTTGAACGCGCCGCGCGCACCGCCGTCGAAGCGGACGAGCACGTGCCCTAGGTCCTCGGTCGCCATCGGCGCATCCTCGCGCTCGATGTCGTCGGCGCTCGCGAACGTCTCGACCTCGCCGAGCGGCCTGCGCCGGACGGGGATCGTCGTGTGGAGGTCGGCGCACACCTCGACGATGCGCTGCCCGCTCACGAACTGCGCCATGTCCATCCAGTGCGAGCCGATGTCCCCGATCGCGCGGAGCTCGCCGCCCTTGTCGGGCTCGAGGCGCCAGTTCCAGTCGGTGGGGTAGAGGAGCCAGTCCTGCAGGTAGCCGCCGTGGACATTCCAGACCTCGCCGAGCTGACCGGCCCCGACGCGGGCTCGCGCCTCGTGCACGAGCGGGAAGAAGCGCAGGTTGAAGTTCGTGCAGTGGACGAGACCGCTCGACTCGGCGAGGGCGAGCAGCTCCGCCGACTGCTCGGAGGTCATCGCCAACGGCTTCTCGCACACGACATGCTTGCCCGCCTCGAGCACCTGCTTCGACTGCGGGTGGTGGAGGTGGTTGGGCGTCGTCAGGTGGACGACGTCGATCGAGTCGTCCGCGAGGAGGGCGTCCAGGGAGTCGATCACCGGTGCGATCGCCTTTGCGGCGGCACGCTCGGGCGACGATCCGACCACCCCCGCGACGTCCACGCCGAGCAGGCGGAGAGCGTGGACGTGCACGACGCCGACGAACCCCGTGCCGACGACGCCCGCGCGGAGCGACGTCACGGCCGTGTCCCGGTGTCGACGGTCACGGGTGCGTACGCTACTCCGGATGTCGACGACGGCGCGCAGTCCGGCGGGCGACCGCCGCGCGGCCGACGCCGAGGCGTGGCAGGAGCGGCTCATCGAGCTGATGAGCCGTCACCGCGTCCCCGGCGCGACCCTCGGGATCCTGAAGGACGGAAGCATGACGGCCACCGGTGCCGGGGTCCTCAGCAGGGCGACCGGCGTCGATGTCACGCCCGACTCGCTGTTCCAGATCGGCTCGATCAC
>NZ_DASTCS010000029.1:0-20753 GCF_035710885.1 Gaiella sp. | reverse complement strand
GATCCGCGCGTACGCCGAGTTGGGCAAGATCCGCTTTGCCGGGCGCGGCGAGGGCGCGGACGACGCCGGCGAGTCGACGGCACCGGTCGAGCCGGTCGGGGTCGAGCGCTAGGTCGAGCTGACACGACTGAACGTGCGAGGCGCGCCAGGCCGCGACGCCGGGCCGACCCGGCGTCGCGGCTCCCCCCGGCGCTCCCCCCGGCGCTCCCTCAGGCGAGGACGAGCGAGAGGTCGTCCGCCCCGGCCAGCTTGTAGTTGTTCCCGCTCGCGAAGGTCACCACGATCGTGACCTGGGTGGCGCCTCGCGGAACGGTGCCCTTCCGGCTGCGGAACGCCATGTCCGTGCCGGAGATCGTCGTGTCGTTCCCGATCCGGAGCCGTGCCAGGACGGTGCCGCCCGGGTCGGCGAACTCCGCCCGCACCTGGGTCATGTTCGCAGTCGGCCCGGTTCCGTAGTTGCCGAGCCAGCCGCCGAGCGTCACCTTGCGACCCGCCGCGGCCGCAGGCAGCTTGATCGTCTGCTTGCCGATCGTCGCCTTCGCCGAGACGGCGTCGGTGGTCGTGCCGCCGAAGAAGTAGTTCTTGCCCCGCGCCTGCGAGCCCTTCGACCGCTTGGAGAACCAGCCGTTGGGGAACGTGTAGGACGCGGCGCTGAACTGGCCCGCCTCGTTCGTCCAGCCCGGAACCGCGCCGTACGCGCCGACGGCGGTGATCCCGGCGCCGGCCTCGGCCCCGGGGTTCTTGATCAGGTTCTTGCCACAGAATCCGCACGCCGCGCCCGGCGTCGCCGAGGCAGCCGTCGCGAGCACCGCGGCGGCCAGCACCAGCGCGGCGCAGATCGTCCATGCCTGGGTTCGCGTCTTCCGTTCCATTCGCGTCCTCCTCGTGGTCGCATCGCCTTTCCACGGCATCCCGGGATCGTGGGGGAGGTCGGTATAGCGCCGGTATAGGGCCGTCATGCCCGATCCCCGCGGATCGTCGCGATGACGTTCAGCTCGCGGCACATGGTCGGCGCCAGCGCTGCGACGTCGTCGTGACGACGGGCGCGAAACCGTTCCCAGTCCTCGCGCGAGGCCCAGATGTCGATGACCCGGAAGCCTTCGTCGGTCGGCCCGGCGACGTGGAGCAGCAGACCGCCCGGCACGGGGTTCGCGAGCGCCGCCCCGAGCGGCTCGTAGTGCTCCCAGCTCGCGGGAACATCGTGGACGACCGCGTACGTCATGACGCACGTGAGAGTGCGGGAGGCCGGTATAGGGCTGGTATAGGCGGTGTCGGCACGGCGAGAATGCGCCGGTGCGAACGGAGCTGCGGGTGCTCGGGCCGGTGGAGCTCGTCGGCGATGACGGAGTCGTGGCCCTGTCCGGGCAGAAGCACCGGTCCCTCCTGGCCGCGCTCGCCCTGGCCGGGGGGCGCGCCTGCTCGGCCGATGCGCTGGTCGACGCCCTGTGGGGTCAGACGCCGCCCCCGTCCGCGGCGAAGCTGCTCCAGGTCTACGTCTCCCAGCTGCGCAAGGCCCTCCCGGAGGGCCTGGCGGTCGTCACGCTGTCCGCGGGGTATGCCCTCGACCGCGTCGCGGCGTCGCTCGACTCCGAGCGCTTCGAGCGGCTCCTCGACGAGGCGGGCGATGCGCTCGAGAGCGGCAACCCGGCGCTCGCCGCCTCGCTCGCCGAGCAGGCGCTCGGCCTGTGGCGCGGACCTGCCTTCGCGGAGGTGGCGTACGAGGACTTCGCGCGCGGCGAGGCCGAGCGGCTCGAGGAGCTTCGGCTCGTCGCCTGCGAGACGCGTCTCGAGGCGAGGCTCCGGCTGGGGGAGCACGCCGAGGCCCTGGGGGAGATCGTCGCGCTGGCCGACGAGCATCCGCTCCGTGAGCGGATGCAGGGGCTCGCGATGCTCGCGCTCTATCGGTCGGGCCGTCAGGTGAATGCGCTCGAGCGCTACGCAGCCCTCAGGCGCCATCTCGACGAAGAGCTCGGGCTGGAGCCCGGCCCGCGGCTGCGCAAGCTGCAACGGGCGATCCTCCGACAGGATGCGGGGCTGGAGCTCGACTCCGCGCGGGAGACGCGCGTCGGCTCGCTCCCGGTCGCTCCGAACCCGCTCGTCGGCCGCGTGCGCGAGCTCGAGCTGCTCGACCGTCTCCTCACGCGTCGCGAGGCGCGGCTGCTCGTGCTCACCGGCGCCGGAGGCAGCGGCAAGACGCGCCTCGCGCTCGAGGCGGCCCGCCGGGCAGCGCCCTCCTACGCGAACGGGGCCGCGCTCGTCGAGCTCGCACCGCTACGGGACCCCGAGCTCGTCGCCCCGACGATCGCGCAGGCACTAGGCCTCGCGGAGGTCGCCGGGGAAGCGGCGATCGACACCCTCGCGGACGCGCTCCGCGGTCGGGAGCTGCTCCTCGTGCTCGACAACGCCGAGCACGTGCGGCAGGCCGCCCCGCGGTATGCGGAGCTCGTCGCGCGGGCGCCCCGCCTCACGCTGCTCGTGACGAGCCGCGCAGTCCTCCACGTCACGGGCGAGCACGTCTTTCCCGTCGCGCCGCTGGACACGGCTGCCGCCGTCGAGCTCTTCGACCAGCGGGCCAGGGCACGGCAGCCGGACTTCGAGCCGACGCACGCGAACCAGTCGGAGATTCGCGAGATCTGCCTGAAGGTCGACTGCCTTCCGCTTGCGGTCGAGCTCGCCGCTGCGCGCATGCGCGTGCTCACTCCGGAGACGGTGCTCCAACGACTGACCGAGCGTCTCAGCTTCCTGACGGGCGGCCCCCGCGACGTTCCCGCCCGCCAGCAGACGCTGCGGGAGACGCTCGACTGGAGCTACGGCCTGCTGTCGGACGAGGAGCGCGAGCTGCTCGCACGGCTCTCCGTCTTCCGTGGCGGAGCGACGCTCGAGGCCGTCGCGACGGTCTGCTTCGACGGCGACGAGGACCGGGCCCTGGACCTCGTGGAGAGCCTCGCCGATGCCTCCCTCCTCCTCGTGCGGCGACCGGAGGGCGAGGCGCGGTACAGCCTGCTCGAGACGGTTCGCCAGTACGCCGCCGAACGTCTGGAGGAGCTCGGCGCCGACGCGCCGAGGCGGCGGCACGCCGAATGGTTCCTCGCGCTTGCGGAACGCGCCGAGCCAGAGCTGAGCGGCGAGAGCCAGACGCAGTGGTTCGCGCTCCTCGAGCTGGAGCACGACAACGCGCGGGCGGCGCTCACGTTCTTCCTGCAGGCAAGTGAAGGTGAGAGCGCGCTGAGGCTGACGGTCGCGTTGAGCCGGTTCTGGTACGTCCGCGGGCATCTGGGCGAGGCGAGGCGCCATCTCGAGGTCGTGCTCCCCTCGGCGACCGACCAGGATCCCCTGCTCCTGCGGAGGGCGCAGACGGCCGGCGCGTCGATCGCGCTGCTCCAGGGGGACTACGAGGCGTCCACGGCGTTTGCCGAGGGCGCGCTCGTATCCGCACGCCGTGCGGGCGAGCCGCGGTTCGTCGCCAACGCGCTCAGCAACCTGGGGGCCATCGTGCTCGCCGCGGGAGACGAGACGCGGGCCGCGGTCGTGCTCGAGGAAGCGGTGACGCTCGCGCGCGAGGTCGGGGACGAGCGGATCACGGCGCTCGCGCTCAACAATCTCGGCGATCTGGCGCTGGCCACGGGGGACTACGCTCGCGCGCGGCCACTCTTCGAGGAGAGCCTGCGCCTCCTGCGCGCACGCGGCGACACGGCGAACATCGCCCGGTCGCTCTTCAATCGCGGCGCCGTCGATCTCATGCTGGGCGACCACGCCGTGGCGGCCGCGCGATTCCGCGAGGGCCTCGCGCTCGCGAACGACACGGACGACAAGGAGGATCTCGCGTGGTGCCTCGAGGGCCTCGCCGCCGTGGCTGTGCGCGACCGAGACGGAGAGAGGGCGTCGGTCCTGCTGGGCGCCGCCGCAGGTCTGCTGGCCCAGATGGGCGCCGACTTCAAGCCGTTCGAGCGCCAGCTGCACGAGACGACGCAGAGGCAGGCGGAGACGTTGTGCGGGCCTGTGGAGCACACCGCCGCACGCGAACGAGGGGCAGTGATGGTTCTCGCCGAGGCGGTCGACTACGCGCTCGGCGCCGGCCCTCTCTCCGCGACCGGCCGTTGACCCCCGCGCGCTTCAGAGCCGGTCGAAGGCCGGGGTGAAGCGGAACCGCCGCGCAGCGTCCCGTTCCCGCACGAAGCCGAAGCGCGGTCACGCATCGCGTCGGCGTCCGCCGGCCGCACGCGTTCGGATCACCCTCATGTTCAGCCGACGTCGCGGAGCTCGTCCTCGATCCGCTCGAGCATGCGCTCGATCGCGTCGAGCGCGTCGGCGAGCCCCTCCCGGGCGTCGCCGAGCGCCTCGTCGACCTTCGGCTCGAGCTCGTCCCGTGCCTGCTCGAGCTCGTCGCGAGCCTCTTCGAGCTCCTCCCGGGTCGAGTCCTCGACGTCGTCGATCGCACGGCGCACGTCCTCGAGCGACTCCTCGACGTCGGCTGACACCTCGTCCCGGATCTCGTCGACCTTGCTCTCGAGGTCTGCACGCGCCTCGTCGAGGCGCGCCTCGGCTTCCGTACGGGCGGACTCGACCGCCTCGGAGAGGTCGTCGTCCCCACCGCAGCCTGCGGCGCCGACGAGCGCCAGGCCCGCGAGAACGGCGACGACCGCGCGGCGGCTCATGCCGACACGGTAACGAGAACGAGCAGCCCGCCGTCTGCCTCAGACGCGACACAGCCTGCGTCGCATGTGCGAGCGACGCGCGGATCCGCTCCTCGTAGCGTCGGGGGAGCCAGACGGGGCGGTCACCAGGGAAGCGAGATGGGTCATGGCAATCAGGAGCACGCGCATCGCCGCATCACTGGCGGTCTCGGTCGCGATCGGCGCGTCGGTCGTGCCGACGGGAGGGGCTCGTATCCCGGAGGCGGACTGGGGCGAGTCGGCGCCGGCCTACGAAGCAGCCGCTGCCATCCCGGACGTTTTCGAGCGTGCTGTGCAGCGCCGCGTACAGGCGCCTCGAGCCGCTGTGACCGTGCTCGACGCCTTCGAGCGGGCGGCACAGCGGCGGATGGCCGAGGTCGCGTCGACGGCTCGAGGTGCGTCCAGCCGGTAGCCGCCGCACGGAGTCGGAAGCGGAGTCGGTCACGCAGCGGCCGGGTCGGCGATCGGGCTGGAGCTCGGGTGGGGGGTCGCGGGCGGCGTAGGATCCACGCGGCCCCGACTCCTCCCGACCCGTGCCTCCAATCCTCATCGTCGCTGCGACCGATCGCGAGCTCTGCGGGCACGACGGGCTCGTCTGCGGCGTGGGGCCCGTCGAGGCCGCGGCGTCGACCGCGCGGGCGCTGGCGCTCCGGCCGTTCGCCGCCGTGCTCCATGTGGGGCTCGCGGGGGGTCGCGGCATCGCAACGGGCACCCTCGTCGTCGGCACCGAGGCCGTCTACTGCGACCTGGCCGCCGAGTGGCCGGTGATCGCGCGCGCCGCGGGGGACGACCATCTCGTCAGTACCGCCCGGGAGGCACTCCCGGGGTCGATCGCAATCCCGATCCACACCTCTGCCGCGGTCGGTGGCGCACGCGACGCCGTGTCGGAAGGGCCGCTGGTCGAGGCAATGGAGGGCTTCGGCGTGCTGCGCGCGGCCGCGCTCGCAGCCGTTCCGGCGGTCGAGGTGAGGGCGATCTCGAATGCGCTCGGCGAGCACGACCGAGCGCGCTGGGGCATCGCGGAGGCGCTGACGGTGCTCGAGGGTGCGATACCGGCTGTGCTCGCCGCTCTCGGGCGAGTCGCAGTGTGACCTTCGGGTCGCTGGGTAGTGGTCGGGCTCCTCCGCGGCCGTCTACGGTTCGCGCGTGGCACGACCGCGCAACCCGTCGAAGCGTGAGCCGACCCCGCCGCCCCTGCCTCCCGAGTCGCGCACGGTGGGGCAGGTCGTCGCGGAGGCGATCAAGCTCTACCAGGACAACCTCGCCGCTGCGCTCGCGCTCGGGCTTCCCGTCGCGATCGCCGACCAGCTGATCGTCGATCGCTCGCTGGGCGCCCGGATCGCCGTGCTGGTCGCGGCCTCGCCCGCCTTCAGCCTCGCCTACGCAGCCGCCTCGGCGATCCGCCAGGGAAGCAGGCCGCCGCTCGCGACCTGGCTGGTCGCGGTCGGGGTCGGCACGATCACGTTCCTCCCGGCGGCCTTCCTGTTCGGGTGGTTCGCGATCGCGGCGATCCTCTGGCTCGGCCTCGCCGGGCATGCCGTCCCGGCGGTCATGGCCGAGCGGCTCGGGCCGCTCGCCGCGCTCCGGCGGACGGTGCAGCTCGGTCGCGCCGACTACATCCACGCCGCGGGCTCGTTCGCGACGCTCGCGCTCCTCTTCGGGCTGACGAGGCTCGCGATGGGGCTCCTGCTCTCGAGCCAGGCGGACGCGACGGTGCGCGTGTCGGTCTTCCTCGCAGACGTCGTGATCTCCCCGCTCCTCTACCTCGGCGCGGCGATCGTGTACGTCGACCTGGTGGCCCGCGTCGGGTTGAGCCGGGACGACCGCCGCAGGCTACGGCGGGCCGCGCTGAGTCGCCCCGAGTAGGCTCTGGGGCCCGACCCGAGAGGAGGCGACGGCGTGCCGACGTACCTGATGCTCACGACGCTGACCGAGAAGGGAACGCAGACCCTCAACTCCAACCCGTCCCGGCTGCGAGAGGTGAACCGTGACGTCGAGGAGCTCGGCGCCAAGGTGCTCCACCAATGGGCCGCCCTCGGCGTGTACGACTTCGTCAACGTCGTCGAGGCGCCCGACGACCTGACGATGGCGAACCTCTCGGTGAAGCTCGGCGCCCGCGGCAGCGTGAAGTTCGAGACGCTGACGCTCCTCCCGATCGACGAGTTCCTCACGGCCCTGGAGGGGTAGGGCCGGGTCGCGCTTGCTCGGGCGGGGCGGAGACCAGTGAAGGACGTCACCGGTCGGCTGGCTCGAGCCTCGAGCCTGCATCCGTGGCGGACGCTCGCCCTCTGGGGCGGCGTGCTCGTCCTGTCGGTCGCCGCGATCGGCGGCCTCCTCGGATCGGCGCTGACGACCGACGCCGAGATGACGAACGACCCGGAGTCGTACCGCGCGTACGACCTGCTCCGCGAGCACTTCCCTCCGACGGACGACTACGTCAACGAGCTCGTCGTGATCCGGTCGAAGACGGTCGACTTCGACAGCCCGGCGTTCCGGGCAAGGGTCGAGCGGCTCGCCGCGAACCTCGAGGCGACCGGGGTCGTCCAGCCGGTGCGGACCTACTACTCGACCGGGGAGCGGCTGCTCGTGGCGCCCAGCCGACGCGCCCTCGTCGTCCCGGTCGGCCTCCGGGGCGACGGGGAAGAGGGCATCGACGAGGTGATCGACGTTGTCGACGCGGCCGAGACGGACGGGTTCGAGACGGCCGTCACGGGCGAGTTCACCGCCGACCGCGACTTCACGACGCTCTCGGAGGAGGACCTCCAGAAGGGCGAGCTCCAGTTCGGCCTGCCGGCGGCGCTGATCGTGCTGCTGCTCGTGTTCGGCGCGGTCGTCGCCGGACTCGTCCCGGTGCTCGTCGCGCTGGTCGCGATCATCGTCTCGCTCGGGCTCACGGCCCTGCTCGGACAGGCTTTCGATCTCTCGGTCTTCGTGGTCAACATGATCTCGGGGATGGGCCTCGCGCTCGGGATCGACTACTCGCTGTTCGTCGTCTCCCGCTATCGCGAGGAACGGCGCCTCGGAAACGAGAAGCTGCTCGCGATCGCCAGGGTGGGCTCGACGACCAGTCGCGCCGTGCTGTTCAGCGGCTCGGCGTTCGTCCTCGCGATGGTCGGGATGGTGCTCGTCCCGGACACGATCCTCCGCAGCCTCGCCGCCGGAGCGATCCTGGTCGGGATCGTCACGGTGCTCGCGGCGCTCACGCTGCTGCCCGCCGTGCTCGCCCTGATCGGCGACCGCGTCAACGCCCTCCGGGTGCCCTGGCTCGGACGGAGGGTCGAGCAGAGCGCGGGCGTCGAGGGGCGGGTCTGGTCGCGCATCGTCCGCAGCGTCACGCGCACCCCGGTCCTGGCGGCGGTGCTCTCGGCCGGCCTGCTCGTGCTCGCCGCCCTGCCGGTGCTGCGGATGGAGACGGGCCTGACCGGCGTCCGCGAGCTGCCCGACCGGTTCGCGGCGAAGCAGGGGTTCACGCTGCTCGAGGAGGAGTTCGGGGTCGGCACCGCCGACTCGGTGCAGGTCGTCGTCGAGGGCGACATCGGGGCGGCCCGGGTCGAGCAGGCGATCGCGGAGCTCGCGCGCCGCGTCGGCGCGGACGGCGCATTCCTGCCTGCCGACGTGTCGACAAGCCCGGACGGGAGGCTTGCGAACGTCGAGGCCCTCGTTGCCGGCGACAGCCGCGACGAGCGCGCGCTGGAGGCGGTGCAGCGCCTGCGCTCGGAGGTTGTCCCGCAGGTCTTTGCCGGGGTGGACGCCGAGGTCCTCGTCAGCGGGGAGACCGCCGAGGTGGTCGACTACCGCGAGCTGACGGACACCTGGCTGCCGATCGTCTTCGCGTTCGTGCTGGCGCTCAGCTTCGTGCTCCTCACCATCGCGTTCCGTGCGGTCGTGCTGCCTGCGGTCGCGATCGCCCTCAACCTGCTCTCGGTCGGCGCCGCGTACGGGCTGATCGTGCTCGTCTTCCTCGAGGGCGTCGGACGGGACCTGCTCGGCTTCACGGAGGTGGACGTCATCGCCGCCTGGCTGCCGCTGTTCCTGTTCGCAGTGCTCTTCGGCCTCTCGATGGACTACACGGTGTTCCTCCTGAGCCGGATCCGGGAGCACGTCGCGGGTGGCCAGTCGACGGTGGAGGCCGTCGCCTACGGCGTCGCCTCGACCGCGCGCATCATCACCGGCGCCGCGCTGATCATCATCGCGGTCTTCATCGGCTTCGCCGCAGGCGACCAGGTCGAGTTCCAGCAGATGGGGTTCGGAATCGCCGTCTCGCTCCTGATCGACGCGACCGTGGTGCGGCTCGTCCTCCTCCCGGCCGTGCTCGCCATCCTCGGCGAGCGGACCTGGTACCTGCCGCGCTGGCTCGGCTGGTTGCCGCACCTCGAGATCGAGGGCGCCGGCGCCTCGCCTTCGGCCCGACCCTAGGTCTCGGACTCAGCCGAGGTCGGAGATCACCTCCGCCGCGGCGCGCTCGCCTGTCTCGACAGCGCCGTTGAGATAGCCCTGGAAGTCGACCGAGGTGTGCTCTCCGCAAAAATGCGCATTCCCCTCCCGCCTGCCCTCGATGCCGGCGAAGCGCGTGTACTGCCCGACCTTCCAGAACGAGTACGAGCCGCGGGTCCACTCGTACCCCGGCCAGAAGTCGACAGTCGCGAGGCCGTTCCACTGACTCGAGATCCCGGGTAGCACGGGCTCCAACTGGGTGAGGAACCGCTCCGCACGCTGATGGGGTGTCCCGGAGCCGAAGCTCGCCCCGACGATCCCGCCCGTGTAGTCCACGAGGATCCCCGACCGGCCCGGCTGCGCGCGGGTGACATCCCAGGTGCACTGGTAGCCCGCGTCGCCATACGTCTCGCCGTTCGAGCCGAGGTCGCTCCAGTGTCGTCTCCGGAACTGGACGTTGAGCTTCGAGTTCGTGCCCATGCCCTGCTCGCGAATCGCGAGGAGCTTGCGCGCCGAAAACCCGGCGTTCGACAGGTCGACCGAACGGCGGAGGATCGAGAACGGCAGCGCGAGCACGACCTTCTCGGCCGTGACGGTCGTCGTGCCCGAGCCATGCCCGAACGTCAGGGCGAACGCCCCGGTCGACGTGCGCCGGAGCGCGACGAGCTCCGTACCGGTCGTGATCTGACCGGCGAGGGTGGCGGCCAGCCGCTCTGGGATCTGGTCGTTCCCGCCCCTCACGTGGTACTTCTCGTTCGACTTGCCGAAGACGCGGAACTGCCCCTGCCCCGAGTATCCGAGCAGATAGAGGAGGTTCAAGGAGCTCTGCTCCGCCGATTCGGCGCCGTACTCGATGGTGTAGGCGATGTCGAGCAGCCGGCCGAGGCGGGAATCCATCCCGTCCGGGATCGATTCCTCGATCCAGTCGACGATGGAGAGCTGATCGAGCTCCCGACCGCGCGGGGTGGACGAGTCGAACAGCGTCGGGTAGCTCGCCGCCGACACGTCCTTGTGGACCTTCTGCCACACCTGCTTGATGTCGTCCGTGATCTCCGCGTACGTGTACGGCTTTCCGTCGAAGCTCGCGAGCAGCTCCGTCCCGTTCGCCTCCGCGCGGAGAAGGTTGTCGAGCGCAAGGCCGAGCTCCTGCGTCAGGTTGCGGATCCGGTTGTGCCCCTGGTCGATCAGCTCGCCGCCGTGCTCAGCGATCTGCCCGTCCGCGAACGTGTCGCGGATCGTCCAGCAGCGTCCGCCCACGCGGTCGGCGGCCTCGAAGACGTGCGCGACGTAACCCGCCTGCTTGAGGCGGTAGGCGCAGGTTAGCCCGGCGAGGCCGGCACCGACCACGACGATGCGTCGAGCGGCGGCGCGCGCCACAGGTGTGAGGCGGCCCAGGGCCGTGAGGCCCACAGCGCCGGCGCCGGCGCGGTGTAGGAGCTCCCGGCGGGTCGTACGTGGTTCGTCAGCCGCGGCCCGCGTGACCGCGCCCTCGACAAGCTGCATGAGCGGCGTGCGCATGGGGCCTCCCGACTTCGACGACCCCGGCACGATCACCGATCGCCGCCGACGACGCAAACCGGGCCCGCTACTCGGTGAGGAACCCGGTGGCCCGCGGTGCGACCGTGAGCGGGCTCGTCGGCAGCCCGGGTGGAGGCTCGGACGCGTTGTAGCCGCCCGGGGCGACGTCGTTCGGCGTGTCGGGGTGGAAGAGGGCCGCGAGCAGCTGGATCTGGCCGCGTCCGATCGAGAGCTCCCACTGGCCGCCGCCGTACGCGCCGATCCCACGGTCCTCGCAGTAGTCGTACGCCGCGAACAGCCGCTCGATCGTCCCGAAACGGGAGGGCTTGACGTTGACCGTGCGAGGCGGCCAGCGCAGTGCCTCGATGTCGGCCACCGAGTGGACGACCGCGTCCCAGGTGACCCGCTCGGCGTGCGGCTCGAGCAGGGGGATCGTCTCGGCCGTGAGCGCCGGGTCTTCTATCCACGCGTCCGGGAACGCCTCGAGGGCGCGCCGGTACAGCTCGGGGTCCGGCGGGTTGTCCACGACGGTCCCGCTGTACTGCCCCTTCAGATCGATGGAGTCGACGCACCCGAGCTCCCGGAGCTCGGCGAGGATCTCGTCGGTCCAGTCGGGCCTCGCGTCGAGCTTGAACCGCAGGTCGGGGTAGAGGGCGAGGAACGCCCGAAGCCGCGCGGTCGAGGGCGGGTCCCCCAGCCCGCCGGAGGCGACGAACGTCACGGGCCGAAGCGTGCGGTCGACCGCATCGCCCAGCGAGATCCCAGCCTGGCGCAGGGCGAGGTCGAGAGCGGCGCTCTCGAACGCCCAGCGCCGGTAGTCGAGGTACGCGTCGTGCTCGGGCTCTCGCTCGAACAGCGAGAGCGCGCTCAGCCGCCGAGAGAGCGCATCGAGCGTCCATTCTCCCGTGAGCGGGTGCACGGGGCCGCGCGACTGCAGCGTGTCGTGCTCGGAGGGGTCGTAGGTGACATCCTCGCCGAGCCCTTCCTCGCCGGCTCCCTGAAGCCGGACGACCGTGGTCTTGCGCGTGAACTCGGGGCTGATGACGTACTCGTGCCCCTCGAGCTCGTAGCCCTCGATCTCGAGCTCCAGGTCACGGACCGCGTCGTAGAGGCTCACCGACGCCCCTCGTCCGGGAGCGGCGTGTCACAGCAGGTTGGTGTTCGGGTGCAGGTCACAGCCTCGAGAAGGCAACCGCGATCTCGCCTGCGAGCCGGGCGTTCGCGACGATCAGGTCGGCGTTCACCCGGCGGGTCTCCCCGCCGGAGCGCTCGTGGAGTGCTGAGAGGACGAACGGGGTCACGGCCTGGCCGACGATATCCCGCTCGTGGGCCTCCGCGACGATCTCCTCGATCAGCGCGGTCACGTCGAGGCTCTCGTCGGGCGGCCGGCCGACGAGGATCGCGTTCCCGCCGAGCCGCCAGTGGGCGTCGGCGATCCGGGCCACCTCGGCCGCGTCCTCGACACGGGCCGAGACGGGTGGCCCGCCCTCCGCGGCGTAGAAGAGCGGGAGCGTGTCCACCCGATACCCGAGAACCGGGATCCCCAGCGTCTCGAGGAGCTCCATCGTCGCCGGGACGTCGAGCAGCGACTTGACGCCGGACGAAGCGATCACCGCCGGGATGCGGGCGCAGGCGCCGAGGTCGGCGGAGACGTCCGGAGGCGTCGGAAAGCCGCGGTGGACGCCGCCCAGCCCTCCGGTACCCATGAAGCGGATCCCGACGGCCGCGGCAGCCGCCATGGTGCCGCCGACGGTGGTCGCCCCGACTGCCCGCTGGACGGCGCAGACGGCGACGTCGCGGGGGCCGAGCTTACGGGAGTCGGGGGTGAATCGCTCCAGCTCATCGCCGCCGAGGCCGATCACGATGCGCCCGTCGAGGACGCCGATCGTCGCCGGGACCGCCCCGGCGGCACGCACCGCCGCCTCGCTCGCGAGCCCCACCTCGATCCCCGAGGGGGCAGGAAAGCCGTGGGCGACGAGCGTCGTCTCCAACGCGACGACCGCGCGCTGCTCCTGGAGCGCGGCCTGGACGTCGTCGGCGACCCGGATCAGGTGCTCCACGCGGGGAGACTAGAGGCTTGATCCGGGTGAGGGGTGCATGGCGGGGAGGGCATGCGCCAAGCGGCGTGTCGTATCCGAGACGGCCGCGATGCGCCGCGCAGGCCCCCAGCCGCGCGTGCCCAAGACCAACGCACGCCTCTAGATCGGGCGCTCCTCCATCAGAGCCAGGAGGCACCCGTCCGGATCCAAGAAGAACGCGAGCCAGAGCTCGTGCGCGTCGTCGCGGTGGACGACGTGAGGGGTGTCGCGGAACGAGACGCCGTTCGCGGTGAGCGCCTCGTGTGCGACGGCGATCGAGTCGACCCTGAAGTAGAGGAGCGGCTGTGAGTGGAACCCGGGCTCGGGCACGGCGAGGTAGAGACGAGTCCCACCGCAGTCGAAGAACGCCATCGGCTGCCCGGGCACCTGGAACAGGAACGTGAGGCCGAGCGTGTCGCGGTAGAAGGCGACCGAGCGATCGATGTCCGTCACCGAGACGTGAACCTGGCCGATCGACGAGCCTGCGAGCGTGGTCATCCACGTCCTCCTTCCGGCTGAGAGCCTGCGGGCTCCAGTGCCCCAACCTCCCCCAGGGGCACCTCGGTGTCCCTGAAGTCACGCTATCTGACGAACCGTGACGCGGGTGTGCCGTGTTCGTGCCGATTCTGTGACGCGTCTTGCGGCGGATCGAACGGCGGACTCCGCGGAGGAGGCAGCCGTGTCGGCACACCAAACGGGCACTGTGCCGACGGAGCCGGCGACGCCTGAGGGCGGGGGACGGGCCGGCGGCGTGGAGGGTCGCCGACGAACCCGGCAGTCGATAGTCAGGGCATCGAGCCCGCGCGCTGAACGCACCGCGCCGCAGTCTCGAGCGCGAGATCGGGGCCGCCGAGAATCCAGCCCGCAGCGAGCGCGTCGCCGGCCCCGGTGGTGTCGACGACGTCGGGCACGTCGATCGCGGCGCGCTCGTCCCCGTCGAAGGAGCACCCGCGCGAACCGCGCTTGAGGATCCACGCGACACCGGGCAGCGGGTCGCCGAACACGTCCTGCTCGTCCTCGTTCGCGAATACGACGTCCGGGCCGAGCGCCTCGACCTGCGACCGAAACCGGGCAGCGCCCGCATCACGGATGGTGCTCCACGAGGAGAGATCCACGCTGACGGTCGCACCCGCCTCCCGGGCCAGCTCGACGGCCCGGGCAGCGGCCCGTCGCACCGGCTCCGCGAGGAGCGCGTACCCCGAGACGTGCAGGTGGTCGCACGCGAGCCACTCGGCCCGCAGCTCGGCCGGCTCGAGCCGCGTGGCAACGCCACGGTCCGGGAACATCGAGCGCTCGCCGCCACGCTCGACCAGCGAGACGATCACGCCGTTCCCGGCCCGCTCTACCGGTCCGGCGAGCTCCACGCCCCGTCGTTCCAGCTCCTCCGCCGCGAGCAGGCCCGGGGCATCGGCCGCCCGCTTGCCCAGCCACCGGGCCGAGGCACCGAGCGCGGAGGCCCACGCGGCCACGTTCGCGGCCTGGCCGCCGGCCGAGAGCGACGTGCGCGCGGGCGTGTCGGCGCCGCGGGCGATCTCCGAGTCGATCCGCACGACGACGTCCAGTACGAGATCCCCGAGCGACACGACCACCATCCCCTACGATCGTCTCATGGCAGGGTCGGAACAGCCGCGCGAGGCGAGCGGGCGCCGCAGTCGGCTGCGGTCGTTCCTGCTCGGAGGCGTCGTCGGGGCGTCGGCGGTAGCCGCCGGGATCCGGCGAGCCCGGCGACGTCGCGGCCGGCCGGTGCAGGCGGGGCTCGCCGCGTTCGAGAGCGCGCCCTGCTACCGCGAGTTGCTCGAGCGCGAGCGAAGCGACGGCCCGTAGCCCCGCAGCTCGCGCGCGGCGAGCACCGCGGTGCGGAGGTTGATGTCTGCGTCGCCGATCCCGAGTTGCTGCCCCACGAGCAGCGCGCGCTGCGAGTAGTAGAGGAACGTCTCCGGCGTGACCACGGGCTCGACGGTCCGCACGACGAGGAACGGGCCGAACATCCGAGATCGGAACGCCGACCCCGGCTCGGGGATGCGGTACTCGATCTCGAGTCGCGGCCGGATGTTGTTCCGCTCGCTCGCATCGAGGACCCAGACGCCGCGCCCGAGTTGCCCGCCGCGCTCGATCGTCCGCAAGGCGAGACGTGCGTCTGCGCGAGGCACGACGGTCGTCGGGAACGAGCGGTTTCGCTCCCAGGCCCCGAGGTAGAGCGGCTCGTAGCCGAACAGGACGTCGTCGGGGCGGCTCGTCAGGGCGAGCCAGGCCTCGGCGTCCGCCCGGGCGGCCTGTCGGGCGTCCGGCTCCCACTCGAAGAGCGGGGGTGTCCGGTGCCAGGCCCACGCGAGCTCGAAGACGACGAGGACGGCCGTCAACGTAACCGTGACCGCGGGGACACGACGGCCCGCTCGGACCAGCGTCGCGCCGACGGCGATCGCGAGCAGCGGGGCGAGGAAGATCAGGTGCCGCGACTCGGGCGCCGCCGATCCCCCGAGCTTGGCGACGACGAACGCCACGACGGTGACGCCGAGGAGCGCGAGGACGAGCGTGCGTGCCTCCCGCCGTAGGAGGACGACACCGGCGGCGGCAGCGACGAGGACGGCGACCGTGACCGGCCACCAGCCGGCCGTCGCATCCCCTGCCGAGCGCCAGAGGTAGCGCGCAACGGCCCAAGGGCCACCGAGCTTCTCGCCGCCGCCGCCCACCCCGACGTCGAACCGGTCGGCGAGGACGAGGTCGGTGAGCCAGAACGGGATGCCGCAGACGAGGACGGCCGCGCCCGCGATGATCGCCTCGCGCAGCCGGTCGCGTGCCTCGAGGAGCACGTAGACGGCCTGGCCTCCGAGCAGCAGCACGCCGTACGGGTGGGTGGCGACCACGAGCAGCGCCGCGGCGACCCAGAGAGCCCAGCGCCCGCGGCCACCGTGCTGCAACGCCTCGAGCAGGGCAAGAGTGCACGCGAGCGAGCCGAAGAGGAAGAGGCTGTACATCCGCCCGTAGACGCCGTGGAAGAGCAGGAGCCAGCTCGACGCGACGAGCACGGTCGCGACGAGCGCGACCCTCGCGCCCGCGAGGCGTACCCCGAGCGCGGCGACGAGCGGGAGGCTTGCGATGGCGAAGAACGCCGACAGCAACCGCAGCGCACCGAGCCCGAAGCCGAGGTGCGCGACGGCCCACGCGAGCAGGAAGTGCAGAGGCGCTCCGCCTCGATCCCGGGTCACGTGCTCGATCACCCCGGGAAGCGAGTCGCGGCCCACGAACAGGGCGAGAGTCTCGTCCTCGTGCGGTGGCCAGGCCATCAGCTGATGGAGGAGGAAGGCTGCGGCCGCGACCGTCACCCCGGCCACCGCCAGCCACAGTCCGTGCGCCTCCAGGCGCGCGCGCACCGACGTGCGCGCCGCGCCGACCGGTGCAGTCTCTACCCTCGCCTCGATCCCTTGTGTCATCGGGTTTCCGGAATCCTCGCTGGTAGATTGGCCGCCCGATGCCGATCTACGAGTATCGTTGCCCGAACGGGCACACGTTCGAAGTTTTCCAGCGAATGAGCGACCCACCTTCGAGCGTCTGCGAGGTCTGCGGCGCCAGCCCGGTCGAGAAGCTCTTGTTCCCGGTAGCGGTGCACTTCAAGGGATCCGGTTTCTACGCAACGGACTACGGGCGCGGGTCGCGCAAGTCGACGTCGAAGGAGGGCGAGGGGGGCCAGACCTCCGACGGCTC
Organism: Gaiella sp.; assembly: GCF_035710885.1. Taxonomy (GTDB): domain Bacteria; phylum Actinomycetota; class Thermoleophilia; order Gaiellales; family Gaiellaceae; genus Gaiella. The sequence continues at coordinate 4,348 of NZ_DASTCS010000029.1, read as the reverse complement.
CGGGAAGGCCGACAAGGCCGCCACGACCTCCGACGCGAAGAAGCCGGACGCGAAGAAGCCCGACTAGCCGCGTCAGGCACGGCGCTCGCCGATGAGGCATCCCGGTGCGTACGGCAGCCCGCGGGGCGGCGGGAGCGGGGCGGAGCGGCCGGTGAACATGGCGACGGTCGAGACGTTGTCCTCGGTGCCGAGGATGACGGATTCGCCGCCCACGGTCGCGGGGTCACCTCCGAGCCTGCAGTGCAGCGCCCTCCCCGTGTCCGCACGGAAGTAGACCCAGCCGAGCTGCATCAGCTCCCAGGCTCCGAGGTCCGTGGCGAGCGGCTCGACGAGGTCGCCGCCCACGAACGGCAGCTTGAGCGCCGTCCCCGCACTCGTGACCTTGTCGAGGGTGGCGGCGACCACCTGCTGCTGGCGCCGCGTGCGGTCGAAGTCCGTCTCGCCCGGGTTCAAGAGGTTCCGCCGGATGCGCGAGTAGACGAGCGCTCTCCGGCCGTCCATGTGCTGCTTGCCGCGCGCAAAGCGCCACCCGTCCCACGTTGCGCAGCGCTCCGCCGTCTTGTACGGGCAGTCGAACTTGTTGGACAGGATCCTGCGCGGGACGTCGACCTCGATCCCTCCGACCGCGTCGATCACCTCCTCGAAGCGGTCGAAGTCCACGAACACGACGTGGTTGACGTCCAGCCCGGTGAGGTCCTTGACCGCCCGGAGGGCAAGGGCGGGCCCGCCGAGCTGGCTGGCGGCGTTGATCTTGGCGAGGCCGACCTCGGGGATCTCGACCTGAAGGTCGCGAGGGATCGAGAGGTACGCGAGCCGGCGCTTCCCGGGATCCGTGCGCAGCAGCATGATCGAGTCCGACCGGTTGGCCCCCTCTCGGCCGGCCCGGTTCCCGCCGTCGGTGCCGAGAACGAGGATCGTGGTGGGCGTCGAGACGAGGAGCCCGTCCCGTTCCGTGAGCAGGCGACCGACACCGGCCGGGACACGCTCGTTCGCCGCCGACACGCCGTTCGAGACCGAGAGATAGCTCGCCACCGCCCACGCGACGACAAGCGCGAGGAGGAGCACGAGGCCGAGCGCGATCCAGCGTCCGGGCCGTCGGCGCTTCCTCGCGGGCGTCGGGGTCGACCCCGGTCCGGCAGGCGTGGTCGGTGCCGGTGAAGTGTGCCGCGCGAGCGGGACCCGCCCCTTGACCCTGCCGCCCCGATACAGCCGGTACGGCTTGTCCTGAGCGGGCATGAGGCCGGGTATGGTAGCCGCGTCGTGCCGCCAGACCTGGTCATCGGGGTGGACGTCGGCGGGACGAAGATCCTTGCGGGAGCGGTCGCACGAGACGGCCGGATCGGCCGCACGATCGAGGTTCCCACGCCGGCGAGCGGCGAGGCGCAGTTCCTCGCCGAGCTCGAGAGCCTCGTTGCCCAGCTGTTCGTGGAGGGTGGGCGAGCGATCGGCGTCGGCGTGCCGATGAACATCGATCGCAGGACCGGGATCGCGCTCGGCGCCGTCAATCTCCCGCTCACGAACCTCGACCTCGCGGGTCACCTCCGCGACCGGTTCGGCGTGCCGGTCGGCGTCGAGAACGACGGCAACGCCATCGCGCTGGCGGAATGGCGCGTGGGCGCAGGCCGAGGGGCCAGCGACGTAGTCGCCCTCGCGCTCGGCACCGGGGTCGGTGGCGGGATCGTGCTCGACGGGCGCCTGTATCGCGGGTGGGCCGAGCTGGGGCACGTCGTCGTGGACGCCGACGGCCGGCCGTGCCAGGGGCACTGCCACGGACGTGGTCACCTGGAGGCCGTCGCCTCGGGGGAGGCGGCCGAGCGGGCGGCGATCGAGCTCTGGGGCGAGGGCGCGGACGCTCCCAGGCTCGTGGAGGAGGCACTCGCGGGCCATGCGGCGGCTGCCGCCGCGCTGGAGCGCATCGGGCACTACCTGGGGCTCGCGATCGGCTCGTTCGTGAACATCCTCGCACCCGAGGTCGTCGTCGTCGGGGGAGGCTTCGGGATCGCCGCCTGGGAGCTCCTGCGCGAGCCGGCGCTCGCCGGGGCGCGGCGCGAGGCACTGACGCCCGCCGATCATGAGCTCCGGGTCGTCCAGGCCGAGCTCGGCGACGACGCAGGGCTCGTCGGCGCCGGGCTGGTCGGCTTCGAGGCGCTCGACGGGGAGCGTTGAGCTTGCCGCTCCTGGTCTGCGCGACGCCGATCGGGAACCTCGGGGACGTGACGCTCCGCGTGCTCGCAGCTCTGCGTGAGGCGGACGCGGTGCTGTGCGAGGACACACGCCGTACGCAGGTGCTTCTCGACCGGTATGAGATCCGTGCGCGGGCGCTCGTCAGCGTGCACCGGCACAACGAGGCGCGGCGAGTGCGGGAGCTCATGCCGCGGCTCGCGGCCGGGGAAACCCAGGCGCTCGTCTCCGATGCCGGCCTGCCGGGAGTCAACGACCCGGGGAGCCGGCTCGTGGAGGCTGCGATCGCGGCGGGAGTCGAGGTGACGGTGCTGCCGGGGGCGAGCGCCGTCGAGACCGCCCTCGTCGCGAGCGGCCTGTCCTCGGCGCAGTATCGGTTCCTCGGCTACCTGCCCCGACGCGCCGCAGAGCTGCAGGCGCTCTGGGAGGAGGCGCAGACTTGGCCCTACGCCGCCGTCGGCTTCGAGTCGCCGCGCCGCCTGTCGGCCTCGCTGACGGCGCTCGCACGGGCCGATCCCGACCGGCAGGTGGCGGTCTGCCGCGAGCTGACCAAGCGCTACGAGGAAGTGACCCGGGGCACCGCGGCGGAGCTTGCCGCGCGCTTCCCGGAGACGGTCAAGGGCGAGGTGACGATCGTGATCGGCCGGCCCGCCGATCGGGCTGTCACGCTCGACGACGCGGTCGTGGCCGTCCGCGAGCTCGTCGCCGCAGGTGCGGCACGGCGGGCGTCGGCGGACGTCGTCGCCCGCCTCGTCGGAGCGTCGCGGAACGACCTGTATCGCGCCTCTCTCGCGCCGCCCGATTGACGCCGTCCGGAGGCCGCGCTACCCTACGTCTCCCGCGTTGCCCGCGCAGAGAACGGAGGAGGTGCCTCGTGCATCGTCTTTTCGTGATCGGCGCGACGAGCCTGGTGGCGCTCGCCCTGAGCGGAGCCGCACAGGCCTGGTCGTGGCCCGCGGACGGCGACGTGCTCCGCCCGTACACGCTGGGCGGAGACGCCTACGCGGCCGGTCAGCATCGCGGGATCGACGTCGCAGGGCCGGACGGATCCCCCGTCCGCGCGCCGGCGTCCGGCACGGTGAGCTTCGCGGGCTCGCTGCCCACGTACGGCCGCGGCGTCACCATCCTGACGGACGACGGCTATGCCGTCACGCTCGTACATCTCGGCTCGATCGACGTCGCCAAGGGCGACGCCGTCACCGAGGGATCAGGCGTCGGGACCATGGGCTCGAGCGGGGAGCCCGAGCATCCAGCGCCGAGCGTGCACCTCGGCATCCGGATCGCGTCGGAGTCGGAGGGCTACGTCGACCCGCTCGGCCTGCTCCCGTCGCGGCCGGCGCCCGTCTCCTCGCCGCCGCCTGCGCCGGTGTCTGCGCCTGTCGCGGTGCCGGTCCCTGCACCCGCAACGCCATCGACTCCGGCGCCCGGCCCGACGCCTGTGGCCGCCTCTCAGCCGGCGCCTCCGGCGTCGGCGCCCTCACCCCCGGCGGCGGCGGCGCCGGTCGGCACGCCACCACACGTGGCGTCTCCCGCCCCGGCCGCGCCGACCCCGGCGCCCGGGGCCTGGCCCGTGCGGTCGACCCCGCCTCTCCCCGCATCACCCACGCCCGCTGCCATGGCCGGCGGGGGGAGCCCTACGGCGGACGAGCGCCACGCCGTCCTTGCACCGGAGCCGGTCGGAGCGGTGCCAACGGTCGTCTCGGGCCCGGATGCCAAGCAGGCTCGCCCCGGCTCGGTGGAGACGTCCGAAGGCGCGGAATCCCGGACGGGAGTCGCGATGGAAGCGGCGCCCCGGCCGCAGCCGAGGCGAGCGGCGGTGGCCGACACGGTCGGATCACGGGCGGTCGCCGCGCCCCGAACCCGCGGAGAAGAGGCGCCGTCCGCCGCGAGAGCGACCGCCGTCGCCGCGGCGTCCCGGCCCGGCGCCGGGGCGGGCCGCGACGATCGGCGGGCGCGCGCCGCCCACGCCCGGAAAACGGCACCGCGCGGCGTCGACTTCCGACACGAGGTCGAGGTCGGCGCCATCGCCCCGCAGACGCCTGTCGGCGTCGACGAGACGGCGGCTCTCGTCCCCGGTGTCGCACGAGCAAGCGCTCCTTCGAGCGCGCGCATCGTGAGCCGGGTGGGCGAGGCCGCCGGTCCGCGCCTGCCCGTCGTGGTCGCCGCC